>NZ_DAIUBR010000062.1:0-2657 GCF_036846585.1 Limnobacter sp. | reverse complement strand
CGTCCATGCTGGGCAATGGATCCTGGCTTACTCGCTCAACAACATAACCCTCGCTGATCTTGGGAAGATCGTCTGGAACGTCGTTGTCTTGCGCGCCCACCGTAATGTATTTCCGGATCACGTCTTTTTCCGGTGGTGTGCCTGAATCGAACGGCACAATTTCACCGGTTTTTGGTTTGATCAGCCATTCGGTGGGGCCTTCAAGGGGGCGAACCATTTCCGGTGCGGTAATTTGGCCGTCGGTGAAAGGACCCAGCTGAACCACAACTTCTGTTTGTGGCTTTCTTTTCATGGCCGGTCTTGGCTTTCTGGCCAAGCCCAGCGTGCTTGGGTCGCATTCTTGGGCATTCACAACGGGGGGCTTCTCGCTCATACTAATCCTCGGGGTCGATGTCATTGATAAGTGATCGATTCGCGAGTTTGGTTCCAAGTCAACTGTCTGCCAAACAGGTGATTCGGTCAGGCGTGGCGAGAGTTAACTCTGTGGAGTTAAGTGGTGTGTGTTTATTGCTCGGTGAATGCTTCGATTGAGCCGCGTAAAACCGGTTTCGTAAGGTAAGACAACACAGTTCGTTCTTCAGTTTCAATACTGACATTGGCAACCATCCCCGGCATCAGGCGAACTTTTTCGTTCACCTCCAGACGTGGCACGGTGACTTTCACGCTGAAATAAGGGCGACCAAATTCGTCGATCAAGCTGTCTGCGGAAATGCTGTCCACTTTGCCTTCCAGCGCACCATAAATGGCATGGTCGTATGCCGTGACCCGAATGGTGGCGCGCTGTGCGGGTCGAAGGAAGGCCACGTCTTTGGGGTTGATTCGTGTTTCAAACACCAGTTGTTCGTCGATTGGAACAATCTCAATTACTTCTTTGCCTGCCGGAACCACGGCACCCCGGGTGTTGTACAGAATTCGCTGGACCAGTCCGTCCACCGGGGTTTTCAGTGTGGCCTGGTTAACCCGGTCGCTTAATTCGATCTGGTTTTGCTCCAGGCTGGCCAGTCGTGCTTTCACTTCCGACAATTCAGTGCGTGCTTCGTTAATTTGCTTCAAACGAATTTCTTCAATTTTTTGTCGTGCTTCCCGAATGGCGGAATACAGGCGATTGGTCTGTGCGCTTCCTGCTTCAAAATCCCCGCGTGCCTTGGATGACTCACGTTCAAGGCGCAGTATTTCGATAGGTGATACAGCGCCGCTTTTCAGCAATGGCCGCATGCTGGCCAGTTCCTGTTCCGAACTTTCAAGGCTGCGTTTTGCGGCAGCGGCATTGCTTTGTGCTTCGTCCAGTTCGCGTTGGCGCTGGTCGAGTTGTTGTTCGTAAATCTGGGTTTGTGCTGTCCATTCCTGCAGCTTGCTTTGCAGCAATTTCGATTCTTGTAAAAACAGGTCCGGGTATTGTTTGATCAAATCCTCCGGCAGGGTCAGTTGGGTGTTGTTCAATTGCGCCAGTAGCCGGGCTTCACGAAACTGAAACGATGCATCAATGGCTTCTTTTTCCTTCAGGCTTGACGAAAAACGGGTGATGTCAATTTGTACCAGTTTGTCGCCCGCTTTCACCAGTTCGCCTTCACGCACAAACACCTGGTTGATCACCCCGCCGTCCACGGCCTGTATCACCTGCAAACGCTGCGAGGGCACCACCCTTGCTTCGCCTTGCGCGGCCTGCGGCACAGTTGCAATGGCTGACCAGCCCAGCAAGCCAAGCAAAGTGATTGCGCAGCAGTGCACCAGCCTTTTGGTTAGTACCTGTTGCTCAATCCACAGACGGGATTGATCCAGTGTGGCCTCTTCGGGCATCTGGTGTGCATCTGTTCGACCCATTGTCCAGTTGACCACCTGCTTTACTGCAGACTTGATGTTCATGGCTTTGCCCCTGCGCTGCGCTCGCGGCTTTTTGCAAGGGCGTTGGCGGCGTGAAGCACTTCGGCTTTCTGACCCTGTGCGCGAATTTGTCCCTGGTTCATCAGCACCAGCGAATTTGCACAGGCCAGCAAACCCAGTTTGTGTGTGGTAAACACGAGGATGGTGTTTTCGCGCAGTTGTTGAAGATATTGAACAAGACGGTTTTCCATGAACTGGTCCAGACACACGGTGGGTTCGTCGAGCAAAATCAGTTCTGGGTTGCCGGCCAATGCCCTGCAAATTGACACACCCTGTTTTTGGCCGGAAGACAGGTTGCTGCCCTGGTTTTCAATGTGCATGTGGATGCCGTCAGGGTGTTGTTCTACCCATTCTTTCATGCCGAGTTTTTCAAGTATTTGCCAGCAGTTGGCCGTGTCAATGTGCGGTCGCATGAAGCGGATGTTGTCCAGCAATGTGCCTTTGATCAGCATGGGGGGTTGTGTGGCATAGCCTACTTTGCTGCTGAATTCGCTGGGGTGGTAGTGGTCAACTGCAAGGTGGTTCACGCGGACTTGCCCTTGGTCGCATTGAAGTTGCCGGGCGAGCAGTTTAAGCACAGATGTTTTACCGGAACCTGTGGGCCCAATGATGCCAACGCGGTTTCCCGCTTCAAGATCCAGGTTCAACGCGTGCACGATGAAGTGCGTGTGCTGATTGGATTGCGCAGCGTGCCCCGGCTTCAGAACACTGGCTGATTCAACACCGATGTGTTCAATGGCAGGAAGTGCTGCACGTGTATTGCTGTTGGGGAGGGT
>NZ_DAIUBR010000061.1:0-3233 GCF_036846585.1 Limnobacter sp. | reverse complement strand
TTCTTGAAGCGCACCACAGGCTTTGCTTCAGCGGGTGGGGTGGGCAGCACTTTGCCTGCCTCGGGGCGCCAGGTGCCGTCATAACGAATGCGCTGGCCATTTTCCCGTTGCTTTTCACGCATTTGATTCAATTCTTCTTGCGTACAGTAGCAAAGGTAGGCATCGCCTTTTTCAAGCAATTTGTCGATCATGGCCCGGTAACGGTCCATGCGCTGCATTTGAAAAAACGGGCCTTCGTCGTAATCCAGGTTCAGCCATGCCATGCCGTCCATGATGGCCTGCACGGCCTCCGGAGTGGATCGTTCAACATCGGTGTCTTCCACGCGAAGAATGAACTGCCCCTTGTGGTGGCGGGCAAATGCCCAACTGTACAAGGCGGTTCTGGCACCACCCAAATGCAAATAGCCGGTAGGGCTGGGTGCAAAACGGGTGCGAATGGTTTGGTTTTGGTGATCTTTAGACATGGATTAATGACTTTTTTTCAAAGAACTCATATTATAAGTTCAAGTAAATTCTTAAGTTACGGTTATCAGTTATGGCAATGCACAATTTCGACCGGCGATCATTCATCAAAGCGGTAAGTACTTTGGCCATTATTGGCTCGGTAGAACCCTTTTTGAACCGGGGTGTTTTGGCCGCTGGTTCCGATCTGCTTCCACCGCCTGACCTGTTCGATCCGGGTCTGGTTGATCTGACATTTTGGCTGCAACCACGCACCCTTGAAATGGTACGCCCACAATCGGGCGAGCGCTTGAACATTACCTACTGGAAAGACGGACATCTTAACCCAATCGCCTACGAGCAGATTTGCGGTTTGCTTCGGGACGTGCAAGCAAATCAGGTTTTCCGCATGGACACGCAAATTATCGACACCTTGTGGGCAGCACAGGCATTCGTTCGTCGCTATGGCTTCTCGGCTCCCGTTGAGATTACCTCGGGCTATCGCAGCGCCAAAACCAATTCCCGTTTGATTGAAGCGGGCTTGCCCGCAGCCCGCAATTCCCTGCACCTGAAAGGGCAGGCAGTTGATTTCCGCCTGCCCGGCCTGCACCCCAAAGTACTTGGCGAACTTGTTGAGGGGTTCCGTGCCGGTGGCGTGGGCTTCTATTTCCGGGTTGGCGCAAAAGGTGGCTGGATTCACGCAGACACTGGCCCCGAACGCAAATGGCGTGGTTAAATAAGCCATCTAAAAAAACAACAGTGCGAGGGTGGTTTTTTGGC
The DNA here is from genome assembly GCF_036846585.1 of Limnobacter sp. Lineage (GTDB taxonomy): Bacteria > Pseudomonadota > Gammaproteobacteria > Burkholderiales > Burkholderiaceae_B > Limnobacter. The sequence goes on along the minus strand of NZ_DAIUBR010000061.1, from coordinate 2,012 downwards.
AGTTTTCGGTGGCACAGCAGGCAGTTTCGCAGTAACGGTGGCAGCGGCCTTGTGTCTGTCGCTGGCTGCGTGTGGCAAAGCGCCCAACAACCCCTACGTTGAAACTGCTGACGACAAAAAACTCAACACCCATTACACCGCCTTCACGGCACGCCCCAAGCACTTGGACCCGGCGCAGTCGTACACTTCTGACGAAGCAGAATTCACCTACCAAATTTATGAACCACTGTTTCAGTACCATTACCTGAAACGCCCCTACCAGCTAGAGCCCTTGGCCGCCGCTGACATGCCAACACCCGTGTACCTTGATGACGCGGGCAATGTGTTGCCCGAGGATGCGCCGCTGGACGCCGTGAAAACCAGTGTGTACACCATCAAGCTAAAGCCCGGTATTTTGTACCAGCCACACCCTGCCTTCGCGAAAGACACCCAAGGCAACTTTCTGTACCACCAACTGGGCGATGAAGCGAGTAAGTTCAGCAGCCCGTTGCAGTTTGAAAAGCAGGGCACGCGTGAACTGACTGCCCACGATTATGTGTATGAAATCAAGCGCCTGGCCAGTTCGCGGATTGTGTCGCCCATTCTTGGCCACATGGGTGCATACGTGCTTGGTTTGGGCGAACTTGCAAAAACCTTGCAAGAACACGACAACGCGTTGAAGGCGCAAATCCAGAAAGAAACAGGCAACACCTTTCCGCCTGCCACTGCCGATTTGCCGTGGCTTGATTTGCGCAAATTCGATTTACCCGGTGCCAAAGCGATTGACGACCATACTCTTGAAATTCGCGTGAATGGCAAATACCCCCAGTTCATTTACTGGCTGGCCATGCCGTTTTTCTCGCCCATTGCCTGGGAGGTGGATGCCTTTTACAGCCAGAAAGGATTTGTAGACAACAACCTGGTGCTGGATTGGTGGCCTGTAGGAACCGGTGCCTACATGCTGACCGAAAACGACCCGAATTCCCGAATGGTGTTGTCGCGCAACCCCAACCACCGGGGCGAGCTTTACCCTTCCGAGGGTGAGCCAGAAGACGAGGCCAAGGGTTTGCTGGCCGATGCGGGCAAAACCATGCCATTCATTGACCGCGTGGTGTTTACCCGCGAGAAGGAGGGCATCCCGTATTGGAATAAATTCCTGCAGGGGTATTACGACACATCAGGGGTCAGTGCAGACACCTTCGATCAGGCCATTCGAGCCAGTTCCGATGGCGATGCAGCCTTGACTGCCGACATGGAAGAAAAGGGCATTCGCCTGGAAACCTCGCTGGCGACCAGCATGTTTTATCTGGGCTTCAACTGGTTAGATCCTGTGGTGGGGCCTGGCAATTCACCCGAAGACGCCCGACGCGCAAAATTGTTAAGGCAAGCCATTGCCATTGCGGTGGACTGGGAAGAATTCTCGCAGATTTTCACCAACGGTCGAGCAGTGCCCGCGCACGGACCTGTGCCGCCGGGTCTGTTTGGGTTTGAGCAAGGCGAGGCCGGTTACAACACACAGGTGTACAACATTGTCGATGGAAAACCTGTGCGCAAGCCGATTGAAGAGGCCTTGGCCCTGCTGAAACGGGCCGGTTACGACAACGGCATGGACTCGAAAACCGGTCAACCCTTGACCCTGGCACTGGACACCACGGGCGGTGGCCCCGGCGACAAGGCGCGCTTTGACTGGTACCGCAAACAATTCGCGAAGTTGAACATGCAGCTGGACATTCGCGCCACAGACTGGAACCGTTTTCAGGAAAAAATCCGCAAGGGCAATGCACAACTTTTCTTTTTGGGCTGGAATGCCGATTACCCCGATCCTGAAAACTTTTTATTCCTGCTCTATGGCCCCAACAGCCGCGCGAAAACTGCCGGTGAGAACGCATCCAACTATTTAAATACCCAATACGACGCCATGTTCGAACGCATGAAAACCATGCCAAACAATGAGGAACGCGCGCAAATCATTTCGCAGATGACCGACCTGGTTCAAGACGATGTGCCCTGGTTGTTTGCCTTTGTGCCACAGC
>NZ_DAIUBR010000060.1:0-4707 GCF_036846585.1 Limnobacter sp. | reverse complement strand
CATAAGCACACCGATGCTGCCCACGATGCTGGCTTTGTCCACGTAAATCTCATCGGCAGCCGATGCGATGTAGTACGCCGCCGATGCACACGTGTCTTCCACCACCGCGTAAACCGGCTTTTTGTGCAGCTCTTTCAGCCGCATGATTTCATCGTTGACCATGCCCGCCTGCACCGGACTGCCACCGGGTGAATCAATGACGAGCACCACCGCCTGTGCGCCTTCATCTTCGAACGCAGAACGCAAAGAATCCAGGATGTTGAGGGCGCTGGCATCCACACCCGCGCCGATTTCACCCTTGATCTCGATCATGGCCGTGTGGGGGGTCGTGGGGGCCGACGCAGAGGGGGTTTTGGCCACCCCCATCCAAACGGCCACACCGGCCACGGCCAACCACACGAAGCGCCAGAACATCTTCCAGCGCCGGGCCAAGCGCTGCTCTTCCAGCATCGAAAACGCCAACTTCTCCAAGGTTTTGCGCTCCCAACCCACCTCAGAGACAGGCGTAGATTCTTCTTTATTCATAGCTAACTTTTGAATACCATCAAGCGCCAGATGGCAATTTTGTTAATGATTTGGCCCCACAGAGGTCACACCACACCTGCGGGCGGTTGCACTTTGTATTGTGTACGCCAGTGCACCGCGCCCCCTTGCTCACCGAGTTGAATTTTCACCAACCCGCCCCGGCATGGCCCACCGGCACACGCCCCCGTGTCTGGGCGGTACACAGCGCCATGGGTGGCACACAGCAACCAGCGACCGGTGATGTCGAACACCTGGTTGGGCTGCCAATCCAACTCCATGGGCACATGCGTACAACGGTTGAGATAGGCTTGCACCTGCCCACGGTGGCGCACTGCAAACGCGCGGCAACTTTGCCCCATGTACACCACGTCAAACGGCACCGCAGGACCCCCTTCCACCAGCGCGACCGCGGGACACAGGGGCACCCATTGCCCGTCATCATCGGCAGAAAAATGGGCCATGGGGTCAGGCATTGGCCAGCAGCCACTGGCTCAGCTCGGCCACCGAATGCGCCACCACCAAAGGGTTCAAAGTCGCAAAGGCGCTGGGCTCGTGGGCCCCGTAACTCACGGCAACGCTGGCACAGCCGGCGTTCAAGGCCATTTGCAAATCGTGGGTGGTGTCACCCACCACCAAAGTGCGCTCGGGCGGCACACCCAATTGCGCCATCAGCTCAAACACCATCCGGGGATGGGGCTTGCCGGCGGTTTCATCGGCCGTGCGGGACGCATCAAACAAACCTTGAAGCTCCACCGCCAGCAGGGCCTCGTCCAGCCCACGCCGGCTCTTGCCGGTGGCCACGGCCAACCGGTGTTGGCGGGCCTTCAACGCAGCCAGCAAAGGCAACACGCCGTCGAACAGGCTGATGTCGTTCTGGTGCAACAAGTAATGGTGTCGGTAGCGTTCGCCCAACTCGGGGTAACGCGCCGGTGGCACATCAGGGGCAGCGTGCGCCAGCGCCTGCATCAGGCCCAGGCCAATCACATAAGACGCGGCTTGGTCGGTGGGCCGTGCGCCCCCCACATCCACCACGGCGGCCTGAATGCACCGGGTGATGATGGCCGTTGAATCGAACAAGGTGCCATCCCAATCGAAGGCAATGAGATCAAACTGACGGCGCGGGCTGGGCTGCATGGTCGGGCGTGGGATGTGGGCGATTGGGAATTGTGCCTTCGCCGCCCATCCGATCGGAGGCCCACACACACAAGTGACACCCAAAAACACAAAACCCGGCACGGTGGCCGGGTTGTGTGTGGGATTGGTGCATCAAATCAGATAGTCGTCGATGTTTTTGCCTTCGGCCAGCACCGCCCGCACCCACTCGGGTTTGCGACCCAATCCACCGGCCCACAACTCACCGTTCGGGCCACGGTATTTGGCTGGCGCAGTGGACTTGCTTTTCACAGCGGCTTTGCGGGGACCCGCTGCAACCGCGCCATCCAGACCCAAATCGGCAGCAGTCAAACCGAATTCTTTCACTTTGGCTTTGATGCCTTGGATAACATCAGCCAATTCGGTTTTGCGGGCCGCTTCGGCCTGCGCCATGATGGCTTCTGCTTGCGCTTTGAGTTCGAGGTAGGTGGACAATTGATTTCCTTTGGAAAAATTTGAATTCAAAACTCGTTACCCAACGGAGTTCGGCTTTAATTCTATCCAACAAATCAATCCATTTCACCCACGCCCACCCACCTGACCTCAAATGGATTGGGCCGTTGGCAACATATTCCGCAATTCCAGCGGCAACGCTGCCTGCAATTCCATTGCTTGTTGACTGACAGGATGGTTCAAAGCCAATTTCCACGCATGCAAAAACATGCGCTTGTGGCCGGCTTTGACCAGCGCACGGTTCCATTCGAAATCACCGTACTTGTCATCCCCCGCAATCACATGGCCTGCGTGTGACAAATGCACGCGAATCTGGTGTGTTCGCCCCGTTTTGATGGTGACCGCCAGCAAACTGCAACCCAACAGGTCTTCTACCTGCAGTTCCGCAGGGTCGTTTACTTGGGCCACCACCTGAACCAAAGTCACACTTCGCATGCCATCGGGGTGGTCGGCCGCTACCACTTTCACGCGACGCTCGCCATCGGGCAACAGGTATTTGTGCAAAGGCTGGTCCAGCACTTTTCGGTTGACTGGCCACACACCTTTCACCAAAGCCAAATAGGTTTTGCCCGTGACACGCTCCCGGAATTGGTCTTGCAACTGCCGCAATGCACTGCGTTTTTTGGCAATCAGCAACACACCACTGGTTTCCCTGTCCAACCGGTGCACCAATTCCAAGCAACGGGCTTGGGGACGCGCCTGGCGCAACTGCTCGATCCCCCCAGAACTGACACCGCTGCCGCCGTGCACCGCCACGCCTGCCGGTTTGTGGATGGCCAAAAATGCGTCGTCTTCAAACAAGACCGGGAATTCCCGTGCAGGCACATGGGCGGTGGACGGCTGCGGCTCTGCCGACACCCGCACAGGCGGAACCCGCACCACATCGCCCGCCACCAATTTGTGCTCAGCCCCGACACGTCCTTTGTTCAACCGAACTTCCCCCGATCGCACGATTCGGTAAACGTGGGTTTTGGGCACACCTTTCAAATGGCGGAACAAAAAATTGTCCAACCGTTGGCCGGCTGCATCTTCATCCACCGTGAGGTGGAGGACCTGTGGCGCATTCAAACGAAATCCTGTCTGCGGGTAAACCCGACGGCTGAGGAAGCGGTGGGCCAGCGCCTATAATTCAGATCGCCAGGCACGCTTCGTAAGTGGTTGATTTGCCTTGAAGTTTAAGGCCCACCACCCCGTGCACACCTGGCAAAGAAGATGCCACCCGCTGCCCGGTCCTCAACACGTGCTTGGAAACGCCGAGCCTTGACCACCTGTGGCAGCGGTCGGATCGTCGAAACCGCCCGCGAACACGACCACGGAATACCCCCAACCACCCAGACGCACCAACAGCTGGGTGGCGATGCGAAGTGAACCCATGTTGAACAAACAGGGGCCAGGTTTCTGGCTCAATCCCACTCCATCACGCGCCCATGCCCCGGCACGCGTCCCAGACACAGTGGTATCAACCACTCGTGACAGTGTCTGACGCGCCGAAGGCTCTCCGGCAATTCCCCCCTCGTTCGCTGTTTTCGACGCACCAGTGGCCCACAGGCCATCTGCTTTGAGCAGGTGGCTTTCACGTGAACCATGACAACGCGAAGGACTCCGCACCATGAAAAGAATGCTGATCAACGCCACGCAGGCTGAAGAGCGTCGGCTGGCCATCGTCAACGGGCAAAAACTGCTCGATTACGAAATTGAAATCGAAGGGCGCGAACAGCGCAAAGGCAACATCTACAAAGCCGTGGTCACCCGCGTCGAGCCCAGCCTGGAAGCCTGCTTTGTGGACTACGGCGAAGACCGCCACGGTTTTTTGCCTTTCAAAGAAATCTCACGCCAATACTTTGCACCCGGTGTGTCGGTCAGCCAGGCCCGCATCCAGGACGTGATCAAAGAAGGCCAGGAACTGCTGGTCCAGGTTGAAAAAGAAGAACGCGGCAACAAAGGCGCAGCCCTCACCACCTTCGTCAGCCTGGCTGGCCGCTATGTGGTGCTGATGCCCAACAACCCACGCGGCGGTGGCGTGAGCCGCCGCATCGAAGGCGAAGACCGCCAGGAGCTCAAAGCAGCCCTCGACCAGCTGGAATACCCCAACGGCATGAGCATCATCGCCCGCACCGCCGGCATTGGCCGCGACGCGAACGAGCTGCAATGGGACCTGAACTACCTGCTGAAGCTGTGGACCGCCATTGATGGCGCCACCAAAGGCGGCAAAGGCGCTTACCTGATCTACCAGGAATCCAGCTTGGTGATTCGTGCCATTCGCGACTACTTCAACAGCGACATTGGCGAAATCCTGATCGACACGGACGACATCTTCGAGCAGGCCCACCAGTTCATGAACCACGTGATGCCCGAGCACGGGCACCGCGTGAAGCGCTACCGCGACGACGCGCCGCTGTTCAGCCGCTTCCAGATCGAACACCAGATCGAAACCGCCTACAGCCGCACGGTGAACCTGCCCTCGGGCGGCGCCATCGTGATCGACCAGACCGAAGCGCTGGTGGCCGTGGACGTGAACTCGGCACGCGCCATCAAGGGCGGCGACATCGAAGAAACCGCCACCCGCACCAACCTGGA
>NZ_DAIUBR010000059.1:0-6294 GCF_036846585.1 Limnobacter sp. | reverse complement strand
AACGCCTACCAGTACGCACCGAACCCCATGACATGGGTGGATCCGTGGGGGTTGAGTTGTAAAGATCAGGTTGTTCAGAATGAACAAGCTAAAAAATTAGAGCGACTGCCGGATGATCTCGCAGGCACATTTGAAGGTGGACGTTACTCTTCCCGTGTTCTGGATGAGGATTTGGTGTTGTACAGAGCGGGTACGTCTGATAGACCGCTTGGTCAATTCTTTTCCAGGGACGCTCCTGTGAGCGAAATACAAACTCGAATTGATAAAGCTGTGTTGCCGGAGTGGCCCGGAGGAGCGAAATCACCCATAGATACAGGTTTTAAAATTAAGATTCCCAAGGGAACGACTGTTCATACTGGTCGGGTAGCCTCGCAGGGAGGTCATTATGTGGGAGGAACACAACAAATCGTAGTTCAGAAACCGTGGCTGCTTGAAGGTGTGGAAGTTTTGGAAAGTTGGCCTTTAAAGTGATGGGAATATAAAAATGAAAAGCACCGAATTGATTTTACAAGAGATCATAGTCTTGCTTGAAGCGACACAAGAGACTAACTGGTCTAAGTCCTTTAGGTCTTTTCAGCAGTCTTTAAATGATTGCGTGAATGACCTGGAGCGCGCTAATGTTAAGGCCCAGCTCAGACGAATTTTCGGCGGAATGGGGTCCTTTTCAGATTTTGTTTTTTATGAAAATGGTAAGCCGCTGATAGATGAAAATAATCAATTAGAAATGCTAAGGCGAGAGTTATACGATTCTTTGAGGTGAAACTTGAAGCCTGCAAAATTCCGCGTAAGCGAGTTTTAATAATGGCTATTAATTTGATGGAGAGCTGTAAGTCCTTAGGTAAGCAATCAGATGCAAAAGCGTCTGCTAAAAGCCACGCACGGTGACGCTGAAGATGCCGCGCACTTAGGGCTCCAAACCTTCCAGCCCCAACGCCCGCAGGCCCCAGCAAGCACCGGGCAACCGGCTAAAGCGTCAAGGCATGCGAAGGTTCACCTACGACGAACGCGGCAACCGCACCGAAGAAATTGTCGAACGCGGCCCACGCCAGGGGCAAGTAACCCGCTACAGTTACAACGCCCAAAACCAGCTGGTGGAAGTCAATGTTGCAGGTGTTGTAACCCGCTACGCCTACGACGCACTGGGCAGACGGATTTCGAAAACCAGTGAAAGCGGCAACACGCATTTTTACTGGAACGGTGACGTATTGCTGGGTGAGTTAAACAGCAATTCAGAACGCCCCAGCCGCACGTATTTGTTTGAACCCTTCAGCTTCAAACCACTGGCACTGGTTCAAAACAACGAGGTGTTTCACTACCACACCGACCACATCGGCACGCCGCGAGAAATCACCAACGCCCGTGCGCAAGTGGTGTGGTCAGCCAGCTTCAAAACCTACGGCGCACTTGCCCTTGCGCACGTGAACGAAGTGGACAACCCACTGCGGTTTCAGGGCCAATACTTCGATAGCAAAACAGGGCTACACTACAACCGGCATCGGTATTACGACCGTCGAATGCGGGCAGTTCACCACGCAAGACCCGATCGGCTTGCTGGGCGGAATGAATGCCTACCAGTACGCACCCAACCCCATGACATGGGTGGATCCGTGGGGGTTGAGTAGCAAAGATGAATGTAGGTTACAGCTTTACTGGCCGCCGAATCGAGGATTTGCTAAAGCTCCAGTGAATCAGACATTGCCAGAAGGGTATGAAATAAGTCGTTACGGCGGCTTTGTTGGTGAGAATGGCGTATTCCGTGACTATGGGACCTTTGTTGCTCCCAAGGATGTTCCATATCCGATGAGAGCTTTGCCTCCAGGCACAGATGCTCGACCACTTTCCGTATATAAAGTCGTCAAGGAAATTCCGGAGGTTCCAAGTGGCCCTGCTGCTCCGTATTTTGGTGAGTTGGGAGGAGGCATTCAGCATGAGATACCTCTGCCAATTCAAAAATATATTGATAGTGGCCAAATTGAAGTGATTGGACGAGAAATTCCAGGCAGTTAAATTAGACGGAGTTTATTTTGATAAAAAAAGTTTACATTAAAAATTTTCGCATTGATTCACCGCCTGTCGGTATGAACGTACGCTACGAATGTTTGAAGTGCGGTTCGGTGTTGAATTCTCAGCCCAAAAATGCCGTTTCATGTGACTGTTACAACCTAATCGTGGATGTAGATGCTGGGCGATTTTCGGTTAAAGATCCTTTATCGTTTAGAGTGTTTGTCGAAGAGTAATTTTGATCAGCTTTAAATTCAAAGGCAACCAGCGGCTCAACTACGGCGGTAATACCCCCCTTCATCCACTCGTTATTACTCCTCCATATCCAATCGCATTCGGGCAGCACCCATGAAGCCGTGTCAAGTATTTACCGCCTTGGTGGTCACTTTCGCATTCACTGCATCCTCAGCGTTTGCTTGGGGTGGCGATTATGGTTATTGGGAACGAAGCAAGCAGGAATACTGGGATGGTCCTTGTCTCATCAAAATCGAATCCAAGCCGTTCGAGTACAAAAAAGAAGTGAAGTGTGAAGGCGGTTTTTCGCCGGTGGCCGATGCACCTTGGAAAGAGGAATATCGCGATGGTGATTGCAAAGTGAAACGGGAAGCGAGGTACAGCGAGTTCAAAGAAGAAGTCAAGTACCGCTGATCTCTCGATCAAACAGAATTGCGCAGCCTGTTCAAAAAAGTCACCAGTTGGGCTGGCATAGTGTTTCCCATTCTATACATTTTTTAACTTTTGTATAGAACCAGAAACAGTTGGGTGGTTTATTCGACCGAAAAGCTCGACCCGCACCCGCACGTACTTGTCGCCTGCGGGTTGTTGAACACGAATCGCGAGGCCAATGCGTGTGCCTCGTAATCGATAGTCGTTCCCTCCAGGTACGGCGCGCTGACCTGGTCCACGTAAATGTGAATGTAGGGGTTGATCTGCACCAGAATGTCGTCCTCGTCTGTTTCACGGGCCAGGTCGATTTTGTACTCAAACCCCGAGCAGCCGCCCCCCTGCACGTACAGGCGAATCATCGCAGGTTTGTGCATGTTGTCGCGCAGGTCCAGAATACGTTCCTGGGCTGCATCGGTCAGGGCGATGTTACAAATCGGGGTTACTGCGTCAGTGGTCATGTCAAATCAGGTCGGTTTCAGCCTTCTCGGTCTCGCAGCTGGAAATTCTCCAGGTGCCGTCCTCGCGCCTTTGCAACACGTAGTATACGTTCCAAAGCGTTTTTTGTCGGTCGATCATTTGCACCGCATGTAGAGCATTCGTTCCATCGGTTTGAAATTTCACGAAGCGCACCAGGGCTGGTTGCAGCACCACATCGTAGCCCTCACGCACCATTTGCATGAAGGTTTCAGCGTCGCCAAACATGGTTTGAATATTGGGGGTTGCATAAGAAAAGGCTTTTGCGCTGTCGCCCTGCTTGAAGGCTTCCAGTTGGGCTTCGATCACTGCCCGGGTTTCTTGCCGGTCTTCGGGTTCGCCTGCATGGCCAAGGCTGGTTGTGAAAGCGGCTGCAAGACCCACCGCAAATATGATCAACCACAGTTTCCAGATCTTTTGCCTGATGCTGCTTTCTTTGTCCAAGGTTTGTTTGCGCCTGGGAACATCGTGGGTTTGATTCAACATCTGCGTACTACCTCCAATGGAATCAATCGCTTGGCGTTCAAGTTTGCCACGAACTTTCGGCGCAAACAAGGCGCTTCTGGCGAAAAGCAGAAGACCCGCTCCCAGCTTTGTTCAGCAACTGTTCAAGCTGACACATTGTCGTAAAAAAAAACTCATGAAGCTGTAACTTGGTCATTCGACAATCGTCCGGTCTTAAACGGAGGTCGAGATGTCATCACTCAGCAAAAAAGAAATGGAAGTCCTTTCCAGCCCCACATTCCAGCAAATCATCAACAAGCAGCTTGAAAACCCCGCCCGTCGCAATGTGCTGAAGGGCTCCATGGGCGTAGCCGCTATGGGGTTTCTCGGGTTGGCCGGTTGCGGCGGTGGCGATGGTGCTGTTGCAAGCCCCGGAACTGGTGGAAGCACTCAGTTAAATGCCGTGGGTTTCAGTTCCACGCCGCTTAGTCTGGCAGATTCGGTCCAGGTTGCTGACGGTTATCAATTCCGGGTGCTTTACAAGCTGGGCGATCCTATTGCTTCAGGCGTTTCCGCTTATGCAAACGATGGCACAGACGCGGCCAACAACCCGGAAGAATTCCAGTTCCGCGCAGGTGATCATCACGACGGCATGTACTTCTTTGGCCTGGGTGCTGACAACGCCTGGGATTCTGAAGAAAGTGCACGCGGTTTGCTCGTGATCAACCACGAAGCCATTACCGAGATTTTCCTGCACGCCAATGGTGCCACCACAGTGGCTGGTGTGCGCGATGCCAATGAATCGTTGAAAGAAATGTACATTCACGGCGTTTCCGTGGTTGAAGTGCGTCGCGGCAGCGACGGCCAATACAGCGTGGTGCAAAACAGCGTGTTTAACCGCCGCATCCACACCTTTACCGACATGGAAATCAGTGGCCCCCTGCGCAGCAACGCGGCCATGGTCACCAAGTACTCCCCGGCCGGCACACGCACACGCGGCACCATCAACAACTGTGCCTCTGGCTACACCCCATGGGGCACTTATCTGGCCTGTGAAGAAAACTGGGAAGGCTATTTCGCAAATGCCAATGACACGGGCCGAAGCACCAATGAAATTGCCTCGCTGCGTCGCTACGGCATTTCATCAAGCCAAACCAGCCGTGAAGGCTGGGCCACTGCCGACGAAACCGGGCAGATTGGTGAACCGTTTAGCCGCTGGAACATCACCATCAGCGGTGCTTCGGCTGCCGAAGACTACCGCAATGCCATTTTCACGTATGGCTGGAACGTTGAAATTGATCCTTTCCGCCCCAACAGCACACCCAGGAAGCGCACTGCCATGGGCCGTTTTGCACACGAAGGTGCCTGGGTAGGCCCCGTAGAGGCTGGCAAGCCCATTGTGTATTACATGGGTTGTGATTCCCGTTTCGAATACATCTACAAGTTCGTGTCCGCTGCAAATTGGGATCCGGCAGACGCAACAGGCGGTCTGCAATCTGGCGACAAGTACCTCGACAACGGCAAGTTGTATGTTGCCAAGTTCGATGCTGATTTCACCGGTGACTGGCTCGACCTGGCCACAGTGACTGCAGGCACCGTTCAAGCCCCGGTTCGAGGCAGTGGCACATTGAACCCTTCAGCAGGTACCAGCTACACCGTAGGTGGAACAACCGACCAGTACCTGAATACCCGCATTATTGCTGACATTGCTGGCGGCACACCAATGGACCGCCCGGAATGGGGCGGCGTGAACCCGCGCAACGGCGAGGTCTACATGACCCTGACCAACAATACCAGCCGCACGGTCGCTGATCCCGCCAACCCACGGACTTACTTTGACACCGACACCAACGGTGATGGCGTGGGCGATTCCGGCAGTTTTGGCAACGTCAATGGTCACGTCATTCGCTGGAAAGAAGATGCCAGCAACCCCGCTGCCATTGGTTTTGCCTGGGACGTGTACCTGTTTGCTGCCGAAAGCGACGACCTGACAAATCCGAACGTGAACCTGTCTGGTTTGACAGCGGAAAACGTATTGTCCAGCCCCGATGGTTTGTGGTTCTCTGGAAAAACAGGCGTGCTGTACATTCAAACTGACGACGGTGCGTTCACCGACACCACCAACTGCATGTTGGTGGCTGCGGTTCCGGGTCAAGTGGGCGATGGCAGCACGGTGACCGTGACCAACCCCAACGGCGGCGGCACGGTTGATACACGCGTGGGGGCCTTGGGTACCTTGCGCCGTTTGGTGGTGGGCCCCAAGGAGTGTGAAATCACCGGTTTGACTGAAAGCCCTGATGGCAAGGCCTTGTTCATCAACATTCAGCACCCCGGCGAGCGCACCAGCGACCTGACAGTCGCGCCAAGCAGCGCATGGCCTTACACCCTGGCCGATGGCACCTTTGGCAATCCACCTGCGGGAACCTCGCCTGCTGTGGGCAACCGCCCGCGTTCAGCCACCATTGTGCTGACACGCACGGATGGCGGTTTGATCGGTCAATAAGCAATCGGGCAGTCGGCAATCGAAGTACCTTTTCACCCCGCAGTGTGCACGCACTGCGGGGTGAATCCGTTCTGGATAGGGAGGGGTAGAGTATAAAGATAGTGCAGACCAACAAAAAGCAGGGGACAGACGTGAAGTTGTACAAACAGGTTTATTCAACGCTGGTGTTTTCTGTCAGCGTAATTTCCGTTTCATTGGTCCATGCC
>NZ_DAIUBR010000058.1:0-6318 GCF_036846585.1 Limnobacter sp. | reverse complement strand
CTTCGCGGTCGATGGCCGGCAGGACCTTACCCTCGTGGTGTACAACCCGGCCACCAACGACCTGTTTACTGCCTCCAAAGGCGAAGGCGCGTTTTTGAACAACCGCCGCATTCGTGTTTCCAAACGCAGCAAGCCCAATGAATTTCTGGTCGGCTTTGCCTTCCCGGCAGGCCAAAGCGAAGGCTCACAAGGCGTTAAGCGCAAAATGCTGGCAATGACAGAAAGCACCGCCGGCATTCGCAAATCGGGTTCTGCCGTGCTTGACCTGGCCTACGTGGCCTGCGGTCGCCTGGATGGCTACATGTGTTTTGGTCTGAAGCCCTGGGATTTGGCAACCGGCGTATTGCTTGTTTCTGAAGCGGGCGGCTTGATTACCGACCCCGAAGGCAACAACACATTCATGGAAAGCGGCGATGCAATTGCCGGAAACCCGAAAGCCCTTCAATACCTGCTGAGCTTCAAATAAAACAAACAGGTACCCAGTTGAGCAAACAAGCGAGTACACACAACCAGGCCGCATCACAGGCGTTTGAAAGCCACACGCCGATGATGCAGCAGTACCTCACGCTGAAAGCCGAGTACCCCGACAAGCTGCTTTTCTATCGCATGGGCGATTTTTACGAGCTGTTTTTCGACGACGCCCAACTGGCTGCCCAGCTGTTGCGCATCACCCTCACCCACCGTGGCCAATCAGCCGGCCAACCCATTCCCATGGCGGGCGTGCCATTTCATGCCGCCGACCAGTACCTTGCCAAACTGGTTGCACTGGGGCATTCAGTGGCCATTTGCGAGCAGGTGGGCACACCGGGCCTGACGAAAGGCCCCATGGAGCGCAGGGTTGCGCGGGTGGTTACACCAGGCACACTCACCGAATCAACCCTGCTGCCCGATCAGGAAAACAAAACCCTGCTCAGCCTGTATTCCGAAGACGGCAAATATTGGGGCGTGGCCTGTTTGGCACTTTCTGCGGGTTCAATCCGCTTGCTGGAATGTGATTCGGGTGCACTGGCAGCGCATTTGAGTCGTTTCAATGCCGCCGAAGTGCTGGTGAACAACCGCACGTGGGCGCAGCAAAGCCAAATCAGCGGTTCAACCGCGCAATGCATTGAGCGCCCGGCGTGGCACTTCGATGCGGGCTTTGCCCAAACCCATTTGCAAAGCGTGCTGCAAGCCGCCAACCTTGAAAGCCTGGAACTGAACAAAGCCAAACTGGCCGTGCCTGCCATGGGTGCGGCCCTGCAGTATGCCAAGGAAACGCACCTTAGCATTGAAACCTTCAAGCACCTTTCCGACATTCAGGTTGAACACGAGCAAGACTTCCTGGTGCTCGATGAAGCCGCCCGTCGCAACCTTGAATTGACTGAAACCCTGAGGGGCGAACCTGCCCCCACCCTGTTTTCCCGCATCAACCGCGCAGGCAGCGGCATGGGCGCACGGCGCTTGCGCCAGTGGCTATTAGAGCCCCTGCGCAACATGGCCACCATTGAGGCACGGCAGAACAAAATACAGAATTTGCTTGGCACCTTGGGCCAGGCACCTGAACCCGCATGCTTCGATTTGGTCAAAACACTGCGCGCCATGGCAGACATTGAACGCATCAGCAGCCGCGTGGCCATGCAAACCGCCAAGCCTCGCGATTTGCTGGCGCTTCGCGAAAGCCTGCTAGCCCTGCCCCAGGTGGCAGAACTGATTGCAAGCTTTGGCGACAGCGAATTCAACACTGCCTTACAAGCCTTGCAGGCACCACCCGAGTTGCAGGCCGAATTGATGCAGGCCTTGGCCGACAACCCGCCGGTTCTGATTCGAGATGGCGGCGTAATTGCCGATGGCTACCACGCTGAACTGGACGAATTGCGCAACATTCAAACCGGCAGCGGGCAGTTTCTAATTGAACTGGAGAAACAGGAACGCGAGGCCACCGGCATTGCAAACCTGAAAGTCGAATTCAACCGGGTGCATGGTTTTTATATCGAAGTCAGCAGCGCGCAGGCCGACAAAGTGCCCGCGCACTACATTCGCCGACAAACCATGAAAAATGCCGAGCGCTACATTACCGAAGAACTGAAAGCTTTTGAGGAAAAAGCGCTGTCCGCGAAAGACAAAGCCCTGAACCTTGAAAAAGTAATTTACGAAAACCTGATGGTGTGGCTTGGCCAATTCACCCCGTTCCTGCAGCGCTGTGCACGGGAATTGTCGGAACTGGATGCCTTGGCGGCACTGGCCATTGTGGCCTTCGAAGCAAACTGGGTACGCCCACACATGGTACCCCACGCCCTGCTGAACATTCAGCAAGGCCGCCACCCGGTGCTGGAAGTACAAGTGGAACAATTCACACCGAACGACTGCGCCCTTCACCCCGGCAAACACATGGCGCTGATCACCGGCCCCAACATGGGCGGCAAAAGCACCTACATGCGACAAACCGCGCTGATCGCGCTGCTGGCCCACATGGGAAGTTTTGTGCCGGCAACCAGTGCACAAATTGGCGTGCTTGATCGAATTTTCACACGCATTGGCGCATCCGACGACCTGGCCGGTGGCCGCTCCACCTTCATGGTGGAAATGACCGAAGCCGCCACCATTGTTCGCCAGGCCACGCCGCACAGCTTGGTCATCATGGATGAAATTGGGCGCGGCACTTCCACATTCGATGGTTTGTCATTGGCGTGGGAAATTGCAAAACGCCTGGCCAACACCAACAAATGTTTAACACTGTTTGCCACACATTATTTTGAGATCACCGCGCTGGGCAATGAACTGGACAGCGTGTTCAATGTGCATTTGTCGGCCACCGAACACCAAGGCAAACTAGTATTTTTACACCGCATTGAAGCCGGCCCAGCCAGCCAAAGCTATGGCTTGCAGGTGGCAAAGCTTGCTGGCTTGCCAGCCTTGGTCGTAAAAAATGCACAAAAGCGATTGGACCAACTGGAAGCTGAAAAACGGGCCATGACTGCCCAAGTCGATTTGTTCGACCTACCAGCCGAAGCCGAAGTTGAACCGCCAGCAAATGCGCAGCACGTGCACCTGATCCTCGAAAAG
This sequence comes from Limnobacter sp., assembly GCF_036846585.1. Classification (GTDB taxonomy): domain Bacteria; phylum Pseudomonadota; class Gammaproteobacteria; order Burkholderiales; family Burkholderiaceae_B; genus Limnobacter. The sequence goes on along the minus strand of NZ_DAIUBR010000058.1, from coordinate 3,276 downwards.
CTCAACGAAATTGATCCCGATGAACTAAGCCCACGCGAGGCACTGCAGCTGATTTTTCAGCTCAAAGGCCTGCAAGGTTGAGCACACACCGCACAGTGCCCAAAACCTGTGCGGCCCTGTTGGGTGCGGCAGCCCTGCTGCTCGGTCAGGCTGGCACGGCGCAAGCCACCACTTTCAGCTTTGCCTTGATGGGCGACCAGCCTTACACCGACCTGCTGGAACCCGCCACCGACAGCTTGATCAAAACCATCAACAGCGACCCGGATGTACAGTGGATACTGCACATTGGCGACATTAAGGGAGGTGCTGAACCCTGCACCGATGAATTGCTGATACGGCGCATTGATCAACTACGGCGAAGTGAAAAGCCTTTGGTGTACGTTCCCGGCGACAATGAATGGACCGATTGCCATCGTGAATCCAACGGCAACTTCAAATCCCGGGAACGTTTGGAGTTTTTGCGCAAACAGGCGTTTACGCAGCCAGCCACCTTGGGAAAAACCACCTTCCCGGTTCGCCAGCAAACATCGCACCCCTACCCGGAACAGCTGATGTGGCAACACGGCAGCACACTTTTTGTCAGCCTGAACGTGCCAGGCAGCAACAACGACCTTGAAAACCCCAAATCCAGGAAAACGAAAAAAACAGAAGTTCAGCACCTGCTTGAAAAACGGCAGAATGCCATCAACGCTTGGTTAAGCGACGCAGAAAAGCTGTTTGCAAATGCCAAAGCCACGCCCACGGAAACCGTCATTGCCATTCAAGGCAACCCGATTGATGGTTCCGGCAGCCCGAACAACAATGGCTACAACGATTTCATGAAAAGATTGGTGAAGTACATCGACAACACCGGACGCCCGGTGTTGCTGGTACACGGCGATACGCACCGGTATAAATGGGACAGGCCAAACCTGAAACAATTCGGCGGTTCAGCTGCCACAAACGCCCTGTTTTACAGGGCAGAAGGCTGGGGCCACCCGTTTGTAAACGCCTGGGTGAAAGTGACGGTAAGGCCGGGCGCCAGCTCGCCGTTCAACATAAAAAGCATCGCAGAAACTGCCAAGCCCGACAATTAAGCGGGCAATGGTTCGGACTCAGTTCAACTTGCCCGCACCTGGATTGGGGGCCACACTGAACAGCGACTGTGCAGCCGCTCCCTGCGCCTTTTCTTCCTCGTTTGCGGCACGAATGTCCAGCACCTTCAAGTGGTAGCGCAAAGCCATGCCCGCGAAGGGGTGATTGCCATCCAGCACCACTTTGCCTTCGGCGATGTCGGTGACCGTCCACACGCGGCCAAAGCCGGTGTTCTCTTCGGTGGCCTGTTCATCCGGCTCATTTTCGTCATCCACAGGCACTTCTTCAAGTTGCATGCCGATTTCAAGGTCTTCAGCAAAACTGTCAGCGTCCTCGACACGCATCAGTTCCGGATCAAAATCACCAAATGCATCTTCAGGCTCCAACTGGGCAAAAACCTCATCACCCACTGCTTTGCCTTCCACTGCTTCCTGCAATTTGGGGAACACCTCATTTTCGCTGCCGTGCAGGTAAATGATCGGCTCGCCACCATGTTCCTGAATCAACTCACCCTGCGCATCACGCAGCTCAAAATCAAGGGTCACCACTGTGCCGTGCTCAACAATCATCGTACATAACTCCAGAAATCAGCGCCCAAACCGCGGGCAGTCTTTTAAGGTGGCCTATGATACCCGTAATCAACAAATCACCCAACCTGAAGTACGAGAACATGATTAAACCCTTGAGCCACATTGCCGGCGTGTCCGTTGAACAATTCATGAAAGAAGACTGGCACACCACGCCGCGCCTTTTCAAACAAGCCTTCCCACAATTCGAACCGTTGTGCGACGTGGAAACAATTGCTGAAATGGCATCGGACGAAGACATCGAAAGCCGACTGATTCAACACGGCAAAGCCGGCTGGACACTTGAACACGGTCCATTTGATGAATTGCCAGCCATGACGCAAAAAGCCTGGACCGTGCTGATTCAAGGCATTGACCACCATTTGCCCGAAGCATATGACTTGCTGCAACAGTTTCGATTCATCCCCGATGCGCGCCTGGATGACGTCATGCTGAGCTTGGCCAGCGACGGTGGTGGCGTTGGCCCCCATTACGATTCTTACGACGTATTCCTGCTGCAAATGCACGGCACGCGCCGCTGGAAAATTGGTCCGCTTCAAGACAGGGAACTTGAAGAAAATGTACCCTTGAAAATCCTGAAAAATTTTCAGCCCACAGAAGAATTTCTCTTGGAACCAGGTGACATGCTGTACCTGCCCCCCAACTACGGGCATGACGGTGTGGCCGTAGGGCCTTGCTCAACCCTGAGCATCGGCTTTCGGGCACCAAGCAAAGCCGAAGTGCTTGCCGGTATTTTGCGCGATCTCGCCGATCAGGTTGAGAAAGACCCAGTGATGGCAAATTCCCTGTTTTCAGATCCCGGCCGTGGCGTACAAACAAACCCCGCGGAAATTCCTGACGACATGCTGAATTTCGGTGCTGAACTAATATCGAACTTCACCGCGCAAAACCAGAAAATTCGAGGCAGCATTGCTTGCATGCTGACCGAACCAAAGCCACATGTGTATTTTGTAAACAACACAGACGATCAGGAAATACCTGAAATTATTAGCGTTTTGTGCGAACGCGGCATTGCTTTGTGCATGAAAACTAAAATGTTGTTCAAAGACTCGTTTTTCTTCATCAACGGCGAATCTGTCAACCCCACAGCAGCCCTTACCGTTAAACAGCTGCAAATGCTCGCAAACCAGCGTGAAATGGAACCATCCGACGCTGCAGAAGCTTTAAAAAATCCTGAATTTCAGTATTTTTTAATAGGTTTTGCAAAAGCCGGTTGGGTAGAAACCCTAAGGTGATTAATTTCATTTAGAATTTGTAACTACTTTGCAAAGTCAATAGAATTTTGCTTCCAAAATAAGGTCGGAACAATGACTTGAATTTGACAGCCTATTCGATAGAATTTGCAGAGTTTTCCGCTTGAGTGCTAGAACACCCGGCAGGAAAATGGGTGATTCTGGGTTCTCTTGTGAGCCTATTTGCTCTAAAAAAGACGCTTGAATCGGCGTCTAGTTCGTGACCCCAAAAGGAATAAACATGAAAAACTCAATTTTGATCGCATCTTTGTTTGCAGTTGCTTTGGCCGCTTGTGGCAAGAAAGAAGAAGCAGCTCCTGTTGAACCAGCAGCTCCTGCAGTAACTGAACAAGCTCCTGCCGCAACTGAGCCAGCACCTGCTG
>NZ_DAIUBR010000057.1:0-7899 GCF_036846585.1 Limnobacter sp. | reverse complement strand
CCATTTTGCTGCCACTGGTGCTGCCGCCCACGGTCATGGGGTACTACCTGCTGGTGGCGGTGGGCGGTGGGTCGCCGGTGGGGCAGTGGCTGCAAAACACCTGGGGGGTGTCGCTTGCGTTCAATTTTTCGGGGTTGCTGCTTGCATCGGTGTTGTTCAACGTTCCTTTCATGTTTCAGCCCATACAACGCGCATTTGAATCCATTCCAGACAACCTGAATGAAGCGGCACAGGTCAGTGGCCTGAGCCGCTGGGCCATTTTCACCAAGGTGGAGTTGCCCCTGGCCTGGCCCGGCATTGTGTCGGCCATTGTGCTGACCTTTGTGCACACGCTGGGCGAATTTGGCGTGGTGCTGATGATAGGCGGCAGCATTCCGGGTGAAACACGCACGCTGGCCATTTCAATCTACGACAGCGTTCAAAGTTTTGACCTGCAGGCAGCAGACCAAATGTCGCTTGCATTGTTGATGTTCTCGCTGGTCGCGGTGGCCACCTCCCTGTTGCTCTCCGGGCGCCGAACGCGCACGGTGAAGCGTGCCGTGTAGGGGAGACAGCCATGGCCCTTCACATTCAGTTTCAACAGCACAAGCCCATGTCGCTGCAAGGGCAGTTCAGTTGCGAAGCCGGGCAGTTATTGGCCCTGGTGGGACCTTCTGGGGCGGGGAAGTCGTCCATTCTTCGTCTGCTTGCAGGCCTGATGAAACCTGCGCAGGGCCGCATTGAAGTGGGTGGACAGGTGTGGCTTGATACTGCCAAAGGCATTTTTCAAACCCCGCAACAGCGGCGCGTGGGCCTGGTGTTTCAAAACTATGCCCTGATGCCGCATTTAAGCGCAGCGGCCAATGTGGCGTTGGCTTTGCAGCACCTGCCCAAAAGCGAACGAATCATTGAAGCAGTGCAGTGGCTCAAGCGTGTGCGTTTAAGCAGCGATGAAGCCATGCGCAGGCCCGCCCAGTTGTCAGGTGGGCAGCAACAGCGCGTGGCACTGGCACGCGCACTGGCGCGCGAACCGCAATTGCTGTTGCTGGACGAACCATTTTCAGCGGTGGATCAAATGAACCGCGAAAGCCTGTACCGCCTGCTTGCGGAACTACGTGCCGATTTGAATATACCCATTGTGCTGGTGACCCATGACCTGAATGAAGCCCGCATGCTGTGCGACAAACTGGTGGTGCTGGATCAAGGTGATGTGTTGCAGGAGGGTCCCGCATTCGAGGTGCACCGCAGGCCGCGCAATTCCCGGGTGGCTGACCTGGTGGGCATTCAAAACCGGTTTTACGGCGCATGGATGGGCCCTTCTGAAACGCCCGGCCTTGGGGTGCTGCAATGGACCCGTTCGCTGGACACGCAGCAAGCCACGCCTGAAAATTCCATTCAATTGCGCACCCGCGACAAAGGAAAAATTCCACCCGGTTTCCCTGTGAATTGGGTGGTGCATGCCGATGGCCTTGCCTTGAAACCCGAAGGCTACACCTTGCAAAGGGACGGTTTTATTTTACTGCCCGTGCATGTGGTCGGCCATCGCGACCTGGGTGAACTCAGCCTGATTGACTTGTCCATGGATGTGGCACCTTGCGAGGTGCTGAAGATGGCGGTGTCGGGTGCACAGCGTTTGGGTTTGAAAACAGGCGCGCCCGGCGTGGTGGAAATGGACCTTGGCCTGATTCACATCATGCCCAAGAAACCCCACCCGGAATTGGCGAAAACACGCGGATAAATCGGGGGACTGGTTTGTAAACGAATCTGAAAGTGTCTTCTGCCCAGTACCAAGTGCTGGAGACATTTCAAAACAATTACAGACCATGACCACAAAACTACACACTGCGCTGGCAATCGGCGCACTGGCCTTGCTCGCCGGTTGCCTGGGCGGCGATGAATCCGCCTTGACCGCGGGTGGCGAAAGCCCCGCCACCACCAACCCCAACGAAGAAACCACGGCTGACCTGGAGCCCGGCGATGGCATCCGGATTTTGTCCAATCGTTCCGACTTGATCAGCGATGGCAATGCCCTGGTGGAAATTACCGCTGAAGACTCTGCCAACCTGCAAGTGGTGCGGGTGATGTTGGGCACCGTCGATGTAAGCGACCAGTTCGCCTTGCGTGAAAATGGCCGCTACATGGGGCGGCTGCAAGGTTTGGCCTTGGGTGAAAACCGCATCACGGCTGTGCTTAAAAACACAGGCCGGCTTGTGGCCACCATTGTGAACCACCCCAATGGCGGGCCCGTGTTTTCAGGGCCGCAGGTGCAGCCCTGGACATGCACCAATGAACTGGCGGTGGATGCCCAGTGCAACCAGCCGGTCCAGTTCAGTTTTCAGTATTTGCCAGCCGACAAGCTGCAACATTTCCTGAGCAATTCCAGCCTGCCAGACCAGGAGTTTGCACCCACCTTCCTGCCTTACGATCCGGACAATCCCCCACCTGCCGAAGAGATTGCCATGACCACGACCGACCACGGCGTGACTGTGCCCTTCATCATCCGCACCGAGCGTGGTGTGCAAAACCGTGACCGTTATCAAATTCGTACCCTGTACAACCCTGCAGAGGATTGGCAGCCCTGGAAGCCCCAGCCACAGTGGAATGGCAAGGTGCTTGTGCACCACGGTGGCAATGTGGGCGTAACCTATGGCCCCGGCAACCCGCCCAATGGCGACATTTCCGGCACAGCGCCCGATGGCGCAGAATTTTTGCTGGGCGACAGCATCACCGTGGCGCTGGGGCGCGGCTTCATTGCCACCTCCACCGCGCTGGCCAATCTGGGCCACAACGTGAATTTGGTGACCGCTGCAGAATCGCTGATGATGGTGAAGGAACGAATTGTCGAGCAATATGGCGAAGTGCGTTACACCATGGGCACTGGTTGTTCAGGTGGCGCCATTGCCCAGCAACACATTGCCAATGCCTACCCCGGTATTTATCAGGGCATTATCGTGCAGTGTTCCTACCCCGACGTGTGGACCACAGCCACGCAGTTTGGCGATTACAACTTGCTGAATTCCTATTTTGGCAACCGTTACCAAGGCGTGAATGAGGCGGAAAACGCCAACCAGTTTCCAGACTTCAATCAAAACTTTTTGCCCTATGTGCAGTGGAGCGCGGTGTACGGCCACTTGCCGTTGAACCCGGTGCTGTCGGACAACGCGTTTTTTCCCAAAGCCTACCCCTACGCGCAAAATTGCCGCGGCTTGAATGGCGCAGCCATTCCTTACGACCCGGTGAACAACCCCGGTGGTTTGCGTTGTGGTTTGATCGACTACATGAGCACGCAATTTGGCTTTAGAACGCCCGATGTGTGGAGTGCCAACGAGAAAAAAATTGGCCGTGGCTTTGGTGGTATTCCGCTGGACAACGTGGGTGTTCAATATGGTCTGGGTGCCTTGAAGCAGGGCACCATCACTGCCGATCAGTTTCTGGATTTGAACCACAACATCGGCGGTTTTGATGTGGACATTCAGCGCGTTGCGCAACGCCTGGTGGCTGATCCATTGGCCTTGAGCAATGCTTACAAAACCGGTGCGGTGAACACGGCTGAGAACCTGAGCAATATTCCGGTTATCGACCTGCGTGGCCCCGATCCCGGTATTGCGCACGACGCCTTCCACAGCTGGCAAATGCGTGCGCGCTTGAATGCCACCCAAGGGCATTTTGACAACCATGTCATCTGGTTTGGGCAGTTGGTGCTGGCCGGTGATTCCACCTACAGCACAGAAGCCCTGCTGGTGATGGACCGTTGGTTAAGCCAGATTGAAGCCGATGGCAGCAACAAACCGTTGGCAGAAAAAGTGGTGACCAACAAGCCCCGCGCCGCGCGTGACAAATGTTTGTCTGCCCAAAGTATTTATGCAGACGACGGCCCCTTTGTGCCCATGAGCGGCAACCTGTTTTACCCCGACCCGATTTTGCCCAACGCGAATTCCAGCAGTATTCCAAAGCCACCACCCGAGGCGGGTCAAATTTTCGACCAATTGAGCAACCAGGTGTGTGGTCTTGATTTTTCTGCGGTGGATTCTTCGGGCATGTCGAGCCAGTTGACAGGGCCAATCGCCGAGTTGCAACACACGCTGGTGCAAACGCGTTTTGGTACACCCCGCACTGTGGCGGGCGACGACATTCGCACACTGGCCAACAAGTGTGTGCTCAAGCCCGTGGATGCTGCGGATTATGCAGGTGCAGTGTCTGTCACAGACCCAGCAGCCTTCGTTGCGCAGGTGAAGGAAATCTTCCCGCAGGGTGTGTGTGATTACACCAAACCCGGCGTGGGCACGCAGACCACGCAAACCTGGTTGCGTTACGGCACTGCCACCGAGAAAATAATTGGTGGCGTGCCTTTGCCAGCCAAACCTGCGAATTCCCGGCAGGGGTGGTTTGCTGCTTCATTCCGGTAAGGAGTTTCAGCCATTCCGTGTAGAATGTAATTAAATTACTTTGACTCGGAGTGGCATGAATCTTCTTGATCGAATTCGCATGGAACTGGACCAGTTTTCTGGTGCAGAACAGGCCGTCGCGCAGCTCGTGTTGAAAGACCCCACTGGTTTTAAGAAAATGCCGGTCACTGAACTCGCCAAGCGTGCCGGGGTCAGTAGCCCCTCGGTGGTGCGGTTTTGCCGATCACTGGGGTATGAGGGTTTAAGCGATTTCAAATTGAAACTGGCCGCCAGTTTGAACCAGGGCGTGCCTTTCGTTCACCAATCCGTTCAAGCAAGCGACACTGGCGAAACGCTGATTCAAAAAGTGCTCGACAATGCCATTCACACCCTGACAACCTTTCGCAACACGGCCCCCGCAAAGCCCATGGACAAGGCCGCGCACTTGATGGCCAAAACCATCATCGCCAAGGGCGGGCAGCTTGCATTTTATGGTGTGGGCAATTCAGGCTTTGTTGCGCTGGATGCCGAGCACAAGTTTTTCCGGATGGGTTGCAGTGCGCATGCTTATTCCGATGGGCACTTGCAGATTATGGCTGCATCCATGCTGAAAAAAACAGACTGCCTGTTGATCATTTCGAATTCAGGGCGAAGCCAGGACTTGCTGGATGCAACCCGCATTGCCAAACAGGCGGGTGCCAGCACCATTGCCATTACCGCATCGGGGTCGCCTTTGGCCGAAGAGGTGCATGTGCACATACCCGCCGACCACGGCGAGTATTACGAGCAGTACAGCCCCATGGTGTCGCGCTTGTTGCACCTGTGCATTGTGGATGTGTTGGCCACGCAGGTGGCCATTCAGCTGGGCGATTCCGTGCAGAAAAACATGGCACGCCTGAAGAAAAACCTGATTGACAGCCGTTACGTTAAGTAAGGCGCCAGGTCCAGATTCGTCGGGTTTGCGAATGCTTCCGGCAGCGCTGTGAAGCTGGTTTCACAGGCAATCAGGCTGGTGTTTTCAAAGCCGGGTTTGTTCGGGAATTTTTCATCGGCTTGTGCTGAACACACCAGAAGCACATTGCCGTTTTCGCCGCCAAAGCAGGGCATCGTGGGCTTGGCCAGTGGAATATCAACGCTTTCAATGAATTCGCCCAGTTCACTGAAACGATCAAGCCTGTAGCCTTCCAGAATGGCCACCCAGTAACTGCCATCGGCAGAAAAGCAGGCGCCATCCGGGCGGGCGGTGCCATCGTGATATTGCTTGATCAACTGTTGATTGCTCAATGTGCCTGTGTGTACATCGTATTCAAATCGCCAGATGCACTTGTGCCGTGTGTCGCTTAAAAATACAGAATCGCCTTTCGGTGAAAACGCCAAACCATTGCCCACAATCAAGTCGGGAATCGTCAGGCTTGCGCGGCCAGATTCAATGCAGTACAGCGCGGCGGTGGCGGGGCCGCGGGCGTCCACCAGTGTGGAAATCCAGATGCGCCCTGCCGGGTCGGCACGGCCATCGTTGAAACGGTGTTTCGAAGAATCAAATGGCGCGGCAAATTTCAAGGTGCAGGTGCCATTCTTGATCAGCCACGCACCCCGGCGGCCAAGTGCTATCAGGGTTTCAGCCTGTTTGGTGGGCAGTATGCAGCCAATTTGATCGGGCAAACTCAGGGTGTGCAAATTGGCGGGCGCAGCATTGAACACATCGCTTTGATTTAACCGATACAACACCCGCTTGTTGATGTCTACCCACATCCAGCCGCCATGCGCATAACGCGGGCTTTCAGCCAGGCTGCATGCGGGAAGGGGCAGGGCCTGCCAAGGCAGGGCCATCAGTGCAGGCCTGTGTTTTTCAGGAAGTGGTTGATCAGGTGTGCTGTCACCGGGTTTTCTGCGGGGGTTTGGCCCGGTGGCACGCTGTGCTCCAGTTGTTCTGCAATGCCTTTGCCCAGTTCAACACCCCATTGGTCAAAGGGGTTGATGTTTTGCATGGCCGCCAGTGCGGCGGTTCGGTGTTCCCACATGGCCAACAAGGCGCCCAGTGAATAAGGCGTGAGTGAGTCCATGAACACCATCTGCACGGGCCTGTGGCCGGGGCAAGCCTTGTAATTGGTGGCTGTGTTGGTCAGTTCGGTGGGCGAGTTCAGCCTGCCCACAGAAAATGCTTCTGACTGCGCCAAAGCGTGCGACAGCAAAACCTGGTGCGACTGCACCTCGTCGTGATCGGGTTGAATCACTGCCAGCAATTCAACTGAACTTGCAATTCTGCTTTGGTGCAGCATCTGGAAAAATGCATGCTGCCCATTGGTGCCCACATCGCCCCACAACACGGGGCAGGCTGGCTTGTACAGCAGCTCGCCGTTGTTGTTCACGCCCTTGCCCAGTGATTCCATCCACAGTTGTTGAAGGTAAGGCACCAGCAGGGACAAACGCGAATCGTAGGGGCTCATCATCAGTGAAGCAATGCCTTGCTCCAGGTTGTACAGGTCGCTCATGGCCAGCAGGGTGGGAATACATTGTGAGGCCTTGCTTTGCAGCACGTGGCCGTCCATCAGTGCGGCACCTTCAAGCAGTTCATTGAACACCAGGTTGCCGTGTACCATGCGCACGCCGATCGACACCGGCCCCCACAGGGAATAACGCCCGCCCACGGTTTCGCTGAATTCGAAAATACGCTCGGGTGCAATGCCCATTTCCATGGCTTTGGCGGGTTTGCAGGTGGCAGCCACCAAGGCTTTTTCGCGGTAGGACGGACCTGCGGCATCAAGCCATTTGAAAATATGTTGCGCGTTGTGCAGCGTTTCGCGCGTGGAAAATGATTTGCTGGCGATCACCACCAGCGTGGTGCGCGGGTTCAGTGCGGCCAGCGCGGATTTCATTTCATGGAAGTCTACGTTGGCTGCGAAGCGAATGTTCAAAGCCGGTGAGTCGCTTATTTCCAGCTTGCTGAATACATCGTTGAGCAGGCGCGGGCCAAGGTCTGAACCACCGATTCCAAGGTGCAACACACTGTCGTAACGTTCGCCATCGGGCGTGGTGTAGCGGCCTGCGCGCACCTGATCCACGAAGGTTTCCATGTGCTGCTGCACTTGCCTGGCCAGTACCAGTTCATCCCGGCCGTTGACCAGCAGTGAAACAGGTGAGGGGTAGGCCTGTGGATTGCAGGCTGCACGCAAAACCCAATGCCCGGCTGGGCGTTGTTCGGTGCCATTGACTATTTCGCCGTTGAACATCTTGTGTATGAAGCTTGAGAGGCGTTGGTTCGCCTCGGTTTTTTCAAAGTTCAACACATGGCTTGCGTTGTATTGCTGCCGATCCAGATTGATGTGAATGGGGCCGACACTGCGAGACAAAAAACCGGGGTTCAGGGCAGAAGTGTTCATGGGCATGCCGTCAAAAATAAGTGACTTTGTTCAAGATGCGTAGAATGTAACATAATTACAAAAATAAATGGACGCGTGTAATTTGTTTGCTGGTGCTTTATTTGTACCAGTTTCGCATGACTTGAAGTTTGCCTGTGCATACCGCCCCACTATTT
>NZ_DAIUBR010000056.1:0-9056 GCF_036846585.1 Limnobacter sp. | reverse complement strand
CACTGGGGGGCTTGTTCGGGTTGATGGTCTTGTTGTTGGCATTCAAGACGTTGGGCCGCGCCTCCTCAAAAGAATGACGATTCCCGCGAGCAGTCCACCGAAGGCGCCGCCACGGTGGGCTTCATAAGCAATCGGGCCGCCCACCAGTGCATCGGTGTGGTGGCCCGAACTCCATTCCAGCAGCAGCTTTAGCAGTAGGCCCGCAGCCAGTACCCACAAGGGCCAGGTTTTGTGCAGGTTGTTGGGGCTTCGGAAAAGGGCCAGCAACAGGCATGCCGCAAACTGAAAGTGCAGGGCACCGCTTAAGCCGCAGTACCAGTCCAAAGGCTCAATTGCAGCCACATAAAAAGCCACCCACACCAGCGACCCCGCCTGGATCCACAGCCATTCCCGATTGCTTCGCAGCCCTGAAAAGCCCCAAGAAAGCAAGGCCAGGCCCGCCAGGTTCAAGCCAAGGTGTGCCATGCCAAGGTGTGTGAATTGTGCCAGCAAGGCGTAAATGAAAAATGAGTCAATTAAATCAAGCCCTTGTTGTGGAAAGTCGGGCGCAAGGAACTGCCCGGCAATTGCCATGATTCCAATCGCAAAGGAGGATGCAACCCTGATGAAAAGTTGGCTAGGGGCGTTATAATTCCGGATTGTTTCCAATAACCTTCCTTGAGAGTTGAAAAGCAATGTTGCGTTTCCTTCGACTGACTGACCAAGACGTATCCGAAAAACGCGTGCTGATTCGCGTCGATTTTAACGTGCCAGTGGATGCAAATGGCAATATCACGGAAGACACCCGCATTCGCGCCTCGCTTCCGGGTATTGAATATTGCCTGAACAACAACGCCGCCCTCATGCTGACCAGCCACTTTGGCCGCCCCACTGAGGGCGAATACGACGAAAGGTTGAGCCTTGCCCACGTGGCTGCCCGCTTGGGCGAAATGCTTGGCCGCCCCGTGCGCCTGGTGAAAGACTGGGTTGAAGGTGTGGACGCAAAAGCAGGCGAAGTGTTGCTGCTGGAAAATTGCCGCTTCAACAAAGGTGAGAAAAAGAACAACCCCGAGCTGGCCCGGAAAATTGCAGGCCTTTGCGACATTTATGTGAATGACGCCTTCGGCACCGCCCACCGGGCTGAAGCCACCACCCACGGCGCCGCCCAGTTTGCACCAGTGGCCTGCGCAGGCCCTTTGCTGGCAGCTGAACTGGACGCCCTGGGTGCTGCGCTTTCTGCGCCCAAGCGCCCCATGGTGGCCATCGTGGCCGGTTCCAAGGTGTCCACCAAACTGACCATTCTGAATAGCCTGGCCAACAAAGTGGACCAGTTGATTGTGGGTGGCGGCATTGCCAACACCTTCATGGCTGCATTGGGTTTGCCCATTGGCAAGTCACTGGCCGAACATGATTTGGTCGGCGAAGCCAAAACAATTATCGACAACATGAAAGCGCGCGGTGCAGCAGTGCCCATTCCAACCGATGTGGTGGTGGGCAAGGAGTTTTCTCCAACGGCTTACGCCACCACCAAGAAAGTGGCTGATGTGGCCGCTGACGACATGATTTTCGACATCGGCCCGAACACCGCCGAAGAACTGGCCGCCATTCTCGACAAAGCAGGCACCATTGTGTGGAACGGCCCGGTGGGTGTGTTCGAATTCGACCAGTTTGGCAAGGGCACCGAGCACCTGGCCATGGCCATTGCCCGGTCCAAGGCCTTCTCGATTGCCGGCGGTGGCGACACCCTGGCTGCCATTTCCAAATACAACATTGGTGAACAGATCAGTTACATTTCCACCGGTGGTGGTGCATTCCTTGAATTTCTGGAAGGCAAAACCCTGCCTGCAGTGGAAATTCTTCAACAGAGAGCCGCTTGATGAGCAAATCATTGCCCAACGAATTCGTACCCCGTCAAACCAAAATTGTGGCCACTCTGGGGCCTGCTTCCACCGAACCTGCCGTTTTGGAAAGAATGATTGCGGCAGGTATGAATGTGGTGCGGGTCAATTTTTCCCACGGCACGGCGCAAGAACACATTGACCGCGTGAAAACCGTGCGTGAAATTGCAGCGCGACTGTGCCGCGACATCGCGGTGATGGCCGACCTGCAAGGTCCGAAAATCCGCATCGGTGTGTTTGCCAACGGTTCAACCACCTTGGTGAACGGTCAGCCATTTGTGCTGGAAGCGAAATGTGATTCTGGCGATGACGAACGTGTTGGGCTTGATTATCCCGAGCTGGTCAATGACGTGAAAGCGGGAGATACGCTGTTGCTGGACGACGGCAAAATCGTGTTGAAGGTCAAAAGGGTAACCCCCACGCAAATTCACTGCGAAACTGAAGTGGGTGGCGTGCTGAAAAACCGCAAGGGCATCAACAAGCTGGGTGGTGGTTTGTCCGCCCCCGCGCTGACGTCGAAAGACATGGAAGACATTCGCACTGCAGTGGCTTTCGAGGCCGACTACATTGCCGTCAGCTTCCCGAAAAGCGGTGCCGACATGTACATGGCCCGCGAATTGACCCGCGCAGCCGGCGGGCATGCTTTCATGATTGCCAAAATCGAGCGTTGTGAAGCGCTGGAAAACCTGGACGACCTGATTCGCTCCTGCGACGGCCTGATGGTTGCGCGTGGCGATCTGGCTGTTGAAATTGGCGACGCGGCAGTGCCTGCTGCCCAGAAACGTTTGATCCGCGCTGCCCGCGAAGCCAACAAACTGACCATCACTGCCACGCAGATGATGGAAAGCATGATTGAAAGCCCGGTACCCACCCGTGCAGAAGTGTCGGATGTGGCGAATGCCGTGCTGGATGGAACCGATGCAGTCATGCTGTCCGCTGAAACCGCTGCGGGCAAATTCCCGGTAGAAACCATTGTGGCCATGGCCCGTGTGTGCGTTGAGGCGGAAAAATCGGCCACCATCAGTCTTGATGCCGATTTCCTGAACCGCAAGTTCAAGCGTGTGGACCAGTCCATCGCCATGGCCGCGCTGTTCACAGCCCACCATCTGGAAGTGAAGGCCATTGCAGCACTTACGCAGTCCGGGTCAACTGCATTGTGGATGTCGCGTTTGAACAGTGGTGTGCCCATTTTTGCGTTAACGCCCGAAGAGAAAACCCGTCGCCGCCTGTCCATGTACCGCGACGTGCGTACCGTGATGATGCAGTACGAAACAGAAGACAGGGAGTTGTTGTTGGCCAAATCAGAGAAAGCCCTGCTGGATGCCAAGGTGGTCGAGCTGGGCGACCTGATCGTGATCACAATTGGTGAACCGATTGGCAAGTCTGGCGGCACCAACACCATGAAAATTGTGCGTGTGGGCGAACACATCGGCTCGCTCACTTGAATTACGCACTTAGCTTGCTCATTTAAGCAACCAGTTAATTTTATTTTTCGGAGAATTTGAAATGCCACTCGTATCCATGCGCCAATTGCTGGACCATGCTGCCGAAAACGGCTATGGCATCCCTGCGTTCAACGTGAACAATCTGGAACAGGTTCAAGCTGTGATGGCCGCCGCTGATGAAGTGGGTGCCCCCGTCATTTTGCAAGCCAGTGCCGGTGCCCGCAAGTACGCAGGCGAGCCTTTCATCAAGCACCTGATCCAGGCGGCCGTTGAAGCCTACCCCCACATTCCGCTGGTGATGCACCAGGACCACGGCAGCAGCCCCAAGGTGTGCCTGGGCGCAATCGATCTTGGTTTTGGCTCGGTGATGATGGATGGTTCACTGATGGAAGACGGCAAAACCCCCGCATCTTTCGACTACAACCTGCAAGTGACCCGCAAAGTGGTTGAAATGGCGCACAAAGTTGGCGTAACCGTTGAAGGCGAACTGGGCTGCCTGGGCAACCTGGAAACCGGAGAGGCGGGCGAAGAGGACGGTGTGGGTGCCGATGTCAAACTGGACCACAGCCAAATGCTGACCGACCCCGAAGAAGCCGCCGTGTTTGTTCGTGAAACCCAGCTGGACGCCTTGGCCATTGCCATCGGCACCAGCCACGGTGCCTACAAGTTCAGCCGCAAGCCCACGGGCGACATTCTGGCCATTTCACGCGTGAAAGAAATTCACGCCCGAATTCCGAACACACATTTGGTGATGCACGGTTCTTCCTCCGTGCCGGCCGATTTGCTGGCCATCATCAACCAGTACGGCGGCAAGATGAAAGAAACCTACGGCGTGCCCGTGGAAGAAATTCAGGAAGCGATTAAGTACGGCGTGCGCAAAATCAACATTGACACCGACATTCGCCTGGCCATGACAGGCGCGGTGCGCAAGTTCCTGTTTGAAAACCCCGACAAATTTGATGCGCGTGAATGGCTGAAGCCCGCACGCGAAGCGGCCAAGCAGATCTGCAAGCAGCGCTACCTCGAATTTGGTTGTGAAGGGCAGGGCGCGAAGATCAAGCCAATTGGCTTGACCGAGATTGCACAAAAATACGCCACAGGCGAATTGGCCCAGATCGTGCAGTAATTGTTGTTTACCCCTGGTAAAAGCTCACGCGGGCCGTGCCCCGCGTGTTTTATTTTTATAAGCCTGAATCCCGCGAGGCCTGTTCAATGAGTACTGTGTTTGAAACCAAGCTGACTTCCCTGCCACTGCTGCACCGTGGCAAAGTTCGGGAAAATTTTTCAGTCGGTGACGACAAAATGTTGATCGTGGCCAGCGACCGCTTGTCCGCCTTCGACGTTATTCTGGACCAACCCATCCCCGAGAAAGGCATGGTGCTGACCCAGATGGCCCAGTTCTGGTTCGACATTCTGGCCGATGTGGTGCCCAATCACCTGACCGGTATTGCGCCGGAAACAGTGGTGTCTGCCGACGAGGCGCCGCAAATCAAGGGCCGCGCCATGGTGGTCAAAAAGCTGAAAGCCCTGCCCATCGAGGCAGTGGTGCGCGGTTACCTGATTGGTTCAGGTTGGAAAGACTATCAAGCCACCGGTGCTGTGTGTGGCATCAAGCTGCCTTCCGGCATGCAAATGGCTGCGAAGCTTGAGGAACCCATTTTTACCCCAGCCACCAAGGCAGCCATGGGCGAACACGATGAAAACATCGACTTCGCCACCATGAGCGATGTGGTGGGTGCTGATTTGGCCCATCAAATCCGCGACGTGTCCATTGCCCTTTACGCCAAGGCCAGCGATTACGCTGCGCGCCAAGGCATTATTATTGCTGACACCAAGTTTGAGTTCGGCCTGGATGAAAACGGCACCCTGACCCTGATGGACGAAGTGCTGACCGCCGATTCGTCGCGCTTTTGGCCTGCAGACCAATACCAGGTGGGCATTTCCCCACCATCGTACGACAAACAGTTTGTTCGTGATTATCTGGAAAGCGTACCGGGCTGGAACAAAAAAGCGCCTGCGCCTACACTTCCACTAGAGATCATTGAAAAAACAGCGGCCAAATACCGTCAAGCCTATGAAATTCTGACTGGCCGCCTTTGGATTGGATAAGCAAATGATTGAAAGCACACCACACCTGCACACGTCTGACCATCCCAAAGTGGGCGTGGTCATGGGTTCGTCTTCCGACTGGGAAGTGATGAAAAACGCCGTGCAGGTGCTGCGCGACTTTGGCGTGGATTATGAAGCACGCGTGGTTTCTGCCCACCGCATGCCCGATGAAATGTTTGCCTACGCCGAAACAGCTAGTACGCGTGGCATTCAGGTGATCATTGCGGGCGCGGGTGGTGCTGCCCATCTGCCCGGCATGCTGGCCGCAAAAACCATTGTGCCCGTGATGGGGGTGCCCGTGCCATCCAAGTATTTGAGGGGTGAAGACTCCCTGTTGTCCATCGTTCAAATGCCCAAGGGCATTCCGGTGCATACCTTCGCAATCGGCGAGGCGGGTGCGGCCAACGCGGCCTTGGGTGCGGTGGCTATTTTGGCCTTGACCGACACTGAACTGAATCACAAATTGCAGGAATTCCGCGTCAGCCAGTCCAATGTGGCACGCGAAATGGAACTGCCCCCATTGCGTTGATTATTTAAACCACACACATGAGCAAGATCGAATTCAAAGCAGCCAAACCTGGCCAATGGCTTGGCCTGTTGGGCGGTGGCCAATTGGGCCGCATGTTCTGCATGGCTGCGCAAAGCATGGGGTACCGCGTGCTGGTGCTTGACCCCGTGGCCAATGGCCCGGCCGGGTCTGTGGCTGACGACCAGGTGTTGGCTGATTACCTGGACGACCAAGGCCTGGCCAAGCTGGCCCAGCGTTGCGTGGGTGTTACCACTGAATTTGAGAATGTGCCTGCTTTGGCGCTCGATACCCTGTCCAAAAGCATTCCGGTCAGCCCCTCCGCTTTTTCCGTGGGTGTGGCGCAAAATCGAATTGAAGAAAAAGCGTACATCAGTGGTTGTGGCGTGCCCGTTGCACCGCATGCGGCCATTCGCAGCAAGGCTGACATCACAGACGCACTGGTTGATTTGTTGCCCGGAATTTTGAAAACCGCACGCCTTGGCTACGATGGCAAAGGTCAGGTTCGCGTGAAAACGCTGGAAGACGTGCGGAAAGCCTTTGCTGAACTGAACGAAGTGGAATGCGTGCTTGAAAAACGCCTTGCATTGCAAAAAGAAATGTCGGTGATTGTTGCGCGCGATCACAAAGGTGAATGTGCCACCTTCCCCGTGGCGGAAAACCACCACCGCAAGGGCATTCTGGCCACCACGATTGTTCCCGCCCGGATTGACGACGCCATGGCGGCACAAGCCCGCGCCAATGCGATTGCCATCGCTGGTGCACTCGATTACATCGGTGTGTTATGTGTAGAATTTTTTGTGGTCGATGAAATGGGCCTGGTGGTCAATGAAATTGCGCCGCGCCCCCACAACAGCGGCCATTACTCCATTGACGCCTGTGTAACCTGCCAATTTGAACAACAGGCCCGTGTACTGGCAGGTTTGCCCTTGGGCGACACCCGCCAGCACAGCCCGGCAGTCATGGTGAATTTGCTGGGCGACCTTTGGTACGGTGCCGACGGCAGCGAACGTGAACCCGCCTGGGAAAAAGTGCTGGCCATACCGGAAGTGAAGCTGCATTTGTATGGCAAAGAACAAGCCAGGGTGGGCCGTAAAATGGGCCACATCACTGTGATTGCTGAAACACTGGACCGTGCCCTTGCTGTTGCCCAAGAAGTGCGTGACCTGCTGGGCATTGGCGATGACGACGACTGATTCAAGCCCGCAGCATGTGCATGCGGAATTGCTGACAGCCAGTGATGCCCACATTCAACGTTGCGCGCTGGCCTTGCAACAAGGTCACTTGGTGGCTTTTCCAACAGAAACCGTGTTTGGCCTGGGTGCGGCTGTTACGCAGCTGGGTGCCATTGAAGGCATATTCAAAGCCAAGGGGCGACCATCGGAACACCCACTGATTGCCCATGTGGCCCCCGGTGCGAATCTTCAAGGCTGGGTTGCAGAAGTAACACCCGCCATGCAAAAGCTGGTGGATGCCTTTTGGCCCGGCCCGCTTACCCTGGTGGTGCCCAAGGGCGAACGCATGCCGCTTGAAGTCACTGGCGGGCAGAATTCCGTGGGTATTCGCTGCCCATCGCACCCCGTGGCCATTGCGCTGCTGAAAGCAACCGGTGTGCCGGTGGCTGCCCCTTCGGCCAACCGGTTTGGCAAGGTAAGCCCCACCCGCGCAAGCCATGTGCTGGCTGAGCTGGGTGATCGAATTCCGTTCATTCTTGATGGTGATGTGCCCGAAGTGGGCATTGAATCCACCATTGTGTCACTGCTCAACGACCAACCCGCAGTGCTTCGGCCTGGTGCCATTACGGCTGCGCAAATTGAAGCCGTGTTGGGTGTGCCTGTAAAAACCCATGGCGAGGTGTCGAAAACCCCCAACGCCAATCCCCGTGTTTCCGGCGCACTGGAAAAGCACTACAGCCCGGATGCGAAGGTGCGGGTATTGCAAGCCAGCGAATTGGCCGCATTGCCCATTCAACACAAAACCTTGTGTGTGGGCTGGGCCGATGCATTTCTGGCGCAGGCAGATGCGCTGCGCGAACAACATGCCGATGTTTTGGTTGAAGCGCTGAACAACAACCCAACTGACGTAGCCAAGGCACTGTACGCCACTTTGCGGCAGGCCGACGAATTGGCTTGCAAGCAGGTGTTATTTGAAAAACCCGAAGAAACTACAGAATGGGAAGCGGTCAACGACCGGTTGAAACGGGCGTCTGCATAATATTGAATTTCCAGGCCATTGTAAAAAAAGCAGAAGCCAAGGTCATTTTTCTTAGATGGAAATAATGAACCTATTGAGCCAGTTATTTACATACACTGACACGCATCTACTTTTCCTTTTTCGATGGTTGGCATGATCAAACTCCGTTGGTTTGCGGTCGCATGTTTCTACTGGTGTTCTTTCCCTTCATGGGCAGGCAACTCTGGGGAAATCCAGGTGATGTCGAAAGAATCCCGGGCGCAGTTTGAACAGCCTTGCCCTGATGGCAAGCAACTCGGTCATTTCGATATGATTGTCCGATCATCGGGTGATTTGGTATTTCATTCGCGTTGCATTGGATCGAAGGCCATTGAATCCAGGCTTCTGAGGTCGAACGGAAAACTGCCAACCCATGAAGTGCCGCGTGTGTTGGAAATGGCAACTTCTCGTCGCGGTATATCCATAACCTCATCTGTTGGTGTATTTCACCAGAAAATACAACTGAAGGGTGATCTCGAATCCCCGTGCGTACAAGTTACAGCAACCGCGAATACGGAAGATCCGTTCCCATCTCAATTTGTGATTAAAAAGCAAAGCTGGCGCGGTCAAATCCAATACCTTGTCGATTCCAGCTGTACTGCAATGGCGATCAAAACCGGCAACTGGGTAGTCACTTTACCCACCGATCGGGCAGAAGCTTTCAGAATTTATGGTGTTGAATTCAGGGTGGAGCCATTGCCGCCGCAGTCGGCAATTTCTGACTCGATTAAAGTTAACCAACGGTCGAGTTCCTTACATAACCCAAATGATGTTATGTCGCTGAGCAGAAAAGGGTTTGTGCGGTTTTTTCAGCCTTGCCCACAACAAACCAGATTGAGTTTCAGTCAAGTACGCATTGGTCCAGAC
>NZ_DAIUBR010000055.1:0-9446 GCF_036846585.1 Limnobacter sp. | reverse complement strand
TGTATACGACATTAAAACCAAGCGAACGAAAAGTTCGCACACTTTCCATTTTTGGAGGAGACGACAATGAAGGCTTTTGCGAAGTTGGTGTTTGCAGGTGCTGTGGCGATGAGCCCGTTTGCTTCTGCGTATTCAGCGTTGGGTGACTACACACCCGTCACTGATGAGCGATTGAAAAATCCTGAACCAAAAAACTGGTTGCAATACCGTGGCAATTACCAGGGTTGGGGCTACAGTCCGCTGGACAAGATCACCGACAAGAATATCAGCAAGCTAAAACTTGCCTGGGCTTTCACGACCGGACAAACAGAAGGCCACCAAGCCCCACCGATTGTCAACAACGGCTACATGTTTGTAACCACGCCTGGCGGTCAGCTGATTGCATTGAATGCAAAAACCGGGGAAGAGCTGTGGCGCTACAGAAAATCGCTGCCAGGTGAAATGCTGCAACTTCACCCCACCAACCGTGGTGTGGCCTTGTACGGCGACAAGGTATATGTGGCCACGGTCGATTGTTTCCTGATTGCGCTGGACGCCAAAACCGGCAAAGTGGTGTGGGAAAAGCCCGTGGGCGACTGGAAGGCCTTGCAGTACATGACCCTGGCACCTTTGGCGGCCAAAGGGAAAATCATGGTGGGTTCTTCGGGCGGCGAAACTGGTGTGCGTGGTTTTGTGGCTGCCTATGATGCGGAAACAGGTGAGGAAGCGTGGAGAACCTACACCACTGCTGCACCGGGCGAACCCGGCGGCGACACCTGGCCCGGTGAAACGTACAAGAATGGTGGCGGCAGTATCTGGATTACCGGTACTTACGATGCAGACACCAACCTGGCCTACTGGGGCACTGGCAACCCCGCGCCTTGGCCAACCGAGGGCCGCCAGGGTGACAACCTGTACACCAGCTCCACAATTGCACTGGACGTGGACACCGGCAAGTTGAAGGGCTACCACCAGTACACGCCCAACGATGCGTGGGACTGGGATGAAGTGTCGGCCCCTTTGCTGATTGACACCAAGGTCGATGGGAAGATGAGAAAAACAGCCGTGCATGCAGGACGCAACGGTTATCTGTGGGTACTGGAACGCACCAACAGCAAGATCAACTTCATCGAGGCATACCCATTCGTTTACAACAATGTGTTCAAGTCGATCGATCCAAAAACCGGTCGACCCACTTACGATGAATCGCGCAAACCCGGCATGGGCAAGGCAGTTGGCTTTTGTCCTTCACTGTGGGGTGGAAAGGACTGGCCACCAGAAGCGTACAACCCAAAGACTGGTTTGCTGTACATTCCTGCCAACGAGAATCTGTGCGCCGAATTACCTGCTGCAGAGCCCGTCAAGTACAAAAAAGGTGACCTTTACATCGGTTACTCCATTGAAGGTGTGCTGACCAGCCTGCGCTGGAGAGACGGTGAGAAAGACAAGCCCAAAACCATGGGTGAAATCCAGGCCTGGGACCTGAACACTGGCAAGAAGGTGTGGACCCACAAGTTCCCCACTTTCAACTGGGGTCCGCTGATGACTACTGCAGGCAACCTGGTGTTCGGCGGTGGTACCAATGACCGCATGTTCCGCGCGTTCAATGCCAAGACGGGCAAGCTTGTGTGGGAGGCGGCAACACCGTCTGGCGTAACAGGCGTGCCAACTTCTTTTGAAATCGATGGTGAACAATACATCGCAGTGCAGTCGGGCTGGGGTGTGGATTCACAACGCATGCAAGGTGGTGTGGACCGCCTGACAGGCAAAACCACGATGGTGCCACAGGGTGGCACGGTGATGGTCTACAAGCTTCAAAAATGATGTAACCGCCCACGGGTGTGTGCCGCTGTACAGAGCAGGGCACACACCGGTCGGAGGCGACTTCGCTTCTTCGTTTGATTCTGGATTCATGCAGTGAAATTCATGCTGCAGGGGGTCCCTTTACCTGGAGGTTCAGGCCATGAGCAGCAAAACATATAAAAACTTCATCAACAACCAGTTTGTTGATTCGTCCTCGGGGGCAACAGTTGAGGTTCGCAATCCAGCTGACAATGCTGTGCTTGCAGTGGTGCCCGATTCCAGCCGCGAAGATGTTGACCGGGCTGTGCAGGCAGCAAAAAAAGCCCAGCCCGCCTGGGAAAAGCTTCCCGCCATTGAGCGCGCCAATCACATTCGCGCCATTGCTGCGAAGATTCGCGAGAACAAGGAACGAATCGCCAAAGTGATTACGCAAGAGCAGGGAAAAATTCTTGACCTGGCCCGCGTGGAAGTGGATTTCACCGCCAACTACATGGACTACATGGCCGAGTGGGCACGTCGCATTGAAGGCGAGATCATTCAAAGCGATCGACCTGGCGAAACAATTTTTCTGCACCGCAGGCCCATTGGTGTAACAGCCGGTATTTTGCCTTGGAATTTTCCATTCTTTCTGATTGCCAGAAAGATGGCACCAGCGCTGGTGACGGGCAACACCATTGTGATCAAGTCCAGCGAGGAAACACCGATCAATGCCTTCGAATTTGCCGAGCTTGTTGCGCAATCCGGTTTGCCCGCGGGCGTGTTCAACCTGGTAAGCGGTGGTCGCGAAGCCGGTGGTATTTTGTCCAGCCACACCGATGTGGGTTTGATCACCTTCACCGGCAGCGTGCAAACCGGCATCCGGATCATGGAAGCGGCTGCGAAAAACCTGACCCGAGTGAACCTGGAATTGGGTGGCAAGGCACCTGCCATTGTGCTCAATGATGCGGACCTGGAATTGACTGCAAACGCTTTGCACGGATCCAGAATTTTGAACACCGGGCAAGTGTGCAATGCAGCCGAGCGTGTGTATGTTCAGCGCGGCATTGCCGATGCACTGGTGGATCGGGTCAGCAAACTGATGGCCTCGACCCGTTATGGCAACCCCATGACTGAAAGCGGCTTGCAAATGGGCCCGCTGATCAACCGGGGAGGCCTGGACAAAGTGGCCAGCCTGGTGGGCAAGGCGCGCGAGCAGGGTGCTGAAGTAATTACTGGCGGCAGGATTGCCGACCGCGAAGGTTTCCACTACGAGCCCACCGTGGTCGCGGGTTGCAAGCCCGACATGGACATCATGACCCAGGAGATTTTTGGCCCCGTGCTGCCGATCCAGATTGTGGACGATCTGGACGAAGCCATTGCCCATGCCAACAACTCCGAGTTTGGCTTGACCTCGTCGATTTTCACACGCGACCTGAACGCTGCCATGAAAGCCACCACTGAACTTCGTTTCGGTGAAACCTATGTGAACCGTGAGCATTTTGAGGCCATGCAAGGCTTCCACGCGGGCCGCAGGAAATCAGGCATTGGCGGTGCCGACGGCAAACACGGTTTGTATGAATTCATGGAAACCCATGTGGTGTACATGCAAACCCATTAACCCCAAGCAGTTGAATACCCCCAACGAGCCCAGACTCACAATCGATAAAAGGAATAAACATGAGACAGCAATCTTTTCTGAAACGATCCGTCAAAACCCTGATCCACAGTGCTGCACTGGTGGTGTTGGGCGCAACTGCCACTGGTGCACAGGCCATTGATCGCGGCTTTATTGCACCCCATGAATATGCGCTGCCCACCGACTTCAAACCATTCAACATTTTTGCGCAGTATGCTTTTCTGCAGAAGAACGACACGCTCTACGACGCCAATGGCGACAAGACCCAAGGCCCCGGTTCGGAATTGCTGGTGGGTCTTTCCAAGTATGTTCGCCTGTGGACGCCTGAATCGAACAAGAACATTGGTTTGGCGTGGGAAGTGATTGTTCCTGAAATCGGTATTCGCGACAAGAACACCAGTTTTTCAACGGGCGGTTTTGGTGACCCCATCACCGGTTTTGCCATTTGGACCAAGCCTTCCAGTGAGTGGGTATTGGGTGCCGACATGTTTGTTTCCGTGCCGGTAGGTGACCAGTCCGTGGGCGGTGGCGATCGCTGGGATTTGCTGGGTTCCATTTTCTGGGATGCACAATACGGCAAACTCAACTACACCGGCAATTTGGGCTATCACTTCAATGGTTCATCTGCACGTGGTACTGCACCCGGTGATTACTATCACTTGAACAACCGATTTGGCTACCGTGTGTCGGATTTGGTCGAGCCCTATGTGGGTATTGATTACCAGACCACAGATGGCGTGGCTGGCGCACCAGACGGCAATGAAACGGCCTTGGCTGCAGGCATGATGTTTCACATGTATGACCATGCGTCCATCGCATTGCACTACCAGAAGGGCATTGATGGCGAATCCGTTGCACAATCTGATAGTCTGAACCTGAGATTTGTTTACGTATTTTAATTGATTCACCCCTGTTGGAAAGACACCGGTTTTCATCTTGGTTAACCGCTGCACACAACCTCCAATTTGGTTTGAATCAAGGTGAGGTGTCTTTCTTTTTTTACCAAGGAGTACGCATGGATTTTTCCATTTCCCCGGAACTGCAGGCGCTTCAGGAGGAGGTTCGCCGATTCATCGCCGAGCAGGTCATCCCGCTGGAAACGGATCCGCGACAAACTGCCCACGGTCCTTCCGAGGACCTGCGCAACGAGTTGGTGGCCCGTGCACGAAAAGCCGGCTTGCTGACCCCGCATGCACCGCGTGAACTGGGCGGTTTGGGCTTGAGCCACATTGAAAAAGCGGTGGTGTTTGAAGAAGCGGGTTATTCCACCCTTGGCCCCACAGCGATGAATATTCATGCACCCGATGAGGGCAATATTCACTTGATGGAAGTGGTGGCAACGCCTGCGCAAAAAGAGCGTTGGCTCAAGCCGCTGGTGCAGGGAAAAATACGTTCCTGCTTTGCAATGACCGAGCCCGCACCCGGCGCAGGCGCAGACCCTTCCATGCTGCAAACCACAGCGGTGAAAGACGGCGATCATTACGTGATCAATGGCGACAAGTGGTTTATCACTGGCGCGGAAGGCGCATCGTTTGCCATCATCATGGCCAAGATGGAAGATGGCACCGCCACCATGTTTTTAAGCGACATGAATGCACCCGGTGTTGAATACGTGCGCACAATGGACGCGATGGACGCCTGTTTCACCGGCGGCCACGGCGTGTTGCGCTTCAACAATTTGCGCGTGCCCGCAGCAGACGTGCTGGGCGAAATTGGCAAGGGTTTCCGTTACGCACAGGTGCGCCTTGCGCCCGCGCGTTTAACCCACTGCATGCGCTGGCTTGGACAAGCCCGCAGAACGCATGAAATTGCACTGGATTACGCACGCAAAAGGCAGGCGTTTGGTGTGCAGTTGGGCGCGCATGAAGGCATCAGCTTCATGCTGGCCGACAATGAAATTGATTTGCACACAGCAAGGTTGCACATTTGGCACACCGCCTGGATGCTGGATCGCGGCGAGCGTTGTAATTTCGAATCAAGCCGCGCGAAGGTGGCATGTTCCGAAGCCGAATGGCGCGTGGTGGATCGCAGCGTGCAAATTCTGGGCGGCCAAGGTGTGACAGGTGAAACCATTGTGAGCCGAATATTCACCGACATGCGTGCCTTCAGAATTTACGATGGCCCCAGCGAAGTGCACCGCTTCAGCATGGGCAAAAAAATTGTGGCTGGCCGGGAAAGATCTGCATGAACAATTTATTCAGCCTGAACAACAAGGTGGTCATGGTCACCGGCGCATCCAGTGGCCTGGGCAGGCACTTCGCCGTGATGCTGGCCAATGCGGGGGCACACGTGGTGCTGACCGCGCGCAAAGCCGACAACCTGAACGAGGTGATTGCAGAAATTCACGCCGCAGGGCGACGCGCCACGGCCGTTGCGCTGGATGTCAGCAGTGCTGCATCGGTGAAGCAGACCATTGCCCGCACCATCGAACAGGTGGGTGTGCCGGATGTGTTGGTGAACAACGCCGGGCAGTCGATTGCCAAACCCATGCTGGAGCAAACAGAGGAAGACTGGGACCAGATCATGGACACCAATCTGAAAGGTTGCTGGCTGATGGCCACCGAACTGGCACGTGCGCTGGTGGCCGCAGGAAAGCCGGGTGCCATCGTGAACGTGGCATCCATTCTGGGTGAAAGGGTGGGGGGCGCAGTGGGGCCTTATGCCATTTCCAAGGCGGGTGTGGTGCAGGCCACCAAAGCCATGGCGCTTGAATTGTCGCGTTACGGCATCCGTGTGAATGCGCTGTTGCCGGGCTATGTGGCCACCAACCTGAATCGTGATTTTCTGAAAAGTGAACTGGGCGAGAAATTGCGCATGCGAATTCCATCCCGCCAGTTTTGTTCGCTTGAAGACCTGGATGGGCCGCTGCTGTTGCTCGCTTCCGATGCCGGGGCCGGCATGACGGGCGCTTGCGTTGCAGTGGACCGTGGCCACCTGGTCAGCGGGTTGTAGGGCTGGGGTCATGGACAAAATTCAACAGAAAGCCATTGAACGGTTTGTGGCACAGGCAGCCGGGGCCGTGCATGTGCACATTTCCCAGGTGAAGTTGTTGTCGGGTGGCGCTGTTCAGGAAAACTGGTTGCTCGACCTGTTGATTGAAGGCGGCCCGCACCACGGTACTTTGGAAGCGGTGTTGCGTTGTGATTCCCCCACGGCCGGGGTTGCAATCAGCCATGGTCGCGCCCAAGAATTTGCCTTGCTCAACACCGTGTTTGAAGCCGGTGTTACCGTGCCGCAGCCCCTGTGGCTGTGCGAAGACCTGACTGTGTTTGGCCGCCCCTTTTTCCTGATGCGCCGCATTTGCGGAACAGCAGCTGGCCATGTGCTGGTGAAAGACCAAGGCGTTAAAAACCGGGCTGAATTGGCACGCCGCCTGGGGCAGGAACTGGCGAGAATTCATTCCGTGCGCCCGCCGAATGCGGCATTGAATTTCATGCCACTGCACGGTGAGTCGCCAGCGGCACACAGCGTAAAACAATACCGTTTGTTTCTGGACCGCCACCACACGCCTTACCCGGCGCTGGAATGGGGGCTTCGCTGGCTTGAACGGCATGCACCCCCCAAGGGTTTGCTCACCTTGACCCATGGCGATTTTCGCACGGGCAACTACATGGTGGGCGAGCAGGGTTTGACCGGCATTCTGGATTGGGAGTTTGCAGGCTGGGGCGACCCGCTGGAAGATCTTGGCTGGTTCTGTGCAAAATGCTGGCGCTTTGACCAAAACGACATGCAAGCCGGTGGCATAGGCTTGCGGGAAGATTTCTACGCTGGTTATGAAGCCGAATCGCGGCGCACCGTTGACCGCAACCAGATTCATTACTGGGAAGTGATGGCCCACATGAAGTGGGCCATCATCGCGATTCAGCAGGCTGAACGCCATTGTTCTGGCGAAGAAGATTCGCTGTTGCTGGCCCTGACCGGGCACATTGTGCCCGAGCTTGAATGGGAAATACTGAACATGACGGAGCACAACTGATGCGTGAACAACCCACGGGTGTCGCCCTTTTGCAATGTGCACGCGATGTACTGAAAACCAAAGTGTTGGCCTTGCTGGGCGGCGATGCAAAACGCGATGTATTGATGGTGATGAATGCCATGTCGATCGCGCAGCGTGAACTGGAGTCGGGCAGTGCGCCCACTGAAACAGAACAGCAATCCCTTTCCCTGCTGTTGGGGGAACCGGTGTTTGACCTGTTGCAGGCCAATCGCGTTTTGGGTGCCCGCATTCGCGCTGGTGAAGCCGACCCGGGGCGGGAAGAACGCACGGCGGTGTTGGCCCATTTGCGCACCATCGGGCGCCACCGTTTGCAGGCCAGCAACCCCAAGGTGTTGAAGGTTGACAACACATGAGCACCCTGGTGTTGATGCGCCACGGGCAGGCTTCATTTGGCGCTGCAAAATACGATGCGCTGACCCGTCAAGGCGAGGCACAGGCGCGCGCCACCGGCATGTGGATGCGTCAGCATGGCATCAAGCCAACCGCCTTGGTGCACGGACCCCGACAACGGCAAATTCATTCTGCCAAATTGGTGCTCGAGGGTTCAAGGATCGAGTGCTCGGCCACTGAAATAAACTCATTGGATGAGTTCGCAGAGGGCGAGGAAATTTTTGCCGCGGCCGAGAGGTATTTCGGCAGACCCATGTGGGAATCGATCAACCGAAGCAGCGCAGATGTACTGCGCGACTACGATGCCACCTGTCGTGCCTGGTCGCTTGACGAACTGGAAATTCCAGGGTGCTTGTCGATTGATGAGTTCCGTACGGAGGTTCGCCAGTGGTTCGGGCAAACCACTGCCGCTGCTGGTTCCGGGCAGTGTGTGCTTGCGGTCACTTCAGCGGGGGTAATCGCGGCGCTTGTGTGCGAAGTCATGGGTTTGCCCAACAACAAATGGCATTCCCTGTTGCGGGTGGTCCGCAACGCATCGCTGACCGATATTCTTTACTCCAAAGGGCGAAGCAGTTTGCTCGCATTTAACGGCGTGGGGCACCTTCCCGATGCCCTCACTTCCTCCATGTAACTTCAGGCACGCATCAATTTCACTTTGCCTGTAGCTGCTGCTTCTTGTGCCGGGTTGTTGGCCAGGTTTTCCATCAAGCGCGCAATCATGAAGTCGGCGGCCTGCGTAATGTGCTCGCGGCCCAAGCGTTCAGCGGCTGCACCATCGCCTTCCACAATAGTTTCAAGTATGGCCTCGTGTTGGGTCCACACGTTGCGCGGTTGCTCATCGCTTTTCAGCACTTCACCCATCACGCGTTGGGTGTTGAGCCAGTGCGATTCCATGGCGGGTGGAATCAACGGGTTCTCGGCCAGGTGATAAATAAAGTGGTGAAAGGCCATGTCCGCAGCAATCATTTCCCGGAATGAATGGTTGCTGACCGCTTTCAAGCCTGCCTTGATCAGCGAGTGGCCCTTGATCTTGGCATTTTTGCCGTTCAGTTCTGCGGCACGCCGACAGGCCAGCCCCTCGATCACTGCACGCATGTCGTACATGTTGCGAACGTAGTCTGGATCCAGTGGCGCAACCAGCAGGCCACGGCCAGGTGCATCCACCAACACACCCTGGTTTCGCAAAAGCGCAAGCGCCTGCTGAATGGGTTGTCGGGACACGCCAAGTTCCTTGGCCAGTTGTTCTTGAATGATTCGGGAGCCAGGACGCAAGGTGCCCCCGGAAATTTCTCCCAGCAGGACCTTGTAGACCTGTTCCACAAGCTTTGGCGTTGTTTCGATTGCTTTCATGAAATACGAGCCCCAATCTACAGAATATATAAGGAATTAAATCACACTTTCTTTGAATTCGGTGTGCAACGCCAATCGCGTTCCGCTTTGTCCCAAGCGGCCAGTGCCTGATAGTCTGGAACCCAGGCCAAGCCTGATTTTGCGTCTGATGATACTGCTTCTGGCGTGACCAGTACATCCAGCAGGGCCGGTCTGTTTTTCATGGCTCGCTCAATGGCACCTTCAAGGTCTTCGGCACGTTCTACACGCTCGGCGTACAACCCAAAAGCTTTTGCCATGGATGCATGATCGGCAAACTGCAACCGGGTGCCG
>NZ_DAIUBR010000054.1:0-9539 GCF_036846585.1 Limnobacter sp. | reverse complement strand
GCTGTCGGTCGTGCTGGGCATGTTCCGTGGCATGGTCAGGGAAGTGCTGTCGCTGGCCAATTGGGTATTGGCTTTCTGGATCGCAAACCGTTATGGCGCCGACCTGGCCGTGTACATGGATTGGGCTGAATCGCTTAGCCCGCCCATGAAGGCCTTGATTGGTTGTGCCGCCGCATTTTTCGCATCCATGATTGTGGGTGCCATCCTTATTTCCCTGCTTGGCAAAATTGTTGCTGCAGCGGGCTTGGGTTTTGCCGATCGTGGCTTGGGTGGAACCTTCGGTTTTGCCCGCGGTTTATTTATTGTGTTGGTGCTGGTCACCGGGGCAGGTTTTACCTCGCTTCCGGAACAGCCATTTTGGCGAGATGCCATGTTGTCCCCTTTGGCTGTGGATGCGATGCGAGAAATCAAACCGCATTTGCCCGAAAGTGTGGCCAAATGGGTGCGCTACTAGGAGCTTTCAATGTGCGGGATTGTCGGTATCGCCGGTTTTTCTCCTGTTAATCAAATTCTTTACGACAGCTTGCTGTTGTTGCAACACCGCGGCCAGGATGCTGCGGGCATTGCCACATCGCACAGCAATTCGTTTTCCATGTCCAAGGGCAATGGCCTGGTGCGCGACGTGTTTCGCACGCGCAACATGCGTTCTTTGCCCGGGAATATGGGCATTGGCCATGTGCGCTACCCCACAGCGGGCTCTGCGGCCAGTTCCGATGAAGCGCAGCCTTTCTATGTGAACGCGCCTTACGGTCTGGTGTTGGCCCACAACGGTAACCTGACCAACAGCGAGCGCCTGAAGGCTGAGCTGTTCAAGAACGACCGTCGTCACATCAATACCAATTCCGATTCAGAGGTGTTGCTCAACGTGTTGGCGCATGAATTGCAGTCCAATGCGTCGGGTTACTCACTCGACCCCGCCACCATTTTCCGCGCGATTGCTGGTGTTCATGCCCGTGCGCGTGGTGCCTATGCCTGCGTGGCACAAATTGCTGGTTACGGCTTGCTGGCTTTCCGCGACCCGTTTGGTATTCGCCCCCTGGCTTTGGGCAAGGCTGAAACCGAGCAGGGCACGGAATACATGTTTGCATCGGAATCTGTTGCCCTGGTGGGCATGGGGTTTGAGTTTGTGCGGGACATCGAGCCCGGTGAAGCCGTGTTTGTGGACCTGGATGGGAAAATGTACGCGCAGCAATGCGCCGAAAAAACATCGCTGAATCCCTGCATTTTCGAATACGTGTACCTGGCACGTCCGGATTCCGTCATGGACGGAATCAGCGTATACGAGGCCCGCGTGAAAATGGGCGAATACCTTGCGGACAATATTCGAAAGAGCATGCCTGCCAGTGAAATTGATGTGGTCATGCCCATTCCCGATTCAAGCCGCCCTGCGGCCTTGGAATTGGCGAACCAGTTGGGCGTGCCGTACCGCGAAGGTTTTATCAAGAACCGTTACATTGGCCGCACTTTCATCATGCCAGGCCAGGCCGTGCGCAAGAAAAGCGTGCGCCAGAAGCTCAATGCTATTTCTGTGGAATTCAAGGGCAAAACCGTGTTGCTGGTGGACGATTCAATTGTTCGCGGCACCACAAGCCGTGAAATTGTGCAAATGGCCCGGGAAGCAGGTGCCAAGAAAGTAATTTTCGCATCTGCTGCGCCCCCTGTGCGTTTTCCAAACGTGTACGGCATCGACATGCCCACGCGCGACGAGTTGATCGCATCTGGCCGCACAGACGATGAAATTTGTGCGGAAATTGGTGCGGATGCCTTGTTTTACCAAGACATTGAAGACATGAAGCGTGCCGTGCGCGACATGAATCCTGCAATCAAGGCTTTTGATGCAAGCTGTTTCGACGGGCATTACATCACCGGCGATGTGACCACCGAATACCTGGACCGCTTGGAGTACATGCGCAAGCACCCCGAGGTTTTGGAATCGGGTGGTCTGCAAATGAATCTGGGTTATTCAGCCAATCAATAAGTGCAGCGGAAATTTGGGGTAAAATGCTCAACTTATTGATAAGAAAGCGCGAAATGGTTCGCGCTTTTTATTTGTGCAGGGCGATCTGACTATGTCACTGATAGTACATAAATACGGTGGCACCTCCATGGGGTCCACAGAACGTATCAAGAATGTAGCCAAGCGTGTCGCCAAATGGCATCGCGCGGGCTTTCAAATGGTGGTGGTGCCGTCTGCCATGTCAGGCGAAACCAATCGCCTGATCGGCCTGGCCAGGGAAATTCAGGCCGAACCCGATCCCCGTGAGCTGGACATGCTGTGTTGTACTGGCGAACAGGCTTCCGTGGCCTTGCTGGCCATGGCGTTGAAGGCTGAGGGGTTGGATGCCATCAGTTTTTCTGGCTGGCAAGTGCCCATTAAAACCGACAACAGCCACACCAAGGCCCGCATTGAGTCGATTGACGACACTCGTGTGAAGGCCGAGCTGAACGCCGGCAAAGTGGTGATCATTACCGGATTTCAGGGTATTGATGAAGCGGGCAATCAAACAACACTGGGCCGTGGTGGTTCTGATACATCGGCTGTGGCCATTGCTGCAGCCATGGGTGCTGCAGAGTGCCTTATCTACACTGATGTGGACGGTGTTTACACCACTGACCCCCGCGTGGTGCCCGAAGCGCGCCGCATGCGGGTGGTGTCGTTTGAAGAAATGCTGGAAATGGCTTCGCTGGGCTCGAAAGTGCTGCAAATTCGATCTGTCGAGTTTGCGGGCAAGTACCGCGTGCCCACCCGAGTGCTCTCAAGCTTGACCGACCCAATGATGTCGCTGGACGAAGAAAAAGTGTCTGGCACGCTGATTACTTTTGAGGAAGATGAACATATGGAACAAGCTGTTGTTTCCGGTATCGCTTTCAACCGTGATGAAGCAAAAGTGACCATTCGTGGCGTGCCCGACAAGCCTGGCGTGGCCTACCAGATTCTGGGTCAGGTTGCCGAAGCAAATATTGACGTGGATATGATCATTCAGAACCAGGGTTCTGATGGCACCACCGACTTTACATTCACCGTGCACCGCAATGAATTCAACAAAACCATGGATTTATTGAAAAATAAAATTCAGGGTAGTGTGGGTGCACGTGAGGTGGCAGGCGACACGAATGTGTGCAAGGTGTCGATCGTGGGCATTGGCATGCGTTCGCATGTTGGCGTGGCCAGCTTGATGTTCAAAACCCTGTCGGAAGAGGGCATCAACATCCAGATGATTTCAACGTCTGAAATCAAAGTGTCTGTGCTGATCGATGACAAGTACATGGAGCTGGCTGTGCGTGCACTGCACAAGGCTTTTGACCTGGAAAAAGACGCGGCCTGAAGAGGCTGTTGATGTAGCAAGAATGTGGCGTGTTTCGTAACAAAGTGATTTGCGCCTGCATTCAACATTTTGGCCGAAACCGTGTATAATTCGGCCTTCTGGAGACGTGGCCGAGTGGTCGAAGGCACTCCCCTGCTAAGGGAGCATACCCCAAAAGGGTATCGGAGGTTCAAATCCTCTCGTCTCCGCCAGATGTAAAGCCCCCTGATTTGCGGTCACGCATTCGGGGGGTTTGTGTTTGGATTTCTTGAATTTGCATTCTTTTACATTCAATATGAAGCAAGCGGTTTTTTCTTTGCAGCTTCTGAATGTAAATCCCAATGAATACACCTGAATTGTCCCGGTTTGATGTCGCTGTTATTGGCGGGGGCATTGTGGGTTCCAGTGTCGCTTATCACCTGTTGCAAGGTGATCCACAATTGTTGGTCGCCGTGATCGAACCCGATCCTGGCTATGAGTTCGCATCTACCCCACGTGCGTCTGGCGGTTGCCGGGTGCAGTTTACCTGCCCCGAGAACATTGCCATGTCGCTTGACAGCATTGAATTCATCAAGAAATTCGATGCCATTATGGGCACCGAAGACCACCCGGCTCATGCGGATTGGGTTGAGGGTGGTTATCTTTTTCTGGTTTCTCCCGAACACATCACTGCACTGGAAAAAAATGCACGCCTTCAGCTGGAACATGGTTGCGTGGTTGATCTGTTGAGCCCTGATGAACTGAAAAGTCGATTCCCCTCCATGAATGTTTCAGATTTGGGTCTGGGTGCGCTGACGCCGCAAGACGGCTGGTGCAACCCCAAAGGCTTGTTGTGGGGGTTTCGACGAAAGGCGGTGGAATTGGGTGCGCAGTACATTCAGGCGCGGGTTGTGGCGGCGAATCTGGAACGGACCAAGGTGAAATCGCTTGTATTGGATGATGGGCGCGTGCTTCGTGCCGATGGTTTTGTGAATGCTGCTGGTGCCTGGGCGGGTGAGGTGGCCGCGCATTTTGACATGCCTTTGCCCATCAAGCCCTTGTCGCGGCTGGAGCACTATTTCATGGTGGATTCCCCGATGGAAAAAATCCCTTACATCAAAGAATTGTCCAGGCTTGCCTTCAGGTCTGAAGGGCAGGGGTTTTCAGGTGGCGTGGTGAGCGACCATGTACCGCGCGGGTTTAATTTTGAAATTGATCATGATTATTTCGAGCGGGTGGTGTGGCCTGCCGTGGCCCACCGTTTCCCTCCGCTTGAGGCTGCGAAATGCCACAGGACTTGGTCAGGTTTGTATGAACAAAATGAACTGGACGGCAACCCTGTGATTGGTCCGTGGACGGATCGATTGCCAAATTTGTACACAGTGGCCGGGTTCTCTGGTCACGGCATGATGCATGCACCGGCAGCGGGCCGTGCAATTGCAGAGCTGATCCTTCAAGGGGCATATCAATCGATTGATTTGCGCAAGTTTGGCTATCAGCGAATTACGGCGTCTTTACCTTACTCGGAATTGGGAATTGTATGATCCAGAAAATTGAAATTCCAGATGGTGAGGATATTGAGAAGTCAATTCCCTTGCTGATAGAAATGCTGGACATTCGCATTGGTCTGGAAACAAGGGCTTTGAGATTGTCGATTCCGAATATGACGGAATCCGATTTCGAAAAAGCACGCAATATTCTTGTGTTGTACGATGCCAATGAATTGCCACATGGCTGGTCATTTTTGAATCTCCAGTTTCACTTGTGCCTGTACGAACCTTGTGGGCGCCCGAAGTTGCTCAAGTTAATCGAAGAAACAGCCACAAGTTTCAGTCAGCTTTCAAGAGCCCGTGTGTCGTTTGTCACCGGGCGTGAAGTTCCCCATGCCGAACATGTTGCGATGTTAAAGGCCTGCATGGCGAGAAACGTTAATTTCGCAGTGTCTCTTCTCGAACGGCACATTGAGCACACACAGCATGTGCTGACCGAATTGGGCAAGCGCCAATCTTGTAATTAGCCATTTGTAGGACATTGCTCACACCGCATTCGGCGAATGCCGACCAACTTTCCTTTCCTGACAACGTAAAGTGAAGATGTGATCTTGACGTGATCGATGGCAAGCGCATCGAACTGGCTGGCAAACTTCAAGAACGCTATGGCTTCGAAAAAGATGAAGTGGAGCAGTACTTGAGGGAGTGGGAAAAGCGGAATCACTGATCGCGTCAACCGATTAATCACTTAAGGAGTTGATTATGTTGCACTACGCCGTTGTGTTTTTTGTGATTGCACTGATTGCTGCGTTGTTTGGTTTTGGCGGCATTGCAGCGGGTGCAGTGGAAATTGCGAAAGTATTGTTTTTCATTTTCATCGTGCTTGCCGCAATTACGTTTGTAGTTAACTTGCTCAGATCCAGGCCGTAGCGCATCGGTACTGCGTTTTCTTGCACACACAATTTGAAAAATCCAATCCGTTTTTTGCCAAAATCCAAACGTGTCAGGCTTAGGCAAACAAGGCCCTACTGGCTGTTGGCTTTTGGGTGCTTGATGGTTGTAGCTTTGCTGGGTATCACCTACACCCATTCCCGCATGAATGCGCAGGTGCTTGCCCTCACGGAAATCAACAAAAAGCGGATTGATCGTCTGGATCAGCTTTGGGTGCTTGTGGTGGATGCCGAGGCCAGTGCGCTGTCGTTTCTGTTGATGCGCAACGATGTGTACCTGGAACCTTACCGAAGCAGTGTGTCCAGGCTCGAGCCTTTGATGGCCGTCATGCATTTTGATATTCCTGCTGGCTCTGAAGACCACGAGGATCTGCTGATCCTCAATCGCTTGGTGGATGCGAAGTTTCAACATCTGGGCGAAATGTTGAGCAAGGGCAGGCCGCCCGTGGTTATTTCAGGTGGTTACGGCGAGATGGGCAAGCAGTTGATGGACGAAATTCGGGTCCGTCTTGCGGTGCTTAGGGAGCGACGTGAAAAAGCCCACAAAACACTTGAGACCAGTTTTCTGACACGTGCCGACAACATTCAGTATGTGGGTTATGCGCTGGGCATGGCCTCGCTGCTGTTGATTGTCAGTCTGTTTCTGGTGCAGCAGCGCCAGGTGGCGCTGCGTGCACGGGTTCATGATTTGCTGAAAACCGAAAACAGCCGCTTGGAAGCGATGGTGTTGAGCCGAACGCGTGAACTGAGCAATTTGGCCAGCCATTTGACCACTGCACGCGAAACCGAACGCCAGCACATTGCGCGTGAACTGCATGACCAGATGGGTTCCTGGTTAACGGCGGCAAAAATGGATGCCAGTTGGCTGCGACGTTCCTTGGGGACTCAGGTCGGGGACGACATTCAGGAGCGCATGCTGCGTTTGATTGAAAGCATTGGCAGCACGATTACCTTAACCCGCCGTTTGGTGGATGACTTGCAGCCCCCTTTGCTGGAAGGTCTGGGGTTGGTGGAGGCGTTACGGGCGCTGGGTGAGCAGTTCCGGATCGACATGCCGGTCAAAATGAACTTCAGCGACAATAATCTGGACTTGCCGCAAGCGCAATCACTGGCTTTGTATCGAATTGCCCAGGAGTCGCTGAACAATGTGCGCAAGTATTCAAACGCGACATTGGTCACACTGCAGCTGTGTGTCGAGGCAAGCGATGTGGTGTTGAATATTCAGGACAATGGTATGGGTTTTGACACTGGTAACCCGCAGGTGCATGGCCATGGAATTGCAGGTATGAAACACCGAACCCAAATGTTCAATGGCAGGCTGGTCTTGCGTTCGGCTCCGGGCAAGGGCACTTGCATTGAAGTTCGAATGCCGATTGGTTCTGCCTGAATCACTTCAATTTCCCAGCAGTCCGTGTTGGTGTGCATAAGTGGCCAGTTCAGCATTGCTTGAAACGGTCAGCTTTTCAAGTACGCGTGTTCTGTAGGTGCTTACGGTTTTCACGCTCAGGTGAAGTGTTTCTGCAATCACTGAAACAGACTCCCCTTTGGCCAGACGCAGGAAAACCTGAAGTTCGCGTTCAGACAATAGTTCGTGGGCGGGTTTGTCGATGTTTCCCGTCATTTCATTGGCGAGCAGTTCAGCCGTTTTTGGGGAAATATATCGGTGGCCTTTCGCAACAGTATGTATTGCGTTGATCAGGTCGTCGCGATTGCAGTCTTTACACAGGTAACCACTGGCACCATTTCGTATCATGGGCAGGGCGTAACGTTCCTCGGAAAAGCTGCTGATGATCAAAACCTGTGTGTTGTTGCGTTGCTTGATGGAGCGCAACAAATCAATCCCGCTGAGGTCTGGCAGGGAAATATCAAGCAACAAGACATCGCATGAATGCTCGCGCAGCATGGTTTGGGCTTCTTCAGCGTTGCCCGCTTCAAACGCGATGTGCAGGCCCAGTTCGTCAGACAGCATTTCCCGAAAGCCAGCGCGAACGATGGCATGGTCGTCAATGATTGCCAATCGGATCATAAGTGTTATTCCCTTCGATGTAATTTGCTCTCGCAAGGCCAGACAATTCCTACAGATGAATCGTCTTTGTCGGACAGATTGTTAAATCGCCTCTCCGTAGTATTGAACGTGTGAAGTTTGATCAATACATACCTTGATCTTGATTTTTTTCAGAGTAGTTCAGTTCACTAACTTTTCAGGAGTTCGACCATGAGTAAATTGATTGCACAAACCTTGATTGCCACAGGTGTGGTATTTTCGGCTTTGGCCCCTGCGTATGCGGCAGAGCAAATTGCTCAACAACAACCAGGTCAACAGCCGCAGCCAGATCAGCCTTCTGCTCAGCAACCAGGTCAGCAGCCCGGCCAACAGCCAGATCAACCCAAGTCTTCGGTGGGTCAGTATGTCGATGACAGCACTATTACCGCGAAAGTGAAGGCCAAGCACGCGGAAGATAAAGTGGTCAGCGCATTGCGTGTAAGCGTGGAGACCAAGCAAGGCGTTGTAGTTCTGTCTGGTGAAGCAAAAACAGATGGTGAAAAGCAACGCGCGGAAATGCTTGCCAAGCAGGTTGAAGGCGTTAAAAGTGTCAGCAACAAGATTGATGTAAAGCCAAAATCTTGATTCGCTGATTGTTAAAATCCCCCCGCTTGGGTCGGCAACGGGCGGGGAGGTTGATTGCAGGTGAGTGCTGTGAGCAAAAAAAAGCCCTTCAATTCCGAGTTGAAAGTTCTTGTGGTGGAAGACTCTGTCGACTTGCAGGTGTTGCTGCAAGCCATGCTGGATGAAATTCCCACAGTGAAAGTTGTGGCCAGTGTGGGCACTGAAGCTGCCGCGGTGCAGGCCCTGAAAGCCGACAGCGCCGACTTGGCGATTGTAGATCTTGAACTTGAATCAGGTTCAGGACTTGGTTTTTTGAAGTCGCTCTCCGAAAGCCTTGATTTGCATGATCAAGTCAAGGTGGTCATTTTTTCAAATTATTCCAATTTGGTCAT
The DNA here is from genome assembly GCF_036846585.1 of Limnobacter sp. Classification (GTDB taxonomy): domain Bacteria; phylum Pseudomonadota; class Gammaproteobacteria; order Burkholderiales; family Burkholderiaceae_B; genus Limnobacter. Next base: position 815 of record NZ_DAIUBR010000054.1, on the reverse strand, counting down.
TCGACATCGATGCCTGAATCTGGGTGCCAAGGCATTCTTTGACAAATCCTTTCAAATTGACGAGCTGCTTGAATATGTGCAGGCAGAGGCCTCAGGCAAAGCCCAAGGCCTTGGGCCTTGATCAAATGGCCTGTGCTGGTCCGAAAAATTCAAAATGTTGCCGCTCTGCTGGCACCCCCATTTTTCCCAGCAATGTTTTCACAGTGCTCATGAACGGCACTGGCCCCAGAAAATAAACTTGTGCATTGCCCGGCAGATGTTCTGCAAGGGTGTGCTGTTTAATCAAACCATCCACATTTTCATAAATGTAGCGTGTGTAAACGTTGTGATGCTGCTCACTGAGTTGATCGCTTAATGCCTTGAATGAATGTTGAGCCATGTTTTTGCAGGCGTGAATGAAGTGCACATCGCGTTTTCCAGCCGCTGCTTTCAGCATGGCGATTGCCGGGGTCAGGCCCACGCCGGCCGTGATCAAAACCACAGGTTCTGTACCTTCGTTCAACACAAACTCACCGCAGGGTGGGCTTAGCTGAACTGTGTCGCCCACGTGAAGGTGTTGGTGCAGGTGGTTCGAGGCCACGCCACCTTTTTCGCGCTTTACCGAGATACGGTAGTGCTTTCCATTGAATAAGTCGGACAGGGAATAGTTGCGCATCACTTTGGCACCGTTGATGTTCAGGTGCAGTGTGATGTATTGCCCGGGTTTGAACGCCATGATGGCCCGTCCATCTGCGGGTTGCAGGTAGAAAGACGTGACCAGTTCACTTTCTTGCTCTTTGGCGGCAATTGTGAAGGCACGTTGCCCCTCCCACCCC
>NZ_DAIUBR010000053.1:0-11506 GCF_036846585.1 Limnobacter sp. | reverse complement strand
GTGCTGCCTCTTCACCAGCAGCCTTGATCTCCAGCACGGTGGACAATGTGCCGTCCTGTGTGGTGCCGCCAGCGCCAAAGGTTACCGAGAAAAACTCGGGTTTGCGTTCAGACAACAGTGCCCGTGTTGTGCGCAACTTTTCTGCGCCTTCGTCGGTTTTTGCAGGAAAAAATTCAAAGCTGATGTTCATCATGGTGTGTATGTTCACAAATTTATTGGGTCGCAGCAGTCTTCGTTTTCACTGCGTGCACAAAGTATTCCTGATTGCCATCGCCGCCTTTCAGCTCGCATGGAAAAAAATCGTTTACTTGCAAATTCAGTAGGGCGCAGCTTGTTTTTACATCATTTTCCAGCTGCTCAATCAACCCTTCAAGATTCTTGACCAAGCCGTTTTTTCCAATGTGCTCCGGACCCAGTTCAAACTGCGGCTTGACCAAAAACAAACCTTCGCAGTGTGCAGGCAGCAATGCTGCTACATTGAACAACACCTTGCGCAACGATATAAACGACAGGTCAGCAACAGCCAGTTCAAACGGAATGAATTCAGGTTTCATTGCCGCAATGTCCTGCGCCAGTTCAGCGGCGCCAACCTTGTACAGGTTGATGCCCTCAAGGGCATACACAGCGGCGTGATTTCTCAGGCTGGGGTGTAACTGGTCTTTGCCTACATCAACCCCAACCACACTGCGCGCACCGCGCTGCAGCAGGCAGTCAGTAAAGCCACCAGTGGACTGGCCCAGGTCAATACACTTTTTGCCATCCACTTCAATTCGGGTGTGTTCAAGGGCATGGTGCAATTTCAATCCACCCCTTGAAACAAAATTCGGGGCGTCGCAGTGAATCAATTCCAGCGTCATGAAGGGCTCAATTTGCTGCGATGCTTTTTTTACAACAACGGGAACCCCGCCAACACCGTTGCGCACCAGTACTTTGCCTTGCTCAATCAACACTTGTGCCTGCGCCCTTGAGGGGCACAGGCCTTTGTCAACCAAAGCAAGATCAGCGCGCAACGGGGCGAACCAGTCCGTTTTAATAGCGGTAGTGGTCGGGCTTGTAAGGACCGTCCTGCTTCACGCCAATGTAGCTTGCTTGCGCTGTGCTCAGTTCTGTTAACTGGGCACCAATTTTCATCAAGTGCAGGCGGGCCACTTTCTCGTCCAGGTGTTTGGGCAATACATACACGCCCACTGGATAATTTTCGGTGTGCATCCACAGTTCGATTTGTGCAATCGTCTGGTTTGCAAAGCTTGACGACATCACGAAAGAGGGGTGGCCTGTGCCGCAGCCCAGGTTCACCAAACGGCCTTCAGCCAACATGATGATGCGCTTGCCATCGGGGAAAATAATGTGGTCAACCTGGGGCTTGATGTTTTCCCACTGGTACTTCTTCACGCTGGCAATGTCGATCTCATTGTCGAAGTGACCAATATTACAAACAATCGCCTGGTCCTTCATCTTGACCATGTGATCGTGGGTGATGATGTCCTTGTTGCCCGTGGCGGTCACGAAAATGTCTGCCTTGTCAGCAGCATAATCCATGGTCACCACCCGATAGCCCTCCATCGCGGCTTGCAATGCGCAAATCGGGTCAATTTCTGTAACCCAAACTTGGGCCGACAACGCACGCAAAGCCTGTGCGGAACCCTTGCCCACGTCACCGTAACCGGCAACCACTGCCACTTTACCTGCAATCATCACATCGGTTGCGCGCTTGATACCGTCCACCAGTGATTCACGGCAACCGTACAGGTTGTCGAACTTCGACTTGGTCACAGAATCGTTCACGTTGATTGCGGGGAAGGCCAGTTCGCCCTTCTTGTGCATTTCGTACAGGCGATGAACACCAGTGGTGGTTTCTTCCGTCACGCCCTTGATTTCTTTCAGGCGCGTGGAATACCAGGTGGAGTCCTTTTTCAGGGTTTGCTTGATGGACTCAAACAAACAAATTTCTTCTTCGCTGCCAGGGTTGTTCAACACGCTGATGTCTTTTTCAGCCTTGGTGCCCAGGTGCAGCAACATGGTGGCGTCGCCGCCATCGTCCAGAATCATGTTGGAATAACCACCGTCAGCCCATTCGAAAATGCGGTGGGTGAATTTCCAGTAATCAGTCAGCGACTCGCCCTTGAATGCGAACACAGGAATGCCAGCAGCTGCAATTGCGGCGGCTGCATGGTCTTGTGTCGAGTAAATGTTGCACGAAGCCCAGCGCACTTCCGCACCCAGTGCGGCCAATGTTTCAATCAGCACGGCTGTTTGAATGGTCATGTGCAGCGATCCAGTAATGCGGGCGCCTTTCAAAGGTTGGGACGCAGCAAATTCCTTGCGAATGGCCATCAAGCCAGGCATTTCGGTTTCTGCAATCGCGATTTCTTTGCGGCCAAAGTCGGCCAGATTGATGTCGGCTACGAAAAAATCGTTTTCGCCGGTAGCGGTGATTGGTTTTGCAATGGCGTTCATCACGCCCTCCTTTTTAAAGTTCATAAAGAAAGAAGCGTGAGCGCCGTTGGTTGTTTCTTGTTCGAGCCTAGCACCCCAAAAAATGGGTGTGTCGCAACGCTCCTCGAACGGGCTAAATTGTATCAGGGTTCGGGCAAGAAGGCCAAGCTGACATGTCTCAACCCGTCTTCCCCAAACCTGTGTTCAAGCAAAGCTTAAATACCCGCTGCAACCCTCAAGGCCTCGGCCTTGTCTGTGCGTTCCCAGCTGAACTCGGGCTCTTCACGGCCAAAGTGGCCATATGCCGCAGTTTTCGCATAAATCGGGCGCAGCAAATCCAGCATTTGAACAATGCCCTTGGGACGCAGGTCAAAGTGGGCGCTTACCAGCTCGGTGATCGCGCTGTCCGAAATTTTGCCGGTGCCGAATGTGTTCACCATGATGGAAGTGGGGCGGGCCACGCCAATCGCATAGCTCACCTGAACCAGGCACTTTTCTGCCAAACCAGCGGCCACGATATTTTTTGCCACATAACGGCCCGCATATGCGGCCGAGCGGTCTACCTTGGATGGGTCTTTGCCAGAAAATGCGCCGCCACCGTGGGGCGCCGCACCACCGTAGGTGTCCACAATGATTTTTCGGCCAGTCAGGCCACAATCACCCTGTGGGCCGCCAATGACGAACCGACCTGTCGGGTTCACCAAAAAGTTGATGTTGCCCTTGATCAATTCCTTGGGCAATACGGGCTTGATCACCTCTTCGATTACGGCTTCACGCAGCGTGGCCAACGCAATGTCAGGCGAGTGCTGGGTCGACAAAACCACCGTGTCAATTGAATCGGGTTTGCCGTCCACGTAACGAATGGTGACCTGCGACTTTGCATCCGGGCGCAGCCAGGGCAATCGACCGTCTTTGCGCAGCAAACTTTGGCGTTGTACCAGCTGGTGCGAAAGGCTGATTGCAAGCGGCATCAATTCACGGGTTTCGTTCACGGCGTAGCCAAACATCAAGCCTTGATCACCAGCGCCCTGATCCAGGTCATTGTCATGGGCCTTGTCAACGCCTTGGGCAATGTCCGGGCTTTGGCGGTCGTAGCACACCATGACCGCGCAGCTTTTGTAATCAATTCCGTAGTCGCCGTTGTCGTAGCCAATGCGCTTTAACGTGTCGCGGGCCACATCAATGTAATCCACTTGCGCGGTGGTCGTAATTTCGCCGGCCATCACCACCAAACCCGTGTTGGTCAGGGTTTCGGCGGCCACGCGCGCCGTTGGGTCTTGTTCCAGGATCGCATCGAGAATTGCATCGGAAATTTGATCGGCAACCTTGTCCGGGTGCCCTTCTGAAACAGATTCAGAAGTGAAGAGAAAATCATTTGACATAGAAAAGCTCCAAATAAACAAAGGGTTAACAGCCGCCTTGTTCGTTTGAAGCTCGGCGACGCTTTAGCGGATTTATTTTAGTTCGCCCCGCAAGTTGTCATTTAACTCAGCGAACTTGGGAAATATACAACATTTGGCGACAAAGACAAAGCCCGGACTGGTTACAATCTGCCCCATGATCAAAATTCTATTCAACGCCCTGTCCACTTTGCCGCTTGGCGCACTGCATGTGCTGGGTGCCATGCTGGGGTGGGCGGTCTACGGCTTGTCTGCAAGTTACCGCCGGAAAATTGATGTGCACTCCAAAATCGCCTTTCCGAACAACGAAGCGGTGCGATTGCGAGCTGTGCAGGGTTCAGTCAAGCACGCGGGCATGGCCCTGCTTGAGTTGCCGTATTTGTGGGGAAACTCATCTGTACAGGGTGCCGCCTCGCGAACTGAAATATTCAATTGGGAAGTCATCGAACAAGCGCAGGCCAAGGGCAAGGGCATCGTTTTCCTGACACCCCACATGGGGAGCTTTGAATCAACCGCCCAGGTTTTTTCAACCAGGGCGCCCATCACAGTGTTGTATCGGCCCAATCGAAAGCCGCAGCTTCAAGAAATAATCGAAGGCAGTCGCGCGCGCGACAACGTAGCATTGGCCCCCACCAACCTGGGCGGCGTCAAAATTTTGTTGAAAGCACTCAAGCGTGGGGAAGCTGTTGGCATGCTGCCTGATCAGGTTCCCTCGGAAGGCGAGGGTGTGTGGGCGCCCATGTTCGGTCAGCCTGCTTACACCATGACCTTGCCCGGCCGCCTGCAACAAGCCACAGGCGCTGCGATTGTGCTTGCCGTGGGGGTTCGAAAGCCGGCGGGACAGGGCTTTCGGCTGGAATTTTATGCAGGGCCTGAACAACTGAGCTCAGACCCGGTTGAAGCCGCCACGCAGATCAATGCGGAAATGGAAAATCTCATCCTGAAACACCCCGATCAGTACTATTGGGGCTACGAGCGTTTCAAGGCACCCAAAGGGCAATAAGGAACAACGTGACTCAAATTTTAATCACCATCTGGTTTGCTCTGGGACGCTTACCATTTGTGTTTTATCGCGCGGTGGTCACACTGATCTCCGCCTCCTTAACCTTGCTGATATTGGTCTTCGCCCGCGAACGGCGCATGGTGGCATTCAAAAATCTCTCCTTGTGTTTTCCCGAATCATCATTCCTCCAGCGTCTTCGTTGGGCGGTTGCCCACATTTACTTTTATTTGCGCACATTTCTGGATCGTGCCTGGTTGTGGGCGGGCAATGAAGCGCTTGTTCGCGACCGTGTGCACATCGAAAACCCGGAAGCACTGCACGCACTCCCGCACGGGCCAGCCACCATCTTTCTGGCACCCCATTTTCTGGGGCTGGACGCAGCCTGGAGCCGTTTGTGCCTTGAAGTGGACATGGTCACCATGTATTCCAACCAGAAGAACCCGGTACTCAATGAACTGATTCTCCGGGGGCGCTCAAAGTTTGGGGATCAAATGCTGTTGTCACGCCAGCAGGGCGTTCGTCCTTTGCTCGCGGCAATGAAGAAAGGCCGTCCCCTGTATTACTTGCCCGACATGGACTTTGGCGAACGCGATTCCGTGTTTGTCACCTTCTTCGGCGTCAAGGCGGCAACAGTCACCGCCGTGGCGCGTTTGTCCAGAATGCTCAAGGCACAAGTAGTGCCCGTCACCACGCGCTACAGCAACGGGCGTTACACCCTTCGTATTCATGAGGCCTTGCCCGGTTTCCCGACGGAAGATGACACGGGATCGACCCAGGCTATGAACCATCACATTGAAGCATGGGTGAAAGACAACATTCCCCAGTACTTGTGGTTACACAAACGATTCAAAACCCGCCCCGACGGCGAGTCCAGAATATACTGATGGATTGATGATCGGGTTCACCTTTTTTAATACAGCAATGAATTCACCCACTACCTTGAAGTTCACCAAAATGCATGGTGCAGGCAATGACTTTGTTGTCCTGAACAACTGCGCAGGCCAGCTTGATTTGACCCCTTCGCTGATCAAACGTCTTGCCGATCGTCATTTTGGTGTCGGGGCCGATCAGGTTCTCATCGTGGAATCGTCCACTCAGGCTGATTTCAAATACCGCATATTCAATGCCGATGGGCAAGAAGTACAGCAGTGCGGAAATGGTGCACGCTGCTTTGCCCAGTATGTATTCGACAAGGGCCTGACCCACAAAAACCAGATCACCGTTGAAACACTTGCCGGCATTATTCAACCCGAACTGATCAAGCACAACTGGGTCAAGGTCAACATGGGGCCCGCACAGTTTGATCCAGCCAAAGTGCCTTTTGTGTCGGAAGGTTTAGCCACTCGCAAGGTTGGCGGCTTGACACAGTACAAGCTACCAGTTGATTCCGGGGCAGATCTAGAAGAGCTGTGGGTTGGCGTGGCCTCCATGGGCAATCCCCATGTGGTTGTGTTGCTCGACCAGCCTGCATCCGATGATCTGGTGCAACACCTTGGCGCAACCCTTGAATCGCATCCCCGTTTCCCCGAACGCGTCAATGTTGGTTTTCTTCACGTGGTTGATCGCAGTCGGGTACATTTGCGCGTCTATGAACGCGGTGTTGGTGAAACATTGGCATGTGGCACTGGTGCGTGCGCAGCCGCAGTAATTGGCATGAAAATGGGCTTGATCGCCGAACAGGTGGATGTTGTGAAAACCGGTGGTACGCTGACCATTGAATGGAGTGGCCAACCTGAAAGCGATGTTCTAATGACAGGCCCCGCACAAACAGTTTTCGAAGGAGAATTTTACATATGACCGACGAGGCCATTCAAGTTGCCGACTTTTTAAAAGCCAACCCCGATTTCCTCATCAGAAACCCGGGCATTCTGGCCTTCATCAAGCTGCCAGAACAAAGTTCAGGCAATGTGGCTTCCCTGCACGAACGTCAGGTTCAAACCATGCGGGAAAAGGTCAAGCTGCTGGAGCACCGTATGGTTGAAATGACCCATGCCGCCGTTGAAAACCAGGCCATCATCAACAACTTGCAAACGATCACCCGCTCCCTGCTAACTGTTAAAAACGCAGTCGACCTGCCAGCCGTGCTCGTTGAGCAAACAAAAAAACAATTCGTGGTGCCCATTGTTCGTTTGCAGTTGTGGAATCAAGGCGATGCGGTCAGCGAAGAGGATCAAGCCCTCGTCAGCAACATGCAATCGCTTTACTGCGGTTTTGCCGAGAATGCGCCCACCTTGTCCGTGTTTCAGGGTGAAGAAGTTGCCCCACGCTCCGTGGTGTTGATCCCGCTGCGCGTGGGCATCAACCCCGAAGCTTTTGGTTGCCTGGGTTTTGGCTCTCCCGACAAAGACCGTTTTTCGCCCACCCTGGAAACCGATTTTCTCAACACGCTGGCTGAAACCGCATGCGCAGCACTGAGCCGCCTTCAAACAACGACCGCTTGATTCAACGCTATCTGGACTTTCTTCGTCTGGAGCGTCGTTACAGCGAACACTCGGTCCTCGCCGTCAGGCGAGACCTGTCATTCATTGAAGGCCCGTTGACAGCCGTGTCTGCCACTGCATTGAAAACCATTCTGGCCAAACGGCATGCCGGTGGTTCGGCACCCTCCAGCTTGGCCCGAATGGCGTCCAGTTGGCGCGGGTTTTTCGGTTTTCTGCTAGATTCCGGTCAAATTGAACTCAATCCCGCCTTGGGTCTTAAAACGCCCAAACTGCCACGAGCCCTGCCCAAAGCCGTTGGCGTGGATCAACTGGCTGCCTTGCTCCAAGGGCCCTTGCCAGAACAGTATCGACTTGCACAGGCGCACGCGCTGATTGAATTGTTGTACTGCACAGGCCTTCGAATCAGTGAAGCACTGTCGTTGACCGATGATGTTTTTGCAAATTCGATAGAACTTCGTGTGCTGGGCAAAGGCAACAAGACCAGAATTGTTCCGATCATTGATGCGCTTAGGGAACGATTTGCCGAGTTTTCAGGTTTGCGTACAAAACATTTGATGCAGATTGGTAATCCCCCGGTAAACGCCTTGTTTCTGTCAGCAAAGGGTTTGCCATTGTCGGCCAGGCAGGCACAAAAAGACGTATCCGAATTTTCAAAACTCAGGGGTTTGGATCAACACCTGCATCCCCACATGTTGCGCCACTCTTTTGGCAGTCACATGTTGCAAAGCACCCAGAACTTGCGTGCTGTGCAGGAATTGTTGGGGCACGCGTCAATTGCATCCACGCAGATATACACTGCACTTGATTTCGATCACCTGTCCGGTGTTTATGACAAAACCTTCCCGCGCGCCAAATAAAGCCCGGCACTCTTAAAGCGCAGACAGAAGACGGGTTGCTGCAACGCCAACAGGCTCATTGCCCAATCGTTGCATGTCCGTATTCAGCAATTGTTTTAGAACTTTCGACGTGTTGTGGGTGGGTTCGTTCGCGCCATAACGCTCGCGGGCCTGAATCATTGCCCCAATTACGCGTTCAGAATCACTGCCCGCATGTTCCCGGGCGTACAAAATTGCAACGGTGTCGGCAAACAACTCTTGCTTGAAAACCATTTCAGGTTGAGGGCCAAAACCGCCCGTACTCTCAAGGCCCCGAAACTCATCTTCATCCAGCTTGTAACTGGCCGTGAACTTTCGGCTCTCGCGCAAACAATGTCCCATTTCATGGGCAACCGACGCCGCAATAATCTGAGGCCACAGCGCCCGGTTGTCCTCATTCAAAAAGCGGCCCCACTGCGACCATGCGGTTTCATTGGTGTTGATAATCACCACGCATTTCCCGTTCGCATAGGCCAGTGCGCCCAGTGGTGTGGGTTCGGCGCGTTTGGTCACGATCAATGAAGGCTTGGTGGGCAAATCGGCCTGCATGTCCACGATCACTTCTTTCGCGATTTGTTCCACCTGTCGCGCAGGCAACTGGCTCAGGTCGATCGACCCAAAAGCCAAGCCCACTGAGAGGAGAAATGAAAGCATGTCTGAATCCAAGCGTTAAACCTGAATTCAGTTTCATCCTTTCGCCAGTATTTCCTTTTGGCGATAAAAGCCTTATATATCAGTCTGTTCGCTCAAAGTAGGGAACTGGAGAAGTCGCCACATGAGAAGTTGCCCTACAAGTTCCGGGCCGCTCAATAATCGCAATTGCCATTGCAAGGCATGCCCTTGCAACTCCGGCAAATGAACTTGCAGCGCTTGCCAGCTTGTTGAAAACGCATGTGTGTTATTCAGACCATTCCAGCAGACCCAGCAATCCCACAGTGCCTTCTTGCAGTCTGGTGTCAGTCCTGAGGAATATCGCTCAAAGAATTTGCCCAGTTTGTCGGCATGCGCACCATCGCTTGTTGGGTAAATTTGCCAAATCATGGGCCGCCCAGCCAGTTGCGCCCGTACAAATGAATCTTCGCCCCGCACAAACAGCACATCGTGTTTGGCCAGCAAATCATCAAAATCTCTTTGCGGGCGAAAGGCAAGCTCTGTCACGCAAGTCGCCTCAATTCCGGCGGGTTTGGACCCGGCAATGTAAATGCGTGTGTTGGTCCCTGTTTTGTTGCAACAATCAATCAGTTCGGCAAGCGGGGCATTCGGGTAAGAAAAAACAAACACCTTCAAATCATTGTCGCTATATCGCGTCGTCATGTTTCTCAGGTGTGCCGGGTAGTCGCAATGAATCAAGCCTCCTGTTTTCTCGGTGAAACCCGGGTAAAAGAAAGTGGTCACATGCCCGGTCGATGGGTCAATCGATTGGCTCAAATGGAAATCCTCCACCCAGTCCTCCGACGACAAATAATCGATCAACACCCAAGGAGTTTGAGGGCAAACGCACTTCAACTCCAGATCGAAGCGGTGCATCGTGTGTTCGCTTGATGTACCAAACGGCTCAACAATCAAGTCCAAGTTACTGAATTCTTTCAGCTTATGGTTCGCTTCACGGGCATCCATCAAGGAAAGCCCTGCAATTTCATCTATGGGGTATAGCGCATGGAAAGTCACGGGATCATCGTGAAACAAAACAACACGGTGTGATTGCGCGGCCAAGGCCTTGGCCAGTCGCAGTGAAAATCCAGCATCGCCAAAGTTGTCAATCACCTTGCACACAATCCCGATTTGCATTCCTTGCTCCCGAAAACAAAAAGGGCCCCAGTGGGGCCCTTGCAATCCACTGTCTGGTGGAAAATTTACTTCACACGTGCGCGGTATTCGGCTGTGCGTGTGTCAATTTCGATTTTGTCGCCGATTTCCACGAAAGCAGGCACTTGAATCTCATAGCTGGTGGGTTTGATCCTGGCGGTCTTCATGATCTTACCGGACGTGTCGCCACGCACTGCTGGTTCTGTGTATTCAACTTCACGCACCAGGCTGGTTGGAAGTTCAACAGACAACGCCTTGCCATCATAGAACACCACTTCGCATTCCATTCCGTCATCCAGGTAATTCAGTGCGTCGCCCATGTTCTCGGCTTCCACTTCGTACTGGTTGTATTCTGCGTCCATGAAAACGTACATTGGGTCGGCGAAGTAAGAATAAGTAACTTCCTTGCGCTCCAGCACCAACAACTCGAACTTCTCGTCCGCCTTGTAAACGCTTTCCATGCCTGCGCCTGTCAGCAGGTTTTTCATTTTCATTTTCACAACAGCGGCGTTGCGGCCTGATTTGTTGTACTCGGTCTTCAAAACCACCATGGGGTCTTTGCCAACCATTACCACGTTGCCTAGGCGAACTTCTTGTGCAGTTTTCATGAGTTTGATGAGGATTTAAAATTCAAGCCCCGTATTGTACTCGAAGTGCCTGATCGCACAACCCACTTTCGAATGCAAATTTCGGGGCTTTTTGTTGACAGGACGGGGCAAGAAAGTCTTTTAATTCAGGCTGTTTTACCGCCGCCCCGGTTCAGAATCGCGCCAGGGTCTACTTCTATATAGGAAGCAGGTGCCAAATCAGCAGGCAATTCGTAAGGCCCCACCACTCGGCGGTGTAAAGCATCCACGTGATTTCCTACCGCAGCCACCATTCTTTTAACCTGGTGATACTTGCCCGTTGTAATGCCCAGCTCCAGCTTGCCGTCAGGCAGCACGCTGGCCCGGCTTGCATAAATAATCTCTGGTTCGTCATCCAGGTCAACGCCTTCCAGCAAGCGGCTTAGTTGCAGCTCGGTAAACGGCCCCGCACCAGTGACCTCATAAATTTTCTCGATTTCCTGTTTGGTGCCCACCTTGCCGCTAATCAGGCGGTGAATGAACTGCCCATCATCCGAGAACAGCAGCAGCCCGGTGGTATCCACATCCAGTCGCCCTGCAGCCTGCAGTCCGCGCTTTGTATAGTGCTTCGGCAATAAATCAAACACCGACGGGTTGTGGCTGGGCAGGTGAGAAGTCTCATATCCAGCGGGTTTGTGCATCAACACATACTTGTACTGGGTAATTTCAAAGGTTTTTCCTTCAATTAAAAGGGTGTCGCCCATCGAAATTTCATCAATTTCAGGGTCAATTTGAATTTCGTTGCGAAAAATCTCGGAATTCCAGAAAATATTTTCACATTCACGACGACTCCCAAGTCCTTGTGATTGCAGTATTTTTACGCTTGGTCTAACTTTCATGTAAGGATTCTTTGAGTTTATTTGCCAAAAGTGTTTGACAGGTTTTGAATTGATGTGCATAATCTCGTTTCTCTGCTGCA
>NZ_DAIUBR010000052.1:0-11951 GCF_036846585.1 Limnobacter sp. | reverse complement strand
CTGGTGTTTGGTTACGAGTTCTCCGTAGCTGCTGATTCCAACGCTGGTGTTGGTGGTCGTCACTCCTACCTGGGCATGAAAGGCGCTTGGGGTACATTCGTAGCTGGTAAGCAAGACGGCGGCAACGAAACTGTTGCTCCTTTGTACACACAGGCTTCATTGACTGGTGGCGTTTCCAACCAGGGTGGTCCTTTGACAACCATCGGCGGCGGCGTGGCATCTTTGTCTAACGGCGTTGCTATTTCTCGTACACAGCGTACAGACAACTCATTTGGTTACAAGACAAACATCGCTGGTGTAGCCATTGAAGCCCGTCATGCATTGCGTGGCAACAACGATGCGCACAACAACACTGCTGTTGTTGATAACAACGTGTCCCCAGTTGTAGGTCAAAAAGAAAATGGTCAGCGCGAAACTGAAATTGCAGCAACTTACAAAGTAGGCGCGTTGACAATTGGTGGCGGTCTTCAGGCTTATGACCAGCAAGGTGAAGATCCAACAGTGGCCATCAAGCCAGAGCGCACAATTCAGGCTGTAGCTGCTTACAACTTCGGCGCATTCACATTGGCCGGTCTGGTTGCCCAAACTGAACTGTACGCAGCAAACGCAGCGAATGGTGAAGACAGCAACTCAGAATACCTGTTGTCAGCTACTCTTCCAATGACTGCAAACAGCGGCGTTTTCGGTTCATACTCTGATTCCGAGCGCAACAACCTGGCAGCTCCTACTGAATTGAGCCAAGCTCAAATCGCTTACTACTACGACTTCAGCAAGCGTACACGTAGCTACGTAGGTTTTAACCGTTTGACTACTGAAGTAGTTGCAACTGGTGCTGAAACAGATCAGGACAACTTCACAATTGGCCTGCGTCACAACTTCTAATTCAACGCCAGGCTAGCCTGGTTTGAATGCAAAGTTTGAGAAAGCCACCCTCGGGTGGCTTTTTCTATTTCGGTATGGTTTGAACATAAAAGTAACAGGCAAAAAAAAGCACCTGGTTTTATCCAAGTGCTTTCTTCAACAAAAACTCAATTCAAACAATCACTGCAGATTCATGTCCAGTTGCACGCCGCACAAGGTGCTGCTGTAACGGGTGGCGTTGCCGCTGTCGCTCATGCAACCGAGCGAGGTGGTTTGTAACTGGTTTTCAGAAACCTTCAGGCCAAAAAACAAATCAGGCCTCTTGCTGCCTTCCTCGCGGCTTAGCTTAAATACCCAGTCGCCTGTGCCCCACTGCGCGCCCAGGGGCATTTTGCTGCGGTCCTGGCCTAATTTAAAGCCGTAACCCAAGCCGCCATTTTCGGCACTTGTCCAACGCCCCCACTTGCTCAAAGGGCTTTGGCCGTCGATATCCAGTGTTACGCCGCCAGCTTGGGCACTGGCCAACGCAGGCATCATTGCGACAAAGGCGCAAAGTAGTGTATTTTTCATGTTTTTATTCCCTTGGACAGCGTCAATTCAAGCAATTTGAGCTGTTCCGCATGCAAGGGTTTAATTATGCGCGTAAATTTGGCGTGGATAAAGCGGGAGAAGGTTTGCCTTCAGCCCGCTAAATCATTGGTTTGAATCAGGTATTGAAACCTGATCTTGCAGCTTTCTTGATTAAAAACAATGACTTTTTTAGCTTAATTCTCAAGACGCTTTAAGCCCAATTTCTTGAAAAGTTTGGTGTCTTTTTCCAGTTCGGGGTTGTCTGTTACCAACAGTTTTTCGCCGTAGAAAATCGAATTGGCCCCAGCCAGGAAACAAAGTGCCTGCGTACTCTCGCTCATACTTTCTCGGCCTGCTGACAAACGCACAAAACTGGCCGGCATGGTAATGCGGGCCACTGCGATTGTGCGCACAAAATCAAGCGGATCAATTTCTTCATTGTCGGCCAGTGGGGTGCCTTCTACCTTGACCAAATTGTTGATTGGCACGCTTTCGGGCGGCTCGGCCATGTTGGCCAGTTGGGCGATAAGGCCTGCGCGCTGGGTCACGGTTTCACCCAGCCCCACAATGCCACCGCAGCACACTTTAATGCCCGCGTCGCGAACACGGTCTAGCGTATCGAGGCGATCTTGGTAAGTGCGGGTGCTGATAATGTCGCCGTAAAAATCGGGCGAGGTGTCCAGGTTGTGGTTGTAGTAATCAAGGCCAGCTTCTTGCAACTGTTTAGCCTGGCTTTCTTTCAGCATACCCAGGGTTACGCAGGTTTCAAGGCCCATGGCTTTTACGGCTGTAACCATTTCGCCCACGGCATCGACCTGGTGGTCTTTGGGGCTGCGCCAGGCGGCACCCATGCAAAAGCGAGTGGCACCTTTGTCTTTGGCGGCTTGTGCGGCTTTCAATACCTCGTCGATGGGCAGCAGCTTTTCTGCTTCAACACCGGTGTTGTACTTGGCCGATTGTGGGCAGTAACCGCAATCCTCGGGGCAGCCACCGGTTTTAATCGACAGCAGCGTAGAAAGCTGCACGGTGTTGGCATCGAAGTGTTCACGGTGTACTTGCTGGGCTTTAAAAACAAGGTCGTTGAAAGGCAGGGCGAACAGGGCTTCAATGGCCTCAATGCTCCAGCGCTGCTTTTCAGTGGCGGGTGGGGCTGCTTTTTTGTTTTCAACCCAGGTAATTTGGCTTTCCATGTGCATCCTTCAGAACAATTCGCTTCCGGGGCCGGGTGCAATCAGGCTGCCCCAGCGTTGTAATACGTGCATCAGTGTTTGGTAGGCGTTCTCAAGCGTTTCGGGCGCGGTGCAATAGGGTGGGACCCAATACACGGTGTTGCCCAAGGGGCGCACCACAATGCCCAGTTCCAGAAACGTTTGGCGTATCCATTGGCTGGCGTTTGAGCCGTAACCTGAGCCATACGCTGAACCACACTGACTTTGACTGGATTTTAGCTCAAAGGCCGCCACGGTGCCGCACACCCGTGGGTTTTCAATCAAAGGGTGGCAGGCAAGGGCGGGTAGCCAGCGCCGGTGCGTGGCTTCAATGCGTTCAATGGCGCCCCAGGTGGCTTCATTGCTGAACAAGGTCAGGCTGGTTAGTGCAGCTGCGCAACCCAATGGGTTGGCGGTGTAGGAATGGCCGTGCAGCAGGGCGTGGCCTACGTCGGCGCTTAAAAACGCGTCGTAAACAGCCTGGCTGGTCAGTGTGGCCGCCATGGGCATGAAGCCGCCGGTTAGCCCTTTTGAAATGCAAACAATGTCGGGCTGCCCGCCAAACTGGGCTACCTGTTCGGCTGCAAACAGGGTGCCGGTGCGACCAAAGCCGGTGAACACTTCGTCAAATATCACCAGTACACCAGCCGCTTCACAGCGTTTGCACAGTTCGGCCACATGGGCGGGGCGCGTGAAGCGCATGCCGCTTGCGCCTTGAATCAGCGGTTCCAGAATTAATGCGGCAATTTCCCCTGCACTGTCAGCCAGCAATTGGTCCAGTGCGGCCAAGGCTTCTTCTTCGGTGCAGGCGCACACGCCTGTGGGTATGAAATCAACGTGGAACAACCACGGGGCAAAGGGGTTGTAAAAGCCACTGGACTTGCCGGTGGCCATGGCGCCGAACGTGTCGCCGTGGTAGCCGCCTTCAAGCGCGATGATGCGTTTTTTACTGGGTACACCACGGTTTTGCCAATATTGAAACGCCATTTTCAGGGCCACTTCAATGGCAGTTGAACCATTGTCGGAATAAAACACCTTGGCCATGGGGGCCGGTGCATGTTGAATCAGTTTTTCGGCCAGTAGTGCAGCGGGCGGGTGGGTTACGCCGGCAAACATGACATGTTCCAATTCGCAGGCCTGCCTGGAAATGGCTTGCGCAATAGCCGGGTTGCTGTGCCCGTGTATGTTCACCCACCAGCTTGAAACTGCGTCGAAGTATTTGTTGCCTTGGGCATCGAAGAGAAATTCACCTTGCCCGCGCACCACCGGCAGTGGTGCAGTAGCGGTTTGCATTTGCGTGAAGGGGTGCCAGCAGTACCGGGCGTCCAGTTCAAGCAGTTCGGCGTGGGAAAGTTGTTTCGTGGCAAGGTTCATGTGCAAGCGGCTTTACAAGCTATTGAGTGCACGAACAAGGCGTTCGGGCATGCCGAATTCAGCCAGCGCTTCCGGGTTCACGGTGCCGAAGTGCGGCAGTTCGGCCAGTACAGGCACTTCCCCAAAATGCTCAATGGCTTCGCGATTGGCGGCGTTGCCCAATTGACCTTGTTGGCCGACCATGATCACGCCCAGCACCGGTACGCCAGCCGTTTTCAGCGCTTGTAGGGACAGGCAGGTGTGGTTGATGGTGCCAAGCCCGCCGCGGGCCACCAGCAGGGCGCAGCTACCAAGGTGTTTCATCAGGTCAAGCATGGTGTCGCGCCAGTTCAGGGGCACCAGGCAGCCGCCAGCACCTTCAATGATCAAACGTTGGGCCTGGGGCAGGCTGAAGTCGCCCAGTTGAATTTTTACGCCATCAATGTCGGCCGCCTGATGGGGTGACAGTGGCTGGGTCAAGCGGTACGTTTCAGGGTGCACAACAGCGCCGCTCAGTTCAGCAATCCACTGGCTGTCGGTGCCGCCATCGAGCCCGCTTTGCACCGGCTTCCAGTAGTCGGCCTGCCAGTGTTTGCACAGCCAGGCGCTGGTGATTGTTTTGCCAATGCCGGTGTCGGTTCCAGTCACAAACAGATGTTTCACGGTCGTTCCAGATAGTAAAAACCAACGTGGTAATTCATGGTGCAGGCTTCTCCCAGTGCAGAAATGACCTTACGCAAATTCACCGGTTTGTGGTTCATGCGGGGTTGATCCGCACCAATGGCGCGCAGGCTGCGGGCAAATGACAAGCCATCGGGGTGATGGTCCAGAAAGTCTTTCGTGTGGTGCGCGGTGCTGGCGGCAATGCCCTCGGCCACCAGTGCATTCATGGTGTCTTGCAAACTCCCGTCGCTGGGCAGTGGCCGCAGTCCGCTGGTTTGGCCGGTGTCTTCGTGCGCTGTTTCCCAGGCCTGAAATGACCCGTCAAGCAGCACACTGAATGCCACGGTGTTGGACACGGACAACCAGCGTCGAATGGCCTCTTCAATGTTGCTGAACCATTGGGCGCACATGCCGGAAACCAGCAATGAATGGTTGGGGATCCACAGGTGTTCAACGGCCAGTTCTTCACCGTTGAGCAAATGGGTGTGCAGGCGCTCGGTGGGGTATTTGCGTTGCAATTCAGCAAGCATGCCGTCGGCCAGGTCCACGGCATGCACGGCGCTTTCCGGGAATTTGGTCAACAGGTGGTCGGTTAAAAACCCCGTGCCACTTCCCACGTCGACACAGGCCTTGGGGTTGAAACCAGCGGGCAGCATTTGGTCTAGCCAGTGGCTCAGGTGCTGGGCGGCATGTTTTTGAACGCGTGCGTGGTGATCGTAATCGCGTGCGGCATCCGAGAACCGATTCGATGCGGCCAATACAGAATCCAGTTTTCGCGGCAAGGCGTGTTCAGACATTTGAATGCAGGCAGGTGTTAATGCTGGGCAAGTAGCGGCAACAAGGTGTCAGTATACCGCGCAGGCGTGTTGGCAAACCGGGCGTGTTCGGCAGCCGGCGTGTACAGCGTGTGGCCTTGGCTGCCCAGTGTGTGGTTGAAGCAGGCTCGCGCCAGTGGCAAGGGCACGATGTCGTCGCTTGTGCCGGCCCAGGCGTAAAAGTCTGCACCGTGGGCCAGGGCGGTTTGCAGGGCAACTGCGGCATCCAGTTGTTGCATGCTGCGCAGGTCAGCCAGCAGTGCGTGTTCATTCAGCGTGGCCCAATCGGCGGTGTGGCCACAGCGTGTGTGGAAGTTGGCCAGCACTTCGGCCATATTTTGCTCTGCCTTCTGAGTCATGCGTGCCAGCACACGCGGCGGTGTTCCTTCCGGTTGTTGTTCGCTGCTTGTGAAGTGGGTGAATCCATGCAGGCTGAACAGGCTGTGCCAGCGCACCGAGAAATCCAGAAGTTTCGAAAAGCCCAGTGAATGCCCCAAACCAAGCCAGGGTACTTCGGCATGGGCCAGCACCAGGCTGTGCAGTGCTTCTGTGGAGTGGTGAACCCAGGCGTGGTTTACCCGAACCATCAGGCCGGCGGTGGCCTGTTCTGGAAAGTAGCCCGCTTCAAGACAAACAAACAGGGTGGTTTCACGCGTGTTCGCGGGCAATGAAAGGATGAAGGCGTCAAAAAACCGGTGGTTGTAGCCCCAGCCGTGTGCCATCAGCAGCACTTGTGTAGTTTCGGGATGTTTCATGCCGTCACCTTCCAGCTGGCCAAGGCCTTCAGCAGTTGTTCGTATACGGCAGGGCTGTGGCCGGTGTTCAGTGCCAAACGCACACGGGCCGCCTTGGGTGGCACTGTGGGGGGGCGCACAGCCGATGTGCGAATGTCCGCCTGTTGCAAATGGCTTTTCAGTTCAAGGCATGCGGTGTTGCTGCCCACCACCAGTGGCACGATGTGGGTGTTCGACAAGCCTGTGTCGAACCCCAGTTCATGTGCCTTGGTGCGCAGGTGTTGGGCCGCAGCATGCAGGGCTTCGCGTTCGTGGCTCAGTTCGGGAATGATGCTTAACGCTTTGCTGACAGCACCAATCACGAAGGGCGAGGGTGCGGTGGAATATACAAACCCGGTGCAGCGGTTCACCAAATATTGTTTGAAAATTTCAGTGCACGCGATGTATGCCCCGCTAACACCCACTGCTTTGCTGAAGGTGCCCATGATGACCCAGTGCCCCATGGCTTTAAGCGCATCAATTGCCGGGTGTTGTATTGCACCCAGCCCACGGCCCTGTGGCCCCCACACGCCAGTGGCGTGGGCTTCGTCCAGGTACACAACGGCCTTGTGTTGCTGGGCCAGTTCGGCCAGCTGTTCGATGGGCAGCAAGTCGCCCTCCATGCCAAACACGGTTTCTGACACAATAATTTTTGGCTGGGTGGAATCGGCGTGCTTGCCGGTGTGTTTATCGAGCAACTCGGCCAAGTGCGCCATGTCGTTGTGGCGAAACCGAATTTGTTTCACACCCGCAAGCTGGCAGGCATGGTGCAGGCTGGCATGGTTCAACCTGTCGGTGAACACCAAGGGTTCTGCGCCGCCCCACAGGTTTTGGTCGAGTAGCGCGGCCAAGCCTGTGGCATTGGCCTGGTAACCGCTGGAAAACACCAGTGCCGCTTCTGCATTTTTAAATTCAGCAACTTGCGCTTCCAGTGCTTCAAAACACGCCAGGTTGCCCGACAGCAAACGCGAGCCTGTGGCACCTGCGCCGTATTTTTTTGCGCAAGCATGGCCGGCTTCAACAATGTCGTTGCGCTGACTTAAGCACAAATAATCGTTGCTGG
The DNA here is from genome assembly GCF_036846585.1 of Limnobacter sp. Taxonomy (GTDB): domain Bacteria; phylum Pseudomonadota; class Gammaproteobacteria; order Burkholderiales; family Burkholderiaceae_B; genus Limnobacter. Next base: position 4,645 of record NZ_DAIUBR010000052.1, on the reverse strand, counting down.
AAAAGTCGAGCCCGCGCTGGTCCAAAGGGCAGGGCAGCAGCACCCGCTTCAGGCTGTCTTGGGCCAGAAGTTCAAGGCGCTGTTGGCTGGCTCGGCTCAGGTTCATGTATTCAAAAAATCAGGTCAAAATGATGTCGTAATGTTCTTGCACAAACAGGTTGTCCACTTGCAGGGTAATCGGTTTACCCACGAATTCTTCCAGCATACCCAGGTGTTGGGCTTCTTCTTCCAGAAACAGGTCGATCACGGCAGGGCTGGCCAGTATGCGAAATTCTTTTGGGTTGAACTGACGGCTTTCCCGCACAATTTCCCGCATTATTTCATACGCTACTGTTTGTGCGGTTTTAACCTGCCCTTTGCCTTGGCAACTTGGGCAGGGTTCGCACAGCAAGTGCGCCAGGCTTTCGCGGGTGCGCTTGCGCGTCATTTCCACCAGGCCCAGTGCCGAGAAGTCAGTGACACTGGTTCGGGCTCGGTCGCGGTCCAGCGCTTTTTGCAATTCAGCCAACACCGCTTTTTTGTGTTCGTCGGTGCTCATGTCGATGAAGTCGATCACGATGATGCCGCCCAGGTTTCGAAGGCGCAGTTGGCGCGCAATGGCGTGTGCGGCTTCCAGATTGGTTTTGAACACGGTTTCTTCAAAATTGCGTGCGCCGATAAAGCCGCCTGTGTTGACATCAATCGTGGTCAGTGCTTCGGTTTGATCAATAATCAAATACCCGCCAGACTTCAATTCCACTCGGCGGCCCAGTGCCTTTTGCAATTCATCTTCAATGTTGTACAGCTCGAACAGCGGCCGTTCGCCTTGGTGCAGTTGCAGGCGGTCCTTGGTTTCCTGTGCGTACGTTTCTGCAAAGGTTTGCAAGCCTTTCAGGGTTTCCTTGGAATCTATCAAAATGGCTTGCGTGTCCACGCTGACCAAGTCGCGCACCACACGCTGGGCCATGGTCAGGTCTTCGTAAATCAGGCTGGGTGCAGGCTTGGTGCGGGTCAATTCCAGCATTTCGCGCCAGCGGGTGCGCAGGTAGTTCACATCGGCGGTCAGTTCTTCGTCGGCGGCTTCTTCTGCGTGGGTGCGAATGATGAAGCCACCGGTGTTTTCTGGTAATAGGCGGGTCAACTTGGCACGCAGTTCTTCGCGCTCGCCTTCGTTTTCAATGCGCTGCGAAACACCAATGTGCGGGTCTTGCGGCAGGTGCACCAGCATGCGACCAGCCAGGCTGATTTGCGTGGTCAGCCGTGCCCCTTTGGTGCCAAGAGGGTCTTTGCTGACCTGCACAATGATGGTTTGTCCTTCAAACACCATTTTTTCAATGGCCGGCGGTGGGTTGCCGTTTTGTTTCGATTGGTGGTGGTTGTAGGTGCGGTGCTCCCACAGGTCGGCCACATGCAAAAACGCCGCGCGTTCCAGCCCAATGTCCACAAACGCCGATTGCATGCCAGGTAGCACGCGCACCACTTTTCCCAGGTACACATTGCCCACAATGCCGCGGGTGGACGTGCGCTCAATGTGAAGTTCTTGTACAGCACCGTGCTGAACGATGGCCACGCGCGTTTCCTGCGGTGTCACGTTCACCAGTATTTGTTCGTTGATCATCTTTTGCTTCTTGGGTATTAATCGATTCTTGTTGTGGCTTAGTTGCTACCTTGGGCCGCTGTTTGGATGTCGCGTATCAATTCGCTCGTTTCAAACAGTGGTAAACCCATAATGCCAGAATGACTGCCCGAAATGTGACGAACGTATTGCCCTGCGATCCCTTGAATGCCGTAAGCACCCGCTTTGTCGAAAGGTTCGCCGCTGACAATGTAGGCGTGGATGAAGGTTTCGGGAAGTATTGCAAACTCCACATGCGATGTTTGCACGGTGTTTGCTGTGGTAGTGGTGTTGCCATGGGTGTTTAACCACGCACCCGCCACAGCGGTGTGAACTTCGTGGGTGGTGTTGGAAAGGATTTGCAGCATTTCGTAGGCCTGCGCGGCGTCTTGCGGTTTGCCCAGAATGGCACTGTGCAGGGCCACGGTGGTGTCGGCCGCTAGTACCAGCCCACTCAATTGTTGCGCACGCATTGCTTCAAGCGCTGCATTCAGTTTCAGTTGTGTAATGCGTTGCACATACCGCAGCGGGTCTTCATTCTCGAATGGTGTCTCCAGCGCTTCTGCTTCCGGGCTGTTTTGGGCCAGAAATACGTTCACATTCAAACCCAGGGTTTGCAGCAATTCCAAGCGGCGTGGGCTGCGTGAGGCAAGCCATACTGTGGTGGGCAAACCGCTGTGTTTTGGGCGAACGGGTGTGTTCATGATGCAAATTTATTCCCGATGGTAAGGGTGCCCGATGGTAATGGAAAATGCGCGGTACAGCGCTTCCACCAACAGCACACGCGCCAGTGCGTGGGGCAGGGTCAGGTCGGAAAGGCGCCACATGCCTTGGCATTGTTGCTTCAGGTTTTCCTCCAGGCCATCTGCGCTGCCAATCAACAGGCAAAGGGTTTCGCTGCTGTTGTGCCATTTCTGAAGTTGCTCGGCCAAGGCTTTGCTGGTGTGGCGTTCGCCCCGTTCATCCAGCGCAACCACCCGTGCGCCGTTGGGTATGGCCGCACGAATGCGCTCGGCTTCCTTGGCGAGAATTTGATCCACAGGCTTGCCCGCAGACCGGTCTTCGGGTTTCAGTTCTTTGATGGTCAGTTTCCAGTCGCTTGGGAAACGCTTCTGGAACTGGTCAACCGCAAGTTGCGCCCATGGCTCGATTTTGTGAGACAGGGCGATGACATGGATTTTCAAAACAAAAAGAATATTTAATTGTATTGGCTGGAGTAAGCCTCGGCCTGCTGCGGGAAGTAGTCCACGCCGGGCATGGGCTTGCTCAGGCTGTGCGGGTTCAGCTTCACGCGCACGGGCTTGTCACCCCAAATTTCTTCCAGGTTGTAGTACTCGCGAATGGCGGGTTGCATCAGGTGCACCACCACATCGCCAAGGTCTACGAGTACCCATTCGCCCGTGTCTTCACCTTCGGTGCTGAACACTTCGCCACCGTTTTCCTTGGTTTTCTCGCGAACGTTGTTGGCCAAAGCGCGGGTTTGGCGGTTTGAAGAGGCCGAGGCGATGATTACCCGGTCAAAAACACCGGTCAGGTGGGTCGTGTCGAAAACGGCGATGTCTTGTGCCTTGATGTCTTCTAGGGCGTCAATCACGACGCGCTGCAGTTTACGCAATTCCATGCAATTCCAAAGGTTTGTTAATTGCCTGAATTCTAACAACTTTCAGGGCTGGGCGCGACCATAAACTGGGTGCTGTGTCAGGTACTTGAACACCGCTGCTGGCAGGTTGGCTTCCAGCTTGAATCGGGCGGTCTCAGCCATCTCTGTGTTGGGTGAGGCCAACAGCTCGAACTCCCGGCGAATTTGGGTTGAACTGACATTCACGCTGGGCATCGGGATGCGAAACAGGCGGTCTTGCAGCAAGTGTCGTTTTAAAGCCTCGGGTACCTTGAATTCGCCCCACTGGCTGCGTTCCACCACGCCAATGCGAGCGTAATCAAACAGGCTTTGCCAGTGCTTCCAGCTGGTCAGGTTGTCCAGTTGGTCGGCACCAATGACAAAGGAAAACTTGTGGTGGGGGTGCAGGTCAGTCAGTTTTTCCAGTGTGTCTGCTGTGTACGTGGGGCCTTGGTGTTCAATTTCGAATGCTTCTACCCGCCAGGAATGAACGCCTTCAATGGCCAGTTCAACCAGTTTTTTGCGAATGTCTGCCGGCGCAAGGTCGGCATTGGGCTTTTGCCAGGGTTGGCCTGCGGGCATGAACCACACTTCATCGGCCATACACTGGGCTTGGGCCGAGCGCGCCATTTGCAAATGCCCCATGTGAATGGGGTTGAAAGTGCCGCCGATGATGCAGATTTGCCGTGTGGGCATGGAATTGGGGTTGCAAGTGAGGACGGTTAGAAGTCTAACTGACTACGTGCACTGCATGTACACACTTACTTGCACATTTCAAGAAGTGTTGCAGCCAATACAGCCAGAACTTTGTGGTGTCTGATCCACTGAAACAGGTTGCTGTGCGCTGTCATCGAATGGCGTTTCCATTTGAAATTTCGCCAAGGATATGGGCCAGCAGATTATTGCCTATCTTCATTCTCGGTATTTACCCATAGAAATAGTGACCAAGTACCCTTTGTTGTCTGGATATCGGTTGTCCTCGTAACAGGTAATCACCACCATGAGTTGATATAGTTTTCCTGCGTTCCAGTGGGTACTAAGGGCGGCGCACTTTTTAAGCGCCTCGTGCCAAAGGGGAGTGTTGTCATAAGCAGGATATTCTTCTGGTTCATCAAGTTCCCAGCCCGACTTTCTCCATTGATTTTGCAGATCCAAAACGATATTCCAAGATTCTTGGAGCGGTAGTGGTTCGACTTGGGGAGACATTCTGACAGATCGAATTGAGGCATCGTCGTCAAATGAGACAGTAAAAAACTTTGCGGGTGGTGTAATAAATCCGTGTTTTGGATCGGCAAATCTTAAGTAAGCCAGTTCTTTGGGTATCCGGTACCAAATTTCATCGGGTATGTTGTCGGCAATTTCTGCAGTTGATCTGGACTGCATGTCTTTCCACGGCTCACCAATAATCAAGGCGATTTCCTTGGCGGGGGTAA
>NZ_DAIUBR010000051.1:0-12154 GCF_036846585.1 Limnobacter sp. | reverse complement strand
GCCGTATTGTCGGTTAATTTCGCGACTGCCCTGGCTAAACCGCTGAAACAATTTCTGAATGACAAGCTGACTTATTCCGATTCCACTGTCAGCCACCTCCAGAAAAACCTCCACCCGCCCCTGGCTTGGTGCACTGGTGCTTAATTTCAGTTTTACATAACCAGTGTCGGTAAACTTCAGCGCGTTGGACAGCAGGTTCTGAATCACCTGCCGCAGGCGATTGGCGTCACCGAATACAAGACATCGTCCCTCGGTATCGTTGACCACCGAAAACTCAATGTTCTTCTTGATGGCAAGGTTCTGGTTCAGGGCATGAACCTGACGAACCATGGCATCCAGATCGAACGGCGAAACATCCAGCTTCAATCCTTTGGCCTGAATGCGGGAATATTCAAGTACGTCACTTAAAATCAAGTGAAGACTTGTTGCCGAGCTGGAAATATTGCGAACGTCGCTGCGCAATTCGGGATCTTTCAGTTGCTCCTCGAGCAACCTTGAAAAACCGATGATGGCATTCAAAGGGGTACGCAATTCGTGGCTGATGGTCCCCAGAAATTCGGATTTTGCACGGTCTGCGCTTTCAGCCTGCTCTTTGGCGTGAACCAGGTCGCTGACATCAAGGCACAACGCGTACATGCACACACCGGCAGGTTTTGCCTCACGCTGCACAGTCAACTGAAAATACCGGGGCTCGACGCCGCTGCGCCGCAATTCAGAAAACACAACGGACTCGAGGTTCGGAAACGCTTCCGGACGTGACAGCAAGGTTCGAAGTGCAACGTGGTACTTCGGGTCAATGTGCCTTAACACAGCAGTCCAGTCGGCGATGAACTGGGCACGGGTCACAGGGAAAAATCGCTCAAGCGAACCGTCCACATTGTTCACGTGGAGGTGACCGTGTGCGGTCACGGTGAACTCGACAACAAACCCGTTCAGGCAACTTTCCACACTCAACAAACGGCGCTTTTCTTCCTCGTAGCCATTCAAAAGCACACGCTGTTGCTGGCTTAATCGATGAACGGTTTTGGCAAGGGACTGGAAAAATTCTTTGCCCTCCATATCATGTTGATCCGGGTCTTCGTCACCTGATTCAATCAATGATTGCTTCACCTGAAAACCCAGCCAGGCGCGGGTCAACACGCTGCCCAGATAGAAAGCCAAAGCCACGGTGGACACAAACAAAATAAGTTGGCCAAACCACGCCAACGAACCCAACTGAGTCCAGAACACAGTCGACGCAAGCACACCGATAAAAAAAAGCACGCACAGCAAAGGACGCTTTTGCCAGGCATCAGAAACAACAAAAGAGGCCACTTTGTACAGTGAAGCCTCTTTTAAAGACCGCTTATCGACGCTGTCGGTCAAGATGAAATGGTTCTCGACAGGAATTCCAGTGAACGGCCCCGTGCAAGCGCAGCTGCTTTTTGCTGGTACATGGGGCGCCCCCAACAATTAAAGCCGTGATCTACATCGGGGTAAGTGTGAATTTCCACGGCGCTGTTGTTTTGAAATGCCTGTTTGATCTGTTCCACAGCCTGCATGGGAATAAAGCCGTCTTTCTCGGCGAAATGCATCAGCATCGGGACATTGGCTTGTGGCGCACGGTCCAGCGCAGTGTGAATGCCACCACCGTAATAACAGACCGACGCGTCCACCGCACCTTTCGTGGTCCCTACCAGATAAGACAACATACCGCCCATGCAGTAACCCAGACTGGATACTTTCCCGCTTACTTCGGGCAGTGCCCTCAAAGTGTGTGCGGCCACGCACAGATCTTCCACGGCCTTGGGAAAATCCAGGCCCTGCATCAGGGCGAAACCTTTCTTGAAGCCCTCGTCGTCGTAACCAATGTCCACACCGGCCTCTTGCCGCCAGAACACATCTGGGGCCAACACCACAAAGCCATCACTGGCGTATTGGTCTGCCACATCCCGAATGTGCTGATTAACGCCAAAAATTTCCTGAATCAGAAGAATGCCCGGACCCTTGCCCGTGGGCGGTAAAGACAGGTATGCACCGAATTGACCGCTGTCTTTGGAATTGATTGTGATGCGCTGGGACTGCATAAAACTCCTTGCTGCTGTTGTAAAAACCTAAATGGATTGTAGCAGCTTGATTTTGTTCAGCACCACCGGCACTGCGTTTCAAAAACCACATTCTGAATAAAAATACTGTACACAGTTACAGTGTTTATTGTACAGTTGTTTTAAGGGCTTACCAATAATACATACAAAGGAGTTAACAGCATGAGCATCAAGCGATTTGCAATATTTTTCATCGTGTGGGTTTTAAGTTGTGCTTTCTTTTTTGAGCCTGCACTCATTGCGCCCTTCTTTGAAACAAACGCCACGATTGATCTGGCGTTTAACGGCAATCCCTCCCAGTTGGGTGGTGTGGCCATGGATCAACCCGGCCATGCTGCGGTAGAATCAATGGACCATTTCAGAGTACTTTGCTTGCTCTACTTCGGCTTGCCAGTTGCCATTTACCTTGCAACGCAGTGGAAGGAACTCTAATTAAACCGTGTTGACACATGAAGTATGTTGTAGCTGGCGTATTCAGTATTATTTTTGGGATTGTCATCCAGGGGTGTGCCACATCGAACCGGCATTTTGATGCCAGCAAACCTCACCATCGTCCCGACGGGTTCGTGAATTCCGATGGCACCACGGTGTCCAAGCCTTTTTCCGACCTGCTGCGCTGGTACCGGGAACGCTATGGAAAGGACCTGCCACCACCGCCCGGTGAATTCATTGCAAATTACAAAGACTTTCCGCAGCAACCGTTTGACAAAGGCCAGCTTGCCAGCTTCACCAACAAAACTGCGACCTGGCTTGGCCACGCCACGGTGATGGTGCGAACCAACGGTTTCACCTTGCTCACTGACCCACATTTTTCAGTGCGTGCATTTCCGGTTCAGTGGATGGGGCCTGCGCGCAAAGTGCAGTCCCCCACCCGTGTTGAACACCTTCCAAAAATTGACGTAGTGGTGATCAGCCACAGCCACTATGATCACCTTGACTACAACACCGTGATTAAACTGGCCAAACAGCAACCAGACACACTGTTTCTGGTTCCTTTGGGCCTGAAAGAACTGCTTAAGGGCTGGGGGGTTGAACACGTGAAGGAACTGGACTGGTGGGAAACCCACACCATTGCCGACAATGAAATAACCTTCGTGCCAGCCTACCATTGGTCTGCACGCACATTGACAGACCGCAACAAATCATTGTGGGGAGGATGGACCCTGAAAAGTCCCGACCTTAATTTTTACTTTTCGGGCGACACGGGTTACAGCAGGGATTTTGACGAAATCGGCACACGGCTTGGGCCTTTTGATTTCAGTGCGATTGCCGTGGGTGCTTACGAACCACGCTGGTTCATGAAGGCACAGCACATCAACCCGGATGAGGCCGTACAAATTCACAAAGACGTTGGATCGAAACACTCCATGGGTATTCATTGGGGAACCTTTGAACTGACCGATGAACCGTTGGATCAACCTATTGGCGATTTGCAAAAAGCTCTTGAAAAACACAGCATGCCCAAAAACGAATTTGAGCTGCTGGCACACGGCGAAACGGTAGATTTAAAGTAAAAACACCGAGTTTTTACGATCGACAGACCTGGTTTTTGTCTAGGTCAAATCAGTTTGTTCAATTGTGGCATGCAATGGCGCACCAAGGCCATGGTCAAAAGGTCATGAAGCTGATCGTCGTTTGCCCTGTCAGACAGGAAGTGGATGCCTGCCACAGTGGCCCAGGCAGATTCCGACACCCTGAATGGTGTGTCTTGAATAATCAGTATTTGTGTGCCCACTGCATACATGTCAAGCAAAGTATTCTGGATCAATGCGCCAGTACGCTGAAAACTGGCACGAACAATCACCAGCCCTGCAGTAAGGTTTTGCGCGGCCAACGCCAGTTCCTTGCCTGTTTGGCGTGGCAAAACCTCGTACTTTCCCCATACACGCTGGGCGCAACTGCACAGTTTGTCCAACAACTGCTTGTTGGGCTCCAGAACCACCACCCCGATTGAATCCTGAGCTGCTTCCATTTGTCTGCCTTTTTGTCTAGGACAACTCACACATTTCACCACAGCCAATTGTGCCGGGCAAAACAAATTCCCCTATTCATCCGATAAAGAAACTCAATAAGCACTGCAATAACCATTAACGTGAATTTAGAGTATGCAGACAGTCGAAGGTTCCGCCCATTCGGACGAATAAATAGTGATTTTCTTGATAGTTTCGGACAATCGCCTGAACCTGAAATCAGTCCAAGGATAAATAAGGCGTGAGCAAGTCATGAAGGCGCAACTCTGCACGCAAAGTGCGCAAGGTCACCAGCACGCCGCCAATACGGCGGTGCAGGAAAATGATTTCCTGCGGGGGAATCTTGAAATGCTTGCTCATCATTTTCAAGGCTGCGGTTTGCCCCACCCTGGCTGGCAGGTCGGTTACACCAAAACAATACGCGCCGCCGGGCGTGTACAGGCGTTCTGGCACGCGCGGATCAAACGGTTTGCGAAAAGGCTCCACAATCAATTCCGTCAAATCCCCAAAGCCTTCGAGTAAGGCCTGCGGCGTGCTGTCATTCATCAGCCCGATTTCAAGCACACCTTGGGCAATCTCGCGGCGATTGGCATTCAATGAACCCCTGACAATTCGCGCATAACTTTCCACAAACACCGACGGGAAAGAGCGGGTTGCACCAAAGTCGAGTACCACGATCTGGTCGTTTTCACCCTGCGGGTCAATGCGCACCCGGTAATTGCCAAAATGCGGATCGGTTTGAACAAGGTTCCAATCGAAAAACTCCGTGACGAACAATTCAGCAAACGCCTGGGCCAATACATTGCGGCGGCTTTGCGACAGGGCTTGAACTTCTCTGGATGAAACCGAGTACCCGGGTTCGTAACGGGTGGTCAGCACACGTTGTGCGCAAAACTGCGGGTACACCTTGGGCACGATAAATCGTGAGTCGCCAGACAAACGCGCATGAAAGGTTTCCGTGAACTCGCGTTCCTGCACATAATCGCACTCACGTGCCAGCATGTCGCGCAGTTCGCTGAACACATGGCTCAGATCAAGCGCCTTGGGGGCCAAGCGGGTGGCGTAAACCAATCTGGACAGGGTGCGAATGTCGCTGTCAATTGCGCTGGCCACACCCGGGTATTGAATTTTGACCACAACCTGTTCACCGGTGGCCTTGATGGTGGCCAGATGCGCCTGCCCCAGCGATGCGGCGGCAATCGGCTTGCGCTGAATGTCCAGCTTTGCAATGGTTTGTTCACCCAAGGCATCGATTAATTGCGGCTCGACAAACGACCAGCTTACGGCAGGGGTGTTGTCTTGAAGGGTAGCAAGCACCTCCACAGCCTCTTCGGGCAAAAAATACTGACCGTACAGGGACAACATCTGCCCTGCTTTCATCACACTGCCCTTCAGGCGCCCCAACTCATCGGCAAGTTCTTTGGCTTGTGCTTTGTAAAAATTGCGGTTGGCCTCGTTTCTGGATTCGCCACTGCGAAAAAAATTACGCACGGTGTGGCCTGCAATTTTGGCACCCGCCCCAACACCCATGCGTGTCAAGGCCACATTGCGTTCCAGTGCGCCGGTCTTGATTCGATCAAGCGTGTTGTCGTTTGAATTGTCTGGTTTGTCCTGCTTGGCCATGCGCGGGTGAATTCCTAGAGAATGCCAGATTGCCTGGCCGACATTGTACACAAACGCAATGCCGCGGAAATTTCAGCGCATCAACTTGCGCAAGGCTGCCGGCGTGAAATCGCCTGAACGCACCGGTACATTGAATTCGGTGGGTGGCTCTTCATTCTGAAAGGCACTGAACACGGATTTTCTGGCATTCAGGTCGTGCTGCACTTCACCCGATGTGTACAAACCGGGGGCATCGTAGGCTTGCATCAGGTACAGCATTTTGACGCGCCACAAATCGCCCTTGGTGTCGTACTGGTCCATCAGCGCCACATACCAGCTGTCTTCGTCCACGTACATGGTGCGTTTGGAATAGATGTGGTCCGCGCCCGGTTTCAGGGTGCCTTCAATTACCCAGACCCTATGCAGCTCGAACCGCGTCAGCTCTGGCTTCAAAAAAGCATCCACTGTCATGTTGTCGTACGTCAGGCTTTTGTCGCTAAGTTTGTAGTTGTTGTAGGGAATGTACATTTCTTTTTTGCCCAACAACTTCCATTCGAACCTTTCTGGCGAGCCGTTGAAACCGTAAATGTCGTCAACCGTGCGCAATGCATCCGTGTTGCCGGCGGGTGCGGCGTGCACCAGCTCAGGCGCCCGAAGCACGCGGCGCTGGCCGGAATTCACAATCCAGGCATTGCGTGCGTCTTCCTTGAAGTTCAGGGTGTCCAGCACCAGCAAGGCTTCGCCAGCCTGGGCTGATGGCCGGGTCGATTCGCCGATCAGGGCGAACAACAAATTGCTGCCAGCCTTGCCAATGGCAGGTGCCCATGCAATTGTCTGGCTACTGGCAAACGCCAGGGGCTTGGTGCCATTGCCCGCGACAAAGCCCGCTGTGTGGGAACGCAAAGTTTGGGCAGGCCTGCGCAACAAGGTATTCCACACGGCTTCGATACCGCTTTTGGGTTCGGGAAACGGCACGCTGGTGGACTGAACACCTTCAACCGTCAAGCCACCATGAGCAAGCACGGGTTTGCCAGCTTCTTTTTCAATGCTGCTCATCATGGCGGGCGAAAAAGTTGCGGTTCGATGTGTTTTGTAAACCGGGATACTGTAAGTGGAATAACGTTTGAGAAGCGCAATTTGCCCCGGCGGCAACAACTTCTCGTGTTCCGCCAGGTTGCTTTGGGTGATCACAAACAGAGGCTTTTCCGATGCGAATGGGTCTGCGTATCCTTTCTTCGGATCAAAACCGGCGGGTGCCTTTGTCAAGCCGCCCGTCCATTGCGGAATGGTGCCAGCAGCATTGCCCGCAATTTCGGCCCCCAGTGCATTCACTTTGCCAGCCTGGGCAAAAACTGAACCGCTACCCAGCGCAAAACAGATCGCCGAGGCAAGAAGGCCCCGCAACAAAGTCGATTGCATTATGTCTCCTGATTGTGCTTTTTATTTTCTTACTTTACAGCACTGGCGGGTCGCGCAAACAGTACCCGACAGAAGTCGGCACCTTTGCTGGCACAGGCAGGAATTTGATTCGAAAAATCACTGGGCGTGTGCACCTGGCAGGCCAGCCCCAGGTTTTCCATGGCCAATTGCAAATGCCCTGCCGTTTCAAAGTGCAGGTAAACTTTTCCCCGCACAAAAATACCCAGTCCGGCGACAAAAGCCTGCGCCAGTGGATCGGCGTTTTGGGCGTGCAAATGAATGTCTGACAAATAAGCACCGTGTTTGAACTGCGACAGGGTTTTTGAAATACGCGCCCACAAATCAAGCACTGAATCACGATCGAAGTAATTCAACAAACCCTCGGTGATGATCGCCAGGCCCTTGCCGGGGTCAAGCGAGCGGGCCAGGCCATCCAGGCTGTGCGCACCGCGATCTGCAAAAGCATCCACCGCTTTCACATGGTGGTTGGGGCACACACGCAGGCGTTGCGCCAGCAGCTTTTTCTTTTGCGCCACCATGCCCGGCAGGTCGGCTTCAATGTAAGTAATTCTGTCGCCGTAACGTTCTACAAAACGGCTGCCGCGTGGTGAAAGCCCAGCAGCAATTTCGATCACTTGCGTGACCTTTTTCGACTCGATCAATTCGGTCAGGTGATGGTCTATCAAATCATGGCGAGCCAGCAGGAAGTCTTCCAGCGTGGGGCCACCAAAACTCCTGGAAAAAAACATGGAAGGTGCCAGTGCCATGTGCAGTGCACTGGCCGGGAGGGATTGCAACTCTGGAATGGAACGGCCATTGGCTTGCCACACTTGCCCCGTATACAGCGCCGTGGGGCTGATACGCGCCGCGGACAACCATTGGGAAGCAAGCTCTTTAACCATCGCAACCGCCTTTAGACAAGTGAATGTTCCAGCAAAATTTCAAGTGGAACAATTTCCAGTGCTGATTCATTGGTGCCTTCAAGATACACCAGTGGAGCAACACCTGCTTCAAAAGCTTCCATCCAGCGTGTGGCGCACACGCACCAGCGGTCGCCCGGTTTCAAACCCGCAAAACGATATTGGGGCTGGGGGCTGATCAGATCGTTGCCCATGCGCAATTGAAATTCCAGAAATTCTTCGCTAACCTTTGCACACACCACATGGCGACCCAAGTCGTTGGGGCCAGTGCTGCAACATCCATCGCGCAGAAAACCGGTAAGCGGTGCATAGGAACAGGCAAGCAACGGCCCGCCAAGCACGTTTTTATCTTGTTTCACGGTAACTTTTGACATGATTTATCTCGATCCGGGGACAGGCACCACGGCCATGGTCAAGCGGGAAATACAGCTTAACTTTCCATGGTCGTCGTGCAGTTCAATATTCCACACTTGCGAGGTTTTGCCTGCATGCCACAAACTCGCAGTTCCTGTCACCTTGCCAGTTCTTACTCCGCGCAAATGGTTGGCATTGACCTCTTGACCCACACAATAAAACTTGCTGTTGTCAACCAGCATATTGGCACCGATGCTGCCCAGTGTCTCTGCCAACACCACGTTGGCACCGCCATGCACCAATCCAAAAGGCTGGAATGTGCGGGTGTCTGCAGGCATGGTGCCGCGAATAAAATCGTGACCTACTTCGGTAATTTCAATGCCCAGTGCTTCGCACACTGTGTTTTTGCACATGGCATTCATGTTCTCCAGATTGGGAATGGAAAACCAGATGGATTGCTGATCGTTTTGCATGGCCGCACGTTCTCTGTAAGTTTAATTTGTATCCTATTTTAGGCATGCAATTTAAACTTTGGGAGTGGCCTCGACAAGTTTGGCTACCGTATTGGATAAATTCAGACCCGTTTCCTCTTTCAGTGCAGTGCAGTGAGCCTGAAGCTCGGCTTGACTGGTGTCGAGCCCTGCGCCCACATGGGCCAGTGCAATCACATTGCCACTGGCACACGGTGCAAGTGCCACGGCATGCCCATCGAATGCATCCAGCAAGCGCTGTCTGCTTTGCGCAGAATCTTTCTGGTTGCTCAACAAATTGGCAACCAGATAGCCCTGTTCACTTAAACGCGATTTGCAGTTCAAATAAAAGGCGGTCGAATTCAATGGCCCTACTTTCGCTTTGCCATCGAAGCCATCGACCATGATCAAATCGAATTGGCGGGCGTTGGTGGCCACTGCGTTTGCCATGTAGTCGGCACCGCAATTCACCACCACCTGAAAGTTGGGTGTGAATTGCGGCAGCTTGAAATGCATTTGCGCGGCGGCAACCACCGCGTGGGAAATTTCCACCACCGTGATTTTGCAGTTGGGCCTGTGCTTGTGCAAGAACTTGGGCAAAGCACCCACCCCCAAACCAACAAACAGGGCGTTGCGCGGCCAGTTCGCATCGGGGCTCAACAGCAGTGGCGCCATCATCTCGCGGGTGTATTCCAGCTCCAATGCGTACGGGCGTGCAATGCGCATGGCGCCCTGTACCCAGTCACTGCCGAAATGGAGTTGGCGAACGCCCTTTTCTTCGCTGATCAATATGTCCATAGGGCGCAAGAATAACCGAATTATTCAAACAGGGCTTGCCCCATGAACAAACGGCTGCCTTCTTCCAAACCTTGCGCCAAATTCCAGCCCGGCGGCACCAACAGCACAATGGTTGAGCCATGTTCGAACCAGCCCAGTTCTTCGCCTTTGTGAATGGGTGTGTGCGTGCGCACACGCTGCGGGCCACGGTCATGTTGGTTGAACACACGCCCTGTGCAATGCAGGCGTATGCCCGCGACCAGAATGGCCGCCACCGGCACAATGGCAAAGGGTTCGCCTTGCGCTGTTTTGCCGCTCAGCACCGCACGCTCATTTTTGCAGAACAGTTTTTCCACCCGTTTCAAGGCGACCGGGTTCACATTCCAGGTGTCGCCGTGAATGTAATCCACTTGATCCACCACGCCATCAAGAGGCGAATGCATGCGGTGGTACATGCTGGCGGTAATTCGAATGGTCACGTACCGGTGGCCATGAAATTTCATGGCCATGTCGGGGTCAACCAACAGCTCTTCGATGGCATATGAAAAGCCTTTCACCTGCAACAGGCTGCCGTTCTCAACCAAACCATGTGCACCCAAAATACCGTCGCATGGGCTGGTGCCACGTGCGTGTTCAGCAATTGGGCGCATATCGGGTTTCAATGCCCGGGTAAAACAGTCGTGAATGGAACCGAACTGCTGCTTCTGCGCCTCGTGCAAATTCAATTCGGCGCACTGCCGCCACAACCACAACGCGGGCTGGGCAAACAAAGGGGCTTTGATCTTGCTGATTTTGCCCATCAGCCAGGAACTGAACAGCCTGGGGATTCGATTCGTCAAAATAAAATTGGCACTTTCCTGCATTTGAAGCCGCGACATCCGTAACTCTGAACCTTCATGTGTGTTTTTGTACAATTTAATCAGCCTGTCACCGAGATGGCGTACAACATACCTGTTGAATTTGACAGAAGTGTGTATGAACCTTGACAACCTGACTTTGTTGATTGGCGCCAGCGCCAGTGCTTACCTTGTATTGAAGGCCCACCGGCGGCTGCAATTGTCGCGCGCCAAGCACCCGGGGCTGAGTGGCCACGTGCGCATGGCCAAACGGGTATCGAAACTGATCCCGCACTACAGCCTGAACGGAGATTCGTTTTTCAATTGCGATGAAGTCAGCGACCTGGTTGCGAACAAACGCCGGGAGGGGTTTCATCGCCTGTCTGCCGATTTAACAAACCGCGCCCCCCAGGGCAAATGTTTGCTGGAACAAGCCATTGCCAATATTTCAGACGCACAGTTCACACACAAATACAGGGTGCCATTCCAGTTTCGGGACATGGTCAATCAGCACCTGTTGCCCGCCCTGTTTTTCAGCAAGTCCGAAGGTGTACGCCTGTGGGATATTGATGGCAATGAATACATTGATGTAACAGGTTCCTACGGCACCAACCTGCTGGGCTACGACACCTACAAAAGCTTTATTCGCCAGGCAACAATGGACATGGATTCGCTTGGCCCGGTGCTTGGCCCCTACCACCCGGTAGTGCTGGACAACACGCGCAGAATTCTGGCACTTGCGGGGCAAGACGAAATTTCCTACCACATGAGCGGTACCGAGGCCGTAATGCAGGCCGTTCGCCTTGCGCAATACCACACGGGTCGCCAACGCATAGTACGTTTTGCCGGTGCCTACCATGGCTGGTGGGGCGATGTGCAGCCCGGCATTGGCAACCCGGTGAGCGCCGACAGAACATTGACGCTACAGGAAATGAGCCAACGCACCCTGCATGTGCTGGCCACTCGAAAAGACATTGCCTGCGTGCTGGTGAACCCGCTGCAGGCCTTGCACCCAAACACCAATGCGCCGGGTGATTCCGCATTGATCAGCAGCGGTCGCAAGGCGGGTTACGACAAAGAGGCTTATACCCAATGGTTAAAACAGCTTCGACAGGTGTGCACGGAAAACGGCATCGTGCTGATTCTTGACGAGGTGTTTCTGGGCTTCCGCCTGGCCAAAGGCGGTGCGCAAGATTATTTCGGCGTTCGTGCCGACATGGTGACCTACGGCAAAACACTGGGCGGCGGCTTGCCTGTGGGCGTGTTGTGCGGCAAAGCGGAGTTGATGAAGCGCTACCGCAACAACAAACCGGCAGACATTTGCTTTGCACGGGGCACCTTTAATTCGCACCCCTATGTGATGCAAACCATGAACCTGTTTTTAAAGCATATTGACAGCGTTGAAACAGAACGTATGTACCAGACCGTGGATACTGCGTGGAACACACGCCGGGCCGCTTTGAACAAACGGCTGCTTGAACTTGAATTGCCGGTTGAAGTGCAGAACATGACTTCTATTTTTACAATTCTGTACAACAAACCATCGCGCTACAACTGGATACTTCAGTTTTACCTGTTGCAGGCGGGTGTGATGTTGAGCTGGGTGGGTTCGGGTCGAATGATATTCAGCCACAATTATTCAGACGCTGACTTTGATGTTTTCTGCGAACGCTTTATTCAAGCACCTCGCGGAATGCAACACGATGGCTGGTGGGACACAAG
>NZ_DAIUBR010000050.1:0-12429 GCF_036846585.1 Limnobacter sp. | reverse complement strand
GACGAAGCCATGCCGAGGCGTGTTTGTCCGCATTTTTGAATGAACGCGGCATGAATTACCGCTTCGAAATGTCCAGCCCCTTGAGTGCCGAATCGGCCTGCTCGCGCATTTCGCCCTACCTTGCTTTCGGTGTTTTCTCGATACGTGAAATTCTCGAAACCCTGGGACAGGCCCGCGAGCAACTTGCACAAAGTGAGCTGCCACCCAAGGCGCAAACGCAGTGGCGGCAATCCTTGAAATCGTTTGAAAGCCGATTGCACTGGCACTGCCATTTCATCCAGAAACTGGAAAGCGAACCCGAACTGGAATTCCGGGCAGCCCATCGTGGTTTGAATGACATGCGCAATCATGGCGATTTGACGCCGCAGGAAGAACGCAGGGTGCAGGCATGGATCGAGGGCCGCACGGGCTTTCCCATGGTGGACGCCTGCATGCGCATGCTTCGCGCCACGGGTTGGGTCAACTTCAGGATGCGCGCCATGCTGGTAGCGTTTGCTTCCTACCAATTGTGGCTCGATTGGCGCCACACCGCGCCGCTGCTGGCCCGTGAATTTCTCGACTACGAGCCTGGCATTCACTACCCGCAGTTTCAAATGCAGTCGGGTGTGACCGGCATTAACACCCTGCGCATTTACAACCCAGTGAAACAGGCCAAAGACCACGATCCACAGGGTGTGTTCATTCGCCGCTGGATACCTGAATTGAAAAACATCCCCGATGAATGGATCGGCGAACCCTGGAACACCCCCCTGTTGATTCAACACGAATGCGGCTGTCTGATTGGTGAGGCTTATCCATGGCCAATTGTTGATCCTGACACGGCAATTTCACAGGTGCGGGCCAACATCACTGAATTCAGGCAAAGCAAAGGTTTTGTTGAAGAATCAAAACGTGTGTATGACAAGCACGGATCAAGAAACCCGAACCGAAATGGCACAGTGAAATTAAAACGCAGCCAAGCATCTAATTTGAAAGAATCTGTCGGGATTGCGGTGCAAAAAGACGCACAGCGACGCTTGTTTTAGCGTGCAAAATTGTCATTAGTCTAAGCGGGATTTTTTCAATTCGAGAAAAATGCCCGCTTCACTGCGAGTTCTAAGCTTTAACGGGGAAGGAACTTTTGACACACTCTCACCACTAAAATTCAAATAAATTCTACGTCTGGGTAGCTATCACATGAATAACAAACAGTTCACAGAACTTTATGAGCAGTTGGTACGTTTATACGGCCCAGTTTTAGAAAACAATCGGTTTATTATTGACGGTTGCAGGGTTTGCTTGACCCACAATGAAGATCATGGCACGTCGTGGATAGATATCCAAATGGAGGTCATGCCCTTAACGGAAGAAACTGCATTTGATTTGGTAAGTACAGCTTTGGCTTTCAACGGTATCCATTTGAGCAAAACCAGAAACCCCGCATGGTTTGGTATGACAGGGGAGACGGCCCCCTACATTACGCTTAACCAGCGTTCATACGATCCAAAATTTACTGTTGTCGATGTGGGTAATTTTGTAAAATACTTACGAAATCAAGCGAAGGAATTTGCCATAGAAGTTGGTGTGGTGAACTAAAATTTTAAATAACTTTTTAAAAAATCTGATTATCTGGTTTTCAAGTTATTAAAAATTAAAGTTTTATTCATCAGCACTTTTTATTTAAAGGAAAAAACATGCATTCAATTAATTCAACATCAAATATTAACCTGAGCATCAATGAGTTACCATCAGAAAATAACTCACAAAATGAAATTTCCTCTACTGCGACAGCGGCCTCAGAGAAAATGAGAAGTCATCAAGGGACAGAGGAGACTAAATTGTCATTCGCGCATTATATGCAGCCAATACCAGAAAAAAAAGCGATAAAAATATTTCAAGATACTCCTCCTATGCCGTCCATACTAAATGAATCCACGCAATCAGAATCCACACCATTAATGGGTAAGTTGAATAAAATTTGCAATATGGTTAAATCGCTGGCTTCTTCTTCCGTGAAAAATATTGCCGACCTCAGTACATGGGTAAAAAGCAATCCTTTGCTGAAAATGTTAGCAGGTTTTTTTGTGGTCGCTTTGGGTGTTGCGTTAGCAGGATTCTCTGCTTTAGGATCTGACCCAGCCATGGCAGTAATTAGTCCGTTATTGATTGGTGGTGGTTTGTTTATGGCAGGAAGTGGAATTAGAAGTGGCCCGGCAAAACTGAACAGTTGAGATAAGTACAAATTGGGGTTTTTAAGGCAGGTTTTTGACAACCTGTTTTGGAGATCATCATAAGTAAATCGGCAAGTAAATTCAAAAATAGGTTTGCTTTTGTAAAAAACCAAGCTAATAAATCGGTGATCCCAAATTCAACTGCTGCAAAATCGTGGTTGAAATTTCTTCGATGGATTTGCTGGTTGAACTCAACCAGCTTATTCCCTCGCGGCGCATCATGAATTCTGCGGCTTTAATTTCCTGCCTGCAATTTTCAAGCGATGCGTACTTGCTGCCGGGGCGACGCTCGTTGCGAATTACACTCAGGCGTTCTGGGGAAATTGATAGCCCGAAAATCTTGTCTTTGAATGGGGGCAGGGCAGTTGGCAACTCGCCACGCTCGAAGTCTTCGGGGATCAAGGGGTAGTTGGCCGCCTTAATGCCGTACTGCATGGCCAAATACAGGCTGGTCGGCGTTTTGCCCGAACGGGACACCCCCACCAAAATCACATCGGCAGCCTGCAGGTCTTTGTGGGTCTGGCCGTCATCGTGCGCCAGGGTGTAATTGATCGCTTCAATCCGGTTGTTGTACTGTTCGTTGTCAGCAATGGTGTGGGATCGGCCAATGCGGTGTGTGCTCTTGGCGTTCAGTTCCTTTTCCAGCGGCTCCACAAAGGTAAGAAACAGGTCCATGAACACGCCATTGGCCTGTTTCACCACGTTGTTGATGACGGAATTCACCAAGGTGCTGAACACGATTGGTTTCTGGCCATCATATTGTGCAATGTCATTGATCCGCTGCCGGGCCGAAATTGCCTTCACTTCTGAATCAATAAAGGGAATGCGGATCTGCTTGAAACGGATGCCCTCGAATTGTGACAACACTGAATGGCCAAGGGTTTCCGCGGTAATACCGGTCCCATCGGACACAAAAACCACCGTGCGTTCCTGGCTTACATTTTCTGACATGAATCAATCCTGTGTGTGTCGGTGGCAAAAGGTCGGGTTGCAGTTACAATCATAAAAAGAAATCAGGGGAAATAGTCGATGCGTGTGCACCCAAATCGCCGCATTCACTATTTCTTTTGAACTATAAGGTGAATCAATGTCAACAAATCAAGGAGTTAGCCCAACAGCTCTGGTTGCACCATTCGAAAAACTTCGAATGGAAGATGTGGAAACTGTCGGTGGTAAAAATTCGTCCCTGGGCGAAATGATCTCCCAGCTCTCGGAAACCGGTGTGCGCGTGCCCGGGGGCTTTGCCACCACGGCCCATGCCTTCCGTGAATTCCTGAAAGCCAACAATCTGGTTGAGCGCA
The DNA here is from genome assembly GCF_036846585.1 of Limnobacter sp. GTDB lineage: Bacteria > Pseudomonadota > Gammaproteobacteria > Burkholderiales > Burkholderiaceae_B > Limnobacter. The sequence goes on along the minus strand of NZ_DAIUBR010000050.1, from coordinate 8,918 downwards.
TCAACGCCAAACTGGATGATTTGAACGTGGAAGATGTTCGGGCGTTGACCCAGGCGGGTGCGGAAATTCGCCAGTGGGTAATTGATGCGCCTTTGCCTGCCGATCTGGAAAAAGAAATTCGCGAATACTACACCAACATGATGGCGCAAAGTGGAGGCGATATTTCTGTCGCTGTTCGTTCTTCAGCCACGGCTGAAGACCTGCCAGATGCATCATTTGCGGGCCAGCAGGAATCTTTCCTTAACGTGACCGGCATTGACGATGTGCTGGAAAAAATCAAGGAAGTGTTTGCATCGTTGTACAACGACCGCGCCATTTCCTACCGCGTACACAAGGGCTTTGCCCACGCAGATGTTGCCTTGAGCGCTGGAGTGCAGCGCATGGTTCGTTCCGACAAGGCGGCTTCCGGCGTCATGTTTACCATGGACACGGAAAGTGGTTTCGACCAGGTGGTGTTTATCACTTCAAGCTACGGGTTGGGTGAAACGGTGGTGCAGGGCGCGGTAAACCCTGACGAATTTTACGTGTTCAAGCCAAAACTGGCGCAAGGCAAGTACCCTGTCATTCGCCGTCAAATCGGTTCCAAACTGATCAAGATGGAATTTGATTTGGAAAAGGAAAGCGGCAAAAGCGTGCGCACCGTGGACGTACCGGCCGAGCAACGTAACCGCTATTCCCTGAATGATGAAGATGTGATCGAACTGGCCAAATACGCCATGATCATCGAGAAACACTACGGCCGCCCCATGGACATTGAATGGGGCAAAGACGGCATTGACGGCAAGCTATACATTCTGCAAGCCCGCCCGGAAACCGTGAACTCCCAGAAAGACAACGACGTGCAGCTGCGCTACAAGCTGAAAGGCAACTCGGCCATTCTCAGTTCTGGCCGCGCAATTGGCCAGAAAATTGGCGCCGGTTCTGTGCGCGTGATCAGCGATTCCTCTGAAATGGACCGCGTTCAGGCTGGCGATATTCTGGTCACCGACATGACCGACCCCAACTGGGAACCGGTGATGAAGCGCGCTGCCGCCATTGTGACCAACCGTGGTGGCCGCACCTGCCACGCAGCGATTATTGCGCGCGAACTGGGCATTCCGGCGGTGGTGGGTTGTGGCGATGCCACCGAGAAGCTGACTGAAGGCATGCTTGTCACAGTAAGCTGTTCAGAAGGCGACACAGGCTACATCTACGAAGGCTTGCTGGAAACAGAGGTGAGTGAAGTAAAGCGTGGTGCACTGCCTGAAATTCCGGTGAAAATCATGATGAACGTGGGCAACCCCCAACTGGCATTTGAGTTCTGCCAACTACCCAACAAGGGTGTTGGCCTGGCCCGCCTGGAATTCATCATCAACAATGCGATTGGCATTCACCCCAAAGCCATTCTTGATTACCCCAATGTAGATGCCGACTTGAAAAAAGCCGTGGAAAGCGTGGCCCGTGGCCATGCCAGCCCGGTTGCGTTTTTTGTCGACAAACTGGCGGAAGGTGTTGCCACCATTGCAGCGGCTTTTTACCCCAAGCCCGTGATCGTTCGCATGTCCGATTTCAAATCAAACGAATACCGCAAGTTGATTGGTGGCAACCGTTACGAACCCGAGGAAGAAAACCCGATGCTGGGCTTCCGTGGTGCGGCCCGCTACATTTCCGAGGAATTCTCGGAATGCTTCGAAATGGAATGTTTGGCCTTGAAGCGCGTGCGCGAACAAATGGGCTTGGACAACGTACAGATCATGATTCCATTTGTGCGCACGTTGAACCAGGCTGCCAAGGTGGTTGACCTGTTGGCACGCAATGGCTTGAAGCGCGGCGACAACGGCCTGAAGCTGATCATGATGTGCGAAGTGCCATCGAACGCCGTGTTGGCGGATCAGTTCCTGGAGTACTTCGACGGTTTCTCGATTGGATCAAATGACCTGACCCAGCTTACCTTGGGGCTGGATCGTGATTCCGGGCTTGAAATTCTGGCCGCTGATTTCGATGAACGCGACCCCGCCGTGCGTGCCTTGCTGAGCAAAGCCATTGAGGCCTGCAAATCCAAGGGCAAATACGTGGGCATTTGCGGGCAAGGGCCTTCAGACCACCCTGATTTCGCATTGTGGCTGGCGGGCGAGGGGATTGAATCCATTTCCCTGAACCCCGACACCGTGATCGACACCTGGCAAAAGCTGGCTGACAAGTTCAACAAGGGCTAAGCCACGAACAAGGAGAAACACCATTGAGCAATTTTTCACTGTGGCTGGTTCTGGCGGGCGTTTTATTGATTGCCGAGATCACCACAGGCACGTTTTACTTGCTCATGGTGTCGCTTGGTGCGGCCATCGGTGCGCTGATGGCCTACCTGGGTTACGGCCTTGAAATTCAAATTGGCGCTGCCGCCGTGTTTGCGGTGGCCAGCAGCCTTCTTCTTCGCAACCGCTCGGTCAAACGAAGTAAAACTGACAAACAGCATGACATGCTCGACATTGGCAACAAGCTTGAAATTTCAAGCTGGGGTGTTGGTGGTCGCACCCATGTTCAGTACCGCGGTGCCAACTGGGCTGCAGAAAGCACCGACACCACGCCTGTAACAGGCCTGCATCAAATTGTGGATGTTCAGGGCAACACCCTGAAAGTCAAAAGTATTTCCACGCAAGTGTAAACGGTATGGCCTTGTCCCAAGGCTGCCCCAATCAAAGGAGAAATTCATGGAAGTGTCCATAGTCATATTGGTTTTGGCGATTGTGTTCGTCAGCCAGGCACTGCGAATTGTGCCGCAGCAAAGTGCCTGGGTTGTAGAACGTTTGGGCAAGTACGACCGCACCTTGCAGGCGGGATTGAATTTTCTGGTGCCGTTTATTGAACGCGTTTCCTACAAACATTCGCTGAAGGAAATTCCGCTGGATGTGCCCAGCCAAGTGTGTATTACCCGTGACAACACCCAGCTGCAAGTCGATGGTATTTTGTACTTCCAGGTAACCGATGCCATGCGCGCCAGTTATGGATCAAGCGACTACATCAGCGCAATTACCCAACTGGCCCAAACCACCTTGCGCTCAATCATTGGCCGCATGGAACTGGACAAAACCTTTGAAGAACGCGACATGATTAACGCAGCCATTGTGCAGGCTTTGGATGAAGCTGCAATGAACTGGGGAGTGAAGGTTCTTCGTTATGAAATCAAAGACTTAACACCACCTCGTGAGATTTTACTTTCCATGCAGGCGCAAATTACCGCCGAACGTGAAAAGCGTGCTCTGATTGCCGCTTCGGAAGGCCGCAAGCAGGAACAAATCAACATTGCCAACGGTGAAAGGGAATCGTCGATTGCCCGTTCCGAAGGCGACCGTATTGCAGCAATCAACCGCGCCCAAGGTGAAGCAGGGGCCATCAAGGAAATTGCAGAAGCCACCGCCGAGGCCTTGCGCAAAGTTGCTTCTGCCGTGGCAGAGCCTGGCGGGATGGAGGCGGTGAACCTGCGGGTTGCAGAACAGTACATCGAAGCGTTTTCTGGCGTGGCCAAAGTGGGCAATACGCTGATACTGCCCGGTGACTTGTCGAACATGGGGTCGATGGTGGCGGCTGCCATGCAGGTGGTGAAGCAGGGGAAGTGAGGTTTAAGGCGAGTTTGTGGTGGATTTGCAGCGCGCCACTCATTCTGCCTTGATCAAGTCGAATTCCCTGGTATTGAATCTGGCTCAGGGCATGCGAAACACTAACGCGTCTTCGCATCGACCTTGCGGTCGCCCCTCGCTGCAAACAACTGCCTATCAGGTTCGGTGAATCTTCATCAACCGTTCCTGCTCGCGTTTCCAGTCTTTGTCTTTCAGCGTGTCGCGCTTGTCGTGCTGTTTTTTGCCCTTGGCCAGCGCCATGTCCACCTTCACGCGCCCATTTTTGTAATGCATGTTCAAAGGCACCAGTGAATAACCTTTTTGCTCGACCTTGCCGATCAAGCGGCTAATTTCTTTCTTGTGCATCAATAACTTGCGCGTGCGGGTATTCACCGGGTTCACATGTGTGGATGCACTGGTCAGCGGTGAAATATGGCAATTCAACAGCCACAATTCGCCATTGCGAACCACAATGTGGCTTTCCTTGATTTGCACGCGACCATCTCGAATGGCCTTGACTTCCCAGCCCTCCAGCACAATTCCTGCCTCGTACTTCTCTTCAATGAAGTAATCAAAACCTGCTTTTTTGTTCTCAATAATGCTCATGAATTCGACGAATACTTCCTTTGGGTGCGGTGCGGCGTGAAAAACGCTAAAATAGAGAGTTTAATCCTTTCTCCCCACGGGAAACAAACGCAGCACCGTTCATGGCCATTGTAGAGAAATCCGTATTAGTTCACTTTTCAGCGCATCAAATGTTCAATTTGGTGCGGGCTGTGGTTGACTATCCCCAATTTTTGCCCTGGTGTGGCGCGGGAATTGTCGAGCCTGTAGAGCCCAACGTTGAAAAAGCCACTGTTGAAATTGCCTTCAAAGGCGTCAGGCAAAGCTTTTGCACCATGAATAAACTGAGACCACATGAAGAAATTCACATGACCCTGGTTGACGGCCCATTCACGCATCTTGAAGGCAAATGGCATTTTCTGGAACTGACACCGCAGGCCTGCAAAGTGCACTTCAAGCTGGAATATGAGTTTTCCAGCAAGCTGTTGGAGCAACTTGTTGGCCCAATATTTACCAGCCTGGCCAACAGCTTCGTGGATTCATTCATCAAACGTGCAGAAACCCTGCACAGCACCGGGGCAGCTCAGTGATCCACATTCAGTGGCTTGAACTTAAGCCCTTCGATGGCGGGGTTTTAACCCAGCCACCTGCCACACTGGAAATGCCCGTAGGAAGCACGGTTGCTCAGGCACTGAAAGCGATTGGTTTAAGCGATTCACAAATTGCAGCCTTGCTGAACCAGCGTGCTGTGGCGGTGTATGGTCTGTATGCCACGGAAAACACGGTGCTTCACACCGGGGATCGTCTTGAAATTCTGGACGACCTGAAATTCGACCCCATGGAAAGCAGACGCCGACGTGCACAGCACAAGGTGGTGACCAAACGCCAGAAAGAATTGGCCAAATACGAGCGTCGAAGCCGCAAGCAGGGCAAAACTGCACCTAAATCTTAAATTCCCCTGTTTTTCTGTTTGTAAACCAAATCCGCTACGCTGGGTATCCTTTATAATTCGCTTTTGCGCAAGGAGAAATTGCATGCGTGTCACGCAAAAAGCGTTAACGTTTGATGATGTATTGCTGGTTCCTGCGTTTTCAGACGTTCTTCCAAAAGACACATCCCTGTCCACCCAACTGACCCGAAACATCAGCCTGAACATTCCATTGGTGTCTGCTGCCATGGATACGGTCACTGAAGCTCGATTGGCCATTGCCATGGCACAGGAAGGTGGTATCGGTATTGTTCACAAGAACCTGACAGCAACGCAGCAAGCCGCCGAAGTAGCCAAAGTAAAACGCCATGAATCCGGTGTGCTTCGCGACCCGATCACGATTGAACCTGAACTAACTGTTCGCCAGGTCATTGCACTTACACAGCAACACAAAATTTCAGGGCTGCCCGTTGTCAAAAACGGCAAGGTGGTGGGCATTGTAACCAACCGCGACCTGCGCTTTGAAACGAAACTGGATCAACCCGTTTCCAATGTGATGACCCCACGCGAGCGTTTGGTCACCGTGACTGAAGAAGACAGCCTTGAACAGGCCAAAACCCTGATGCACAAGCACCGCCTTGAGCGCGTGTTGGTGATGGATGCCGACAACACCTTGAAGGGCTTGATCACGGTCAAAGACATTCAAAAAGCGACCGAACACCCGTTTGCCAGCAAAGACGTACACGGCAAACTGCGCGTGGGCGCAGCAGTTGGCGTGGGTGATGGCACCGAAGAGCGCGTAGAGAAACTGGTGGCTGCTGGTGTGGACGTGATCGTGGTGGACACCGCACACGGGCACAGCAAAGGCGTGCTGGACCGCGTTCGCTGGGTGAAGCAAAACTTCCCCCAGGTGGATGTAATTGGCGGCAATATCGCCACAGCAAGTGCGGCACTGGCCTTGGTGGAACACGGCGCAGACGGCGTAAAAGTGGGTATTGGCCCAGGTTCCATTTGCACCACACGAATTGTGGCTGGCGTGGGCGTACCGCAGATCAGTGCGATTGCTAACGTGGCCAAAGCCTTGAAAGGTACGGGCGTTCCGGTGATTGCCGATGGCGGCATTCGCTATTCCGGTGACATTTCAAAAGCACTGGCGGCAGGTGCCAGTTGCGCCATGATGGGCGGCATGTTCGCCGGTACCGAGGAAGCGCCAGGTGAAGTGGTGCTGTTCCAGGGCCGAAGTTACAAGGCCTACCGAGGCATGGGTTCACTGGGCGCAATGACCCAGGGTTCTGCAGACCGCTACTTCCAGGACCCGGCCAACAACGCGGACAAACTGGTGCCAGAGGGCATTGAAGGCCGCGTGCCCTACAAAGGTTCAGTGCTGTCCATTATTTTCCAGTTGGTGGGCGGCGTACGTTCTTCCATGGGCTATGTGGGCTGCAAGTCCATCGCCGAAATGCATGAAACCGCCGAATTTGTTGAAATTTCGTCTGCCGGTATTCGCGAATCTCATGTTCATGATGTGCAAATTACCAAAGAAGCACCGAACTACCATGTTGAATAAGTAAGGCCAGTTAAGGTTCCGCCCATGTTAAAGCCCGGCATACCCGACAACGAGGAAGAAAGAACGCGCGCCATAGACGAGCTGGGGATTGTTTATTCCCCCTCCGAGGCACGCTTCGACCGAATCACGCGCCTGGCCTGCCGGCACTTTGAAGTTCACACTTCGCTTGTCACCATTGTTTACAAGGAAATTCAGTGGTTCAAGTCGCTGCAAGGCTTGAATGCATGCTCCACCGACCGGGAAGTTTCTTTTTGTGGGCATGCCATTTTGACTGAGCAGCCCCTGGTGGTTGAAAATGCCCTGCTGGATCCTCGGTTTATGGACAACCCATTGGTTCTCGATGGTCCAAAAATCAGGTTCTATGCTGGTCAGCCCATCAAAGATGCGTTTGGGCTAACCATTGGCACCCTTTGTTTGATTGACAGTGCGCCACGTGGCTTTTCAGATGAAGACCGGCAAGACCTTCGCGATTTTGCCTGGCTGGTGGAAGCCGAAATTGCCAAGCCCATAGAAGACAATGTATTGACTCGTTTTATTCGATCGTTGTCAGACAAACAGCGATCACTGTTAATCGATCCCATCGTGGGTTCCTGGAACAGGCTGGGCTTTGAAACCCTTCTCAACAAACAAATTGAGCATGCGGCTTTGAAGAAGGAAACACTGAGCCTCATTTACGTGAAGCTGAGTTCATTCGATGTAATTACAAGCCGCTTTGGCACAGACCGAATTGTCGATTTCCGCAAGTTCACGGCATCATTGATTCGGGACAGCCTGCCCAATGGGTCGAGCATTGGCTCTGCGGGTGCAGACGCCTTTGTGGCCATATGTGCAGACATGTCGATTCATCACACCGAACAGCTTGTGGCGCAAATCAAAGAACGTTTTGTGAAGACCACACTTGAAACGCATGGCATCAAAGCCTTGGTGGATGTTGAAGTGACATCGCTGACAATGACTGAAGACAAATTGAAATGCACCGCCGGTGAAGCAGTGAATGCTTTGTTAAGCGCCAACTGATCCCAGCATTTCGAATGAAGTACAACTTTTTAAAGATACCCAAAGAAAGCCTTTCATGATCCATCAAAAAATTCTGGTACTCGACTTTGGTTCACAAGTCACTCAACTGATTGCACGCCGGGTGCGTGAATGTGGCGTATTTTGTGAAATTCTGCCCTGTGACGTTGAGCCACAGCGCATCAAAGACTACGGCGCTTCCGGCATTATTTTGTCGGGCAGCCATCAATCCGCCTACGCCGACAGTACCGACAAGGCACCTGAACTGGTGTTTCAACTGGGTGTGCCGGTGCTGGGTATTTGCTACGGCATGCAAACCATGGCCATGCAACTGGGCGGCAAAGTGGAAGCGGGTACTGTGCGAGAATTTGGTCACGCACAAATTCGTGCACATGGCCACACCAAGCTGTTTGACGGCATTCAGGACGAAACCAACGAGCAAGGCCACGGCCTGCTGGATGTGTGGATGAGCCACGGCGACAAGGTAACGGAACTGCCGGGCGGCTTCAAACTGATGGCATCCACACCTTCTTGCCCAATCGCTGGCATGGCCGATGAAGTACGTGGTTTTTACGGCGTGCAGTTTCACCCCGAAGTAACCCACACCAAAAAGGGCAAGGAAATTCTGGCCCGTTTTGTGCGCAATATTTGCGGCTGTAAAGGCGATTGGTCCATGCCGGGCTTTGTTGAAGAGGCCGTGGAAAAAATTCGCCAACAAGTGGGTACCGATGAAGTGATTCTGGGCTTGTCCGGCGGGGTGGATTCCTCCGTGGCAGCTGCGCTGATTCACAAAGCCATTGGCGATCAGCTAACTTGCGTGTTTGTGGATCACGGCCTGTTGCGCTTCAAGGAAGGCGAGCAAGTGATGGAAACATTCGCCAAACACCTGGGCGTGCGCGTGGTGCATGTGAATGCATGCGAAGAATTCATGGGCCAGTTGCAGGGCGTCACCGACCCCGAAGCCAAACGCAAAATTATCGGCAAAGCGTTTGTCGACGTATTCCAGCGTGAAGCAGGGCAGCGGGCCAACGCCAAGTGGCTGGCACAGGGCACCATTTATCCCGACGTCATTGAATCGGCGGGTGCCAAAACAGGCAAAGCCGCCAGCATCAAAAGCCATCACAACGTGGGTGGCCTGCCCGATACACTGAATTTGCAATTGCTTGAGCCCCTGCGCGACCTGTTCAAAGACGAAGTGCGCAAACTGGGTGTTGAATTGGGCCTGGACCCGGAAATGGTGTACCGTCACCCC
>NZ_DAIUBR010000049.1:0-12763 GCF_036846585.1 Limnobacter sp. | reverse complement strand
ACCTCCCGTTGATGAACAGGAAGAGGAAGACTGCGAGTGTCCGCCGCCGCCCACATGCCCACCCGTTCCACCTGTGGACGAAGAGGAGAAGTGCGAAACACCGGTGGATGCGGTGGACGATTGCGCAAGCACCCAAAAAGACTGCCCGGTGGTCATTGATGTTTTGAAAAATGACATCGGTGGCGATGCCATGGAAATTATTGAAGCATCTGCTGAAAATGGCACTGTTGAGATCAAGGACGGCAAGCTCCACTACACACCCAACGAAGGTTTTTGTGGTGAAGATGTAATCAGCTACACGATCGGCGAAGAAAACTGCCTGACGGATACTGCCTATGTCTACATGAACGTCGAATCCGGAGATACATACGACTCTGGAAACGAATGTGATGAGCCCACCGATGGCAGCGACTACCCGGGCGAAAGCTATGGCGACGGGAAAGTGGCCATGCATGATCAGGAATATTCCTCATCACCTTACGACGCAGACCAACTGTTCGCTGATCATGCCGATCAAATCGATCAGGTTCTGCAAGACAAACTGGATCAAATCAGCAGCATGGTTCAAGGCAAATCAAGCTGGAGCTCAAGCTTTGAAGCCAGTAGTTTCGAAGCTTCGACCAGTGCCACACCTACCGAAGAACCTGTCGCCGCCTGCTGATGCACCCACTTGAACGAGTTAACATGAACACACGCCAAACCCCCAACACCCGATTGAAAACCTTGCCAGCGTCCATTGTACTGGCCCTATGCACATTGTGTGCCCCCGCCAGCTGGGCTCAACAAGTCCAGGAAATACCTGAAGTGCAATCACTTGCACCTACAGAAAACGTTGCCCCTGCCCCTGCCGCCAGCCAGCCCCCCAACCCACTGCAGCAAAGCGTTATCAAGGGTTTGCAAAACAGCCCCACCTTGAGTGCCGATGTGCACGCGCTTGAAGCACAAATGGAAGAATCGAATGTCGTGTTTGGCACACTGCTGCCCACAGTCGATGCGCGTGGCTCTGCGGGGCGCGAACGCACCCGCATTGAAGACGCAGACACCCGAACCTACAATGCCAACTCGTACGGCATTGAAGCCCGCCAGAACCTTTACAACGGCTTTGCCTCACACGCTCGCTATTTCGCATCCTATTCGGGTGCCATGCAAAGCTATTACCGTTATTTGAACAAAGCCAATCAGGTCGCTTTCGATGCCTCCAGTTCCCACGTGGATGTTTCCCGATTTCAGGCACTAACCCGTTTGTCTGAAGACAACCTGAAATACCACCAGGACCTGATGAACCGGATCGAAGAAAAAGTGAAAAGCGGCGTGACCCGGCAATCCGATCTGGAGCAGGCACGCAGCCGCTACACACTGGCACTTGGCAATTTGGCCACCGAAAAGGCCAACACATTTTCAGCCATGGCCAATTACCAGCGCATCACCGACACGGTGTGGCCTGTGAACCAGGCTGGCGAGTACGTTGTTAACGCCAACTTTGAAGTGGAAAACCGCGAACGCCTTGTGTTCGCCTTGAACAATCACCCATTGCTGAAGGCTGCCAACGCACAGATCAGCGGGGCCAAGCAGGAAGTAACGGCCGCCAGCGAAGGTTTCCACCCACGCGTCGACCTGCGTGCGAAAACCGATGTGTACAGTAACTATTTGTCCACGTTTGATGAACGTCAAATTTCCTCAGTGGATTTGCTGGCAACGATCAACCTGTACCGGGGCGGCTCTGACAACGCATCGCGCAACGCCGCCATCAAGCGACGCCTGCGCAGCCTGGACGACAAGCTAACCGTTTGCCGCGCAATTCGGCAGTCCACGCAAACGTCGTTGTTCGACGTGGTCAGCTCACAGAAAAAGCTGAACTACTTCCGTGAACAGGCTGCGGCCATTACCAAGGCGCGTGCTGCCTATGAACAACAATTTGCCGTGGGCCGCCGCAGCCTGCTCGATTTGCTGAGCGCAGAAAACGAGTATTACCAGGCACAACGGGCACTGATCAACATTGAAGCCGACCTCAGCATTTCCAAACTGAAACTGCTGGCGGCAACAGGGCAACTGACCACATTGTTCGCCGTCGATGAGCTGGTGCAGGCCGACGAGCCGACAAGGCGCGAAGTGATTCTTTACAAAGAACAAAGCCAGACAGGTGCGGAAGCAGAAGGTTGCCCGGCCAGCCTGATCAATCTGGAAGACTTTGACCTGCCCAACATCGGTTTTGACGAAGCATTGAAGTCTGTGGATGCAGCCCCCAGCCTTGCTCCAATTGAACTGGCACAGCTTGATAATGGCGTGGCAGGGCAGCAAATTGCAGCATTTGGTGACCCTGCCGAAGTGTCAAAAAGCCTGATCGACAAAACGCAATCCTGGGCGAAGGCCTGGGAGAACAAAGACGTGAACAGCTACATTGCGTTCTATGCACCCAACTTCAAACCTGAAGAAGGCAGCTATGAAGCATGGGAAACAAATCGCCGTGAAAGAATTTCAAAAGCCCAGCAAATTGATATTGAAATTTCTGAATTGCAGGTTGTTCCAAGTTTTGACCAACCTGACGAATACGAAATCAGTTTTGTTCAAGACTATCGGGCAAAGTTCTATCAGGAACGGTCAAGAAAGGTATTGACCTGGAAAGAAAACAAAGGCATTTGGCAAATTATTCGTGAACAAAACTTGCCCATGAACACGGCGACCACACCGAACAAGAAAAACCTGAATCTGGCAGAGGCGCCCAGCGCACAATAAGCCATCAAACTGAAAGGCTGTGGGCCAAAACTCGCAGCCTTTCGTACATCACGCATTTGCTCAGGTTTAAACCACCGGCCTCGGAAAAAACAGCATTGCCTCCCTGAACTGGTGCTTGCCTGAACGCGTCCAGCGCATCAAATTCACCTCCCTGTTCCACACCGCCTGCAATCACCCGGCTGGCGCGCACCACACTGACACCATTGAGCAACAAGCGGCGCAACACTGGCACACACGCCTCGGGAATATTGCCGTGGCCGGGCGCGGCAACCACCACCGATGCAGGCTTGCGATTCAGCAAATCAGTCAACTGACGCAGCGGCCCATTGCCCGGGGTACAAAACACAACGGGCACTTCCATGGCTTCAAACAGCGGATGCCGGGTTGCTGTGGGATCAAACAAACTTGCAAATTGGCCCTGTACACCGGAATCTTCTGACATTTCAAGCGCATTCCGGCTTAACAGCCATTGCGTGTTGGCCAATACAGAATAAGGTCCGTCAAAGGCATCCAGCCCGGCGGTGCTTTGCTTTTCAACACGATGCGCCGGGGTGAACAAGCCTTGCATGCACAAACCAAATGGCATTGCACTGTGCCCTGAAACATCGGCATTTGTGCTTAAACACTGAATAAGGAACTCAAATGCACCGCTGATGTTACCCGGCCCATCAGCCTGTTCGTGATCCGAAGGCAACATGGAACCAGTAAACAACACAGGCTTGCCCAATGCATGTGAAGGCACAGTAAGATGCAGGAAGTAGAGCATGTCTTCCATGGTGTCGGTGCCGTGGGTCACGATGATGCTGTCTATTTCAGGTGATTCAAGCAAACGTAGAAGCACCGCGCGAAGCTGCAGCATGTGGCCCAGCTCCAGGTTCTGGCTGCCAATACTGTAGGGTTGCTCAAAATGCCATTGCGCACGGCGTAACAGCCCCGGAATACCCATTACCAGGCTTTCACCACTGCGCTGGGCAGACGAATAGGCCCAAGAAGTTTTCGAATCTTCGGTCATGGTGCCTGCAATCGTGCCACCTGTGGCCACAAAAGCCACGCGCGGCAAGATATCAGGTGTTTGCGGGTGCATCGTCATCATCAAGCGGGTCCACTTTGGAATCGTTGAATCCTAGAACAGTCAGTGCATCTTTCTCGGGCAACTCGTCCACACCTTTCAGCTTGCGCTGCATGGCACGTGAACGCACCTCTGCACCTTCAATATTTTTCGCTGCTTTCTCAAGTGTGTCGCGGGTTTTGGCGAGAATGTCGCCGAATTTTCCGAATTCGGTTTTCACCGCGCTGAGTACGGTCCAAACCTCGCTTGAACGTTTTTCCAGTGCAAGCGTTTTAAAGCCCAGCTGGAACGCGTTCAACAGCGTGGTCAAGGTAATGGGTCCAGCCACGGTAACCCGGTGCACGCGCTGCAAATCGTCCACCAAACCGGGGCGTTTCACCACTTCGGCGTACAGGCCTTCGGTGGGCAAAAACAGAATACCGAAATCAGTCGTGTAAGGCGGAGCCAAGTATTTTTCGGCAATGGTTTTGGCCTCGGCACGAATGGCCATTTCAAGAGCTTTGGACGCCACGGCCACACCCTCGGCATCGGCCCGGTCAAAGCATTCCTGCAAGCGCTCGTACTGCTCCTTCGGAAATTTGGAATCGATGGGTAGCCACACGGGTTGATCGTCTTCCTTGCCAGGCAAACGCACCGCAAATTCAACAATGTTATTGCTGCCAGGTACAGGCTTGATGTTGCGGCCAAATTGAGAAGGCGTCAGCATTTGCTCCAGCAGTGCCTGCAACTGCACCTCACCCCATGTGCCGCGGCTTTTCACGTTGGTCAACACGCGCTTCAAATCGCCCACACCAGTGGCCAAAGTTTGCATTTCACCCAAGCCCTTGTACACCTGCTCAAGCCTTTCACTAACCTGCTTGAACGATTCGCCCAAGCGGGTTTCCAGGGTGGCGTGCAATTTTTCATCCACCGTTTTGCGCATCAACTCCAGCTTGCTGGCGTTGTCTTCCTGCATGTCTTTCAGCTTTTGTTCAACCGACAAACGGATTTGCGTAAGCTGGTCTTGAATCAGGGTGTTGGTGCGGTGCAGTGTTTCAGAAAACTGGTTGAGCTTTTCTGATTGCAACTGGTTGCCCTGTGTGAACTGCTGCACGATTACCTGTTGCAGGCCATGCGCGGCCTGTTGGCTTTCCGTGCGCGCCTGCGCGAAGGTTTGCTGAAGTAACTCGGCCTGTTTGCCTTGGCGAGCCTCGATGTCCTGGTTCACCAGCCGCAATTGTTTTCCCAGTTCTTCAGATACAAAACGCTGTTGGGCCTGGGCGTCCATCACCTCATCCAGATTGGCCAGCACTTTTTGCTGAAACTGGGCAAGCTCGGCAGAATTGTCGGTCGACATTTTGCGGTACACCACCCACAAGCCGACCAGTACCAACACCAGCAAAAACAGCAATACCCAAACCAACGCACCAGCCAATTCACCCGACAATGAAGCCTCCATGCTTTATTCGCCCTTGATGGAAATGGTGTTCAAGCCCTTCGCACTGCCTTCGGGGTCGGGTTTGTTGCGCATCCAGTCGGCTGTGCGGAAAAATGAAAGCATCAGCCCTTCAATTACCTTCTCGGGCAATGCCATGGCACGCAAGGCATTCACCATGCACAGCAACCACTGGTCGCGGTCTTCGCTGGAAATCGGGAAGGGCATGTGGCGCATGCGCAGGCGCGGGTGGCCAAACTGGGATGAATACAAATCGGGGCCGCCAAGCCAGCCCGACAAAAACAGGTAGAACTTTTCGCGGGAATGGTCCAGGTGCGCAGGGTGCAGTTTGCGAATGCGCTCGAAGCTTGGGTTTTGATCCATTTCATCGTAAAACAGATCAACCAGCTTGCGCACGCCCGCCTGCTGTTCCTCGGGCGTGTTGCCGAAATAAACAATGGGCGGTTTGGGCTGTGCGTCGATTGGATTGGTGGGTGATTCGGTCAAGTTCATGGACATGCAAGCCTGAAATATGGGTCAAGAAATTCGTTCATTCAATGCCCACATTGTACCTGCCAAGCCAGGCGTAAACCTTCAGGCTGTGGCCTGTCGAAGTGTTTGCATTACTGGTGCGCGGCACACCTTGTTAACCGACCAAGCCCCGAAGAACACCGACACCACCGCACCCGCCACCACACCGGCCACAATGTGCAGGGGCGACAGGAAGTATTCAAATTCGAACACAAAGTGCGCAACACCCCAACCCAGCCCCTGTGCGGCCATGGCGGCCACCAAACCGGCCAGCGCACCCAGCACGGAAAGTTCAAGCCATGCAGCACGTTGCAACTGTGCCGTCGAGGCACCCATGGCGCGGTAAATAGCCGCCTCGCGGGTGCGAACTCGTGCGCCTGTCATCACGCAGGCCACCACCACCAAGCCACCGGCCGCCACAGTAAACAGGAATACAAACTGAACGGCCTGCCCCACCTGCCCCAGAATTTTGCGTAGCTGGGTGATCACCAATTCCGTGTCCAGCACAGTCAGGTTGGGGTATTCGCGCACCAGTTCACGCGACACGGCAATGGCCTTGTCGTCTTGCAAACTGACCGAGGTAATCCAGGTTTGGGGGAAACTTTCCAACACCCTGGTGGGGAAAATCATGAAGAAATTCACTTCCATCGAATCCCAGCGCAATTCGCGAACGCTGGTAATTTCTACAGTCAACGGTGTGCCTGCAATATCAAAGGTAAGTTTGTCGCCCAGGCCAATACCAAGCGTTTGGGCCACGCCGTCTTCAACGGATACTTCAGTTTTCACCGCGGCTGCGTCAAACCACGCACCTTCGGAAAGGGAGTTATGCGTTGGCAGCGTGTCGGCAAAGCTCAAATTCAGTTCGCGCTCTACGGTATTGCGTGCACGCTCATCGGTGAAAGTGTCGGCGGTAATGTTTTCACCGTTGATGGCGCTTAAGCGCCCCCGCACCATGGGGTACAGGCGAACCGGGCTAAGGCTCGCGGTGTTCAGTTTGTCCTGAACACCCTCCACCTGGTCGGGTTGAATGTTGAACACAAAACGATTCGGTGCATCTTCGGGAACAGCTTCCTGCCAACGGTCGATCAGGTCGCCCTGCACCACGGCAAGCATCAACAAGGCAGCAAGGCCCAGCGCAAGGCTGACACCTTGCAACACCAGCGTGCTGGCGCGCCTGGACATGCTTTGAACTACCGCAATGTGGGTGCCTTTGCCAATACGGCCCTTTCCGATGAAAGCCAGCGCCTTGAGCAAGCCCCAAAACAGCAAGGCAAACACCAGCGACGTGCCCACAAAACCGGCAAACAACAGAAGTGCTAGCACCAGGTTGTTCACAATCAACAGGCAAACCCCAATGGCGGTGAACACGCCAAACAGCACCGACAACACGAGTTGCCCACGGCTGCTTTTCAGGGTTTGGTGGCGAATCACCGCCACCGCAGGTGCGCGCAATGCATACCATGTGGGCACGGCCGCAAAGCCGAGCAACAACAGCGCTGAAAGCAGCATGCCCATGGGCAGGTAATGTAAACCCGCCAAAGGCAAATCCACACCCACCAGCTCAGCCAATAAGGCAAGCAAGCCCCAGTGCGCCACCCAGCCCAGCGCCACACCCAATGCACCTGCGCCCAACGTTAGCATGCCCATGCCAATGGCCCACATGCGCAACAGGCGCTTGGGGGTGTAACCCAAACTTTTCAGCACAGCCAGTTCACCGGCCTGTTCTTTGGCAAACAAATGCGCCACCAAGGCAATGCCCACGCAAGCGACCATGGTGCCAATCAATGCCGCCATGGCCAGAAAATCGTTGGCGCGTTCAAGGGTGTTGCTTACCTCTGGGCGGCCGTTTTCCAGTGTTTCAACTTCTTCAACTGGCGACAACACAGGCGTAAGTTCAGCGATCAACTGGTCAATCACGGGCTGGGGGCCAGTGAAATAAATTCGCCAAGTGGCGCGCGACCCCAAACCCAGCAGCTTCGATTCTTCAAGGTCCGCGGTATTCATCATGACGCGCGGTGCAAAGTTGACAAAGCCACCACCACGGTCGGGCTCCACAAGAATGACCCGGGTCACGGGGCGGGTAATTTCACCCACTTGTATTTCGTCGCCCAATTCAACATCCAGCGAACCCAGCACGCCCTGGTCCACCCACAATTCACCTTGGGGTGGGCCACGGGCAATTTGCTCATCCTTTCCCTGCGCATCGCGCACGGTCATTTGGCCCCGAAGCGGGTAGCTATTGTTCACTGCTTTCAGGGACACCAACAGGTCGACACGGTCTGCGGGCACCACACTTGGAAACACCACGCTTTGCGCTTGCTTCAGGCTTGAATACTCGGGTTTGTCCAACACAGGCAACCATTTGGCGCCACTGACATTGCGTTTGGACTCGATCACCAGGTCGCCGCCCAGCATTTGGCTGGCGTCGCGCACCAAGGCCGCTTCAATTCGGGCAGAAAACACGCCTACCGATGAAATGGCAGCCACGGCCAACACCAAAGCCACAAACAAAATGCGAAACGATGAACGGCGAGACTGCCGTACCCAATACTGGAAAGACTGCATGAAAGAGACGCTTGCGGGGTAAAACACCAGTTTAGGACAAAGCCGGGGGCAGCAGGTTCCCCCGTTTATTGCAGCGCAGTAATTTCTTCATGAAGAAAACACGCAAAAAAATGACCGATCGTGCTATTTTGAGTACCGACTCCAACAATAAAAATTTCTTTTAAGTAACATAAGTCAATACATTACAAAAAACTACCGATTTTTAAGGAGACGGTAACGTGTCTGATGCATTCCCCCATTTGAATTCTCCGCTCGACCTTGGTTTTACCACCCTGCGTAACCGCATCATGATGGGTTCGATGCACACCGGCCTTGAAGACAAGTACAAAGAATTCGACAAATTAGCAGCCTATTTTGAAGCCCGAGCCAAAGGCGGCACCGCCTTGATTGTGACAGGCGGCTTTTCACCCAACCTGGAAGGCTGGCTGTATCCGTTTGCATCCAAACTGAGCAGCAGCGGCGCGATCAAGCATCACAAAAAAGTAACCGAGGCAGTCCACAGGCACGATGGAAAAATTGTCATGCAGTTGCTACATGCTGGCCGTTATTCCTACCACCCGCTCAGTGTTTCTGCATCGAATGTGAAGTCGTCGATCAACCCCTTCAAGCCTCGCGAAATTGGCGACTTCGGCATTCGCCGCACCATTGCCGCATTCGCACGTTCTGCAAAAATTGCCCAGGAGGCAGGCTACGACGGCGTGGAAGTGATGGGTTCCGAAGGCTACTTCCTGAACCAGTTTGTATGCAAACGCACAAACCATCGAACCGACCGCTGGGGAGGTTCAGTTGAAAACCGCGCACGTTTGCCAGTGGAAATTGTTCGACGCATTCGCGAAACCGTGGGTGAAAAATTCATCATCATTTACCGCCATTCCCTGCTGGATTTGGTAGAAGGCGGCAACACCTGGAACGAAGTCAGCACAATTGCCAAGGCCGTGCAGGATGCCGGTGCCACCATGCTGAACACCGGCATTGGCTGGCATGAAGCACGCGTGCCCACCATTGTTACTTCTGTTCCCCGTGCTGCATTTGCTGAACTGACTGCCCGCCTGAAGAAGGAATTGCGCATTCCCGTGATTGCATCGAACCGCATCAACAAACCCGATGTGGCAGAAAAATTGCTGGCCGATGGTGCCTGCGACATGGTGTCCATGGCCCGCCCCTTGCTGGCCGACCCCGACTTTGCCATCAAGGCCAAAGAAGGCCGCGCAGATGAAATCAATATTTGCATTGCCTGCAATCAGGCCTGCCTGGACCACACGTTCAGCATGAAACGTGCATCGTGCCTGGTGAACCCACGCGCCTGCCACGAAACGGAGATTGTGGAACAGCCACTGGTGCGCAAAAAGAAAATTGCCGTGGTGGGCGCAGGCCCTGCTGGTTTGGCATCTGCCACCGAATTGGCACGCCGTGGGCACAGCGTGACCTTGTTCGACAAAGCCGACGAAATTGGTGGGCAGTTCAACATGGCCAAACAAATTCCTGGCAAGGAAGAGTTTTACGAAACCATCAACTACTTCAAGCGTCAACTGGAGCTGAAGAAGGTGGACGTGCGAATGAACACGGTTGTCGATGCCGCGCTGATTTCCAAAGAAAAATTCGACGAGGTTATTCTGGCCACCGGCATCAAACCCCGCACGCCCGGCATCGAGGGCATTGACCACCCCAAGGTGATGAGCTACATCGACGTGCTGCTGCACAAAAAAGCAGTGGGCCAGAAAGTAGCCGTGATTGGCGCAGGCGGCATTGGCTTTGATGTGTCGGAATACCTGACACACGACTTTGCCCACCCTTCCCCTACGCTGGATCTGGAAAGCTGGAAAAAGGAATGGGGCATTACTTTCGATCCGAACAACGCAGGCGGCATTGACGGCATGCACCCACAACCCCCCAAGCCCGCACGCGAAGTGTGGCTGTGCCAGCGCAAAGACGAACCGTTGGGCAAGCGCCTTGGGAAAACGTCTGGCTGGGTGCACAAGGCCAGTTTGAAAAGCCGCCGTGTGCACTTCATGCAGGGTGTTGAATACTTGAAGATCGATGACCGTGGCTTGCATGTAATGAGCGCGCACGGCCCGCAAATTCTTGAAGTAGACAACATCATTGTGTGTGCCGGACAAGACCCGCTGCGCGAACTGGTGGAACCAATCGAAGCGCTGGGTGTGCCCGTGCACCTGGTGGGTGGCTCATCGGTTGCAGCAGAACTGGATGCAAAACGCGCAATCAATCAAGCCACTCGCCTGGCTGTAACCCTGTAAAGGCAGACCTGAAAAATGACACAAAAATCGATGCTGCAAAAGGTGTATGCGCAAGTTGACAAACTACCCACCCCTTTAAAAACCCGCGCCTTTACTTTGCTGTTTGGCCGTGCGGTGAAATACTTCAAAACCACCGGTTTGAAGTTTGAATGGATTGAGCCCAACCATTCCATCGTGGTGATTAAAAACCGCCCAAGCGTGCAAAACCACCTTGGCACCGTGCATGCGGTGGCCATGATCATGATTGCGGAATCGGCCACCGGCGCACTGGTCGGTTTGAACGTGCCAGCCAACGCCATACCCGTGATCAAACGCATGGAAGTGGATTACCGCAAGCGGGCAACGGGTGACATGCGCGCCGAGGCCATGCTGACCGCAGAACAAATCACCATGATGCAAACCGAAGAACGTGGCGAGGTGGATGTGGCGGTGACCATTACCGATGGCGAAAGCAAAGAACCGATCTTTGTTCGCGCAATTTGGGCGTGGACCCCCAAGCGCAAAGGCTAAAATAAAAGAAACAGAAAGGAGACAACAGCATGGCACCATTTGAATTCAGAACCGTGAACCGCATTGTGTGCGAATCGGGCAGCTCTGTTCGAATGGCGGACTTGCTGGCACCCTTGCTGACGCAACAGGGCATCAAAACCGCGCGAATTTTCATGCTGGTGGACCCGTTTATTTCTGGCACCGCCACCTTCAAAACCATTTGCGAGAACTTGGTGTCCGCTGGCCATGCCGTTCACATTTGCAACGACGTAGAACCCGACCCGCCTGAAGCCTTGGTGCACCGGGTTACTGCATTGGCAATGAATTTCAAAGCCGATATGGTGGTGGCCATTGGTGGCGGTTCTACACTGGATGTGGCCAAGCTGATTGCCATTTTGGCGCGCGGCAAACAAGATTTAAAAGTCATGTACGGCGTGGGCAATGTGCACAGCGATCGCCTGCCCCTGGTGTTGGTGCCCACCACCGCAGGCACTGGCAGTGAAGTAACCCCCATTTCAATTGTAACCACGGGCGTGGACACGAAAATGGGCGTGGTGTCGCCAGTGTTGTACGGTGACCTGGCGGTGCTGGATGCAGATTGGACCCTCAGCCTGCCACAACACGTAACCGCCGCAACCGGCATTGACGCCATGGTGCACGCCATTGAGGCCTACACCAGCAAACGCCTGAAGAACCCCTACGCTGATTTTCTGGCCTGCGAGGCACTGCGCCTGCTGGCTGCCAACCTGCACACCGTGTGCAAGGAACCGGCCAACCGCGAAGCACGCCAAGCCATGATGCTGGGTTCTTGCATGGCAGGCCAGGCCTTTGCCAATGCGCCTGTAGGTGCCGTGCATGCATTGGCTTATCCAATTGGCGGCATTTTCCATGTGCCGCACGGCTTGAGCAATTCACTGGTATTGCCCCACGTGTTGCGCTTCAATTTGCCTGCGGCTGAACAGCAATACGCTGAACTGGCACAGGTGTTGAAGCTGGGTCATCACGGCGACAGCCAAATGCAACTGGCGCAAGCCTTCATTGACTACACGGCAACACTTTCACCTTCCACCGGCTTGCCGGTAGGGCTTCGAGAAGTGGGCCTTGCCGAGAAAGACTTACCCACAATGGCCAGCGCCGCCATGCTGCAAACCCGCTTGCTGAGCAACAACCCGCGAGAAGTTGGCGAGGCAGATGCACTGGCCATTTATCAAGCCGCTTATTAAAACAATTTCAAAATAAACCCATGACCACTTTGGCCCAATACCCCCTGCACCAACTGGTTCAAACCCGTTGGCACGACAACGACATCTACGGCCATGTAAACAATGTGGTGTACTACAGCTACTTTGACAGCGTGGTGAACCGCTACCTGATTGAGCAAGGCGGGCTGGACATTCACAACAGCGATGTGGTGGGTTTTGTGGTGGAAAGCCAGTGCAAATACCTAAAGCCACTGGCCTACCCGGAACCCGTTACAGCAGGCCTGCGCGTGGGCAAGCTGGGCAACAGTTCCGTACGCTATGAACTGGGCCTGTTCAACGCCACGGGCGAATTGTGTGCCGAGGGTTATTTCATTCATGTGTTTGTGAACAAGGCGAGCAACACACCCACGCCCATTTCTGATCATTTGAGGACTGCTTTGAGCAAGCTGTTCTGAACCGCCCCGGTTTTCGTAGAGGCCAATTTGCTTAAGTGCAGGTTTGTTCG
>NZ_DAIUBR010000048.1:0-13126 GCF_036846585.1 Limnobacter sp. | reverse complement strand
CCCCAATTTACTTATCGAGCGGGGTCAAACTGTTCAAATCAACCGAGCCACTTCTGTCACCAATGCATTAAACGGTGGACTTCAGGTGATAATTACAGACCACCCCTACTTTGACGACGACCAACGTTTCAAAGATGCAGTAGTTGAGCGGTGGATTGATGGGCGAAAACTTGTTCCTGAAGAGTGGCCCGCCACATAAAATTCAATAAATCAAAAATGACGCTGATCCTAAACTGCACAAAAAAACTGCTTGATCGCATCAAGCCGTCGTCCACCGTTCCAGATGGTATGTCAAGCACCTTGCTTGGCAGTTGGTATGCCACAGCTTTGTTCTGGAAACCGCAAGTTGCTCTACTAGTCAACGAGAAAACGCTACTGCCCGTGCTGATGCCATTGGCTCCCGCAACAAACTTGGCAACGCGCTTTCCAAAGCACCTGGCGGTTGTTTTATGTGCTCATGGCCTGCCACGGCAGTTCATCGACCATGAACTTGCCCAGATGAGCGAAGTCCAGTACGCCAAAACCTCGAACCGCAGCGTGGTTAGCATCATGAACCAGTTTTCGTATCAAGCAGAGGTATACCGCGAGTACCTTGAGACGAAAGACCTGCTGGCGTTGTCGCTCAAGTTGGCTGAAACGCCATGTAGCCCATTGTACAAAAGTGCCATTTCGCCAGATCGGGAATTACTTGCTCTCGTTAAAACGACTGGCTTTGTTGTGTGAAACATGAATGAAGGTCTCGGAGATGTTTTTCACACCTTGTGCAAAAAACACATTTAACATATATTTTGTGAAAATAGCACACAGAGATTCATATGGTTGCGCTTTTAAAACCTACCCCCACCCCCCAAAGCGTATTGAACAAAGCCATGTCCAATGCCGCCGCCCAGCTTGATCTAACCCAAGCCCAGCTTGCACAGATCATCGGAAAAGACCGCACGGCGATAAGCCGGGGCAACATCAGCCCCGACTCCAAAGCCGGGGAACTGGCGCTTTACTTTATTCGCTGCTACCGCGCCCTGTACGCGCTGATGGGCGGAGATCGGGACAACATGCGGCACTGGATTAAAACAGCCAACAGTCATTTGGGTGATGCAAGCCCAATGGAGCGGATGGGTTCTGTCGCTGGTTTGGTCGAAGTGATGCAATACCTGGACGCAATTCGCGGCAAGATCTGATTTATGCCCGAAAACTTTCTGATTGATACTTCGGACATAAAGCCTTTAAATATTTTGTGCCAGCGCATGGTTGAAAGCCAGGAAAGCATAGCCACAAACGAAATTGTTGATACCCTGGAAGAACAGGCGCTTTTAGAAGCACTTTTGGAGAAATCCAAACCCAACCTGCCCAAAGCCGCATTGAAGCTGCACTATTTGCTGGCCACGCCGTTTCGTTACCCACCATTAAACTGGGGCTCCCGATTCGGCGTTCGTAACGAGCGCGGAATTTTCTACGGTTCGCTGGAAACCAGAACGCTACTGCATGAAGTTGCTTATTACACTTTTTTATTCTTGAATGGCTTGCACTCGCCTCTACCCCAACCCCTGAAAACCAGACACACCCAGTTTTCAGTGGTGTTACAAGCTGATCGCGCTGTGTTACTCAACAACCCGAAGTTTGATGACATTCAACCGCGCTTAAGGCATTTAAGTGATTACACCTTCACCCAGCAATTGGGCACCCATATGCGGGCACTGGGTGTTCAGGCATTTCTTTTCTACTCCGCCAGAGACCAGGACAACGGTCTTAATGCAGGTGTATTCGACCCTTCTTGTTTTACAGGGCAAGAACCTCGCGGAGAAAGGGAATGGTTTTGCCAGGTTGATCAGTCTGCCGATGAAGTCACTTTTTACTGCCCTGCCACAAAGCAAAGTGCGCAATTTTCTGCCGACTTGTACCGCGTGAACGGGGTGCTGCCAAAACCAGCGTAAAAATGCGTTGCCTCTAGCCCAAATCGGCGCGAATCCCAATGCTTCGCCTTTAAGAAAACCTGCCCGTTTGAATTCACATGCCACGATCGGCAGCATGCCGACAATCCGCTCGACCTTCAGTTTTGTCGAGCGGATTGAGTCAGTGTGAACTTCAAAAAGGGAAAATCAGGTTTTCAGGCGAGGCATTGGGATTCGCGCCGATTGGGCCTTAACCAGGCAAGCGATTGGGTTTAGGAACGTTGGCTGCTAACTCAAACCGCAGCAAGTCGCCACAAACTGGTCACTTCCTTAGACCGTGCGTCAAACAGAGCATCACTGGCATCAAACGCCTTGCCGTGTTTTGGCTTGGCATCAATTCGAGCAAGCACTTTCAAACCAGCCAACTCGATCCAGCCCAGCAATTCTTCACGCGTACGCAGTTTCAAGTGTTCAGCCAAGTCAGACAATATTAGCCAACCCTCGCCACCCGCATTCAAGTGCGCCGCCAAGCCAGCCAAATATGCTTTCAGCATGCCGCTGTTTTCATCGTAAATGGCGCGTTCAATCGGTGAAGTGGGCTTGCCCGGCAACCACGGTGGGTTGCACACAATCAAATCGGCTTTGTTGTCCGGAAACAGGTCGGCCTGTACCACCGCCACCTGCTTGGCCATGCCAAGGTTTTGAATGTTGAACCGTGCACATTCCAGCGCACGTGGGTCGTTGTCGGTGGCCACAATATTGCTCAACCAGCGCTGGGCCAGCACCGCAGCCAACACACCAGTGCCCGTGCCCACATCGACTGCTGAACCGTTAACCTCGCAGGCCTTGGGCAAAGGCGCTTTCAACACCAAATCAACATATTCACCCCGCACCGGCGAAAACACGCCGTAATACGGATGGATGCGGTTGCTTGGGGGATCGCCCAGCGCGGAAACCTCCACACCCTTTTTGCGCCATTCATACGCACCCACCACACCCATCATTTCACGCAGCGAGGTCACGATCATTGGGCCATCGGCTTGCGGCTCACCCCAGGCTTCGGAACAGGCAGCCAACACATCGGGCGCACGGCGCAGCGAAATGCTGTAATCGGCATTGAAGGGGATCAGGATTGAACCTAAAATACGCGCGCGCTGTGCCTGGGCTTGGCGGTACAGGTGAAATTTCTGCGGGTACTCCACATTGTCCTTGCCAGACTTGGCAGCTTTGCCTTTCTTGTGTTCTGCGTTCTTGTCCACCCGGCGAACCAAAGCCTGCATCAACTGGCGGGCATTCTGAAAATCGCTTTGCCACAGGAACACAGTGCCTTCGCAAGCCAGCCGATAGGCCATGTCGGCAGTCAATGTGTCGTCGGCCAGCATCACCTTGACTGGCACGGCCAGGTTCCGTTCTGATTGCCAGCGCGCACTGAAAGTTTCATCGCCCTTGGTCCATTGAATTACAGGGGTTTCTTGGGCTGATTGCATGCGGGTTCTCGCGGTGATTGGCGTATTGATTCGTGTAAACTTCTTCAGGGTCGCAGTGTACCACCTTGGGTGGTTCGCACCCCAACTCACCCCCCGTCAAATTAAGTGGCTGTTGTCTTGATTAAACCATCCATTGTCATCGTAAGCCCTGCCCTGGCTGATTCCAACAACGGCAACTGGCAAACTGCCCGCCGTTGGCAACAGTTTCTGTCCAATTCATTTGATGTTCGCATCGTTAAACAGTGGGAAAACACGCCAGCCACCGAACGCGATGTGGCCATGATTGCGCTGCACGCGCGGCGCTCGGCCGACTCCATTGCGGCCTGGTCGCAAAGCCGCGGCCTAAAAGGCCAGGCAAGCCCAGGGCTGATACTGGCACTGACCGGCACCGACCTGTACCGCGACATTGAAACCGACGAAACCGCGCAAAAGTCGCTGGAACTGGCACAGCATTTGATTGTGTTGCAGGAAAAGGGGGTCGAGAAACTCAGCGAAGCCCTGCAGACCAAAACCACCGTTATTTTTCAATCCACCACGTCGCGCAAAACCCTTGCAAAGGCCAAACGCCGCTTGAAGGTGGTGATGGTGGGCCACCTGCGCGATGAAAAAATGCCCCAAACCCTGATGGAAGCGGCAGTGTTGCTGCGTGGCTACCCCGATATTTACATTGATCACATTGGCGGACCGCTCGACCCCGAACTGGCACAAGCCGCCCAGGAAACCATGCAGGTGTGCCCGAACTACCGCTGGCTGGGCAACCAGCCGCACGGTGCCACCCGCACACGCATTCAACGCGCCCACGTGCTGGTACACGCCAGCAAAATGGAAGGCGGGGCACATGTGATCATGGAAGCGGTGTGCAGCGGTACACCCGTGGTGGCCAGCTACATTGACGGCAACATCGGCATGCTGGGCGCGGGTTACCCCGGCTACTTCCCCTTGGGCAATTCCCACGCGCTGGCCAATGTGCTTACGCAATTGCAGGAAGACATTGTGAATCCGAAACCCCTGCCACCGGGTAAGGTTGATTTGTACACCAAGCTGAAGAACCAATGCGCCGAACGGGCAAAGTTGTTTGCCCCGGAAAATGAACAAAACGAATTGATTCGACTCGTACAACGAGCCACCAAGAACAACGACACTGAAGTAGAAGTACACCATGCAAACATCTGATCAACCCATCCTTCGCGACATTGTGCTGGTGGGCGGCGGCCACAGCCATGTGGGTGTGCTGCGCATGTTCGGCATGAAGCCCTGGCCCGGAGTGCGTTTAACTCTGATTTGTACCGACATTCACACCCCCTATTCCGGCATGCTGCCCGGTTACATTGCCGGCCATTACAGTTACGACGACGTGCACATCGACCTGGGCCGCTTGTGCGCCTTTGCCGGTGCCCGTTTATTCAAAGACGAGGTAGTGGGCATTGACCGAGCCAATCAAAAGGTCATTTGCAAGAACCGCCCGCCGGTGGCCTACGATGCGCTTTCCATCAATATTGGCAGCACGCCGCAGGTGCAACTGGTGCCAGGCGCCCTGGAAAATGCAGTGCCAGTCAAACCCATTGCGAAGTTTAATGAACGCTGGGTCAGCTTGCTTGAGCGGGTAAAAACCCACGCAGGCAAAACCACCATTGCCGTGGTAGGCGGTGGCGCTGGCGGTGTTGAACTGGCTTTGGCCATGCAATTCCGCTTGCGCAATGAACTGACCACAATGGGCCGCAACCCCGATGAACTGGAATTCCATTTGTTCACGGCCGATGCCGATGTGCTGCCCACCCACAACCCCGGCGTGCGTGCGCGCTTCGAAAAAGTATTGAATGAACGTGGTGTAGCGCTGCACCGCGATGCAGAAGTGGTGCAACTGGATGGCCACACCCTGCAAACAAAACAGGGCGAACGCCTGCATGCCGATGAAATTATGTGGGTCACGCAGGCAGGCGGTGCAGCCTGGCTAAACAACACCGACCTTGAACTGGATTCCCGCGGATTCATCAATGTGGGGCCGACGCTTCAGACCACGCGCGACCCCAAAATTTTTGCAGCAGGCGACATTGCCAATTTAACCAGCACACCACTGGAAAAGGCCGGTGTATTCGCTGTGCGCATGGGCAAACCACTAACCAAGAACCTGCACCTGTTTGTGCAGGGTGCCGACCTGCTGGAATACCGCCCCCAGAAAACCTGGCTGGCCTTGATCAGCACCGGCGACAAGTACGCGGTGGGGTCCAAGGGATTGTTGGGCTTTGCCGGTTCTTGGGTGTGGCAGTGGAAAGACTGGATTGACCGCCGCTTCATGGCGAAATTCAGCGAGTTTCCTGACATGGATCCTCATGCGAAACCAGCCAGTGGCAACAGCACACCCAATTTGGCATTGACGCAGGAAGAAAGCCTGCAGGCCATTTCCGCCATTGCCATGCGCTGCGGCGGTTGCGGCGCCAAGGTGGGTTCGACAGTTTTATCTCGCGCACTTGGTAACTTAAAGCCGGTGGATCGCGAAGATGTATTGGTGGGCCTGCACGCCCCCGATGATGCTGCGATTGTGAAAGTACCTCCCGGCAAAGCCATGGTGCACACAGTCGACTTTTTCAGGGCTTTTGTAGACGACCCCTATATATTTGGCAAGGTTGCGGCCAACCACGCACTGGGCGATGTGTTCGCCATGGGTGGTGAAGCGCAATCGGCCACCGCTGTTGTAACCGTGCCGCCTGGGCTGGAATCGAAAGTAGAAGAACTGCTGTTCCAGATGATGAGCGGTGCAGTGGAAGTATTGAATGATGCCGGCTGCGCACTGGTAGGCGGCCACACCGGCGAGGGCCGTGAACTGGCACTGGGTTTTGCCATCAACGGCTTGGTGGACGAGAATTTGGATGGAGTGATGATCAAGGGCGGGATGCGCCCTGGCGATGCAATCTTGCTGACCAAGCCCATTGGCACAGGCACCTTGTTCGCAGCACTGCCACAATTGAAAACCAAAGGCCGCTGGATTGATGCGGCACTGGAATCGATGGTGAAAAGCAACCGCTTGGGCGCACAGTGCCTGCGTGAATACGGATCGAAAGCGTGTACCGACCTGACTGGTTTCGGGTTGCTGGGCCATTTGGTAGAAATGACACGGCCTTCAGAAGTAGACGCAGAGCTGGATTTAAGCGCCCTGCCCCTGCTCGATGGTGCGCTTGAAATGGTAAGCGCCGGCATTGTGAGTTCGCTGCAACCAGCCAACGTGCGCTTGCGCCGCGCCATTCGCAACCAGGCAGACTATGTGAACGACCCACGCTACCCACTGATTTTTGACCCACAAACCGCAGGTGGTTTGCTGGCCACGGTGCCAGGCGACAAGGCGCAAGCCTGTGTAGAAGCACTGAAGAAACTGGGTTATGAACACACCGCCATTATTGGTCGAATTTTGCCGCAAGGTGAAGCGATCGAGCCGATTGTATTGAAAGGCTAAGGAAGCACCATGCCGTTTGCTGTGCAACAACACTGGAAGAAAACAGCCCTGCTGCTGCTTGCGGCGCTGATGTGTGTCATCTGGCTCAGCATGGACGTATCACTTCAAGACATGCTGGCTGCGCAACGGGAACTGGCCATGCATTTCATGGACCACCCCACCCTGGTCACCCTGATTTATTTTCTGGTGTTTCTCGTGCTGACAGCCCTGTGCCTGCCCGGCGCAGGCGTGCTGATGCTGGTCGGCGGCGGCTGCATGGGTTTTGGCCTGTGCATGGTCGTGTCCACGGCGGCATCGGCCTTTGGTGCCTTACTGACCATGCTGATTGCGCGGCACTTTTTTCGAGAGTCGGTGGAAACCCGGTTTGCAAACAAGTTAAGCGACATCAACAAAGGCATTGAGAAAAACGAAGTGGTCTATCTGCTTAGCTTGCGCTTGGCCCCGGTTATTCCATTCGTTGCGTTCAACTTGCTGGCGGGGCTTACACGGGTAAAGCCTTGGGTCTTCCTGTGGACCAGTTTTCTGGGCATGTTGCCCGGCACCATGCTGTATGTGAATGCGGGCTATGAACTGGCCAAGGTGAACCGGCTGGAAGAACTGATTTCGCTTGAGGTGGTGGTGTCGCTTGCGGCGCTGGCTTTGGTGCCGTTTGTTATTCAATGGGGAACACGGCAATTTCAACTGCGCAAGGTAGCGTAAGTACCTCGGCGCGAGTTAATGCCCAATCGGCGAACGCTGATAGCCCAATCGGCGCGAGTCCCAATCACTTGCCTGAAAACCTGTATTTCCCTTATTGAAGGCGAAGCGATTGGGACATCGCTGCCGATTGCGCTTTAAGCCAGGCCGGTGATTGATCAGTCAACTCGGCAGTGGGTTTGCCTGTTCCGCACATTCAAGAAACCGCCCCTTGTGAATTGATTCGCTGCGCTTGGCGAATAGCCAACACCGAGACTCGGCCATGTTTTTTGCCGAGCTCGGTGAGCAAGAATTTATTCAAAAGGGAAATAGCGGTTTTCAGTGCGGAATCAGGCAACCCCGACGAGGTGGCAAAAATCACGCAACCGGATTATCGAATGTCAAACAACTCAACATCAAACACCAAATCGGTGTTGCCTGGAATGGGGCCTGCACCACGCGCGCCATACGCCGTGTCTGAAGGACAGAACACGATTGCACGATCGCCCACTACCATTTCACACAAAGCCTGCGTCCACGCAGGAATTACTCGGTTCAACGGGAAAGAAATTTTTTCATTTCGGGCAATTGAACTGTCAAACACCTTGCCATCAAGGAAGGTGCCTTCGTAATGGACCTCAACGATCGAATTCGGCGTGGGTTTCTGTGTGCCCGTACCACGCTTGGTGAATGTTAGCTTTACGCCAGAAGGCAGTACAAGTTCGTCGGCGGGTTGGGTGTCGCTCATGGCAAATACTCCTAAAAAAGTACTGTAATTGTACTTTGGAGTTCAGCACCGAACCACAAACCAAGCTCAATGCACCTGATAAAAAATACCCCATCGATCATTCACAGGGCGAATAAACCAATAGTTTTTGCGCCTGTCAGGGGATTCCGTTTCCTTTTCCACTGCCTCTTTGACATTAGACACAATCAACTCTGGATTGAATTCGCTGCCTTTCCAAATCAAACCCGTTACCGCGCCGGAAATGCTGATCCCTCCCTCGCCGGTGATAAATAGAACGCCTCCGTAAAATGAATCGTGATGCGCCAACCGTACCCCCGCGTCAGCCAGTGCTTCAATTTGTTCATCGCTTAGTTTACTGATCAGCGATTCCGGTTCTATTCGAACTTCACGACCCGATTCGGTGGTGATATCACCGCCCCGCAGGTCAACAATTGCTATCGGATCTTCGTCCCAAATAATTTTTGCAATGGGTGCCAATTCCTCGCCGCGCTCTTCAACCAGGTCAATCAGCGTTTCATCGTCTTCAAGTACCGCGCAGGAAGTTAAACCCAACCACACCGCCAGCGCCACAACCGCGATCCATTTAAGCACTTTGATCATGACTTCCTCCGCTTTGCGTCTGCGGAATGTACGTTGCGACGCATTTCGTCTGTAATGTACCTGGACAGCTCGTCGATATTTGCCATGGCTTGCGGATGGTTAGGTTTGATTAACCCAACAGGCTAGTCGACTTTGGCAAAACCACAAAAAACAAGGCAACCGAATCACTCCATGGGGTGGCCCGATCGCCCTGCCTTTCTTACTTCCAAACGTTCAATAAGTTTTATAGGGCAGGAATTTGCCGCTCATGTTGATACTGACACGGTCGCCCATGGGGTTGGGTTCACGCTGCAAGTCCATCTTGAAGTCGATCGCGCTCATGATACCGTCGCCAAACTCTTCGTGAATCAGCTCCTTGAAGGTGGTGCCGTACACGCTAATCAATTCATAAAAGCGATAAATCAAGGGGTCGGTGGGCACGGCTGTGGGCAGCGATCCCTTGTAAGGCACCACTTGCAGGCAATCCACCGCCTCGGGTGGCAGGGCCAAATACTCGCCAATCTTCTTGGCCTGTTCTTCGGTCAAAGTCATTTGGCCCAGCAACGCGGCTGTGCTCCATTCCTTGGACTGCCCCAATACCTTGGCGCAGTCGTCCCAAGTGCATTTTTTCTTGCGCTTGGCCAATACAATCATTTCGGTTACGTCGGTTCGTTTCATGGTGCACTCCTTTGAATCAAATTAAGTGGGGGTGTTGTCTCGTTGTTGGCCAAGGCTTTCAAGCCGGGTCGAACCACAGCGGGTTGTTTGTGTAGTTCAGCGTTCAACTTGTTGCCATCGGGCTCGGTTGTGGGTGCAGGTGCGGCGCGGTTCACCAAAAAATCAACCAAATGATTTCGAATGGCGTAGTACTGCGGATCGTGGTGCACGGTGCTGCGAGAGCGTTCACGGGGCATGGTGTTCTCGACAATTTCAGCAATGCGGGCGCGCGGGCCGTGGCTCATCAACATCACTTTGTCGGCCAGCAAAATAGCCTCATCCACATCGTGAGTAATCATGAACACGGTTTGCCCGGTGGCCTTCACAATTTGCAGCAACTCGTCTTGAATGGTGCCGCGCGTTAGCGCATCCAAGGCGCCAAAGGGTTCGTCCAGCAACAGCATCTGCGGCTGAATGGCAAAGGCACGGGCAATGCCCACACGCTGCTTCATACCACCGGAAAGTTCGTGCGGCTTTTTGTGTGCGGCTTTGCCCAAGCCCACCATGTCCAGGTACTTCATGGCATGTTCGCTGATTTCTTCAGGCGACTTTTCAGGCCAGCGCGAACGCACACCAAACTCCACGTTTTTCAGCGCTGTCATCCAGGGCATCAGCGCATGGCTTTGAAACACCACGCCGCGGTCCAGCGACGGGCCCACCACTTCCTTGCCGTTCATGATCACGTAGCCTTGCGTGGCTTCATCCAGCCCGGCCAGAATGTTCAAAATGGTACTTTTGCCGCAACCTGAATGGCCGATGATGCAAACAAATTCGCCTTTCTGAATGTCGAAGTTCACGGCCTCAAAGACAGGTGGTACAGAGGCATCCGACGGCGCATAACTTTTCACCAAACCTTCCACTTGCAGGAAGGCAGCAACTTTCTCGGAAGGCACCAAGTCTTTGCTGAATATTTTGTGTTCAGTCGTCATTGTTGTTTACTCCTTGTAGCTGACCAGCTTGGCCATGCGGGCCAACAGCGTGTCGAGCAACATGCCGATCAAGCCGATGAACAAAATGGCGCTGATGATGTTGGCAATCGACAGGTTGTTCCATTCGTTCCACACGAAGTAACCAATGCCGGTACCCCCAACCAGCATTTCAGCTGCCACAATCACCAACCAGGCAATGCCCACGGAAATGCGCATGCCAGTCATGATGGTGGGTGCTGCTGCGGGCAAGATCACTTGAAAAGCGGTGCGCAGCGAACTCACTTCCAGTGTTTTGGCCACGTTCAACCAATCGCGACGCACCCCCGCCACACCAAACGCGGTGTTCACCAGCATGGGCCAAATGGAACAAATGAAAATCACGAAAATGGCCGATGTGTCACTGTCCTGGATGGTGTACAAAGCCAGCGGCATCCACGCCAAAGGCGACACGGGCTTCAAAATTTGAATGAAGGGATCAAGCGCTTTGTAAAGCAATGGCGACATGCCGATCGCAAAGCCCAATGGAATCGCCACCAGTGCTGCCAAACCAAAACCCACCAGCACACGGAAAATGGAATAACCCAGTTGAATGCCAATGCCTTTGTCATTGGTGCCCCGGTCGTAAAACGGATCACTCACATGGCCCCACAGCTTTTCACCCACATCCCCCGGTGTGGGCAATGGGGTTTTGCTGCCAGTCGATGCAGCTTGCCCTACCAAAGCGGCATATTCCGGATCCACGTTCACTGCGTTTTGTTCGGGCAAGGTGGCAATGGTCCAGATGGCAATCAACACCACAAGGATCAAACCCGACAAAGCCCATGGCGCCCATTTCTGTTTCTTGAAGTCTTTCATGCCATTCAACCCTTGGTCCTGGAAATCGCAAAGCTGTTGAGGTATTCCTCTGGCTTCTTCGGATCAAACGGCTTGCCCATCACACTAAATTTTTTGTCCAGCGTAGCGGGTGGCTGCATACCCACTTCTTTCATCAGGCGGGTTGCATCGGTGGCCAAAAACACATCCTTGGCAATTTTGTTGTAGTCCACATCGCCCTTGATCTGCCCCCAGCGTTTCATCTGCGTCAAAATCCAGATGGCGAAGCTTTGGTATGGGAAGGGGTCAAAGTCGATGCGCTGCGGGTCTTTCTTGATGCCGCCCAAACCATCGGCGTACGTACCGGTCAACACTTGCTCCACCACCGTCAGCGGTTGGTTCAAATAGTTGGTGGGTGCAATCGCCGCTGCAATTTCCTTGCGGTTCTCGGCTTTGCGGGCATACGCGGTGGCGTCCAGCACGGCCTTTAACAGCGCCTTGTAGCTGTTGGGGTTTTGGGTCACGAATTCCTTGCTTGCTGCAAACGCGCAGCAGGGGTGGCCGGACCAAATTTCTTTCGACAGAATGTGAATAAAGCCCACGCCGTCATACACCGCACGCTGGTTCACTGGGTCGGGTGCCAGGAAGCCGTCAATGTTGTCCGCGCGCATATTGGCCACCATTTCGGGCGGCGGCACTGAACGAATTTGCACATCGCGATCAGGGTCCAACCCAGCTTCGGCCAGATAATAGCGCAACAGGTAGTTGTGCATGGAATAGTCAAACGGCACTGCAAACTTGAAACCTTTCCAGTCTTTCGGGTTGCGTTTGTCTTTGTGCTTCATGGCCAACGTAATGGCCTGGCCATTGATGTTTTCAACAGCGGGCATGGTCCATGGAATGGCATTTGAACCCACCCCCATTGAAATGGCCAAGGGCATGGGCGACAGCATGTGTGCCGCGTCGTATTCTTTGGCCAGCGATTTATCACGCACCACCGCCCAACCGGCTGTTTTCACCACCTCAACATCCAGCCCCTGCTTGGCATAAAAACCCAAAGGCTGCGCCATGATGATCGGCGTTGCACAGGTAATTGGAATGAAGCCCACTTTCAGCTTCTGCTTTTCCAAAGGGCCGTTGCTTTGTGCAAAGGCTTCTTTGGCCGCAGCCAAAGGGAACAGGCTGCCGATGGCGGCCATGGCAGTACCACTGCCCACCACACGCAGGAAATTACGACGCAACTGGTCGTTGGGGAACAGCGCGTGCATCACTGCGTTTTCAACGGCACGCTCTTCCATCTGTTGCACAGCCAGTTGTTGATCGTGCTCGGCCTGGCTATTGTGTTGCCCACAGGCGCAGCGCATGCCAAGGCGGGTATTGGGGTCAAACGGGTTCTTGAAAAAGGACATTGTGAACTCCTATGCGGTTTTGCAACAATCAGGCTGAAGCGCGGTTTAAAGCGGGTCGAAAATAATCAATGTCGTGTTGGTACTGCTGGTAGGCCTTGGTGTACTCCATCACGCGGGCCACCTCGGCAATAAACTCTTCGTCGTAACCTGCGCGGCGCAGCAAGTGAAAGCCCACTTCCATGCCGCTGGCAATTCCACCGCCCGTTACAATTCGGCCAGCGTCCACCACGCGCGCGCGGCTTACCTGGCAGGCAGGTGCAATTTCCGCCAGGCGGTCGATTGGGGTTTTGCCAAGGTGCGATGCTTCAAGGCGATCGGGTTCTTTGCGGTTGGTGGCAGCAAGGCCATCAAGCAAACCCATGCGGGCGTAAATCCACGAACCCGTGCACACACTGGTCAGCAAACAATTGGCTGGCAGCGAATGGATGTAAC
>NZ_DAIUBR010000047.1:293-15370 GCF_036846585.1 Limnobacter sp. | reverse complement strand
CAATCGTTCCAACGTTTACGTGTGGCTTCTTGCGCTCAAACTTTTCTTTTGCCATTGCAAATACCTCGTCAGTTCTTTAATTTCAATTATTTGGCGCGGGCGCTGATCACAGCATCCGCTACGTTCTTGGGTGCTTCACTGTAGTGCTTGAATTCCATGCTGTACGTTGCACGACCCTGAGTCAGGGAGCGCAGCGTTGTGGAGTAACCAAACATTTCAGCCAAAGGCACTTCAGCCTTGATTGCCTTGCCACCACCAGGGATGTCATCCATACCCTGAACCACACCGCGACGTGAAGACAAATCGCCCATCACAGTACCAGCGTAATCTTCAGGCGACTCAACCTCAACAGCCATCATCGGCTCGAGCAGCACCGGGCTTGCGCGACGCATGCCCTCCTTGAAACCCATGGAGGCAGCAATCTTGAACGCTGTTTCGTTCGAGTCAACATCGTGATATGAACCGAAGTGCAAGGCCACTTTAATGTCTACAACCGGGTAACCAGCCAACACACCGTTGCTCAGGGATTCTTCAATACCCTTCTGAACCGCAGGGATGTATTCGCGAGGAACCACACCGCCCTTGATTTCATCAAGGAACTCAAAGCCCTTGCCCGCTTCGTTGGGCTCAACGCGGAGAACCACGTGACCATACTGACCGCGACCACCAGACTGGCGAACAAACTTGCCCTCAACTTCCTT
Organism: Limnobacter sp.; assembly: GCF_036846585.1. Classification (GTDB taxonomy): domain Bacteria; phylum Pseudomonadota; class Gammaproteobacteria; order Burkholderiales; family Burkholderiaceae_B; genus Limnobacter. The sequence goes on along the minus strand of NZ_DAIUBR010000047.1, from coordinate 14,669 downwards.
GACCACGTTGCGGATCGTTTCGCGGTAGGCCACTTGTGGCTTGCCTACGTTGGCTTCAACACCAAATTCGCGCTTCATGCGGTCCACGATAATTTCGAGGTGCAATTCGCCCATACCAGCAATAATGGTTTGACCGGATTCTTCGTCGGTGCGAACACGGAATGAAGGATCTTCTGCTGCCAAACGCCCCAGGGCAATGCCCATTTTTTCCTGGTCTGTCTTGGTTTTTGGTTCCACAGCCTGAGCAATCACAGGCTCTGGGAACACCATGCGCTCCAAGGTAATGATCGCAGATGGATCACACAAGGTTTCACCGGTGGTCACGTCTTTCAAGCCCACGCAAGCGGCGATGTCGCCCGCGCGAATTTCTTCGACTTCCAAACGGTTATTGGCGTGCATCTGTACGATACGACCAATACGCTCTTTCTTACCGCGCACGGGGTTGTATACGGAGTCGCCCTTGTTCAGAACACCTGAGTACACACGTACGAATGTCAACTGGCCCACAAACGGGTCGGTCATCAGCTTGAAGGCCAACGCAGACAACTTTTCTTCGTCGTTGGCGTGGCGAACGATAGGCTCTTCATCTTCATCGGTGCCTGACACTGGTGGAATATCCACGGGTGATGGCAAGAAATCGATCACGGCGTCGAGCATGCGCTGAACACCCTTGTTCTTGAACGCTGTACCACAAAGCATCGGCTGAATTTCAGTCGAAATTGTGCGAGTGCGAATGCCCAAGATGATTTCGGCTTCGGACAAGCTACCTTCTTCAAGATACTTGTTCATCAATTCTTCAGAAGCTTCGGCCGCAGCTTCGACCATTAGCTCGCGCCACTTCTCAGCCTCGGCTTGCAATTCAGCAGGAATGTCACGGTAATCAAATTTCATGCCCTGAGACGCTTCATCCCAGTAAATGGCCTTCATCTTGATCAGATCAACAACGCCCTGGAACTTCTCTTCGGTACCGATCGGAATCACGATGGGCACAGGGTTGGCACGCAAACGCAACTTCATTTGCTCAACAACCTTAAAAAAGTTGGCACCCGTGCGGTCCATCTTGTTAACAAAGGCCAAACGGGGCACTTTGTATTTGTTGGCCTGACGCCATACTGTTTCAGACTGGGGCTGAACGCCACCTACCGCACAGTACACCATGCAAGCACCGTCCAACACGCGCATGGAACGCTCAACTTCAATGGTGAAGTCTACGTGCCCGGGGGTGTCGATGATGTTAAAGCGGTGCTCCGGATAGGAATTGTCCATGCCTTTCCAGAAACAGGTTGTGGCAGCGGAAGTAATGGTAATACCACGCTCTTGTTCCTGTTCCATCCAATCCATGGTGGCCGCACCGTCGTGCACTTCACCAATTTTGTGACTGACGCCCGTGTAAAACAGGATACGTTCAGTCGTTGTGGTTTTCCCGGCATCAATGTGCGCGGAAATACCAATGTTTCGATATCGCTCAATGGGCGTCTTACGAGCCATTTGCTACTCCAGTTAAATTTAGAATCGGAAATGCGAGAAGGCTTTGTTGGCTTCAGCCATGCGGTGCACTTCATCACGCTTCTTCATCGCACCACCGCGACCTTCAGCCGCCTCAAGCAGTTCACCTGCAAGGCGAAGATCCATGGACTTTTCACTACGCTTTTTGGCTGCTTCACGCACCCAACGCATGGCCAGCGCCAAACGACGTGAGGGACGAACTTCCACCGGAACCTGGTAGTTCGCGCCACCGACGCGGCGAGACTTCACTTCAACAACAGGCTTCACGTTGTTGATCGCGGCATTAAACACCTCGAGTGGGTCTTTGCCAGCTTTGGTTGAGATGCTGTCAAAAGCACCATAAATGATTCGTTCAGCAACAGCTTTCTTGCCAGACAACATGATAACGTTCATGAATTTGGCAACTTCTGTGCTATGAAACTTTGGATCTGGCAGCACTTCTCTGCGCTGCACTTCGCGACGACGTGGCATCTTGACTATTCCTTTATCTTCAGCGTGGGCAATCCCACTTATGCATCTGCTTACTCGACACACCAGATGTGTGCCGCACGGAATGCGGTTTTAAATTGACCAACAGTAAAAAAATTACTTGGCCTTGGCTGCTTTAGGACGCTTCGAACCATACTTGGAACGAGATTGTTTACGGTCCTTAACGCCTTGCAAGTCGAGCGAACCACGCACGATGTGATAACGCACACCAGGCAAGTCTTTTACACGACCGCCACGGATCAAGACTACAGAGTGTTCCTGCAAGTTGTGGCCTTCACCACCAATGTAGGAAATCACTTCGAAGCCGTTGGTCAGGCGAACTTTGGCTACTTTACGCAGCGCAGAGTTAGGTTTTTTAGGAGTTGTTGTGTAAACACGAGTACACACGCCACGCTTCTGAGGGCAATCCTCAAGCGCGGGGCTTTTGCTCTTCATGGTCACACTGGTGCGTGGTTTACGCACTAGTTGATTAATGGTTGGCATAGTTCCAGTTCCGGTTAAAAAAACAAAAGGGCTACGGGCGTGCCCGCAGCCAATTTAGCCCGCGATTGTATTCCAAAATACTGTCGCGGGTCAATCCTGATGGCAATCTTTTCATCTTGCCATTTCATATTCCAGTCAACGACTTAAGACTCTTCTGAACCCTCGGACGCTGGCAGGTTGAACAGGGCCTCGGCTTGCGCCCGAGGATCATGCTCGGCTTCCATCAAACGCAACTCTTCAGCTTCGCGACCTTCCTTGTCCTTTCGGGCTCTGTGGAAGGCCATGCCTGTACCCGCAGGTATCAGGCGACCAACGATGACGTTTTCTTTCAGGCCACGCAATTCATCGCGCTTGCCCATGATGGCCGCCTCGGTCAATACACGGGTTGTCTCCTGGAAGGAAGCAGCCGAGATGAACGAATCGGTCGACAAGGACGCTTTGGTAATACCCAGCAAAATGTTCTGGTGCGTGGCTTCGCGCTTGTTCTCGCTGCGCATTTTGTCGTTTGCATCCAACAGCTCGGAGCGCTCGACCTGCTCGCCGGGGATCAGGCCGGTTTCACCCGGATCATCCACATTCACGCGACGCAACATTTGACGAACAATCACTTCAATGTGCTTGTCGTTGATCTTTACACCCTGCAAACGGTAAACGTCTTGCACTTCGTCCACGATGTAGCGGGCCAGCGCTTCGATGCCCAACAAACGGAGGATGTCGTGCGGATCGGCTGGGCCGTCCACAATCGATTCACCCTTGTTGACGACCTGACCATCGTGCACCAGTACGTGCTTGTCTTTGGGGATCAAGAACTCATGGGAAACGCCATCCAGGTCGGTAATGACCAAACGCTGCTTGCCCTTGGTGTCTTTACCGAAGGACACCGTACCGGTGACTTCGGCCAACATGCCAGCGTCTTTCGGTGAACGGGCTTCAAACAGTTCGGCCACACGGGGAAGACCACCGGTAATGTCACGGGTTTTCTGGCTTTCCTGAGGAATACGCGCCAACACTTCGCCCACGGACACATCCTGGTTGTCACGAACGGTAATCAGTGCGCCGACCGGGAAGCTGATGTTCACGGAGTGATCCGAGCCGGCAATTTTCACGTCATTGCCCTGCGGGTCGATCAACTTGACCTGGGGACGCTCGCCCTTGCTGCCTGCGGTACGACGCTTGGCATCGATAACCACCAACGTAGACAAACCGGTCACATCGTCAATCTGCTTGGCAACGGTAGCACCCTCTTCGATGTTCTCGAAGCGGATTTTGCCAGCGTATTCGGTCACGATCGGGCGTGTCAACGGGTCCCAGGTTGCCAGCATGGTGCCAGCTTTAACCTGATTGCCATCGAGTACGGCCAGTGTTGCACCGTAGGGCACTTTGTGACGTTCGCGTTCACGGCCGAAGTCGTCGGTAATCAACACCTCGCCAGAACGGGAAATAACAATTTGCTCGCCCTTGCCGTTGGTGACGTAACGCATGGTGGCGGTGAAACGGATTACGCCGTTTGACTTGGCCTCAATGCTGGACACCACAGCGGCACGCGACGCTGCACCACCAATGTGGAAGGTACGCATGGTCAGCTGGGTACCGGGTTCACCGATGGACTGCGCGGCGATCACGCCAACAGCTTCACCGTTGTTGACCAGATAACCACGACCCAGATCGCGACCGTAACACTTGGCACACAGGCCATAGCGCGTTTCACAGGACAGCGGTGTGCGCACGCGCACTTCGTCGATGCCCAAATGGTCGATCAGCTCCACTGCGTCTTCGTCGAGCAGCTTGCCCACTTCAAACACGGTTTCCTGCGTTTCAGGGTTCACCACATCGGACACCACAACGCGGCCAAGAATTCGGTCGCGCAGCGCTTCGATGACTTCACCACCTTCAACCAGGGCCTTCATGGCCACGCCGTTGGAGGTGCCGCAGTCGTCTTCTACCACCACCAAGTCCTGGGTCACATCGACCAGGCGACGTGTCAGGTAACCGGAGTTCGCTGTTTTCAAAGCCGTATCGGCCAGACCTTTACGCGCGCCGTGTGTTGAAATGAAGTACTGCAACACGTTCAGACCCTCGCGGAAGTTCGCGATGATCGGCGTTTCAATGATGGAGCCGTCTGGCTTGGCCATCAGGCCACGCATACCGGCCAACTGACGGATCTGCGCTGCAGAACCACGGGCACCCGAGTCGGCCATCATGTAAATCGCGTTGAACGATTCCTGGCGCACTTCGTTGCCATTGCGGTCGATCACTGGCTCGGTCGCCAATTGTTCCATCATGGCCTTGCCCACCTGGTCGCCTGCACGGCCCCAGATATCAACAACCTTGTTGTAACGTTCGCCTTGGGTTACCAGACCCGAGGTGTACTGAGACTGAATTTCTTTCACTTCTGCTTCAGCAGCAGCGATGATGACTTGCTTCTGCGCTGGCACAACCATGTCGCCCATGGCGATTGAAATACCGCCACGCGTGGCCATGCGGAAACCAAACTGCATCAGTTTGTCGGCAAAAATCACTGTTTCACGCAGACCACAGCGACGGAAAGACGCGTTGATCAAACGGGAAATCTCTTTCTTCTTCAAAGGACGATCGATGAAGGAGAATGGCAGGCCCGGCGGCAGAATTTCTGAGAGCAAGGCACGGCCAACGGTTGTTTCGTAGCGTGTGCGCTTGGATGTCTTCTCGCCTGTTTCCTTGTTCACATCGTATTCGGTGATGCGAACGGTAACGCGGGTGGCCAATTCCACTTCTTTGTTGTCGTAGGCGCGATTTGCTTCGCCCACATCGGAGAACATGATGCCTTCGTTCTTGCCGTTTACCCTGTCGCGAGTGGTGTAGTACAGACCCAATACGATGTCTTGTGAAGGAACAATCGAGGGATCACCGTTGGCGGGGAACAGCACGTTGTTCGAGGCCAGCATCAAGGTACGCGCTTCGATTTGCGCCTCGATTGACAAAGGCACGTGAACCGCCATTTGGTCACCGTCAAAGTCGGCGTTGAACGCGGCACAAACCAGTGGGTGCAATTGAATGGCCTTGCCTTCAATCAATACGGGCTCGAAAGCCTGAATACCCAAGCGGTGTAGCGTTGGCGCACGGTTCAACATGACCGGATGCTCGCGAATCACTTCTTCCAGAATGTCCCACACGATGGGTTCCTGGTTTTCAACGAATTTCTTGGCCTGCTTGATGGTGGTTGCAATGCCCATCACTTCCAAGCGATTGAAAATGAATGGCTTGAACAGCTCGAGCGCCATCAGCTTGGGCAAACCGCACTGGTGCAGTTTGAGCTGTGGGCCCACCACGATCACGGAACGACCGGAGTAGTCCACGCGCTTGCCCAGCAAGTTTTGACGGAAACGACCGCCCTTGCCTTTGATCATGTCAGCCAATGACTTCAATGGGCGCTTGTTGGCACCTGTCATGGCTTTGCCGCGACGACCGTTGTCCAGCAATGAATCAACGGCTTCCTGCAACATGCGCTTTTCGTTGCGCACGATGATGTCGGGTGCGTTCAGTTCCAGCAGACGCTTCAAACGGTTATTGCGGTTGATCACACGACGGTAGAGGTCGTTAAGATCGGAGGTCGCAAAACGACCACCGTCCAGCGGTACCAATGGGCGCAATTCCGGCGGCAGCACGGGCAGCACTTCCAGAATCATCCACTCGGGCTTGATGCCGGACTTTTGGAAACCCTCAAGCACCTTCAAGCGCTTGGCGATTTTCTTGATCTTGGCTTCGGAATTGGTAGTGCCCAATTCTTCGCGCAGTGTGGTCACTTCGCGGTCGATGTCGATGGACTTCAGCAATTCGCGAATGCCCTCAGCACCCATGAACGCGACGAAGTCGTCACCGTACTCTTCCTGTTTGGCGAGGTAGTCTTCTTCGGTCAGCAATTGCGCGCGCTTGAGCGGGGTCATGCCGGGTTCGACAACCACGAAGCCTTCGAAGTACAACACGCGCTCAATGTCGCGCAGGGTCATGTCCAGCACCATGCCCAAACGGGATGGCAGTGACTTCAGGAACCAGATGTGCGCGACAGGCGATGCAAGGTCGATGTGGCCCATGCGTTCGCGACGCACTTTGGCCAATGTAACTTCAACGCCGCACTTCTCGCAGATGACGCCGCGGTGCTTTAAACGCTTGTACTTGCCGCACAGGCATTCATAGTCTTTGATTGGGCCAAAAATCTTGGCACAAAACAGACCATCGCGCTCGGGCTTGAAGGTACGGTAGTTGATGGTTTCAGGCTTTTTAACTTCACCGAAAGACCACGAACGGATTTTGTCGGGCGATGCGATCGCAATCTTGATTGCGTCGAACTGCTCGTCTTGCTGGACCTGCTTAAACAGATCTAATAAAGCTTTCATTTAAATACCTCCGTCGCGACCGATCAATTACGGTCCAGATCAATATCAATACCGAGTGAGCGGATTTCTTTCACGAGTACGTTGAAAGATTCCGGCATACCGGCATCGATCGTGTGATCACCTTTGACCAAATTCTCATACACCTTCGTACGACCATTCACGTCATCTGACTTCACAGTCAGCATTTCCTGCAGAACGTACGATGCGCCATATGCTTCCAAAGCCCACACTTCCATTTCACCGAAACGCTGACCACCAAACTGGGCTTTACCGCCCAATGGCTGCTGTGTAACCAGTGAGTACGGACCGGTTGAACGGGCGTGCATTTTGTCGTCGACCAAGTGGTGCAGCTTCAGCACGTGTTTGTAGCCGACAGTGACTTTGCGGTCGAATGCATCACCTGTGCGACCGTCATACAATGTCACTTGGGTTTTGGACTCGTTAAAGCCCAAGGCCTGCATGCGTGGGTCTTCGTCGGGGTACGCCAGACGAAGCATTTCCAGAATGTCTTCTTCGTTTGCACCGTCGAATACCGGCGTGGCGAAAGGCATACCCTTGGTCAGGTTCTTGCCCATGTTGACTATTTCCAGATCAGTCAGGGAATCGAGATCAACTGTGGTGCCTGTGCCGTTGTACACCTTGTGCAGGTATTCACGCAGACGCGCCACGGCATTCTGTTCACGCAACATTTCATTGATGCGATCGCCAATGCCCTTGGAAGCCCAACCCAGGTGGGTTTCCAGAATTTGACCCACGTTCATACGTGAAGGAACACCCAATGGGTTCAACACGATGTCCACGGGACGACCATCGGCCATGTGTGGCAAGTCTTCCACGGGAACGATCTTGGAGACCACACCCTTGTTACCGTGACGGCCGGCCATTTTGTCACCCGGCTGCAAGCGACGCTTGACTGCCAGGTAAACCTTGACCATTTTCAGAACGCCTGGTGGCAGTTCGTCGCCCTGTGTCAACTTTTTGCGCTTTTCTTCAAAAGCCAAATCAAACTGGTGACGCTTGTCTTCAATGGACTTTTTCAGTGTTTCGAGCTGGCCCGCGGCTTCTTCTTCCGCAAGGCGAATGTCGAACCAATGGTGATGATCCACTTCTTTCAGGTATTCAGCAGTGATTTTGCTGCCCTTGGCCAGTTTGGCCGGACCACCGTTGGCCACTTTACCCACCAGGAAACGCTCGATACGGCTGAATGCATCGGCTTCAACAATACGCATCTGGTCGTTCAAGTCGAGGCGATAGCGCTTCAATTCATCGTCAATGATGGACTGGGCGCGCTTGTCGCGCACGATGCCTTCGCGGGTGAATACCTGAACGTCGATCACGGTACCTGTCATGCCGGAAGGCACGCGCAAGGAGGTGTCTTTCACGTCAGAGGCTTTCTCACCAAAAATGGCGCGCAGCAGCTTTTCTTCCGGCGTGAGCTGGGTTTCGCCTTTTGGCGTCACCTTGCCCACCATAACATCGCCGGCCTGCACTTCAGCGCCGATGTACACGATGCCGGATTCATCCAGACGTGACAGCTGCGCTTCAGACAGATTAGAAATGTCGCGTGTAATTTCTTCTGAACCCAACTTGGTGTCGCGGGCAACCACGGACAACTCTTCGATGTGAATCGAGGTGTAGCGATCTTCGGCAACCACGCGCTCGGAGATCAGGATTGAATCTTCGAAGTTGTAACCGTTCCAGGGCATGAACGCGACCAGCATGTTCTGACCCAGGGCCAATTCGCCAAGGTCGGTGGATGCACCGTCGGCGATTACATCGCCCTTGGCAATGATGTCGCCCTTGTTCACGATGGGACGCTGATTGATGTTGGTGTTCTGGTTGGAACGTGTGTACTTGGTCAGGTTGTAGATGTCTACACCGACTGAACCCGATTCCACTTCGTTGTCGTTCACACGAATCACGATGCGGTTTGCATCCACGTAATCCACAACACCACCATGGTCGGCCACGATCACTGTGCCCGAGTCAACGGCAACAGTACGCTCAATGCCGGTACCGGCAAATGGCTTTTCAGGACGCAGACATGGAACAGCCTGACGCTGCATGTTTGCACCCATCAAGGCGCGGTTCGCATCGTCGTGTTCCAGAAATGGGATCAGGGAAGCAGCAACAGACACGATCTGGCCAGGCGCAACGTCCATCAGCTCAACGCCAGACGGATCCATCAATTCAAATTCACCGGCCACACGACATGAAACCAGATCACCGACCAGGCGCTTCTTGCCGTCGATTTCGGCGTTCGCCTGCGCGATCACGAAACGACCCTCTTCAATGGCGGACAGGTACACGATCTCATCGGACACCACACCACCCTCAACCTTGCGGTAAGGTGTTTCCAGGAAACCGTACTCGTTCAAACGAGCAAACATCGCCATGGAGTTGATCAGGCCAATGTTTGGACCTTCCGGTGTTTCGATTGGACACACACGACCATAGTGGGTTGTATGTACGTCTCGAACTTCGAAGCCAGCGCGCTCGCGGGTCAGACCGCCTGGGCCCAGGGCTGAAACACGACGCTTGTGCGTGATTTCAGACAGCGGGTTGGTTTGGTCCATAAACTGCGACAGCTGGGACGAACCAAAGAATTCTTTGATCGCTGCAGAAATTGGTTTGGAGTTGATCAGGTCATGCGGCATCAGGTTTTCGGCTTCCGCCTGACCCAAACGCTCTTTCACGGCTCGCTCAACACGCACCAAGCCAGCACGGAACTGGTTCTCCGCCAATTCACCCACACAACGAACACGGCGGTTGCCCAAGTGGTCGATGTCGTCGATTTCGCCGTTGCCGTTACGCAGGTCAACCAGAATCTTGATTACAGCCAGGATGTCGGCGTCTTGCAGCACCATGGCGCCTTCCACTTCCGGACGGCCAACACGGCGGTTGAACTTCATACGACCCACACGCGACAGGTCGTAAGAATCTTCGCTGTAGAACAGGCGGTTGAACAACATTTCTACCGCTTCTTCCGTGGGCGGCTCACCTGGACGCATCATGCGATAAATGGCCACGCGCGCAGCAGTTTGATCCGCGGTTTCGTCGGTGCGCAGGGTTTGCGAAATGTAGGCACCGTGATCAAGTTCGTTGGTGAAAATGGTTTCAACAATTTTCACGCCAGCATCACGGATCTTGCCCATGATTTCTTCCGTGATTTCATCATTGGCGGAAGCCACAACTTCGCCGGTGCTTCCATCAACAATATTCTTGGCCAGGGTGCGGCCAATCAGGAAGTCTTCAGGCACGGAGATTTTCTTCAAGCCAGCCGCTTCAATGTCGCGAATGTGCTTGGCGTTAATACGCTTGTCTTTTTGAACCAGCACCTTGCCGGCTTTGTCGACGATATCGAACTTGGCCACTTCACCCTTCAAACGGGAAGTGATCAATTCCATCGACGCACCTTCGGATTTGATTTCGAACTGGTCGAAGTCAAAGAAGGTGGACAGGATTTGCTCGCTGTTCATGCCGATGGCTTTGAGCAAAATCGTGACGGGCATCTTGCGGCGACGGTCAACACGGAAGTAGAGCACGTCTTTCGGATCGAATTCGAAATCGAGCCAAGAGCCACGATAAGGAATTATACGAGCAGAGAACAACAACTTGCCGGAACTGTGTGTTTTGCCACGGTCGTGCTCAAAGAATACGCCAGGCGAACGGTGCAACTGAGACACGATAACGCGCTCAGTGCCGTTGATCACGAAGGATCCGTTCTGCGTCATGAGCGGCAATTCGCCCATGTACACTTCCTGCTCTTTCACTTCTTTCACCGTGGGCTTGCTGGCCTCGCGATCCAGAAGTACCAAGCGAACACGCGCACGAAGCGGCGAACAGAAAGTCAGGCCACGCTGTTGACATTCCTTGACGTCAAAAGCAGGTTCGCCAAGCGCGTACTGCACGAACTCCAGGCGGGCATAGCCATTGTGCGAAACAATTGGGAACACAGACTGGAACGCCGCCTGTAGCCCCTGTTCTGCGCGTTTTTCAACCGGGAGACCCAGTTGAAGAAAGTCAGTGTAAGAGTCAAGTTGAGTGGTGAGAAGGTACGGTACATCCAAAACTGGAGGCCGTTTCGCAAAGCTTTTGCGTATGCGTTTTTTCTCGGTGGCAGAGTAAGACATATTTTCTGTCCTGATGTCGAGCGGATTAAGCGATATGCATGTGTTCTACACATGGCTTAACACACTCTGGTTGTAATCGCTTTCTCAAGCGCAAAAAGCCCGGAGGCAAAAACCCCCGGGCATTTCAAAAACCGACATTACTTAACGTCGACTTTTGCACCAGCTTCTTCAAGTTGCTTCTTGACGTCGTCAGCTTCAGCTTTGGAAACGCCTTCCTTAACAGCCTTGGGTGCGCCGTCAACCAGGTCTTTCGCTTCTTTCAGGCCAAGACCTGTCAGTGCGCGAACAACCTTAATTACGTTTACTTTGCTTTCGCCAGCAGCAGTCAGAATTACGTCAAATTCTGTCTTCTCTTCAACGGCAGCAGCGCCACCAGCGGCAGGAGCAGCAACTGCAACAGCAGCAGCGGCAGCAGAAACGCCAAACTTTTCTTCCATTTCTTTGATCAGTTCGGACAGTTCGAGTACGGTCATGCCAGAGATGGCATCCAGGATTTCGGCTTTAGTGGCCATGTGAGTATTCTCCAGTTAAAAGTTTGATTCGGCTATCTTGAAAAAAGTTAAGCAGCTTGCGATTCTTTCTGATCACGAACGGCAGCCAAACCGCGAACAAACTTCGTAGGTACTTCGTTGAGCGTACGTACGAATGTTGCGATTGGTGCTTGCATCGTGCCCAGCAATTTCGACAGAAGCTCGTCACGACTAGGCATGGTGGCCAAGGCCTTCACACCGTCTACACCCATTACCTGACCAGGCAGCGCGCCGCCAGTCAGAATGAGCTTGTCGTTTGTCTTCGCGAAATTGACCAACACTTTGGCTGCTGCAACGGGATCAGTACTGATACCGTAAATCAGCGGACCAGCCATTTTGCTGGACAGGCCTTCAAAGGCTGTACCGGCAATGGCTCGCTTTGCCAAGGTGTTCTTCAGAACACGCAAATAAACACCCGCTGCACGAGCTTCCTTGCGGAGCTGCGTCACACTTTCTACAGACAGACCACGATATTCAGCAACAACCACCGATTGAGCACTGGCCAGTTGACCGGTGATCTCTTCAATGACTGCTGCTTTTTCTTGGCGATTTAATGCCACGGTCTTTCTCCAAAAAGAAGCGCTTATTGCACTGTTTAAAACAGGCGACCGAAATCAAGCTTTGAACATTCATTCATTACTTTTACTCGGGACCGCCATCTAGGTTGGATGGTTTTTTTAAAAGATCGGGTTTGAAAACAAACCTTCAATTTCCAACGGTCTTTGACAACCTGCATTTACCGACAAATCAGCGACAAGTCGGTAATTGCAGCCCAAAGTTCTTTATTGACCCAAAACCGAAGCTTGGTCAACGCGTAAGCCACCACCCATGGTGCTGGATACGGCAATTTTTCTCAGGTACACACCTTTGGACGATGCTGGCTTGGATTTGTTCAATGCATCCAGCAAAGCTGACAGATTGGACTTCAGCTTCTCAACGTCAAATGAGGCGCGACCGATTGTGCAATGGATGATGCCGGCCTTGTCGGTACGGAACTGAACTTGACCGGCCTTGGCGTTTTTAACCGCTGTGGCCACATCAGGAGTTACAGTGCCCACTTTCGGGTTTGGCATCAGACCACGTGGGCCCAGAATTTGACCCAAAGTACCCACGATACGCATTGTGTCGGGGGAAGCAATGACCACATCGAAGTTCATGTTGCCTGCTTTTACTTCAGCAGCCAGGTCGTCCATGCCCACGATGTCGGCACCGGCGGCCTTGGCTTCTTCAGCTTTGGCGCCCTGCGCAAACACGGCCACGCGAACAGTTTTACCTGTACCGGCTGGCAGAACCACTGAACCACGAACCACCTGGTCTGATTTGCGTGCATCAACGCCCAACTGGATGGCCGCATCAACGGACTCATCAAACTTGGCAGTCGCTGTTTCCTTGATCAGACCCAGGGCTTGATCTACGGGATATACAGCGTTGCGGTCAATTTTCGCGCGCAACGCTTGAGTGCGTTTAGACAACTTAGCCATTTATAGACCCTCCACCACGATGCCCATGCTGCGGGCTGAACCAGCGATGGTGCGTACAGCAGCATCCATGTCAGCAGCGGTCAGGTCAGGCATCTTTGTTTTTGCAATTTCTTCAGCTTGTTCGCGGGTGATCTTGCCCACTTTGTCCAAATGAGGACGTGGCGAACCCTTGGTGACCTTCGCTGCTTTCTTGATCAGCACGGTTGCAGGAGGGGTCTTCATGATGAACGTGAAAGACTTGTCTGCAAATGCGGTGATTACCACTGGAATTGGCAAACCTGGCTCCAAGCCTTGAGTTTGGGCGTTAAACGCCTTACAGAATTCCATGATGTTCAGACCACGCTGACCCAGTGCTGGACCGATGGGCGGGGATGGATTTGCTTTACCAGCCGGTACTTGCAGCTTGATAAAGCCAATAATTTTCTTGGCCATTGAAATTTCTCCGTGAGTTCAAACGCAGCAAATGCCGCTCCTCGTATTGCTTGAATTACCGTTCACCCTGTCAGCAATCTAATACAGGCGGCGGGAAAACTTGCTGCTTTCAGATCAAACTTTTTCGACCTGGTGAAAGTCGAGCTCTACGGGTGTGGCGCGACCAAAAATGGTCACCGACACGCGAAGCTTGCTTTTCTCGTAATTAATTTCTTCAACGTTGCCATTGAAGTCTGCAAAGGGGCCTTCCTTGACACGAACCATTTCGCCAACTTCATACAACACTTTGGGACGTGGCTTTTCAGCGCCGTCTTGCATCTGCTTCATGATTTTGTCGACTTCTTTTTGTGAAATCGGCGTGGGACGGTTGCCCGTGCCACCAATAAAGCCAGTCACTTTTGGTGTGTTTTTAACCAAGTGCCAGGAATCGTCAGTCATCTCCATCTCAACCAGCACATAGCCGGGAAAAAAGCGACGCTCAGAAATTGATTTCTGACCGCCCTTGATTTCCACCACTTCCTCGGAAGGAACCAGAATTTGACTGAACAAATCTGCGAACTCAGAACGGTCAATGCGCTCTTGCAACGATCTCTGCACGCTTTTCTCGAGCCCCGAGTAAACATGCACCACGTACCAGCGTTTTGACATTATATAGTCCACCCTAAAATCAGATCGTAGAAGACCCACTCAAGCGTTTTGTCCACCGCAAGCAGGTAGATCGACATGATCAACACGAACACAAAGACCACACCGGTCATTTGCATGCCTTCCTTGCGGGTGGGCCAAACAACGCGCTTGGCTTCATTCACCGAATCTTTGGCGAAACCCGTGAATCGCCTCCCGGTCTGCGACAGCAAAAAACTACCGACAGCCAGCACGACACCCAGCAAAACCACACCAAGGCGAATGAAGAAATCTTCTGCCGACAAAACCTGATAAGCCACCGCAC
>NZ_DAIUBR010000047.1:0-283 GCF_036846585.1 Limnobacter sp. | reverse complement strand
GCCGATTGCAAAGGCAACCGCCAGCACAAGCATCAGCTTGTCCTGCCCTGTAGATACTGTTTGAACGTCGTTTTGCGCCATATTCTCAAAATGTAAGCCGCCGCTGAATCGCTTCAGCGGCGACGGTCCCACCAAATTTGGCAGGGCAAGAGGGAATCGAACCCACAACCTTCGGTTTTGGAGACCGACGCTCTGCCAATTGAGCTATTGCCCTAAAAAACCCGAGTAATTACTTGGTGATCTTGGCCACCACACCGGCACCCACTGTACGACCACCTTCGCG
>NZ_DAIUBR010000046.1:0-15607 GCF_036846585.1 Limnobacter sp. | reverse complement strand
CTTTCAAACTCTATTGTGTCTGAAAGGTGTCCGAGCAAACCCCCGAAAAGCCGTGTTGTTCATACCCAATTCATTGCTCAGGCAAACAGGTCGAGCTTTCCCTTCGCCTTTGCTGTGGGTGCTGTGGATGGCAGTGGGGATTCTTCCGGCTGTGTGTTTCCACCTGGGGCCGATTGCTGACCGTTGCGCCCCTGGTTGCCGTTGTGGTCAAATTGGGATTGGCCGTTGTTGGCTTGGCCATTGGGTGTGGGGGTGTTGTTGTGTTGAATTTGGACCTGGCTCAACTGAATGCCGTTTTGACTCAGCACTTCTTTCAAGCCAGACAGTGCCTGTGTCAGAAGATTGGCTGAAGTTTCGTCTTGTGTGCGAATGATCAGTTGAACCTGTTGGCCTTTCTGTACCAAGCGCATGTTCATGGGGCCAAATGATTCGGGATTGACGCGAATGTCGACCGTTGAAAGATTTTTTCCAATTGCCCACTGCACGGTCTGCCCCATTTCCCTGGCAAAGCCTGGCTGCGTAACCGGTGTTTTAATCAGTGCCTGTTGTGCGGTGCCCAATGTGCCATTCAGGCCATTGGTGCCGGCAGCCAACGCAGTGGGAGTTGCCGTGGCTTGCAGGCTTGCACCTGCCATAATCTTCTGGCCTGCTTTAAGACCTTGCAATTCGATGTTCTCGCCAATGTTCTGGGCCTGCCGGGCAATTTGCGGCGCCAGTTGGGCTGCAACGGCGTTTGCATTGGTGAAGGTGTTGGCCGGGGTGTTGACCGTGGCGTTCTCTGCCCGCACGTTGACGGTGCTGTTGTTCAGGGCTGCATCCACCTTGGCGTTGCCTGTGGTGCTTCTGTCGTCCAGGCGCACACGGTTTGTCTCTGTGGCTTTGTCATTGGCTTGTGCCGCAGTTGCTGGCAGATTTTCTGTTTTGTCGGTGGCGCTGTTTGATTCAGAAATACCTTTGCCATGGTTGGTCAATTCTGCAGCCGGTTTGGCTGGCAGTTCTGCCGTGGAGGTGGCAGGGCTGACAGGCGTACCTGTGGCCACGGTGTTGTCGGTGGTGGCCTGCGCTTGCGCGGCAAGCTGTTGTACAGCCTTGGTGTCCGTGTTGCTGGCGCCGGGGGGGCTGTCGGCCTTGTTGTCTGATCTGTCGACAGATTTGTCGACATTGTCTTTCTCGGCATCTGCAGGCGTTTTGTCTGTTGATTTTTCAACAGGCCTTTCTGCAGTTTTTTCCGCAGTGGTGGTGTTGCTCGCGCTGCGGTTTTCGCTGGTGGCCTGGGCAGGTGGTGCTGTTTTTTCTGTTGAAGCGTCGCTGTCTGTTGCCGCCACTGGTGCAGCTGCAAGGTTGCTGCTGTCTTGCATCCAGTTTCGTTGTGCCCACACGGTGGCTTGCGCGGCTTCCGCGTTGCTGCTGGATTCCGCGTATTTTTTTCCGGGTTTGCTGTCTTGCTTGAACAGGGATTCACGCAATTGCGCTTCAATGTTGTTCAATTGTGCGTTCGGGGTCAGCTGGCCAAGGGCTGAGCTGAACAGGGCTTCGAATTGAAGTGCAAGTTCTTTCGGGTCAGAATTGGTTTTGCTGCTGCCTGCTGTGGTTTGAACCTTGCTGACATTGCTCATGGCTTGGGTGCTTGTGGTCATGTGGGTTCTCCGGCAGTTTGAACCCGGTAAATGCGTGCTGCGAATTCGTCGTTCATTTTTTGATCGCGCTTGTTTTCCAGTTTCATCTGTTTCAGTTTTTCGCGTTCAACCAAGGCTTCATATTTGCGCTGCTCGGCCAGGGTGTCTTGCCACTGGGTGCGCTGGTGGGCCAGGGTGGTGTTCAAAAATTCAATTTCTCGGGTTTGTTGGGCAACGGCTTCGGCAATTTTTCCAACAAAGGCAAGCTGGTTGCGCAGTTGCTGGCCTGTCATGCCGACAGATGCTTTGCTGTGCATGCCGCCCTCGCATTCATCGCGATAGGTTTGCAGCATGTTCAGTTTGTCATGGCCCTGGGCCAGCTTTTGCTGGGTACTGGCCATGTTTCTGGCCAGGTTGTCGGCTTTTTCACTGGCCTGTTCAATCAGGATTTGCAGCACATTGCTCATAAAGACCCAAGCTTTTTAGTGTTTGTCGTTCTTGAATTCATTCGGGAACAAGGATTGAAGGCCGGCTAAGGCCTCATCGAAATTCGCGCTTTCTAACATTGACTGCTGAAGCAGGTTTTCAATCTTCGGATAAAGGGCCAAAGAATGGTCCAATTGTGGGTCTGACCCCGGAGAGTAAGCGCCCACGGTGATCAGGTCGCGGTTGCGCTGTACTTTGGAGAACGCTGCTTTCAAGCTCCTGGCGGCATTCAGGTGCGCGGGCGGCACAATATTGTGCATGGCACGGGAAATGGATTGTTCAATGTCAATGGCAGGGTAGTGTCCGCTTTCTGCCAATTGGCGGGAAAGCACAATGTGACCATCCAGAATGGCGCGAGCGGCGTCGGCAATGGGGTCTTGTTGGTCATCGCCCTCGGTCAGCACGGTGTAAAACGCGGTAATCGAACCTGCGCCCTTGCGACCATTGCCTGCGCGTTCAACCAGGGTGGGTAGCTTGGCAAACACGCTGGGTGGGTAACCCTTGGTGGCGGGTGGTTCGCCAATGGCCAAGGCAATTTCACGCTGGGCCATGGCATAGCGGGTGAGCGAGTCCATAATCATGAGCACGTTGTGCCCTTGGTCGCGGAAATGTTCCGCCACCACCTGGGTGTAGGCTGCACCCTGCATGCGAAGCAGGGGGCTGACGTCGGCCGGGGCGGCAATGACCACACTGCGCTTCAAGCCTTCTTCACCCAGAATCTGTTCAATGAATTCCTTCACTTCGCGGCCACGTTCGCCGATCAGGCCAACCACCACGCGATCGGCTTTGGTGTAGCGGGCCATCATGCCCAGCAACACCGATTTGCCTACACCGGAGCCCGCCATCAGGCCGATGCGCTGACCACGCCCCACCGTCAGCAGGGCGTTGATGGCGCGCACGCCCACGTCCAGCGGTTCGGTGATGGGCTCGCGTTCCAGCGGGTTGATGGGGCGGGCAGCCAGCGGGCAGCGTTTTTCGAATTTCAGTTCACCCAGGGTATCCAGCGGCTTGCCGTTGCTGTCGACCACGCGGCCTAACAGGCTGTCGCCCACAGGCAGGTGTTTTGTCTTGTCTTCCGGCCTGCGCCAAGGGTGGGCTTTCACCCCCAGCTTCGGGGCGATGGGCGGGGGTTCCTGTGCAATCACTTTCGCACCGGGGGTCATGCCATGTACATCGGTGGCGGGCATCAGGAACAGTTTGTCGCCATTGAAGCCGACCACTTCTGCTTCCAGTGCCGGAGCACCTTTTTGAACAACCGTGCACACGCTGCCCACTGGCAATTTCAAGCCCACGGCTTCCATCACCAAACCAGCCACGCGGGTCAGTTTTCCTGTGGCAATTTGGGGGTGGTTGTTTTCAACCAGGAATTTGCATTCGTCGAGCCATTCGAGCAGGTCAGCCATTTACTCTGCGTCCTTGTTGGTGTCCAGGTCGTCTGGTGTAATCGGTGTGTCCCTGCCAAGCGATTCAATGGCACGAAGCCAGCGTGTTTGTAATGTGGCGTCTACTTCACCTTCCGGGTGTTGCAAAAGAAAGCCGCCTTGCAGTTGTTTGGGGTCCTCGATCATGCGCAGGTTGCCCAGCATTTGCTGGTCACCAAACTGTGCTGCCAACACGGCAATGGTGTGGGGGTGGGCACGCAGTGTTACCGCTTTGCTGTGCAGTTGCATGCTTTCCAGAATCTGGTTGAGCAATTCGGCGGTCTGTTCCGGCTTTGCGGTCAAGGTGTCGACGATCACTTTTTTGCTGACTAATACGGCAAGGTCCAGCAACTTTTCCGACAACACCGATTTAAAACTTTCAAATTCATCTTCAATGGTCTGGGCTGCATTGACAAGTGCCACACGCTCATTGTGCGCAGCATTCCAGCCCGCTTCATAGCCCGTCTGCTGACCACGCTCTTCGGCCAGCTTCAAGGTGTCGCGTTCAAGCTCGTCAATTTGCTTTTCCCGCCGGACCAATGCTTCTTCCCATTCTTTCAGGCGAAGTTCTTCCTCGGTGGGCGGCTCGGCTGACGTTGTGTGTTGAACCTGATGCTGCCCTATTTCACTGAGCAGGCGGTCCACCTGGTTTTCGTAGCGCGACCCGATCAGTTCGACTGACCAGTTGGGCAGTTCAGCGGCGTCCAGTCCGCGGATAATGCGGTTAGACGAACGCATCTTCACCGCCTGCACCCAATACAATTTCCCCTGCATCGGCCAGCTTTCTGGCTGTCTTCAATACATCTTTCTGCGCGGCTTCCACTTCTGACAAACGAACCGGGCCGCGGCTTTCCAGGTCGTCGCGAAGTGCCTCGGCAGCGCGGGTGGACATGTTCTTGAACACCTTTTCGCGAATTGCTTCGTCCGCGCCTTTTAGTGCAATCACCAGCAGATCGCTTTGAACATCGCGCAGAATGCTTTGCATGCCACGGTCGTCAATGTCGAGCAGGTTGTCGAAGGTGAACATTTCATCTTGAATTCGCTGGCTGAGTTCGTTGTCGTATTCGCGAATGGAATCCAGCACCGTTTTTTCGGATGTTGTGCCCACAAAGTTCAAAATTTCAGCCGCGGCACGCACGCCACCCAAGGTGGTTTTCTTCAGTTTGTCTCCACCGGCCAGCACCTTGGCCAGCACGTCGTTTAATTCAAGCAGTGCATTGGGTTGAATGCCGTCAATGGTGGCAATGCGCAACACCACATCGCTGCGCAGGCGATCCACGAACAGGTTCAAAATCGCGGCTGCAAAGTCGCGTTCAAGGTGAACCAGAATGGTGGCGATAATTTGTGGGTGTTCGTTCTTGATCAGTTCGGCCACTGTGCCTGGGTCCATCCACTTCAGGCCTTCAATGCCGGAAGTGTCGCTGCCCTGCAAAATCCGGTCGAGCAGGAAGCCGGCTTTGTCTTCGCCCAGTGCCTTGGTCAGCACGCTGCGAATATAGGCGTCGGAATCAAGTCCAAGTGCGCTTTGGCTTTGGGCCATGTTGACAACTTCACCGGCAATTTCCTCGATGCGGTCAATGGGTACGTCTTTGGTTTTGGACATTTGCTGGCCAAGTTTCTGAACCTCTTTGGGGCCCAGGTACTTGAATACTTCGGCGGCTTCTTCCTCGCCGAGGCTGAGCATCAGGATGGCGCCTTTCTGGATGCCGAGTTCGCTTTCTGCCATGGTGTGTAATCCTTGTTTTGCTAAAGGCTTGCTTTAAGCGCTGTGTGTTTCGCCGTTGACCCAGTTCTTGACAATATTGGCCACGATCTGCGGGTGTTCGCGAGCCAGTTCGCGCAATTTCTCCAGCTTTTGCTGACGGTTCATGCCGGGCAATGTGCCTTCGCGTTGCAGTTGCTCCAGTAATTCAACATCGCTTCCACCGCCGACCTGGTTGGCCAGCAGTGGTGTGCGTTGTCCCGGCAGTAGTTCAGGGCCTTCGTCAAACAAATCGACTTCGGCAGGTTTCATCATGGGGCGGAATATGCCGAACACCAGAATGGCTGCAACCAGTGCAATGCCGATTGGCATGCCCAGTGATTTGGCCAGGTCCATGGTTTCTTGCTGTGCCCACATCGGGATGGTGCTTTCTTCTACCTTGGTGAAGGCCTGGTTAACCACATTCACGGCATCTCCGCGTTGTTCGTCAAAGCCAATGGCCTGCTTTACCAGATTGTCCAGCTGGGTAATTTCTTCGGGTGTCAACGGTACCTGGCGTGTTTCGCCTTTGGGGTCGGTGATGGTTTTGAAGTTCACCACCACGGCAGCCGACAGGCGTTCAATTTTGCCCACTTGTGATTTGGTGTACTGCACGGACTTGTCCACTTCGTAGTTCACTGTGGAGTCTTTGCGCATGCTGTTGTTGGTTTGCGCGGGTGCGTTGTTGGCTCCATTGGCCAATGCCTGCTGGGGGTTTTGCCCGATATTGGCGGCTGCCTCGCCCGGTGGGGTGTTGGCCATCACGCCCGGCACACCTTGCGGGTTGCTGCTGGCGCCGTCATTCGATTCGCTGATCTGTTGGCTGCGAATGGTGGCTTGTGTGGTGTCGCCATTGGGCTTGTAAATTTCGTCGGTGCGCTCGGACGTGGAGTAGTCCATATTTGCTGTGACCGTGGCGCGAACGTTTTCGCTGCCGAACACGGGAGTCAAAATATCAACAATTCGGCTGGTCAGGCTTTGTTCAATCTGGTTGGTGTAGGCCAGCTGTGTGGGGTTCAAGCCACTTTCAAGCTGGCTTTTGCCGGTCAGCAGGCGGCCAGACTGGTCTACAATGCTGACGTCTTCCGGGTTCATGCTGGGCAGGCTGGAGGCCACCAGGTGCACGATGCCGTTGATTTGGGGTTCAGACAGTGTTCTGCTGCCAAACAGGTTCAGCACAATCGATGCACTGGGCGTTTGCTTTTCACGAATGAAAATCGATGGCTTTGGAATGGCCAAATGCACACGTGCGCTTTGCACGGCAGAAATGGATTGAATGGAGCGAACCAGTTCACCTTCCAGCGCACGCTGATAATTTACTTGTTCCTGAAACTGGGTAATGCCCAGCTTCTGGTTGTCCATGGCCTCGAAGCCGCTTACGCTGCCTTTTGGCAGGCCTTGGCTGGCCAGGGCAAGGCGGGTGTCATATACCTTGTTGGAAGGCACCAGGATGGATGTGCCCGCTGTGTTGAATTCATACGGTACTTTCATTTGGGTCAGTGCTTCCACAATGGCACCCCCGTCCTGATCGTTCAGGCCGCTGAATAAAACCCGGTAGCTGGTTTGGTTGGCCCACATCAGCAACGACGCCAGCACGGCGATCAGCAATGGAACGCCAATCAGGATGCCCATTTTGTTTTTCTGGGGCAGTCTTGCAAAACGTTGCTGCATGTTTGTGATCGGGTTGTTGCCAACCGGGCCGATCACTTCTGGGCTGCTGAGGACTTCGGCCATGTATTACCTGCATGTGGGTTAAATTGTTTTACCCATGCATTGTGCTTGTGCGTTGGCGCAAGCAAACCGGTAAAAAGGGGGCATTAACGGCACCTATTTCCAGAACTTGAGTGTTTGATTCAAAAAATAAGGGGCTTTTTACCCCCTGTTTGCCGCAACACATTGCCCATGTTGCCTGTACAAAGGGAGGGTAGAAACAAATATTCCATGTTGGAGTGCTTCATGATTGACAAGATGGGGGCTGTAAGCGGCCTTTTAAGCAGTGCGGTGACCGATGCCCTGAAGGGTTCGCCACTGACGAGCAAGCCACAGGCACTCGACCAGGCTTCGTTTGCCGATGCCATTGCCAAGGCTTTGGAAAGCGCGAGCCTGTCGGCTGACAAGGCTGCCGACCTGGGCAAACGTTTGCAGATGGATGACCCCACTGCATCGGTTGAAGAAACCGTGATTGCAATGAATACTTCTTCACTGCAGTTCACTGCCGTGGTTCAGGCCCGCAATAAAATTCTTCAGGCCTACAACGACATCATGAACATGCCGGTTTGATTATTTCGAGCTGGCCCTGCATTTCCAAACCTGGTTAACGTGGCCACCTGCTTGGCCAAGCAATAAATTAGGTGGAACTTACTTTTCCAAAAACACCACTGAAGCGTCCGAACGCGCAAATGCCATCCGATTCGAAGCAAAGATGTGCTGTCGATTGCCATTTCGCAAAATGCTTTTCGTGTTTGTGTTTAAACCAACTTTTTACTTGGAAAGGTAATGTTCATGGACTCAACAGTAATTCCCGATCGTGTTGTTCAATCGATAATCGTTGCTGAAGACAGCAAACTGACTGATCAATCAACCCGGACATCTACAGCCGCCACTTCTGAGGCGCTGGGTGCCTTTGTTCGTCAGGCTGCCCCTTCGCTGGAAGCGGCCACTGCAAATCTCAGCCTGGCTTCCTCGGTTCAGGGAAAGTTTTCTCCTGAAAGCGTGCATAAAATGCTGGACATCAATATGGAGATAGTTCCTCCTCTCGATTCCCTCACCTTCAACAGTTTCATGCAGGCACTGGCATTGACGGCGGCCACCGTACCGTACGAAGAACGGCAAGAGATGTTGGCTGCAACGCTGGTTTTGTTTGGTGAACATGAAGGCGGTAGTCGTGCCAGCAATATTCGCAACGCTGTGTATGCGTTCCCATGTGAAAAACCGGGCGGAGGCACTTGGTTATGGCTCGATTTCAGCGATCCAATGTATGACCCACTTGATGATAAAAAAGTTTACGATCTTTGAGTTGTTAACTTGATGTATGTGGCCGCCTGCTTTTATCAGAAAGTGCAGGCGGTTTTCATTTGCAATCAGGATTGCCAAAAGGCTTCTATGAAAACCGGAAAGGTTCATTTTGTAGCAGGTAGTTGGGTTTAAGCGTTCTTGGGTGGCAAATTGGTTCGAGCAGTGGCACACTCAACAACAAATTAAACGCATCCAACCCGGAGCAACACCATGCTTGAACCACTGCCTATTGCACTGGCCCATTCGCCCAGCGCATCCTCCTTGAATATGTTGCCGCACCTGGCCAACCGCCACGGCTTGATCACCGGGGCAACGGGCACGGGCAAAACAGTCACCTTGCAGGTGCTGGCCGAGGCGTTTTCAGAAATCGGTACGCCAGTGTTTATGGCCGATGTGAAGGGCGACCTGACCGGTATTTCCCAACCCGGTAAAACTTCTCCAAAATTTGAAGAACGCATGAAAATGACGGGCATTCCCACGCCTGAATTCGCAGGCAGCCCGGTGACCTTGTGGGACGTATTTGGCAAGCAGGGCCACCCGGTTCGCGCCACCATTTCCGACATGGGGCCCTTGTTGTTGGGCCGTTTGTTGGGCTTGAATGACACGCAGGAAGGTGTGTTGAACCTGGTGTTCAAAATTGCCGACGACAACGGCATGTTGTTGCTGAACCTCAAAGACCTGCGCGCCATGCTGCAATACGTGGGTGAAAATGCCAAGCAATTCACCAACGAGTACGGCAATGTTTCATCGGCTTCGGTGGGTGCCATTCAGCGTGGTTTGTTGGCACTGGAAGGGCAGGGGGCTGATTCGTTTTTTGGCGAACCCATGTTGAACATTGATGATTTGATGCAAACCGATTCCAATGGACGCGGCATCATTAATATTCTGGCGGCCAACCAGTTGATGAATTCGCCGAAGCTGTACGCCACATTCTTGTTGTGGCTGTTGTCGGAATTGTTTGAAAACCTGCCAGAAGTAGGCGATGTCGAAAAACCCAAAATGGTTTTTTTCTTTGACGAAGCGCATTTGTTGTTCACTGATGCACCCAAACCGCTGATTGAAAAAGTGGAGCTGGTGGTTCGCCTGATTCGTTCCAAAGGTGTCGGTGTTTATTTTGTGACCCAGAATCCGCTGGATGTACCCGATTCCGTGCTGGGGCAGTTGGGCAACCGCGTTCAACATGCACTGCGTGCTTTCACGCCGCGCGATCAAAAAGCAGTGAAAGTGGCAGCGGAAACCATGCGACCCAATCCAGGTTTGGACATTGAAGCGGCCATCACCGAGCTGGGTGTGGGCGAAGCCCTGGTCAGTTTTCTCGATCCCAAAGGCACGCCAAACCCCACTTGCCGCGCTTGGGTGTATCCGCCTGCCAGCAAATTTGGCCCGGCCAGCCCTGAGCAATGCCAGGCACTGATTGCCAATTCACTGGTGGCTGGTGTGTACGAAAATGCGGTGGATCGGGAATCGGCGTTTGAGATGTTGAAAGCCCGAACCGAAGAAGCCATGGCTGCTCAAAATGCACCGGAAACACCGGAAGAAAAAAGTACCTTGAGTGGTTTGGGCGACATGCTGTTTGGCACCAGCGGCAGCGGCGGTCGCAAGCGCCAAAGCGTGGCTGAAACCATGGCGAAAAGCGCGGCACGCAGCATCGGTTCACATGTTGGGCGAGAACTGATGCGCGGTATTCTGGGGTCGTTGCTTGGGGGCAGCAAACGCCGTTAGGCGTTTTGGCAATCAGTCGATCGAATGCAGGTTGGTGCGTTGCCTGCGTTCTGTTGCCAGCAGGAAGCGCTGCAGGCGACGTTCTGCGCCGCGCTCAAGGGTTTTCATTTCGCAACCCAGTTGAACATTGTCTGGTTGGTCGAACATGGGCTTGATGTTTCGCACCACCAGTTCAACCAGCATGCTGCCACCGCCGTCAGGCAATGTCAGGCGTACATCTTTCAGTACATCACCTTGATTGTATTGCTGGGGAAGGGCAGTTACGGTGAATCCGCAACCCGCAAGACTGATGTCGATCAAGGATGTATTGCTCTGAACCTGCGGAATGACCAGCTTCACCTGCGAGTTCAGTTCCTCATCGGCCATCACCCTGAAATAATTGCGGCGTTGCAGGCGAACAATCGTTCCGGGGATGGCGATTCGCAGTGCGTCTGCCCCTTGGTACTGGCTTTGCAGAATACCGATTCCAGCGAATTGTACTTTGACCCCGTCGGGAAAGCTGACCACCACGTACGATGTGCTGATGTTGCAGTGGGCGCTCAACACTTTCTCATAAGGCGTGCCCAGCCACATTTGACCGGTGCTCCAGTCAATGTTCAGGATTTCCGTCACAAACTGGGTGTGGTCTGCCTGTAGGTAAATGTACAGTTCATGTTCGTCATCTTCGATGGTGTTCAGCAATTTTCGAAGTGTTGGTTCAGCGCTCAGGCTGAATTCTTCCAGCAGTTTTTGATCGCGCTCAGGCGCTATGCTCGTGTTGTGGTTCATGGTTGGCCCTCTGTATTGAATTCTTTGTTTTCTATTTGATACACCCACGCCAGCAGTTCCGCAATGGCTTGATACAAACCGGGAGGAATTTGTTGGTCCAGGTCAACGTTCATCAGCAGTGAAACAAGTTCCCGGCTTTCATGTACGAAGACACCGGAATCTTTTGCTTTCTGGATAATTTGCTCTGCAATCAAACCGCGGCCTTTGGCCACCACTTTGGGCGCACCCGAGTGCTCCAGATAGGCCAGGGCAACGGCTTGTTGTGGGCTGAGTTTATTCGCCAATCTTGATCCCCGATGGCACCATGAACTGACCATGAACCAGTTTTAAACCTTGATTTTCCATTGCCTGCCTGAATTCCTGCCAGTGTGGGTCGACTGCTTTCTTGCTGTGCGCCGACCCGGAAATTTGCACATCGCATTGTGAACCTATCATGCGAACCCTCACCTGAAGCTCACCCAAATGCGCCATGTCCAGTTTAAGCCGGGCAACCCAGGGGCGGGCAGGCTCTCCACCCTGTTCCTCGCTGGGCTGATCGGTTTCATGCTCATTGTCGGGTTCGATGTCGATGTGAACTGGCTGGCCCAGCATGCCGCCCATTGCCAGTGAAATTCGGTTGCTGTCCAGCGTGGCCAACTGTGCGGTCACCAGTTTGACAGACTGCTCAATTGCAGAGGGGTTCACCCCTTTTTCGCTGATCACTTGGTCCTGTCCAAAGCGGGCCTGCGGTTCGCGAACAAGCTGGTCGGTGCTGCGCTGTCCGTTGGCCCACTGCTGTAAATGCGATTCATAGAACAGACCGCTGTTTTCTACGGCAGCGCTGACCTGTTTTGCCAACGCCCCGGCCAGGTTGGTGTTTTGCGTTGTTGCATTGTTGGTTTGCCGGGTTTCCTGCAATGCAGCGCGTTCACCTGCCTTGCTGGCTTGCGGTGTTGTTGGCAGCGGGGCGTTGGTGGTGCCCCTTGTTTCGCTGTCTGCAAGAAGAAGGGGGGCGTCTGCAGCTGCTTTGGCAAGCGCAGCCTGTTGCAGCGGTGCCTGCATTTGTGTGCTGAGTTGTTTCAGGCTGGTCATCACGGTGGTTGAAACCTGGGTGCTGGAACCCTGGCTCAAACGTTCCAGCAACCCCAGCAAACGCGCAGTACCTGAAAGCTTGTCCACAAAACTGGGGGAATCTTGCACCTCGCCATCATTGCCAGTGGCGGGCAGTGTTGTCAGCAGGTTGCGAGCATCCTGAATCTTCTTGTTGCCCGAGGTGCCGCCAGCCGATAAATCGTCGCCCCTGCTGGAAAGTGCGAAGCTGACAGTCACCATTTCACCGGCGGTCAATGACCTGCCAGGCGGTAATTTCACCTGAATGTTCTGGCCTTCGAACTCGAGTTCAGCTTCGTTGCCCGGGCCACCCTTGACGACGCGAACCAAAGCGGTTTGCCCCGCCAGTTGTTGTGCCTGGGGCAAAGGAAGCTGGCGGGTCAGTATTGCAACAACTGGCGCGATTTCGCCCTTGCCGGAGCTGACCCGGTCGCCCGGATTTGATTGGAGTACGGTGTTGAGGTTGGGCGGAGCCGATTTAACCGGAGTCAATGCCATGTCTCACACCCGTTGCTGTTAGCGCAATGGCTTAGTTGGATCCATAAGAGTTGCTGAGTTTCTGCGAGTTGTTGGCTGCGCGAAGAAATTCTTCCAACTGCTTAAGGCGGGGTTCGGTGATGTCGCGAATTGCCGCATCATCGGCCAGAATTTTCTTGAGGTACCCAATGTGCTGGCTGCGTTCTTTTTCGTTCAATTCAGTTTGCTGCGCCTCTTTAATGGCCTGCAATTCGTGAATCAGTCTTGAACACTGTTCCTCTGCAGCACACAGTTCATCCCAGTCGCCTGCCTTGGCTGAATCCAGCATGATCTGGCTTTGATTCGCTATGGCGGCGTAAAGCTTCATGATTGCACCGTTGTTGTCTGTCGCGAAAATCATGTTTCAAGCGGTCCTTTAAATATAGTTATTGGTTCGCGGTGCTTTGGCCAATTTCAAGCCATGCACTGCGCAGGTCGTCCAGCAGCCCGATGCAGGTGTCCATGCGTTCAGCGCTGTTTTGGGCATTGGCCAGAATCAGCTCTTTGCCGATGTAGTCGTACAGCGCAAGCAGTTGTTGCGCCAGTGCGCCGCCAGCGGTTACATCCAGCGATGCGGTCAAACCGTCTTTGATAATCCGCAGGCCTTTGTCCACCGATTTGGTTTTCATCTCGATGTCGCCCATTTCCAGGTAAATTTTGGCTTTGCGAATGGCTTCAATGGCCCCGTCGTAAAGCATCACGATCAGGCCATGCGGGGACGCACTATTGATGCCAGTTTCCAGTCCTACTTGTGCATACGCTTTGGCGCCGTACATCATGGGTGCGTTCACTTGTTGGTTTGTCTTGAACAAATAGTAGGCCCTGAACCCCCTGTTTGATGCTGCTAAAAACAGGGGTTTTAGGTCACTGTTCTTGGCTTACCTTTGCTGTGCCAAGGCGGCCAGTTGCTGGCTAAGATAGGAGCTGGTTTGTTGCATGCTTGCAAGCATGGTGTCCAGTGCCGTGAATTGCGCGCGGTAGCGCTTTTCAACCTGTTCCAGTCGTAGGTTTATACGGTCTTCCTGGTCATCCAGGCGTTGGAGACGGCTGTTAAGGCCGTCCGTGCGGGATGTAAGGGCCCCACCTTCATCGGTCAAGCTGCCAATCCAGTCACTTAGCCGTTCGCCCAGGCCTTTGCTGAACGTGATGGTGCCCATGTCCCCGAATGCATCTTGCGCCACTGAAAATTGAAGGCCTTCGCTGGCTTCACCCGTGGCACCGCTCAGCAAATTCCCAACGCCCGTACCTGCAACGCCGTTGATGGTGCCTGCAATTGTATTGCTGCCATCGTAGGCCGTGCTGATGTTGATTGCGTAGGTGCCTTCCAGCGTTTTTGTGTTGGCTCCAACAAACTTGACCCGTGCGTCCGTTGTGGTTGCCGTGTTTGAGAACACTTTTTCAAGAATGGATGGATCCGCTGCAACTGCAGTGTCCAGTTTTGTTTTGTCCAGCGACAGTACGCCGTCTTTGTCGAAGTTCAAACCAATGTCACTCAAGCCAATCCCATACTGGGCCACCTGTTCACGCAAAATATTTCGCATGCCGCGTTCCAGGGCCGAAGGGGTGGTTTCCTTCGACAGGGTGGCGTCTTTCTGCTGTTGGTCTTTCAGGTTGCCGCGAATTTTGTTGTAAGCGGCGACAAAGCCGTCCAGTGTTGTTTTCAGGGCGCTGTCATCAAGCGAAACCTCGAGATTGATCGGTGTTGTGGTTATCGCTTTTAGATTCAGTGTAAGGCCTTCCACTGCATCCGTTACGGTGTTGCTTGCCTTGCTGACAGCCAGGTTGTTGATGGTGAAGTTGGCGTTTTGTGCCACTTGCAATGATTCTGCATTTTTGCCTGAACCTACAGCTGCAGTCGGATCATAGGCCAGCATCGACAGGCCAGCTGTGTCGGTGTTGATGCCGTCGTTGTCAGTCACTTCCAGTTTGAAGCCATTGACCGCGCCTGTTTCCTTGCTGGTCAACACCAGGCGTGAACCCGTGCCATCATTGATGATGGAAGCTGTAACCCCGGCATTTGAATCGTTGATGGCCTGTTTGATGCCGTCCAGGGTTTGTTGACCTGCGCCAATATTGATCGTGACAGGGGTTTTGTCGGGGTTGTTGGTGAAAGTGTTGGTGCCGGAATTGTAGCTGCCCAAGGTCAGCGTCAAGCTGCCCGTGCCCACGATGGTGTCGGAAGTTGCTACGCTGGGAGCTGCCACACTTTGTGCCTTGGCCAACTGGCTTACTTCAATGCTGTAGCTGCCTTTTGCCGCAGAGGCGCTTGCAGTGGCAGAAACAACCTTGTCATCGCTGGACGTGGTTTTAAGCGGGTTCAGGTTGCTTAAGTTGGTCAGTTTGTCTGCAGCGGCTTTCAGGTCTGCAAACGAATTTTTGATGATGCCGTAAATCGAAATCTTGGTGTTGGTCTGGGTTCTTTCCTGGCTTACTTTTGTCAGCGGAATTCGCTCAGCAGCCATCAGGGAGCTGATGATCCCCTCAATGTCCAGCCCGGAACCGATGCCCGCAGATGAAATTCCTACCATGATTTACTCCCTTGGTTGCGCTCTAGATTTCGCGAGACATCAGAACGCCTTGCATTTTTTCAATGGCCTTGGCGATCTTCAACATCTCAACCGAAGGAATCTGTTTCAGAATTTCCTGTGTTTCACGATCAATGATTTGAACAATGGGCTTGCCATTGTCACTGTCGACCAGAAACTTCAGGTTGGATTGATTGCTCGCCAGCGCTGCATTGGCTTTTTGAACCACTTCCAATACTTCGCTCACGCTTAGCTCAGCCTGTTTGCCCATCAGGGGTTTTGCCACATTGCCCTGAAGGGCCTGCGGGTTGACAGCTTCCTGCGGTTTTGGCAGGGCTGTTGCATAGTCAGCCATGTTTGAAATGTTCATTTTCGCCACCTTTCCGAATTCTAAGCGGGCAGGGTAAGCCCCCATGTCTTGATTAACGGCAGGTTTAGGGTTTTTCTTTAGCGTTAAAAAGCCCGGTGAGCTTGATTCACCGGGCTTTTTGTTTGATTCGAATCCGCTTGTGGCAAATTCTTGTCAGTTTTCAGGTTTAAAGCTGAATTAACGCAGCAAGCTCAACACGTTGTTGGGCAACTGGTTTGCCTGGGCCAACATGGCGGTACCGGCCTGCTGAAGAATCTGCGCACGGGTCAGGTTTGCAGTTTCTTTGGCGAAGTCAGCGTCCATGATCCGGCCGCGGGCAGAGCTCAAGTTGCTGCTGG
>NZ_DAIUBR010000045.1:0-16092 GCF_036846585.1 Limnobacter sp. | reverse complement strand
GTGCCCGTGCTGGCCAACATCACGGAATTTGGCTCAACCCCACTGTTCACAACGGAAGAACTAAAAGGTGTAGGTGTGGGCCTGGTGCTGTACCCCTTGAGCGCCTTCCGCGCCATGAACAAAGCCGCGCAGAATGTGTATGAAGCCGTTCGCCGCGATGGCACCCAGAAGAACGTGCTGGACACCATGCAAACCCGCATGGAGCTGTACGACAGCATTGGATACCACGATTTCGAGCAGAAGCTGGACGCCTTGTTCCAGCAGAAATAACTTTAAATAATTCTTACAAATAATTGTTATATAACAATATTTTTATTCAGGAGACAGCAATGTCTGAACAACAAACAACAAGCACTGGCTTCAAGCCCAAGAAATCTGTAGCCCTGTCCGGCACCGCTGCTGGTAACACCGCACTGTGTACAGTGGGCCGCACAGGCAACGATTTGTCTTACCGTGGTTACGACATTCTTGATTTGGCAACCACCACCGAGTTCGAAGAAATTGCTTACCTGCTGGTGCACGGCAAGTTGCCCACCGTGGCTGAACTGGCCAGCTACAAGGCCAAGCTGAAAGCACTGCGCGGCATTCCTGCAGGCGTGAAGCAGGCACTGGAAGCCCTGCCCCCTTCAGCCCACCCCATGGACGTGATGCGCACTGGCGTGTCTGTGTTGGGTTGCCTGCAACCTGAGAAAGACGACCACAACCACCCCGGCGCACGCGACATTGCCGACAAGTTGATGGCTTCACTCGGTTCCATGCTGCTGTACTGGTACCACTACAGCCACAACGGCAAGCGCATTGAGGTGGAAACCGACGACGATTCAATCGGTGGCCACTTCCTGCACCTGTTACACGGCGAGAAGCCTCGCGACAGCTGGGTCAGCGCCATGCACACCTCATTGATTCTGTACGCAGAACACGAATTCAATGCATCCACCTTCACCAGCCGCGTGGTGGCTGGTACAGGTTCGGACATGTATTCCGCCATTTGCGGCGGCATTGGCGCCCTGCGTGGCCCCAAGCACGGTGGTGCCAACGAAGTGGCGTTCGAAATTCAAAAGCGTTACGACAACCCCGATGAAGCCGAGGCCGACATTCGCGCCCGTGTGGACCGCAAGGAAGTGGTGATTGGTTTTGGCCACCCTGTGTACACCGTGAGCGACCCACGCAACGTGGTGATCAAGAAAGTGGCGGAAGATTTGTCCAAAGAACAGAACAACATGAAGATGTACAACATCGCCGACCGCCTGGAAAGCGTGATGTGGGAGATTAAGAAAATGTTCCCGAACCTGGACTGGTTCAGCGCCGTGAGCTACCACATGATGGGCGTGCCCACTGCCATGTTCACACCCCTGTTCGTGATTTCACGCACTTCCGGCTGGAGCGCCCACGTGATTGAACAGCGCATTGACGGCAAGATCATTCGCCCAAGCGCCAATTACACAGGCCCGGAAGACCAGAAATTTGTAGCCATCAAGGACCGCAAATAAGCATGAACACACAATTTCGCAAAAACCTGCCAGGCACCCAGCTTGATTTCTTCGACACTCAAGCGGCTGTTGATGCAATCGAGCCCGGCGCTTGGGACAAGCTACCCTACACCAGCAAGGTGTTGGCCGAGCAACTGGTGCGCCGCTGTGAACCTGGCGCCCTGACCGACAGCCTGAAGCAACTGGTTTACCGCAAGCGCGACCTGGACTTCCCTTGGTACCCAGCCCGCGTGGTGTGCCACGACATTCTAGGCCAAACCGCCTTGGTGGATCTGGCTGGTTTGCGCAACGCAATTGCTGACGAAGGCGGCGATCCATCGCTCGTGAACCCGGTGGTGCCCACGCAATTGATTGTGGACCATTCACTGGCTGTGGAATGTGGCGGCTTCGATCCCGATGCATTCCAGAAAAACCGCGACATTGAAGAACGCCGCAACGAAGACCGTTTCCACTTCATCAACTGGACCAAAACCGCATTCAAGAATGTAGATGTAATTCCAGCGGGCAACGGCATCATGCACCAGATCAATTTGGAAAAAATGTCGCCCGTGGTGCAAGTTCGTGACGGTGTGGCCTTCCCCGACACCTGTGTGGGCACTGACAGCCACACACCGCACGTGGACGCGCTGGGCGTAATTTCCATTGGCGTGGGTGGCCTGGAAGCGGAAACAGTGATGCTGGGCCGCGCTTCCATGATGCGTCTGCCCGACATTGTGGGCGTGGAACTGACTGGCAAGCGCCAGCCCGGCATTACCGCCACAGACATCGTTTTGGAATTGACCGCATTCCTGCGCAAGGAACGTGTGGTGGGTGCTTACATCGAATTCTTCGGTGAAGGCGCCAACAGCCTGACCATTGGCGACCGCGCCACCATTTCCAACATGACACCGGAATATGGTGCCACCGCCGCGATGTTCTATATCGACGAGCAAACCATTGACTACCTGAAACTGACAGGTCGTGAAGACGAACAAGTGAAACTGGTCGAACAATACGCCAGGCACACTGGCCTGTGGGCCAGCAAAATGGTGGGTGCTGAATACGAACGCGTACTGACATTTGATTTGAGCAAAGTGGTGCGCAGCATGGCAGGCCCTTCCAACCCGCACGCCCGCGTGGCCACCAGCGATTTGGCGGTCAAAGGCATTTCAGGCAACCTGGACGCCGCACGCGCACAGGAAGCCGAAGGCCTGATGCCCGATGGCGCGGTCATTATTGCCGCCATTACCAGTTGCACCAACACCAGCAACCCACGCAACGTGGTGGCTGCCGCCTTGCTGGCCCGCAAGGCCAATGAACTGGGGCTGGTGCGCAAGCCGTGGGTAAAAAGCTCGTTTGCACCCGGATCGAAAGTGGCCGAGTTGTATTTGAAAGATTCAGGACTGTTGACTGAACTGGAAAAGCTGGGCTTTGGCATTGTGGGGTTTGCCTGTACCACCTGCAACGGCATGAGCGGTGCTTTGGACCCCAAAATTCAGCAGGAAATCATTGACCGCGATTTGTACGCCACCGCTGTGTTGAGTGGCAACCGCAACTTCGATGGTCGCATTCACCCTTACGCCAAGCAGGCCTTTTTGGCTTCGCCCCCGCTGGTGGTGGCTTACGCCATTGCGGGCACAATCCGCTTTGACATTGAGCGCGATGTGCTGGGTGTGGTGAATGGCAAGGAAATTCGCCTGATCGACCTGTGGCCAAGCGACGAAGAAATCGATGCCATCGTGAAGCAGTTTGTGAAGCCCTCCCAGTTCCGCGAAATCTACATTCCGATGTTTGATTTGGGCGCCATTGAAGAAGCGAAAAGCCCGCTGTACGACTGGCGCCCACAAAGCACCTACATTCGCCGCCCACCGTACTGGGACACAGAGGGACAAGGTGCTTTGGCTGCGCGACCACGCACGTTGACAAACATGCGCCCACTGGCGGTACTTGGGGACAACATCACGACGGACCACCTAAGCCCGTCGAACGCGATCATGATGAACAGCGCAGCTGGCGAATACCTGCACAAAATGGGCTTGCCAGAAGAAGACTTCAACAGCTACGCAACGCACCGCGGCGACCACCTGACTGCGCAGCGCGCCACTTTTGCCAACCCCACCTTGCAAAACGAAATGGTTCGTGACGCAGACGGCAAGGTGAAAAAAGGCTCGCTGGCCCGCATTGAACCCGAAGGCAACGTAACGCGCATGTGGGAAGCCATTGAAACCTACATGGACCGTGGCCAGCCGCTGATCATTGTTGCGGGTGCAGATTACGGCCAGGGGTCGTCACGCGACTGGGCAGCCAAAGGCGTTCGCCTGGCCGGTGTGGAAGCAATTGTTGCTGAAGGTTTCGAGCGCATTCACCGCACCAACCTGATCGGCATGGGCACCCTGCCCCTGGAATTCCAGGCAGGCGACACACGCCACACCTACAACATTGACGGCACGGAAGTGTTTGAAGTGGTAGGTGAGCGCAGCCCACGCGCAACCCTGACTGTGGTGATGACCCGCAAGAATGGCGAGCGTGTGGAATTCCCCGTGACTTGCCGTTTGGACACTGCTGAAGAGGTTTCAATTTACGAAGCTGGCGGCGTGTTGCAGCGTTTTGCGCAAGACTTCCTTGAAGGAAAAGCAGCATGAGCCAGCAGGCCAACAAGCAGCAACTGAAGGTACCCGCCACCTACATGCGCGGCGGCACCAGCAAGGGTGTGTTTTTCAGCTTGCTGGATTTGCCCGAAGCGTGCCGGAAACCGGGCGAAGCACGCGACAAATTATTGCTTCGCGTAATCGGCAGCCCCGACCCCTACGGCAAGCAAATTGACGGCATGGGTGGTGCCACCTCTAGCACCAGCAAAACCGTGATCTTGAGCAAAAGCAACAAGGCTGACCACGATGTGGACTACCTGTTCGGGCAGGTCTCCATCGACAAAGCCTTTGTAGACTGGAGCGGCAACTGCGGCAATTTGTCCTCCGCAGTGGGCTCGTTTGCGGTGGCCAGTGGCCTGGTCGACCCTGCGCGCGTGCCCGAAAACGGCACTTGCGTGGTGCGCATTTGGCAAGCCAACATCGGCAAAACCATCATTGCACATGTGCCGATTACCGATGGACTGGTGCAGGAAACTGGCAACTTTGAACTTGACGGCGTTACCTTTGCTGCGGCTGAAGTTCAGCTGGAGTTTCTAGACCCAGCCGATGAAGGTGACGACGGCGCTGCGGGCAGCATGTTCCCCACCGGCAATTTGGTGGACGACCTGGAAGTACCCGGCGTGGGCACACTGAAAGCCACACTGATCAATGCCGGCATTCCCACAATTTTTGTGAATGCAGACAGCATTGGCTACACAGGTTGCGAGTTGCAAGATGACATCAACAGCGACCCCAAGGCTTTGGCCATGTTCGAAACCATTCGTGCCCACGGCGCGGTAAAAATGGGTTTGATCAAACATGTGGATGAAGCAGCCAAGCGTCAACACACGCCCAAGGTGGCCTTTGTAGCACCACCGAAAACCTACACAAGTTCAAGCGGCAAGGTGGTTCAGGCCCAAGGCATCGACCTGCTGGTGCGCGCCATGAGCATGGGTAAACTTCACCACGCCATGATGGGCACTGCTGCTGTGGCCATTGGTACGGCCGCTGCAGTACCTGGTACCTTGGTGAACTTGGCGACAGGTGGAAACAATGTTGACACCCAACGTGAAGCCGTTCGCTTCGGCCACCCCAGCGGTACTTTGCGTGTGGGTGCGCAGGCTGTACTGGAAAATGGTCAATGGGCTGTGAAAAAAGCCATCATGAGCCGCAGTGCGCGGGTGTTGATGGAAGGTTGGGTGCGCGTGCCCAGCGATACCTTTTAATTAAATGGAACCAAGCTGACGAGGCTTGCCACTACACGCACTTCAGTTTTTTTCGGTGCAATGCCGAGAACTGAAGTGCAAGTTCAGAATTTCATGAACAGTAGCAATACGCAAAAGAGTGAGCAAGCACTCACATCCCCCCACCCCTCTTTCTGATTACGTAACGTCACGCTAATTATCCTCATGGCTCCAAAAATTGAATGGGGTCTTCACCATGTTTCGCGCAATTACAAGCCATAGTGGCGATCAAGTCTTTATGTCTGAAGCCAACAACGCATTGCAAAAAAGCCGCTCAAGCACAGCATCCAGCAAAATAATGGGTCCCTTGGCGAGCAAACTCAAAGACATTCGCCAAAATACCCATGCAAACCTGAAGCTACAGTTGCAGAAAAGCTTGTCTCCGCTGAAGTTTGCTGAGGCTGGCGGATTGGCTGAACATATTGAAACCGCTGAACCTGATTTCGATCAACTACACGCGCAAATCGATGCGTTTGTTCAGAGCAACAAGAATGACCCTGAGGCAATTGTCAGCGCACTGAAATACTTGAATAGCCAACTGATGATATTGAGTACCGCAGAAAGGCACCTGAAAGCCGAAGACGCCCCGGTAAAACAATCGCTGATACGGGGCCTTAAATCCTTGATCGAGAACTCGGCAAACCAAGGAGAATCAATTGTTCAAAGACTGTCCAACACAAAAATCTCTCCGGTATTTACCGCACACCCCACCAATTTCAACAAACCACAGGCCAGTGCGATTGTACTTTCTCAACTAGATGACATTGCAACCCCTCAAGGAAATGCAAAAGTTTGTCGAGAACTTTGGGAAATTCAAGGCGTGCGCGAATTAAAGCCCAGTGTGCAGGACGAAGCAAATCAGTTCTCTTCCAATATCAGGCACCTGCACAGTTCGGGCCGCACCATTCACAAACAAATCAATCAACAACTTTCTGTGTTGCCCAACAATCTCAAACTGTCGAAACCCCTGGTTGAAGCCGGTAACTGGGTAGGGGGTGACCGCGATGGCAACCCGAATATTGATGCAACAGTGCTGAAAGACGTGGTCAAAACCCTGAGCACGGCGGCATTTGAATACTTCGAACAGAAATTAGGCAAAGAAAAAAACACTCAAACTGGCAGCCTTTGTAACCTGCTTTGCAAATCCGGGCATTCAGAACCACTTGGCCTGATTCGGGAAAAACTTGTACGAACCAAAGAGCACCTGGTGGGCAACGGCCCGCTGCCTATTCAGGGCGATTTGTACCTGAATGCAAATGAATTGCTGCACGATCTTGAATCCTTGAATATTGGCAGCCTGAATACTGAAGAAAGAACTGCGGTTCGAGAGAAACTTGATTTGCTGAAACTGGATGCGGACAGCATTGGCTTTCACGGAGCCAGCACCGACATTCGACAGAACAGCGCAATGAACGAAAAAACGGTAGGTGAATTGTTGAGAAGATCTGGCGGCCCAAGCAATTATGAAAGCCTGGGAGAAGATGAAAAGCAAACCTTGCTGACCAGTCTGCTGATGAACACCAACAAGGAGAGACTTAGCGATGCACCCATCGACGGTCAAAGCGACAATGCTGAATTCGATCGTGAAATAGCATTGATCAAAAGCTATAAAACCATTCACGACAGCTACGGGCCACTGGCACTGAAAAACTGCATCACGGCCAATACAGAAACCATGAGCGACATGCTTGAGGTGATGTTGCTGCTGAAGCACGCGGGCCTGGCCGATGAACACGGCATCAAGATGAACGTTGTTCCCTTGATTGAAACGGTCAATGACTTGCACAACGGCCCTGCTATTTTGAACAGCATGCTGAGCCACCCCTGGTATCGGCAGGCGCTTCAAGCCAGCGGCAATCAGCAACAAATTATGGTGGGCTACTCCGACAGCAATCGATTGGATGGTCCACTGGCCTCTAGTTGGGCAGTGTACGAAGGCACAGCCAAGATGCTTGAAGTGGCCAACCAGAATGGCGTGAATTTGCATGTATTTCATGGCCGTGGCGGCACAGAAGCCAGAGGCTCAGGTGACTCTTATGCGCAGGAAATCAAATCCACCAACGGGGCCAGCCTGCTAACCGGCATGCGACAAACAGAGCAAGGTGAAGAAGTACCTGCAAAATTCGGCACCAAAACAATGTCGCAGTATAACCTTGCAGACATGGTCGGCTCAACGCTTGAAACCATGGCAACAGGCACAGACCAACAACTTGGCAAATACGCAGACACCATGGAAAAGCTTGCGCATCATGCACGCAACAGCTATGAAAGCCTGTACTCCAACCCTGAGCTTCCCCATTTTTTTCAAAGCACTACACCCATTGAATTTGTGGGTAAATCAAATGCAGGCAGCCGCCCCGCTTCACGCGCAAACGTGGCCGGGGGTGGGCTCAACCTTGACAAACTGCGGGCCATACCGTGGGTGGGTGCCTGGTATCAATCTGGAAGCGCAATGCCTGCATTTTTTGGCACAGGCAGTGCACTAAAAAACTTCATCGATCAATCAACTGGTGCCAACACCACACCCGCGCAACGAACTGCACAACTGCAAACCATGTACAAGGAATGGCCATTCTTTAAAAGCTTTATTGACCGAACCGCCACCGCGATGGAAAAGGCGGACATGCGAATTGCCCAACAATATGCAAAATTGGCACCGGTTCGATCACAAGGTATATTTGAGACAATCAAGAACGAATATGAACTGGCGAAAGACCTGATCTTGACCATCAAACAAACACCCAACCTGATGGATCACAACCCAATAGACGCTGAAATACTTGCGGTGAAGAAACCGCTGACTCAAGCGGCACATGCCATGCAAATTGGACTGCTCAAGGCCCACCAGCAGGCAGGCCCTGGGATTCAAGAAAAGCTGATAGAACCTATTGTAATGTCCATGCAGGCGATCGCCAGTTCTAACCGCTTTGGCTAAGCGGGATTGCCCGCATGAATGGGCGGGCGTTTGCCTGCCCAGGGTTTGGCCTGCTCTAACTGGGCGGCCAGGTTCAGCAACACGTTTTCCTCGCCAAAACGGCCAGTAAACATCATGCCCACCGGAATGCCTTGCGCATTCCAGTGCAAAGGCACGCTCATGGAGGGTTGACCAGTGACGTTGGCCGGCATGGTTTGGGAACAGTACTGGTAAACACGCCGCCCCGCTTTCAGCACGAAATCTTTCTGCTTGGCTATAAAACCGATGGGCAAATAGCCCAGCACCTTCAGTTCAATCAACTCTTGAGGGGTTGGCCGCAACCCACCCACTGCGATCGGCAATTCGCCCAGCGTGCTGGTTAACAGCGCGTCATAAGGCTCGAAAAAAGTCATCCACTGCCGTGAAAACTGTGCAAGCGTCCAGATGGCGTTGGCTACATCACCCCCATTGAAGCTGCGCCCCAGCTTCATCAACGCCCAGGTGCGCTCTTCAAAATCAGTGGCCTTGCCTTTTCTTCCCAGCACCCGCTCGCCCTCTTTTAAAGTGGCAGCCATTTCCGAACACACCAGCACAGTGTAGGCGTAAATAAATTCTTCTTTGTTAATGGGCAGACGAACTTCTTCGCAGGTGTGGCCCAGGCTTTCCAGCAATTTGACTGTTTCAAGAACACCCTGCTGGCAGTCGCTGTGCAGACTTTCACCCAATGCCGGATCCAGCGAATAGGCAATCTTCAGTTTTTTTGGTTTGACTTCAATGACGGCAGCATAAGTTTTGGCGGGCGGTGCAATACGCAGCAACTGCCCGGGATAATTGCCCTGAAGGCAATCCAGCATATGCGCTGTGTCACGTACAGAACGAGAAACAACCCCCTCGGCAATAAAACCGAACCAGCCATCGGCTTGATCGGGGCCAGACGGCACACGCCCACGAGTTGGCTTTAAGCCAAAAAGACCGGTACACGATGCGGGTACCCGAATAGACCCCCCGCCGTCACTGGCACTTGCCATGGGCACAATGCCGGCGGCCACCGCAGCTGAAGCGCCACCGCTGGAACCACCGGGGCTGCGCAAGGGGTCCCAGGGGTTACGGCATGGCCCGGTCAGCTCAGGCTCGGTGGATGGCGTAATGCCAAATTCCGGCGTGGCGGTTTTGCCAAAAATATTCAAGCCGGCTTTTTTGAATCGTTTTACATATTCAGAATCCTCGACGGGTACAAAACCTTTGTAAAAACGGCTTCCTGAGCTCATTTCTACACCCGCATAACTGGCAATCAGGTCTTTCAACAAAAAAGGCACACCTGCGAATGGGCCTTCAACAACTTGTTTTGCACGCGCCCGGGCGATGTCGAACATGGGGCGGATCACCGCGTTAATCCGCGGGTTCACTTTTTCAGTGCGTGCAATGCTTTCTTCAAGCAACTCAATGGCACTTACTTCACCTTTCTTGATCAATTCAGCCAGGCCAAACGCGTCAAAATCGTCGTATTCTTTGAAACCTGTCATTTTCACAGTGCCTCCGAAAGCATTGCAGAATCTAAATGTTCCACAATATCTTACCCCACTCAGGTAATACACACTTCGGGTAGAAACGTGAAGAATAGGGGCATTAAAATTATTACCTGTTTTGGCAGCACGAAATGAAAACAACTTCACGCATGTGTATTGTGTTAAGCGACTACCCAATAAAAACAATAGCTTATCAGCGTTTTTTGAGTGGTTTGGGTGAGCTTACGGTGCATTCATTTCGTGAAATTGGTCTCGATTTGACAAATCTGGTACAAGCCAGGCTGGTGGTGTGCGACATGAACATCATGGTCGAGTTTGAGGCTGAGGCCTTGGCACGCCTTGAACAAATGTTCCCCAACTCCAACATTTTGTTTCTTGAAGAAGACCACAGCGACATGCTGGTGAAGTTTTCCAATCAAAGAGACGTTTGCCGCTTGGGCAAGCTTGCAGAAATCAGTGTGATTCACTCAACCTTGAAAGAATTGTTGTTACATTCAAATCAAAAAATCAGGCGAACACCCCGATCAAGAACCAACAGCCTGGAGCCAACGTAAAAAAGCCACCCGAAGGTGGCTTTTTTATTGAACCGAACCAAGTGCCGTCAGGCAGTCAATTCAGCCTTGTTTGCAATGTCCACGAACTCTTGAATCTGGTCAAAGTTCATGTAACGGTAAACTTCACCGGACACATTGCCCAGCATTTTCACCTGCTCCATGTACTCTGCCACCGTTGGGATTTTACCCATCAAGGCACACACTGCAGACAGCTCCGCTGAAGCCAGATACACACGGGTATCGATACCCAACCGGTTCGGGAAGTTACGCGTGGAGGTGGACACACCGGTTGAGCCCTTGCGGATTTGTGCCTGGTTGCCCATACACAGTGAACAGCCTGGCAGTTCCATGCGCGCTCCGGTGCGACCCAAGATACCGTAGTAGCCTTCTTCGGTCAGAATATGCTGATCCATCTTCGTGGGTGGAGCAATCCACAAACGGGTTGGAATGTCGCTTTTGCCTTCCAGCACTTTACCGGCCGCACGGAAATGACCAATGTTGGTCATGCAAGAACCGATGAACACTTCGTCGATTTTGTCGCCAGCCACTTCACTCAGGAATTTGGCATCGTCTGGATCGTTGGGGCAGCACAGAATTGGCTCTTTAATGTCTGCCAAATCAATTTCAATTACGGCAGCATATTCAGCGTCTGCATCGGCGTTCAACAATTCAGGGTTGGCAATCCACGCCTCCATGGCCTTGATTCGGCGTGTCAGTGTGCGTGCGTCCTGGTAGCCCTGTGCAATCATCCACTTCATCAAAGTGATGTTGGAAGTCATGTACTCAATAATCGGCTCTTTGTCCAAATGAATTGTGCAACCCGCAGCGGAACGCTCTGCCGATGCATCAGACAATTCAAAAGCCTGCTCTACCTTCAACTTGGGCAAGCCTTCGATTTCAAGAATACGGCCAGAGAAAATGTTCTTCTTGCCTTTCTTTTCCACGGTCAACAAGCCTGCCTTGATGGCATACAGAGGAATGGCGTGGACCAAATCGCGCAAGGTAACGCCGGGCTGCATTTCACCCTTGAAACGCACCAACACTGATTCAGGCATGTCCAAAGGCATTACGCCTGTGGCAGCCGCAAACGCCACCAAGCCAGAACCGGCGGGGAAAGAAATGCCGATCGGGAAACGGGTGTGCGAGTCGCCACCTGTACCTACCGTATCGGGCAACAACAGGCGGTTCAGCCAGCTGTGGATAATGCCATCGCCGGGGCGCAGGGCAACACCACCGCGATTCTCGATGAAGTCGGGCAGTTCGTGGTGCATTTTAACGTCCACGGGCTTGGGGTAAGCGGCTGTGTGGCAGAACGACTGCATCACCAAATCGGCCGAGAAGCCCAAACAGGCCAAATCTTTCAATTCATCGCGGGTCATTGGGCCAGTTGTATCCTGAGAGCCCACGGTGGTCATCTTGGGTTCGCAATAAGTACCCGGGCGAACACCTTCCACACCACAGGCCTTGCCCACCATTTTCTGGGCCAGGCTGAAGCCTTTGCTAGACTCCACTTGCGCAGATGGACGACGGAACACTGGGCTTGGGCCTTCACCCAAGGCAGCGCGCGCGCGGTCTGTCAGGCCACGGCCGATGATCAATGGAATACGGCCACCGGCGCGTACTTCATCGAACAGCACATCAGTTTTCATGCTGAATTCAGAAATAACCGCGCCGTTTTTCAAGGCCTTGCCTTCGAAGGGGCGCAGTTCGATTTCATCGCCCATGTCCATTTGGCTTACGTCAAGTTCGATGGGCAGTGCGCCTGCATCTTCCATCGTATTGAAGAAGATCGGGGCAATTTTGTTGCCCAGGCAGTAGCCGCCGAAACGCTTGTTGGGGATGAAAGGAATGTCGTCGCCCGTGAACCACAACACGCTGTTGGTGGCTGACTTGCGTGAAGAACCAGTACCCACCACGTCGCCCACGTAGGCGATTTGGTTGCCTTTGGCGATCAATGCTTGCAGCTGCTTGATGGGGCCAACTTTGCCGGGTTCGTCAGCCTCAATGCCGGGGCGCGGGTTTTTCAACATGGCCAGTGCATGCAGTGGAATGTCGGGGCGGCTCCAGGCGTCAGGCGCTGGTGACAAATCGTCGGTGTTGGTTTCGCCGGTGACCTTGAACACGGTCAGCTTGATGCTTTGTGGCACTTCTGGGCGGCTTGTGAACCACTCGGCGTCGGCCCAGCTTTGAATCACTTTCTTGGCAGTTGCGCTGCC
The DNA here is from genome assembly GCF_036846585.1 of Limnobacter sp. GTDB lineage: Bacteria > Pseudomonadota > Gammaproteobacteria > Burkholderiales > Burkholderiaceae_B > Limnobacter. The sequence goes on along the minus strand of NZ_DAIUBR010000045.1, from coordinate 3,542 downwards.
CTTGTCGGCCAGGTCTTTCACGTCGTGGAAGTAGTCGAACATCAGCAGGGTTTTGGACAGGGCCTCGCCTGCGATTTCACCCACTTCGGCGTCGTTCAATGCATCGATCAATGGCTTGATGTTGAAACCACCCAGCATGGTGCCCAGCAGGAAAGTGGCTTTCTTGCGGTCGATCAGCTGGCAGGTGTCCGCACCATTCACGATAGCGGCCAAGAAGGCAGATTTCACCTTGGCGGCATCGTCTACACCAGCAGGTACGCGGTTGGTGACCAGGTCGAGCAGAAATTCTTCTTCGCCTGCGGGCGGGTTTTTCAGCAACTGAACCAGATCAGCAGTTTGCTGGGCAGACAAAGGCAGTGGAGGAATGCCCAACGCTGCGCGCTCGGCAACGTGTTGGCGATAGGAATCAAGCATGAGTTCTCCCTGGATTGGGTGGGGGTCAATAGAAACTGTGTGATTTTGAGGCAGTTCGCGTGTGCACACAAGTGTTGCAATGCAAAAGTGGCGGGGGTTCGGTGCCTCACAAGTCTTATATATGATATAGGACTTTCCCTTGTTTTTAAAGAGGGTAAAGCCGATTCGGCCTGCTTTTAGAACCTATTGTCGCTTTGCACGCTGATATTTTGCCGGACTGGCGCCTAAGATCCGTTTGAAGGCGTGGGTAAAGGCACTTTGGTCGTTGTACGCCAGAAAACTGGCGATGTCGGCCAGGCTCAACTCGCCTGCTTCCAGACAGTTTTTGGCCATTTCCACACGCACGCGTTCCAGTTCACCCCGAAAGCTTCGGCCTTGTTCCTGCAATCGCCGTTGCAAAGTACGCGTGCTCATGCACAAACGGTGGGCCACCTCATTCAAGTTAGGCAGGCCCGCCGACACTGATTCTTGAAGTGCTTTTTGCAATCCGGGAATTGACTCCTCGCCGGCCTTCACCTGCTTTAACAACAACCGGGCCTGCTGATCCAGCATGCCGCGCATCACCGAATCTGGCGACTTCAACTGGGTTTCAAGCAGAGCAACTGGCCACACCACTTCGGTGTACTGGCCATTAAAATCTACGGGGCAATTGAAGAATTCATTGAAATCAGGGTGGTTCGGCGGCTCAGGGTTTATGAATTGAACCCGCAGTGGGCGAATAGGTTCGGCAATTAATTGCCGCGTAAAAGCTACCAATACACCGATGGCCACCGAATCCACCCAATGGCCAGGCCGTCCCCGTTCGGCCCCCCAACGCAGAATAATTTGGTCCTCATGCACAGCAACCGCCAAAGAGTTCACGCTGTAAACCAGGTTCTCGAACTGTTGCAAACGGGCAAACGCTTCCCCCAGGTTGGTGCAGCAACTGGCCACATAACCCAACAGGCCCATATTGGCGGGGCGCACGTGGGCCGCAATTTTCAGCGGCATTGAAGGGTCTTGAAGCGCGTGGTAAGCCCACTCCAGCATGGCCTGCCAACGAGACACGTCAATGCGGTTCAATTCCCCGGCCAGCGGGCGCGCGTAGGGAATGCGCAATGCAATGTCCGGGTGCGCATCGGCCAACCAGTCAAAAAGCAGGTTCACGTAACTGGCGGAAATATGTCCAAGATCAGAATGGCTGCTCATTATTTGACAAGAAGTATTGTCAGAAGAGTTTTTCCTGTTCTATGCTAGCGCGTATTCGTCATATCGACTTCAATAAAAGACACGCAGCCATGAAAAAACACACACCCGCCTTTCGACGATTCGCAACCGCATTTGCCGCCACTGCACTTCTCGGCCTGAATGCCTGCAGTTTTGAACAGCCCGAAGGCGAAATTCAGGGTGCCGCAGGCATGGCCATTGCCGCAGAACGGGCTATTTCCGGCCTTGAACGAAAAGTGCTGCAGATTGACGGCTTCGTGGTGCCGTATCTACAAGGTGGTGAAGGCGAACCCTTGTTGCTTATTCACGGTTTTGGCGGATCAAAAGACAACTTCAACCGCCTGGCCAACTACCTGACGAACCATTACACCGTGTATTCAATTGACGTGCCGGGGTTTGGCGCGTCCACCCGCGACCAGAATGCTGACTATGTGATCAACACGCAGATTGACCGCGTGCATGAAATCATTGAAAAGCTTGGCCTGCAAAAGCCGCACATTGGTGGCAATTCCATGGGTGGCTGGATCAGCGGCGCTTACGCTGCAAAGTACCCTGACAACGTTGCATCGGTGTGGTTTTTAGCACCAGCTGGCCTGCTGGAATCGAGAAAATCGGAAGTCATTCAAAAATTTGAGACAACAGGCGAAATTGTTTTAACGGCAAGCAACCGCGAAGAGTTCGAGAAGATTGTGGACATTGTGATGTACGAACGCCCTGCTTTTGTACCCGGCTTTGTGGTGAATGCCATGGCTGCGCGCGCTGCGGCTGATCAGCCTTTGCACAAGCGGATTTACAAAGACTTCAAAACCGTGCCTTCTGATTTGGCCACAGTGTTGCCCGCCTCGGCTTACAAAGGCCCAGGGCTGATTGTGTGGGGCAAAGAAGACCGCGTGCTGCATGTGGATGGTGCAACCGAATTGAAAACCGCCATGCCTTGGTTCGAAGTAATTTTGATGGACAAGGTTGGGCATGTGCCGATGATGGAAAAGCCAGAGCAGGTTGCGGCGGATTATGTGAAGTGGCGAGAGTCGATTGCGCAGTAATTGACTCTTCTGGCTTGTTTAAAGACCACTGCACATGTTGCACCACCCCGCCTTGCCGGGCTTTGATCCCTGCCTGAATCGGCAGGGTAATTGCAACAATGTGCAATGAGCTAAATCGGTCTCATGGTCTAAGTGTGCTGACCCGAATGATACAAAATTTAGCGAATGCTCAAAAAGATGCTGTCTTCAGGCTTATATCTTCGTAGTTCGAGTTGCGAAAGATCAGAAACCGCTCTGGAAAATTCGACCACGCCCACCACCACACCAGCATTAGTGAACACCATCACGGTAACGTCATCACGCTGATCAATTTTTGTGGCGAGCACTTTTTTGTTAGAAGTCAGTTCTTTATCAAGAGTCTCATAACCTGTGTAGGGTCTTATCAATACCATTTGATCCCATTTCACTGAATCGATTTTGCGTAATTGCAGCACACTGTCACCTTGTTGAGCGGTATCCACCAAAGCTCGAATTTGATTGAGCAAAAGTTGATCTGTGTTTGAACCACTGCACGCCGAGACAAGCAATGCAAAAACCCCTAGTACGAAGCTTTTCACTTGATCACCCTCAATTTGTTACTTGTTAAGGCATTAAAGCACTTTGAAGCAACTACAAAGTCACTTTCCTGCGCGGATTCTCGCCCGTTATCGATTCCAACTTGGTTATTGAACAGATCCATTTCAATCTCTCCTAGTTCGCGCCTCGCTTAACGCTTTCTTTGCTGATTCAACCTGTACCAGTCGTTCAAATAGTTCACGTCATACCCCAGCATTCAATTGGCATGAGTTTTTTCCAAATCAACTGATGAAAATTAAACATAAAACCGGATTTTTCAAATACGTTTTTGGCGCAATTTCACAAAAATAAGGTTTGAACTCA
>NZ_DAIUBR010000044.1:0-19635 GCF_036846585.1 Limnobacter sp. | reverse complement strand
CCCGTGGACGTGGCTTGATTGGCGTACAAATTGGCTTCGGCGTTAATCAGAATGTCGGCAAGTTGACCGTAGGCGGCGGCCCAGGCATCAATGATTTCAGGCGTGGCGGCCTGACCAAGCACTTCTTTCATCGCCTGTAGCAGGCACTCGCCCACGATCGGGTAATGTTCGGCTTTCACGCCCAGTGCCACGTGCTTGTTCACAATCAGTGTGACCGCATTCATCAGCACCATCGGGTTGTCGATGTGTTTTGCGTATGCAAGCACGGCATTGGCCAGCGCACGCGGTTGTGTGCCTTGTTGTTGGTGAGCCGGGTTGAAAAAGGTGGCCGTGACCGGGTATTTGCTGAACATCAGTTTGTAGAAGTGGGTAGTCAATGCTTCACCGCCTTGTTCCAAGGCTGGAATGGTGGCTTTGATCCATTGTTTTTGTTCGGTGCTGACGGTCATGATGGCTTCCTTTTTTTCGAAAAAATGTAAAATAAAATCACTTTCTTGTTTTAATTGTTATCAATATTCATGCCATCCTTTTGTTTTTTTAATAGCTTATTAAAAACAATGTGTTGAGATAAATACTGATTTATTTTTCAGAAAATATATTGTTATTTGTACAGTCATCAATTATTGTTATTTATACAAATTATTGTGAAAATAACAATTATGGAACTGTCGAGTTTTGTTCTTGCGATAATTGAAGACTTGGGTGCCGATCTTGATCCGTACACCCGCTACACGCGTTATGTGAACGCGATGGTCGCCGCATTGCCGGGAAATGCGTGTGCCTTGTTGAAAATGGAAGGCAACGCCCTGAAACCATTGGTAGTGCACGGATTAACGCCGGACAGCCTTGGTCGCCGTTTTGAACTTGGTGAACACCCCCGTTTGAATGCGATCGTGACGTACCGTGGTGTAACCCATTTTCCGAACAAATCAACGTTGCCAGACCCCTACGATGGTTTGCTGGATGGCGTGCATGCAGGTGATCTGAATGTGCACGATTGCATGGGTTGCGCTTTGCACGTGAACGGAAAATTGTGGGGTGCGATCACACTTGATTCGTTAAGGGTTGGTGTATTCGATGCTCGGGTTGAGCGTGCCATGGCGATGTTTGCCCGTTTGGGTGAGGCGGTGGTGAATGTGGCGGACCTGTCGGAAAGCGCAGCTGCCTGGCGGCTGGATGCGTTGAACACGAAAGACTTTGGCTTGCTGGAGGCCGTGCAGGTAGCCCGCCGCGACATGATCGGCGACAGCGATGCCATGCGCACGTTGAAGCGGGAAATCGAGACTGTGGCCAGAAGCCAGCTTGCGGTGCTGGTGCACGGTGAAACTGGGGTGGGCAAGGAACTGGTGGCCCAGGCCTTGCATGCCATGTCGGACAGGGCCACTCTGCCTTTGGTGGTGATCAATTGCGCCGCATTGCCAGATCAATTGATTGAAAGTGAGTTGTTTGGTCACGTGAAAGGCGCATTTTCCGGTGCCGACAGCAATCGACAGGGTAAGTTTGAAATGGCCAGCGGCGGAACCTTGTTTCTTGACGAGGTGGGCGAGCTAAGTGCCTCGGCTCAGGCCAAGCTGTTGCGCGTGCTGCAAAGCGGGCAGGTGCAACGTGTGGGTAGCGACAGGGAACATCAGGTCGATGTTCGAATTGTTGCAGCCAGCAACCGTGATTTGGCCGCCGAGGTTAAAGCAGGGCGGTTCAGGGCTGATTTGTACCACCGGCTTTGTATGTATCCCCTGCACATTCCACCACTTCGGGAACGTGGAGACGATGTGCTGCTGTTGGCTGGTTATTTCCTGGAGCAAAACCGTAGCCGCCTGGGTTTGCGAAATTTGCGTCTGGGGCGCGGTTGCGATGCGGCTTTGAAGCACTACAGCTGGCCTGGCAATGTGCGTGAACTGGAGCACACCTTTGGGCGCGCAGCACTGAAGGCACGCCGGGATGAATTGGGGGCCATGGTAACCATTGAGCTGGAGCACCTGGATTTGTTGAATAAACCGCCGACTCAGGCCAGCGCTGTGACCAAGGACACTCGAACTTCAACGCCTGTGGGTGAGGTGTTGTACCGCGACGCCATAGACGGGTTTTCTAGAAACCTGATCCAGCGTGTGCTGCATGAAACACAAGGCAATCGAGCAGCAGCCGCGCGGCAACTGGGACTCGATTCCGGCAATTTTCACCGCATGTTGAAACGGCTCGAATTGTTGTAGCCTGAATATTCAGGTCAGGCAATTGCCTGGGCAACATCGCCTTTGGTGTTGGCTTGAAGATACTGCAAAGCCTCGTTGACCTGGTCAATCAATACAAGCACCAAGTGATCCGGGCCGGTTTGGTCCAGTGCCATTTGCATGGCCTTGAATTCACCGCGAACTTCCAACACGACAGGTTTTTTTTCTGCTTCGGATAGTGCAATGCCCTGTTGCAGCAAGGCAATTGTCTCACCGTCGGGGCGGCCACGCTGGCAGGCATCTTCATACAAAATGATGTCATCGAAAAAGCCGCCAACCAAACGGCCTTGTTCAATGATGTCCTGATCGCGGCGATCGCCTGCGGCACTGATCACCACCGTGCGTTTCACAGCGGGAATGTTTTGCAGCGTGTTGATCAGGGTGCTGACCGCATCTGGATTGTGGCCATAGTCGGCGATGACAGACCCACCATTGTGTTTGAAAAAGTTGAATCGACCGGGAACCGTGTCGGGTGTCGACTGGAAGTTGCCAAGTGCGGCGCGGATGGTATTGAATGGCACGTTCAAGCCCAGGGCGGCCGCGATTGCGCACATCACGTTTTGCACCTGGAAAGTAAACAGACCGTTGTTGGTCAGCGGCACGTCCATCAAATCAATGGTTTTTTCAATATCATCAAAACTGATGTTGATCACGCGGCCATCGTGAATAATCACTGGGCGTCCTTTGGCTTTGTGGGCGGCTGCAATCGGGTTGTCGGGGTTGCTGGTGAAAAACAGCACGCGCCCCGGCGTCAGCTTGGCCATGCCGGCGGCGTGTTTGTCGTCGGCATTCAGAACGGCAAGCCCGTTGGGTGCCACGTTTTGAATCAGCACGCTTTTCAGAAGTGCAAGGTCTTCAACGCTGTCGATGAAGTTCAGGCCCAAGTGGTCGCCCTCGCCAATGTTGGTCACAATCCCCACATCGCACATGTCAAAGCCCAGGCCTTCACGCAACATGCCGCCACGTGCACACTCCAGAACAGCCGCATCGGCTTCCGGGTGCACCAGCACCCTGTGGGCACTTTTGGGGCCACTGCAGTCGCCTGTATCGATCAGGTGGCCGTTCACCACTACACCCTCGGTGCCCGTGTAACCCACACGCAGGTTGTGGTAACGCAAAATTTGTTCGATCAGGCGCACTGTGGTGGTTTTGCCGTTTGTGCCAGTGACAGCCACTACCGGGATGCGCCCGTTTTCGTCTTTCTTGAACATCAAGTCGATCACGGCAGCGCCCACATCGCGGCCCTTGCCGATGGAAGGCTCCAGGTGCATTCGCAAACCCGGTGCGGCATTCAGTTCAACAATTCCGCCACCTTGTGCTTCAAGCGATTCGTCCACGCGTTCACACACCACATCTACGCCACACACTTCAATACCAATTTGTTGGGCAGCCTGAATCACCATTTCGGCAAGGGCAGGGTGCACATTGTCGGTTACATCGGTTGCGCTGCCGCCCGTGCTCAAATTCGCGTTGTTGCGCAACACCACACGCACACCCTGTTCTGGTATGGAGTCGGCGGCATAGCCTTGCTTTTTGATGCGGGCAATTGCAATTTCGTCCACGCGCAACTTGCTCAGCGCGCTGCCATGGCCTTCGCCGCGAAGCGGGTTGCGGTTTTCAATTTCAACCAGTTCGGTGATTGTGTGCACACCATCGCCCACCACAGAGGGTGGTTCGCGACGGGCTGCAGCAACCAGTTTGTCGCCCACAACCAGAAAACGGTAGTCGTGGCCAGGAATGAATTCCTCAACAATTGGTACGCCACTGCCGTATTTTTTTGCGGCATCGAATGCCACCCGAAGGTGTTCTTCATCCACAATATTGACTGTTACACCTTTGCCTTGATTGCCATCGCTGGGTTTGATCACCACGCCTTTCTTGGTTGCCTGCGTCAATTCTCGAAAAGCCTGCACTGCTTCCTCAAAGCTTTTAACCAGTTTGCCTTTGGGGGTTGGAATGCCCGCGGCGGACAAAATGGTTTTGGTCAGGTCTTTGTCTTGCGCAATTTCTTCCGAAATTGCACAGGTGGTGTCTGTTTCCGCCGCTTGAATTCTGCGTGCTTTTGAACCCCAGCCAAGCTGCACCAGGCTGCCTTGGGTCAGGCGGCGAATCGGGATGTTTCGGCGAAGCGCTGCATTCACGATCGACCCTGTGCTGGGGCCCAGTTTGCAGTCTTCAAAAATTTCTTTCAAACGCTCAATGGCGGCGTGCGTGTCGAAATCTTCACCAGCCAGCGCAGCCAGTATCAGCTTGTGCGCTTCTTCAAACGCTGCGCGTGCAAGTTCCTCTTCTTCGTATTGCACAACCACGCGGAAATAACCGGTGATGATGTTGTCCGATACATGGGTGAATGTGACCTGTGAGCCTGCTTCAACCTGAAGTCGAAGTGCGGCACGGCCAAGAATGTGCGCCAGGGCAATATTGCTTTGCTCAAAGCCGGTGGCCCGCAATGAACCGATGCCGGGCAGGCCACTGCGAACACGCATTTCAATGCTGGCAAAGCGGTCGTAGATGCGCTCGTTCTCTTCACAAAACACCAAGGCTTCCATGCTGGTGTTTTTGCTCCACAAATTGGGGCCACGCAGGGCGCGAATTCGTTCAATTTTCATGGTTTTCGTCTACCTTGTTAATGCGTGTCTGCGTTGAATCAATAGCGTTGTCGAATGTCGGCGCGCAGCAGGTTGTGCGGTACATCCATTGCCCAGCCAGATGCAGCCAATGCCAATGTTTTGACCAGATTTGCCGGTGGTTGTTTCAGCGCAATGGGTGAGCGTGTTTCCGCTTCTGCACGATTGCCCAAAAAGCGAATGTTTTCACCTTCGTAAACAACTGCCATGCCGCCGTTTTTCACATGTTCATCAACAACCGGGTTGCTGGCTGTGCTGCTGATCCAGATCACCTTGCCGTCGCACAGTTCCCTCAAGGGAAGAAGGCTGACTTCATCCGCATTTATTACGGCATGCCCGCTGCCTAGTACCAGGTCAATCACCGTGCGAACAACATTGAAGTGCTGTTCCTTGGTCAGGATGTCCCACTCGTCAAGGCCCTCCATCGAGCCCAGGCTGGTGATCACCGCCAGGCTTGAGCGGTCAAAAGGCAGACCTTCTGACAAAATGGTGTTTGGTTTGACCTGCATCACCAAAGTGTCCAGGTTTTTGTTGATCAAACAATTGCGACCAGCCTGCCAGTTGGCAGAAAGTGTTTTGCTGATTGTGCGGCCGTTCATGAACAAACCCTGGTCACAGGCCAAACCCACGCGGTGGCCCTGGTCTTCCAGAATCTCGGTGAGTTCTGGACCAAAGCCATCAATTTCCGTGCCGCCGGAATAAGAGATTGTTGGAATTCGGCCATTGGCTTCACCAGGAAACAATGATTCGATGATTGGTTTGCCCACATTGCGTGGCTGCCCTTTGGCCGGTTTGATGTGCATCAACAGGCCAGGGCCTGCGTTTACTTCAACCACGGCCAGCGATTGGCTTTTTGGGGGCTGGTCAATGTGTTCGCACACCAAATCAACGCCCGCCACATCCAGACCCACCACGCGGGCCGCCATGCAGCACAGGCGGGCAATTTCAGGGTGAATCAGGGCAGTGACGTCTTCAGACGCATTGCTGTTTCGTTCAATGATGACCTGTGTGCCTGCCGGGATGATGGAATCGCCCTTGTAACCCTGGCGCTGTACTTCGAGTGAAACAACCGGGTTTGATTCGATGCGGATTGTTTTGAGTGGCGTAATCTCGGTGTCGCCACGGCGAGGGTCTGTGTTGATTTGAAGATCAACCAGGGTTTGAAGGCTGGATTGCCCGTCACCTTCCACAAACACCAGGTCGCCACGGGATACAGCGGCTATTTGATAATTGACCACCAACACGCGATGTTCAACACCTCGGATGAACTTTTCAACAATTACGCCGCTGTAACTTTCCTCATAGGCCAAAGCCCACGCTTTCTGGATGTCTTCTTTCTTGTCCAGTTCAAGTGAAACGCCGCGGCCCTGATTGCCATCGACTGGTTTTACGACCACGGGCAGGCCGATGTCTTGCGCAATTTCCCATGCCCGGTCTGCGTCTTTTGCAAATTCGCCTTCGGGTACTGGCACACCACACTGTGCCAGTAGTTCTTTGCACAGGTCTTTGTCTGCAGCAATGCCTTCGGCAATAGCGGAAGTTTTTGACGTTTCTGCAGTCCAGATGCGTTGCTGCTGGTTGCCATGACCCAGTTGAACCAGATTGCCATCGTTTAAGCGAACAATCGGAATGCGTCGTTCATACGCGGCATCCAGAATGTGTTGTGTGCTTGGCCCCAGGCCGTGCATGTCGCAGTGGCGTTTGATCACTTTCAGTTCGGCTTGCAAATCGTATTCCGTACCTTCAATGGCGGCGTGCAGAAGGCGCACCCCGGCTTCAAGGCATGCCAGGCCCACGACCGGATCAGGCGTGCGAAATACCATTTTGTAAACACCGTCCTTGCTGGTCATTCGCGCTTTGCCGAAACCAACATCCAGGCCAGCCTGGGTGTGAAGTTCAATCACGATGTGTTCCAGCATGTGCGCCGCATAAGTGCCTTCGCGTACGCGCAAGAGGAAGCCGCCCGGTTCACCAATTCCGCAACGGTGGTCAACCAAACCGGGTAGCAAGGCCGTTAAACGCTCGTAAAAACCGGGAAGCAGGTTGGACGGAAATTGTTCCAGTTCCTGAATATCCACCAAAGCTTCTATACAACTGCGATAAGTCCATATGTTCGGGCCATCCAGCCACATGGTTCGAAGTACTGTAAGGCGTTTTTGCGTCATAAGCTGGAGGTCGGCAGGATTAGTTTCGATGATTGGATTTTCGAACAATGTTAACTCCGTGTCGCTGGAAATAGTGGTGTAACATCAGCGAATTCGCGAACTGAGGGGGTAATCTCATTGAAAATCGTTGGATTTTCACCGTCTGAAAACGAAGTGCAGCGCCTTTCAGAGGTTTGGGCCGGAGGTTCGCCAATTCAGGCTGTATTTGTGGCCGACATGAATACTCAACGCGAGTTTTCAAGAAGCCTTGTAGCCTTTAACGCGCATGAATTAATTGTCGTAGACAAAAATCTGCAGGTGCCTGTTTTCAGGGCACCTTTTCTGGATATTGAACAAATCTCCATGTCGGATCATTCAGGTCTTTCTACGGTGCTGGTTCAGGTTGTATCGGGGCAGGTGTTTCGTTTTTATGCCAGTTTCAGTTTGCACCGTGCGCTCGAGGAGTTTGTTGATCTTTTGGAAGCGGCTGTTCGCGATTTTGAGCAGGGTTCTGTCCATGTTGCTCAAATTCAACACCCGGTGCCGCAATTGTTGGCCGATGATGAACTTGAGGACACAGGTTTTGAAGAACCTGTTTCCTCCCGGGCGCTGTTGCGGTTGTGGCGCTTTGCCCATCCGTATCGCTGGCGTTTGCTGGCAGGAATGGTTTTGACCTTGTTGTCCACCGCTGCCACACTGGTGGCCCCTTATCTTTCAATGCCATTGATGGACGAGGTGTTGATCCCGTTTCAGAATGGTCAACCCATGAATACGGAACTGGCTACCCTTTATCTGAGTGGCCTGCTGGTTTCTGCGATAGTTGCAGCGGGTTTGTCATGGGCACGTACCTACCTGCTTGCGTTGGTGTCAGAGCGAATCGGGTCCGATCTGCGCACCACCACGTTTAACCATTTGATGAGTTTGTCGCTGGATTATTTCAGTGCCAAACGGACGGGCGACCTGATTGCCCGTGTCAGTGCCGAAACCGATCGGATCAATTTGTTTTTGTCTTTGCATGCGCTTGACTTCATCACCGATGTGATCATGGTGGTGATGACCGCCGTCATCCTGATGAACATTGATTTCGAACTGGCTTTGCTGACTTTGCTGCCTTTGCCCATCATTGCCTGGATGATTCACATGGTGCGCGAAAGGTTGCGCACGGGTTTCGAGAAGGTAGACAGGGTGTGGGGCGAGGTCACCAATATTTTGACCGACACCATTCCCGGTATTCGCGTGGTGAAGGCCTTTGCTCAAGAGCGCCGGGAGTCGAACCGTTTTTTGAAAGCGAATCAGCGCAACCTGGAAGTGAACGACCGGATCAACAAAACCTGGTCGCTGTTTGCGCCCACGGTCAGCTTGTTGACCGAACTCGGTATTTTGGTGATTTGGGCCTCCGGCATCTGGATGATCATGAACAACGACATCACGGTGGGTGTGCTCACGGCGTTCCTTGCTTACATTGGCCGTTTCTACACCCGCCTGGATTCCATGAGTCGCATTGTGTCTGTTACCCAAAAAGCGGCGGCCGGTTCAAAGCGCATTTTCGATATTCTCGATTACAAGTCGTCTGTACCCGAGGCCGTGAACCCTGTGAACATTGACCACTTGAAAGGCGAGCTGGAGTTGCGCAATGTGTCATTTCGCTACGGTAGCAGGCAAGTGCTGGACGGTGTGAACCTGAAAGTGAAGCAAGGCGAGATGGTGGGTTTGGTGGGGCACAGTGGTTCGGGTAAATCCACCCTGGTGAATTTGTTGTGCCGTTTTTACGATGTAAGCGATGGCGCGGTGCTGGCCGACGGCATTGACATTCGTCAGATCGAGATGAACAGCTACCGCCGAAACATTGGTCTGGTGCTTCAGGAGCCCTATCTGTTTTTTGGCACCATTGCTGAGAACATCGCTTACGGGCGGCCTGATGCCACCCTGCAGGAAATTATTGCGGCGGCGCGCCTGGCGCATGCGCATGAATTTATTCTGCGTTTGCAGCATGGCTACGATTCGCTGGTGGGCGAGCGTGGGCAAAGTTTGTCGGGCGGTGAACGCCAGCGCATTTCAATTGCGCGGGCTTTGCTGATTGATCCGAAAATTCTTATTCTTGACGAAGCCACCAGTTCCGTGGATTCACAAACAGAGAAAGAAATTCAGAGGGCCCTGGACAACCTGGTGCAAGGAAGAACTACGATTGCGATTGCACACCGATTGTCGACTTTGCGCAAAGCCGACCGCATTGTGGTGATGGACCGCGGCAAGGTGGTGGAAGAGGGGCCGCACGATGAACTGCTGGCTGCGAAATCGCACTTCTGGCATTTGCACCAGGCCCAGGAAAAACTGAAGCAGGAGCAGGCCCAATATGACTGATTGGCGATTGCACAAATCAATGCAGGGCCAGCTCGCCCTGTACAAAGGCGATGCCCTGGTGGCAGACCGTGTAATGCCGGTGTTGGCATTTCCGTTTTCTGCGCCCGAAGAAAGCATTTCGATTGTTGATGAGTACAGCAAAGAAATGGCGTGGCTGGATCGTCTGGATGATCTTGATCCTGAATCTCAGGCGCTTGTGAATGAATTCCTGGCAGTGCGGGAGTTCAGGCCTTCTGTGTTGCGCATCACGTCTGTGTCGACGTATTCCACGCCGAGTATCTGGACGCTGGAAACCGACAAGGGGCCATGCAAGTTCGAGTTGCCATCTGACGAAAGCATTCGCAGGCTGGGTGGCAGGCGCCTTGTGTTGACACACGCCAACGGCATGCAGTTCATTGTTGAGGATCTGTTTGCGCTTGACAAACGAAGCAGGCAAATTCTTGCCCGCTTTATGGCCTGAGCTGCCACAAGAAGGTCAAGCAGTCTCGAGCATGCTTTCTTCGTTGAAGAAACGTGTGGCTGCATCCTGTTTGGTTTTCCCTGCCCTTGATGGCATGTTGCAAAGGCCGCATTCGTAGTTCTTCACCAGGTCGTAGGTGTGCACCACAAAACTGCCGTGGCAGGTTTTGCATGCAGTGCTGGTCAACATGCCAGCATCAAAAAACTTTACCAAACGCCAGGCCCGGGTCAAGGACAGCACTTCGGGCAAGCCAAGCATGGTGATTTGTTCACGGTACAGTTTGTAGGCTTTCACAAGGCATTCACCGTCTTCCATGTCGGTGTGCTTGATGCAGGCTGAATAAAAATTCATGAACAGTGAGCAGTGAATGCTGGGTTGCCAAGTCATGAACCAGTCTGTCGAGAAAGGCAGCATGCCTTTTGGGGGTGATTTGTGCTTGATTTCCTTGTACAGGCGAATCAGGCGTTCACGCGACAGTTGGGTTTCGCTTTCCAGCACTTGCAATCGCGCATCAAGCTCAATCAGGTCAGAAGCGAGCTTGATCTGGACGACTTCAGCCGTCAAGGATTTGATCTTGGACATGGCATGTTCTCCGTGCACCCGCAGGTGCATCAACAACGTTTAAATCAAGCGGTAATCTGGGTGCAGCGGCCAGCCATTAAAATGGCGGCGTGCATGCCGGATATGGCGCGTTCTTTTCCGTGATCAGAGAGCAGTTTCCACACGGCCGGGTCTTCAAAACGAATGCTGCACATGGGTACATTGTTTGCGGCAATGCGTAAAACCTGTGCGGTCGTCAGTTGGTTGAGCAGATCGGCTGTGTTTTCGTCGATACCCAGGCGAATCATGGCCTCGGCTTTGTCTTCGATGATGAGTTGTTTGGCCAGAAGCAGGTAAGATAAATTGGCTTCGCGAATTTGTTCCAGTAGTTCATTTGCTTTCATTTTGAACATCCTCCTATTCAAATCAAGCAATCTTTTTTGATGCGGATTCGACGCTTCCCACAGACATCGAACCCAGTGAATGTATTGTTGACGATTAGCGAAAAAAACTAAGCCATCCAATTGCTGTAAACCGCATCGGTCAGCAGCCATTGGATGTGTAAGAAAAAACCAGACAACAACACAATGAGACAGGTGAGAAAACAATGAACAACGTATTCATGAACTGGCTGTGCCGCAAGCTGATTGATTCCAAATCCAGACAGCTGGGCCTGACAAAAGCCAGTATCGACACGGTCGACGGGCGCACGGTTTATTTCAAGGGTGGGCAGGGGCCAGACATGGTGTTGATTCATGGCTTTGGTGCGAACAAGGAAAACTGGCTGGCACTGGCACCACGGTTGATGCGCCACTACACGGTGTGGATCCCTGACCTGATCGGCTTTGGGGAATCTGACCGGCCAAGCAATGCCCGCTTCAATATTGCCGAGCAAGCCGACCGCGTGTTGCGCTGGCTTGATGCCTTGGGTGTTAAAAACTTTCATGTCATGGGCAATTCGATGGGTGGTTATTTGGCGGGTACCTTGGCTGCAAACTTTCCCAACCGGATACTGAGCGCGTGTTTGCTTAACCCTGCTGGTGTGAAGGGGGCGGAACACACTGCAATTGGCCAGGCGTTTGCTGAGGAAGGAAAAGTGATGCTTGCGCCTTCCAGTTTCAGTGAATATGAACAGGTGGTGAGCCTGTGTTTTAGTGGTCAGCCACCGGCCATGCCCGGTTTCATGCGCAAGTATTTTGGCCGCATGTCGTTTCTGAACAAGGCGTTGCTGGACCGGGTGTTCATGGAATTTGTGAACCCGGAAACAAATGTTTGCCTGAATGACATGGTGGCAAACACACCGGTGCCGTTGATGGTGGTGTGGGGTGATTCTGATCAATTGGTGCACCCCAGTGGTTTGGCCGTGCTGAAACAGGCCAATCCTGCCATCCAGGACCTGATGCTGGAAAACACCGGGCATTGCCCCATGGTGGACAGGGCTTCGCTGGTGTACAAGGCACACCTGAAATTCATGCCCGTGTCTTCTTGACGGCACATCGCATGGCTCAAAAGGACAAATTGATTCAATGCCCCTGTGGCAAAGGCAGTTACCTTGCCTGCTGCGGCGTTTTTCATGGTGATGGGGCAAATGCGCCCACTGCAGAGGCTCTGATGCGTTCCCGATACAGCGCCTATGCCTTGGGCTTGGGCGACTATTTAATGCAAACCTGGCATGGTTCAACGTGCCCTGAAAGCATGGATTTGTCCGCTGAAATGCGGGGTGGAAAATGGATCGGGCTAACTGTGAAGGCCAGCCAAGAAACAGGCCACAAAGCCGAGGTCGAGTTTGTTGCCCGTTACAAGCCCCATGTGGGGCCCGCCCGCCGATTGCATGAACGCAGCCGTTTTGTGCAAGAGGGCGGGCAGTGGTTTTATGTGGATGGGGATTTGTATGACAGTTGAAATTTTTGAAACGCAGGTCTTGAAATTTTGAGAACAGGCTCATAAATCAGCAGTACGGGAAATGTCTCTGCGAGAGTTTTCCGAATTGTGTTTAACAACTGATTTTTTGCTTCTCAGGAGAATGAATCATGGCAACAATCGACCTTACCCCCTTGTACCGCAGCACCATTGGATTTGACCGCATGGCCAGTATTCTTGATGCCGCAATGCGTGCCGACACATCCAGCGGTTACCCACCCTACAACATTGAAGCGCTGGATGAAAACCGTTACCAGATTAGCGTTGCAGTGGCCGGGTTCGAGGAGAAAGAACTGGATCTGGAAGTGGAACGCGGTGTGCTCACCGTTCGTGGCCGAAAAGCCGATGAAGAGGGCAAGCAGTACCTGCACAAGGGTATTGCGTTTCGCAGTTTTGAGCGCAAGTTTAACCTGGCAGACTACGTGCAGGTGGAGGGCGCAAACTTGAAAAATGGCCTTTTGGTGGTTCAGTTGCTGAAGGTAATACCCGAACAAATGAAAGCCCGTCGTATTCCGATTGGTGAAGCTGATTTGCGAACCATTGAATCGGATAACGATGGCCAGCAAGCCGCCTGATTGGCACCAGCCCGCGGTCTATGGTCTGTCGGATCGGGCAATTCAAATTGACTGGTCGCGAAGTTCAATTGAAATCGCGCGTCTGTCAACATTGCTTTCCGACCGGCTGCTTGCCGCGGGCTGGCCTGCTTTTCGGTGCGTTCAGGCCGATGAATCCCTAACGCTTCTGTTTGCACAGGTGGTGAAGCCCCCGCACTGTGTGCAAACCATGCTGACTGAATTGCCCCCACTGCTGGGCAAACTTTCAAAGCAGATTGGCAAACAACTGGCGACAGGTCGTCATCATTCAATTGTTGTGAACTATGGCGGCGTGGCGGGCCAGGACCTTGACTGGCTGGCAGCCCAAACTGGCTTGTGCACTGATGATGTCATTGAACTTCACAGCAACTCGATTTACACCGTCCAGTTTCTGGGGTTCTTACCCGGCTTTGCTTACCTGACCGGTTTGCCGGAAAAGCTTCAGTTTTCGCGCAGAAATTCCCCCAGGGCACGTGTGCCAGCAGGTACGTTGGCGATAGGCGCACACTACTGTTCTGTGTACCCATGGGAGAGCCCGGGTGGTTGGCATTTGCTGGGGCATGTTGAACACGTGTTGTTCGACCCGGAAGCACCAGATGATGCAGGCCATTCACTGCTTCAGGTCGGTGACACAGTTCAATTTGTGCGGGTGGAGCATGCTTAAACTGGTCAAGGCGCAAGGGCAGGGCATTGTCAGCGACGCAGGGCGTTGGGGTTGTCAACATGAAGGCGTGCCGGTGGGCGGTGTGCTCGATGTGTTTTCCTACACCGTTGGCAATCGGGCCTTGGGCAATGCGGACAATGCAGCCTGCCTGGAACTGATGGGCCAGTTTGATTTTGTGTGTGCCAAGCCTTGCACTGTGCTGTTTGCCAATCGCAGTGCCCATGCGCAGTTGAATAACAGGCAGGTGGTGAGCGGTCAGGTACTGGTGTTGCAGGTGGGGGATGTACTGCGCACATTGCCGCCCAGCCTTGGGTTCTGGAACATGCTTTGCCTTAGGGGTGGGGTGGATGTGCCCGTGGTAATGGGTTCCAGAAGCGCCTGCATTCCCGCCGGTTTTGGCGGTTTCCAGGGCCGGGCTTTGCAGGTGGGCGATGAAATTCACGCGGGCGACTTGCATTCAGTTTCTTGCCTGGACCCCGCAGTGCGCCTGGCCATGCCCCTTGCTGTAGGCGATTCGGCAAAACCCCTCCTGGTGCATTGTTTGCCCGGGCCCGAATTTGAATCGCTTGGTAAAGAAAGTCGCGACCTGTTTCAAACCCAATTGCATGTGCTGGGCAGCCAAAGCAGCCGAATGGGGTATCGACTGAACGGCGTAAAAGCGCCTTTGGTTTTGAAAGAAGCATTGTCGCTGCGCTCGCACGCGGTACACCCCGGGATGGTGCAGCTGCCACCCAGTGGTCAACCCTTGGTGTTGTTAAGCGAATCGCAGGTAACAGGCGGTTACCCGCGCATTGCCAGTGTGTTGGGCTGTGACCTTTGGAAGTTTGCAAACCTGGGCACCGGGCAAAGCGTGCAGTGGTTAGTGGTTGATGCGGTACAGGCAATGCGCGCACAGTTGATCCATGACAAGGAATTGGAGCGTTATCAATATGCAATCGAATCCGGTGTTAGCGAAAATCATGATGATTAATGCCGACTTGGGTGAAGGTTGTGCACACGATGCAAACCTGTTCAAGTTGGTGGACTGGGCCAACATTGCCTGCGGTGGCCATGCGGGTGATGAACAAAGCATTCGGCGTGCCTGCACCCTTGCGCTTGAACACAATGTTCAGGTGGGTGCACACCCCAGTTACCCCGACAAGGCCGGGTTTGGACGTACAAATCCCAAAGGGGAAACTGGCCAGCTGTTGGATGAACTGAAGCGGCAAATGGATTTGTTTGAAAATATTGCTGCAAAAATGGGATGCACTACATCGCATTTCAAGCCCCATGGCCAGTTGTACAACGATGCGGCCTTTCAACAGGAAACGGCAGCACTGTTGGTTGAGCTGGCAAAAGCCTACCCGCATTTAAGGCTTCTTGCCCTGGCTGACAGCCCACAGGTTGCGTTAACCCGCACGCAGGGCATTGCAGTAATTGAAGAGGCATTCCCTGACAGGGCTTATCAGGCCAATGGTGCCTTGGTACCCCGAAGCCAGGCCGGAGCTGTTCTTGATAACCCCGAGAAGGTCAAGGCCCAGGCCGCAGCCCTGATGCGGATGGGGCCAATTGAATGCATCGATGGTTCAAGCTTGGTGATACATGCCCAAACGCTGTGTGTGCATGGCGACACACCACAGGCCCTTGCCAATGCCCAGGCGGTTCGCCTGGCTGTGGAAGAGCATGATCGGGAAGCGTTTAGTGGGGCGAATTAACAGGCGTGGCGGGTACAAACCTGACGTTCAAAGGGCTTAGTCCGTGCTTTTCCCTGGCCTGGTTGCACCGGGGGTTCAATTCCCCTTGGGCATCAAACACATCGTATTCACGACAAGGGGAAGGGCGGTTTTCGTAAATGGTGCAGGTTACTGACTCGCCAATATTGCCCGCCAAAGCAATGCAACGTGGCTTGCTTTGCGAACTGCCTTTCATGCAGCTGCGGTACAGGTTCATCTGTTCGGTCATTTCGACCGGCACAACCCCACCCTCAGCCGCTGTGGTTTCGCCCCAGTAAAAGCTGATCCGGAACGTTGAGCAGCACACGCCGCAGCTTTGGCACAAGGCTTCAACGCCGGCGCCATCAACAATGATTGTGGTTGGGTTTGACTGCATTTTTACCTCTGAAAAAACAGCCATAGGGGGAGTTTGCGCGAATATATTCTTAGCGCAGACGCAAAGCAAGAAATATTTTCAAACCACGTCTCTTCGATCAAACAAGCAAATTGTAAGGTGCTGGGGCTACAATAGGGAAAACCACTATAAAAACCATTTACGCCCAGCAAATGGAGAGACTGTGAATCGACCGAATGCCGCACAAGTGGCAGATCCGGGGCCCAATACCCTTGAATCTGGCATCCCAAACACCAGCCCGTCCGGCCAAATACTGGACTACATCAAACAAAGGTTGATCAAACACGCCCCTTTCAGTGAAATTCCCCTGCGGGACCTGGATTGTCTGCTTGAAGGTTGCGCTGAAACCTACTTTGCGCCCAACGAGGTGATTGTTCGCCCGGAAGACGGCCCGCCCCCTTACCTGTATTACGTTGAAAAAGGGTCTGCGGTGGGGCGCAAAGGTTTGGCCGATTTGTCGTCGACCGGTTTTCAGTATGAAGCCGGTGAAATGTTCCCGGTCAATGCCTTTTTGGCCAAACGGGCAGTTACTGCTACCTACAGTGCGCGGGAAGACACTTTTTGCCTGATGTTCACCTTCGATGGCGTGCAGGCTTTGGCCCGCAAAAGCCCGGTGTTCTCCGACTATTTAACCCGGCGCACCATGCAGTTTCTGGACTTGTCCAGAAAGGCCATTCAGGTGGCTTATTCTTCACAAACGCTGGCTGAGCAAACGCTGGAAAAACCCCTGCGCGACGTGTGTAGCCATGCACCGTTCTCCTGTTCGCCCAATACGCCTTTAAAACAGGTGCTTGAAGTGATGCACGAACACCGCATCGGTTCCATGATTGTGGTGAATGATGCCATGCAAGTGGAAGGCATTCTGACACGCCAGGACGTGCTTTCCCGCGTGGCCATGGCTCAAAAGCCCCTAAGCACGCTGATTTCAGAAGTGATGAATGCCCCTGTGCACACGCTGGATGAAAGCATGACCGCGCAAGATGCTGCGCTGTTGATGTCGCGCTTTGGCATTCGCCACGTGCCGGTGACCCGACATGGCAAGTTAAGCGGCATTGTGTCTGAACGCGACATATTTGCCATGCAGCGTCTGTCGTTAAAACAGATCAGCAGCAACATTCGATCGGCCCAGGATGCCGACATGTTGCGTGCATGCGCCAACGACATACGCAGTTTTGCCAAGAACCTGCTGGGCCAGGGCATTGCCGCCAAACAATTGACCGAACTGATCAGCCACCTGAACGACGTGCTGACCGAACGAATTCTGGAAGTGGTGGGCAACCGCATGGGCATCGACCCTGCCACCTATTGTTGGCTCAGTTTTGGTTCCGAAGGCCGTTCTGAACAAACCATTGCCACCGATCAGGACAACGGTTTGCTGTTCATCAGCAATCAACCCGATGTGGATCGCCCCCGCTGGCTGGCTTTTGGCAAGGAGGTGAATCAAACCCTGGACCAGTGTGGTTACCCGCTGTGCAAAGGCAACATCATGGCCAGCAACCCGGAATGCTGCCTGACGGCAGGCGAATGGCTTAACAAGTTTGCCCGCTGGATCGATGTGGCCACGCCAGAGAACCTGTTGCGCGTCAATATCTTCTTTGATCTTCGCCCCCTGGCCGGCAACAAGGAATTGGCCGCACCACTTCGCGACTACATTGTTACCCGTGCCAAAGAGTCCACGATTTTTCTGCATCTGTTGGCAGAAAACATCATGCGCTTTCGTCCGCCTTTGAACTGGCATGGCAGCATCGACACCACTGAAATTGACGACATACGCACGCTTGACCTGAAGAAGCAGGGTACAGCGGTATTTGTTGATGCAGCCAGGTTTTTCTCGCTCGTTTTTGGCATCGACGAAGTGAACACACGCCGCCGTTTTGAGGCGGTGGCCAAACGTTTAAGTGTGGAAGAACAGCGCCGTGACGCCTGGGTCAGTGCATTTGAATTTTTGCAGATGATGCGTCTGCGAATTCAGCTGGACGAGGGGGTTGCTGTGCCCGATTTGCCCGATCAGCCCAATGTGGTGAACTACGATGTGCTGGACAACATCGACCGTCGCATATTGAAGGAATGCTTCAGGGTTGGGCGCCGTTTGCAACAACGCATTGAAATGGAGCACATGCGTTGAGTACTACTGCACCCGGCCAGCTGTTGCCAGTACAAGGGTGGGCAACTTATATCAAACACCGCTTGTCGCACAGCCTCGATTTCTCCAGCCCCAACCCCGACCGCTGGGTGGTGGTGGATGTGGAGTCATCGGGCTTGAATCCGAAAAAAGACCGCCTTATTTCCATTGCAGCCACGGCCATTGAATTTGATTCGCAGCGCCGCCCGCGAATTTCGCTGACTGACACCTTTGAAGTGGTCATCAAACAGCCACCCGAGATTGTTGACATGATCGAATTCGAGGCCATCGACAAAAGCAACATCCTGATTCATGGCATCGGCATTGGGGCCCAGCAAGGTGGCGTGCGTGCAGAGTTGGCGCTTGGCGAGTTTTTGCACTATGTGGGCAATTCGCCCTTGATTGCCTTTCACAGCTGGTTTGATGAAATTCTGATCAACAAAGCCATGCGGCGAGTGCTGGGGCGGTCCACGCACAAACACTGGCTGGACCTTGAACATTTGGCGGCGGTGCTGCACAAGGAAAACCACCAGCTTCCGCTAGATGTGTGGATGCAGCGTTACGGCATTGAATGCGAGCACCGCCACCAAGCCACGGCCGATGTACTGGCCACTGCGCAACTGCTGATGAAGCTTTGGCCCATGTTGCAAAAGCGAAAGGCGATTGAATGGAAGGGCGTGAAAACAATTGCCAATGGGCTGAAAACCTTGCCAGGGCGAAA
Organism: Limnobacter sp.; assembly: GCF_036846585.1. GTDB lineage: Bacteria > Pseudomonadota > Gammaproteobacteria > Burkholderiales > Burkholderiaceae_B > Limnobacter. Next base: position 1,152 of record NZ_DAIUBR010000044.1, on the reverse strand, counting down.
CTTGCCCACCTGATTTTCAGCTATCCTGAAAGGTGGTCTGATTTCCCCCAATTGTTGTTCAAATGCACGATTTTTCCAGCTACGCCCTGATCATTGATGCCCGCTCGCCCCGCGAGTACGAGGAAGACCACATTCCGGGTGCTGTCAACATGCCGGTGGTGAACAACGACGAATACGCCGAAGTGGGCACACTGCACCGAACCGACAAAATGGCGGCCTACAGCATTGGTGTGCGTTATTCACTGGCCAATATTGCGCGGCACTTAAGTGACGACCTGCCCAAATACCCCAAAGACGGCAAAGTGCTGGTGTATTGCTTCCGGGGCGGCAAGCGAAGCAAGCTGTGGTTTGATGCCCTTGAAACCATTGGTTACGACGTTCAGAAACTTCAAGGTGGCTGGAAGGCCTATCGCCGTTGGGTGAATGAGCAACTGGAAACAGCCCCCACGCAATTTAACTACCATGTTTTAAGTGGCCCAACGGGTTGCGGCAAAACCCGTTTGTTGTACGCGCTACGCGAGGCAGGTTGCCAGGTTGTTGACCTGGAGGCCATAGCCCGCCACCGGGGTTCAATTATTGGTGCAGTGCCCGGCACGCCGCAGCCCTCGCAAAAATACTTTGACACCCTGCTGTTGCAAGAACTTGCGAAATGTGACCCCACCAAGCCGATTTGGGTGGAGGCGGAAAGCAAAAAAATCGGTAATGTTCAACTGCCCGCTTCATTGCTCGATTCCATGCGCGCGGGCAAAACCATTCGCCTGCATGTCGACATGCAGCAGCGGGTTTCGCTTTGGCGAGAAGACTACAAACACTTTGAAGAAGACCCACAGGGCATGCTGGAACGCCTTCGCTTTATTCGAAGCCTGGTGGGTGGCAAGGAATACGAAGAATGGGAAAAACTGGCCGCCGAACGCCAAATGCCCGAGTTGTTTGAACGCTTGATGCGCAACCATTACGACCCAGCCTACCGCCGATCGATATTGCGTGAATACCCGAACATTGATGAATCACCGCTGATTGAACTGAATGATTTGTCACCGGCTGGTTTGCTGGAAGTGGCGAAGAAAATTCGTGTGCAGTTTGAAGATTCATAGATTGGTGTTCACCCTGTCACTCGGCTGATATCACCCGAACTGATTTAATTCGCTGAAA
>NZ_DAIUBR010000043.1:0-20031 GCF_036846585.1 Limnobacter sp. | reverse complement strand
GCGAATATCAGAACTGCAAGGCCAATGACGGCGCCTATGTGCGCAAAAACTTCTTTGGCAAACACCCCAAGCTGCTGGAAATGGTTGCCCGCATGACGGATGAAGACATCTGGCGTTTGAACCGTGGTGGCCACGACCCACACAAAGTGCATGCTGCTTACGACGCTGCCATGAAACACGAAGGCCAGCCAACCGTGATTTTGGCGAAAACCGTGAAAGGTTTTGGCATGGGCAAAGTGGGTCAGGGCAAGAACACCACCCACCAGCAGAAGAAGCTTGATATTCAATCTATCAAGGAATTCCGCGATCGCTTCAATATCCCGATCACCGATGATGTAATCGACGATGTGCCTTTCTTCAAACCCGCCGACGATGCACCGGAAATCAAGTACCTGCACGAACGCCGTCAGGCTTTGGGTGGTTACTTGCCCAAGCGCCGCCGCGAAGCCGATGAAAAACTGAAAGTGCCAGGTCTGGATGCATTTGAAGCCGTGCTGGAACCAACCAAGGAAGGTCGTGAAATTTCGACCACCCAAGCTTTTGTGCGCGTGTTGACTGCACTGGTGCGTGACAAGGAACTGGGCCAGCGCATTGTGCCGATTGTTCCCGATGAGGCACGTACTTTTGGTATGGAAGGCATGTTCCGCCAGTTGGGTATTTACTCCTCACAAGGCCAGTTGTACGAGCCAGTCGACAAAGACCAGGTGATGTACTACCGCGAAGACAAAGCCGGTCAAATTCTGGAAGAGGGTATTAACGAAGCGGGCGCATTCAGTTCGTGGATTGCGGCGGCCACGTCGTACTCTACCAACAACCGCGTGATGATTCCGTTCTACATTTACTACTCCATGTTTGGTTTCCAGCGCGTGGGCGATTTGGCCTGGGCTGCCGGCGACATGCAGGCGCGTGGTTTCCTCTTGGGTGGCACCGCTGGCCGCACCACGCTGAACGGCGAAGGTTTGCAACACGAAGATGGCCACAGCCATATTCTGTCGTCGACCATTCCAAACTGCGTCAGTTACGACCCCACCTTTGCCCACGAGCTGGCCGTGATCATTCAGCACGGCTTGAAGCGCATGGTTGAAGACCAGGAAAACGTGTTCTATTACCTCACCGTGATGAACGAAAACTACGCGCAGCCTGGCCTGAAGAAAGGCACGGAAGAAGGCATATTGAAGGGCATGTACGTTTGCCGTGCATCAGCCCTGAAAAAGGCTGGCAAGAAGCATGTTCAGTTGCTGGGTTCCGGCACCATTTTGCGTGAATCACTGGAAGCAGCCGAGCTGCTTGAGAAAGACTGGGGCGTTGCCGCAGATGTGTGGTCTGTGACCAGCTTCACCGAACTTCGCCGCGAAGGTCTGGATGTAGAACGTGAAAACATGCTGCATCCCGAGAAGAAGTCCAAGCCAAGCTATGTTGAGAAAATGCTGACGAAAACCGAAGGTCCGATCGTGGCGTCCACCGACTACATGAAGTTGTTTGCCGACCAGATCCGCCCCTTCATGCCCAAGGGCCGTGAATACAAGGTGTTGGGAACGGATGGTTTTGGTCGTTCCGATTTCCGCTCCAAGTTGCGCGAGCATTTTGAGGTGAACCGTCATTTCGTCACTGTTGCTGCACTGAAGGCCTTGGCCGATCAGGGCGACATTCCACTCAGCACCGTGGGTGAAGCAATCAAGAAATACGGCATCAACCCCAACAAGCCCAACCCGGCCTACGCATAACTGGTCGACGCACAAGAAAAAGGACGAGCGAAATGACAATCGAAATCAACGTACCCGACATTGGCGATTTTGACGGGGTGGAAATTATTGAGGTGCTGGTCAAGGCAGGCGACACCGTGGCGGCGGAGCAATCCATCATCACGGTTGAATCTGACAAAGCCAGCATGGAAATTCCTTGCCCGCAAGCCGGTGTGGTGAAAGAAATGAAAGTGAAAATTGGCGACAAGGTGGCCCAGGGCACCTTGATGCTAATTCTGGAACCCGCAGAGGGCGGTGCTGCTGCACCGAAGGTTGAAGCACCGAAGGTTGAAGCACCGAAGGTTGAAGCACCGAAGGTTGAAGCACCGAAGTCGGCTGTTGCGCCTGTTGCTGCTGCATCCGTGGAACCGCACAACCCAACTGTTGCATCGGTGAACGCACCGCATGCAAGCCCGTCTGTTCGCAAGTTTGCCCGTGAACTGGGTGTGAATTTGGCCACCGTTTCAGGCACAGGTCCAAAAGGCCGCATTACGCCTGACGATATTCGCAATTTTGTGAAAGCCGCGGTTGCAGGCGTGGGTTCTTCTTCTGCCGGTGCAGCCAAGGGTGGCAGTGGTGGTGGCCTTGATTTGCTGCCATGGCCGAAAGTTGATTTCACCAAGTTCGGCGAAATTGAAGAACAAGAACTTTCACGCATCAAGAAATTGTCAGGCCCGAACTTGCACCGCAACTGGGTCATGATTCCGCATGTTACGCAGTTCGACGAAGCCGACATCACTGATCTTGAACAATTCCGCAAAGACACCAACGCCGCGCTGGCCAAACAAGGCGTGAAGCTGACCATGCTGGCCTTCGTGATGAAAGCCTGCGTTGCTGTGTTGAAAAAGTACCCTGCCTTCAATGCCTCGCTGAGTGAAGCTGGCGACAAGTTGATTGTGAAAAAGTACTGGAACATCGGCTTTGCCGCAGACACACCGAATGGTTTGGTGGTGCCTGTGATCAAGGGCGTGGACCAAAAAGGTTTCTCGCAAATTGCCAATGAACTGGGCGAATTGTCTGCCCAGGCTCGTGATGGCAAGCTCAAAGGCGCCGACATGCAGGGTGCCACGTTCACGGTTTCATCTTTGGGTGGCGTGGGTGGAACCTTGTTCACGCCTATCATCAACGCACCTGAAGTGGCTATTTTGGGCTTGTCCAAATCAGCCATGAAGCCGGTGTGGAATGGCAAGGAATTCGAGCCCCGCTTGATGCTGCCGCTTAGCCTGAGTTATGACCACCGCGTGATCGACGGTGCAATGGCGGCCCGATTTACCACTGAGCTTGCCGGCGTGTTGGCCGACATGCGCAAAGTGCTGCTGTAAGGGGATGAACACATGAAACTGATCGTTCCTGATATTGGTGATTTTGATACCGTAGAAATTATTGAAGTGTTGGTGAAAGAAGGCGACAAAGTAAGCAAAGAGCAATCTTTGATCACAGTTGAATCTGACAAAGCCAGCATGGAAATTCCTGCTTCTGATGATGGCGTTGTCACCAAGCTGCTCGTGAAAGTGGGCGACAAAGTGTCCAAGGGCAGCGAGATTTGTGAAATCAGCGGTGGTGGCGCATCATCTTCAGCCACACCCGCTGCTGCACCTGCAGCTGAGCCTAAACCCGCGACAGCAGCGGAAAGCAAGCCAGCCGCGCCCGCTGCTGCCCCCGATGTTTCTGCTGGCCCTGCCAGCAGCTACAGCGGTCAGGTTGACCACACTTGCGATGTGCTTGTGTTGGGCGCAGGCCCCGGCGGGTATTCAGCCGCCTTCCGCAGTGCCGACTTGGGCATGAACACCATTCTGGTTGAGCGTTACAGCACCCTGGGTGGCGTGTGTTTGAACGTGGGTTGCATTCCCTCCAAGGCACTGTTGCACACCGCACAAGTGTTGGAAGAAGCGCAGCACATGGGCGAACACGGCATTGCCTTTGCCAGGCCGAAAATTGACCTTGATAAACTGCGTGCGCACAAAGCGGGTGTGGTGGGCAAGTTGACAGGCGGTTTGGCCGGCATGGCCAAAGGCCGCAAGGTAAAAACCCTGCACGGCGTGGGCAGCTTTGTTAGCGCAAACCACCTGGAAGTGGTGGTGGCCGATGGTAGCAAGCAGGTGGTTCAGTTCAACAAAGCCATCATTGCTGCAGGTTCACAGCCTGTGCATTTGCCTTTCATTCCGGAAGACCCTCGCATTGTTGATTCAACCGGCGCACTGGAATTGCCTTTCATTCCAAAGCGCATGTTGATCATTGGTGGTGGCATCATCGGTTTGGAAATGGCCACCGTGTATTCCGCACTGGGTGCCCGCCTGGACGTGGTCGAAATGCTCGACGGCTTGATGCAGGGCGCTGACCGCGACTTGGTGAAAGTTTGGCAAAAGCGCAATACACCGCGGTTTGACAACATCATGATGAAAACCAAAACCGTGGGCGTTGAAGCCACCAAGAAAGGCATCGCAGTCACTTTCGAAGGCGAGCAAGCCCCGAAAGAACCGCAGCTTTACGACATGGTGTTGGTGTCAGTGGGCCGCACGCCCAATGGCAAGAAAATTGGAGCCGAGAAAGCAGGCGTGGCGGTTACCGACCGTGGCTTCATTCCTGTGGACAAGCAAATGCGCACCAACGTGCCCAATATTTTCGCCATTGGCGACGTGGTAGGGCAACCCATGCTGGCGCACAAAGCGGTGCACGAGGCGCATGTGGCCGCAGAGGCGGCGGCCGATGAAAAGGCTTATTTCGACGCACGTGTTATTCCAAGCGTGGCCTACACCCACCCCGAGGTGGCTTGGGTTGGTCTTACCGAAGATCAAGCCAAAGACCAGGGTATTAAAGTGGGTAAAGCTGTATTCCCTTGGGCTGCCTCGGGCCGTGCCATTGCCAACAACGCTGACGACGGTTTTACCAAACTGTTGTTTGACGAAGAAACGAAGCGTGTCGTGGGTGGCGGCATTGTGGGCATGAATGCCGGCGACTTGATCGGCGAAGTGTGTCTGGCTGTAGAAATGGGCGCAGATGCAGTAGACATCGGTAAAACCATTCATCCACACCCCACCTTGTGTGAAAGTGTGGGCATGGCCGCTGAAGTTTACAAAGGCGTGTGCACCGATTTGCCTGCACAGAAAAAGAAGTAATACAGCAACTTTTGCTGTAAAGCCCGGAAAAACCAACTGTTCGCGGTTGGTTTTTTCTTTTCAGCGATACGTCGGGTTGTAGCAGGCAAAGTCGCTTAAAATTGTGGTTATGCAACGTTTAACCTGATCAGGACTTCTGGACAATTTATGGATGCTCTCGCTTTAAAGAAAATGGTGGCCAAGGCCGCGCTTGAATATGTTCAGCCCGGTACGGTTCTTGGCGTCGGTACAGGCTCCACGGTCGATTGCTTCATTGATGAGTTGGCGCAGTCCGGCATTCAACTCAAGGGGGCGGTGTCTTCCTCCGTGCGTTCCGAGAAAAAGCTGCGTGAAATTGGTGTGCCCATTGTTGAGATGAACGATGTTGAAAGCCTGTCGATTTATGTGGATGGTGCCGATGAAGTGGACCCGGCAAACTGCCTGATCAAAGGCGGCGGCGGGGCCAACACACGCGAGAAAATTGTTGCGGATATTTCCGACAAATTTGTGTGTATTGCCGACCAATCAAAACTGGTTCAGGTGCTTGGTGCCTTTGCCTTGCCGGTTGAAGTGTTGCCCATGGCGCGCAATGCCATTGCCCGCAAGCTTGCTGCACTGGGCGGGCAGGTCACTTTGCGGGAAGGTTTTATTACCGACAATGGAAACATCATTCTGGACGTGGCTGGTTTAAAAATTACAGATCCTGTTGCCATGGAAAAAGAAATCAACCATTGGCCCGGTGTGGTCACAAATGGCCTTTTCGCCATTCGCCGGGCCGATGTGGTGCTAATCGCAACAGCTGAAGGTATAAAAACGCTTTAATGGCCAATACAGACGAGACGAAGACCTGAATAATTGTTCAGAACATGGCAGAATAAAGTAAAGGGTTTGGCAATCTTGACAAATTTCTGTCATCTGTCTGTGCCAAATTGATTCGTTACAACAATTATCCGGGTAAGGAAGACAAATGACTGAACACACCTCCAAACAATACGACGCGGAACTGGAGTCGTTGCGTACCCGCGTACTCCAGATGGGCGGCTTGGTGGAGAATCAGATCGTGTCTGCCATTGAAGGCTTGGGTGCCGCGGACACGAGTATTTTCAAGGAAGTGATTCGACGCGAGAAGGAAGTCAACGACATCGAACTTGAAATCGATGAATTGAGTAATCACATTCTGGCTCGCCGTCAACCTGCGGCTGTGGATCTGCGCTCGGTCATTGTTGCCATCAAGATGATTCGCGACCTTGAACGAATTGGCGATGAAGCCGAGAAAGTGGCGCGCATGGGCATGATGATTGCCGATGCAGGCAAACATTTTGTGCCGAAGGTGGATTTGCACCGCATTGCAAGCAATGCGATTGCCATGCTGCGGAAGGTGCTGGATGCCTACGCGCGAGTGAATGCAGTTTCTGCTGCTGAAGTGGTGAAGGCTGATATCGAAGTGGACGACGAGTTCAAGGCGATTTTGCGCCAACTGATCACCTTCATGATGGAAGACCCGCGTACCATTTCCCGTTCCATTGAAATTCTGTTCATCGCCAAGGCGATTGAGAGAATCGGTGATCACTCCAAGAACATGTCTGAACACGTGGTGTACATGGTCAAGGGGCGTGATGTTCGTCACCAGGGGCCCGAGGCCGTGGCGCAGGAAGCTTCCGACAACTGATCACAAATTGCGTTGCGGGTTTTGTTGTCCCAGAAATATCCAGGCCACGGTAATTTTCGCAATGGTGCAGGCGCAAAGTGCGGCGACCGTGTAAAAAAATACGCAGGCCAGCGTGTTGAACTGTTCAAGCATGATGCCGAAGAAATACATCAGCAGCGTGAGGGCGATCCAGCGCCGCAAGTAGGTGATCAGGTGATGCCGGTTTGCTTTGTTGTGGGCAATTGCTGCGGATCGTTGATACAACTCCTTCACACTGGCATCGCGAAACAGCCAATGAAAGAAAAAATAACGAAACAGCACAGTGTCTTGGAAGCTGGTCATGCTGAAAACTCTGGTTGACGTTTTCAGTATGCAACGGCCTGACCAATAAGAAAAGCCCCTGTTTCAAGGGGCTTTTTTTGTATCAGCAAATTGTTTTTTGCGCCTTGGTTATTCGCTGGGCGGTACGTATCCGGCGGCTTGTTCAGCACCATCACCAAAGAAGTGTTTTTCCATTTGTTCCATCAGGTACTTGCGTGCACGTGCATCGGCCAGGCTCAAGCGGTTTTCGTTCACCAGCATGGTTTGGTGTTTCAGCCAGTCTTGCCAGGCTTGCTTGGACACGTTTTCAAAAATTTTCTTGCCCAATTCACCAGGGGCCGGTGGAAAGTCCAAGCCTTCGGCTTCCTTGCCCAGCTTGATGCAGTTTACTGTACGTGCCATTTTCTACTCCTTACAATCCCGTGGTTATCCGGGCGTATTTTACAAAATCAAAGCCCCATGCGCGTTCGCTGGTGGCGGGATTGGTGATTCGGTCAACTTCTGCGAAGCGATTGCTGTCCCATTTTGGAAAACTGGTATCGCCTGCGAAATCCTGCTGAATCTCGGTCAGTATCAATTCGTCTACCAGATCCTGATCCAGTGCCTGCTGATACAAATTGCTGCCACCAATCAAAAACACCTGCTTGAATTCTGACAACCATTTTAAAGTATCCGGCAAGCTGGTGGCGGTGGCAATTTGCGTGGTGCCGCCGCCGGGCAGGTCGCTCGGGTATGAAATAACGCTTCGAGGCGTACCGTCTTTGGCTGGCGAAGGCAGCCAACCGGCATTGCTGGTCAACACCACGTTCAAGCGCCCTGGCAAGGGGCGGTTGATGGATTCATAGGTTTTACGGCCCATCAATACCGGGCAACCCAGGGTGGTTTGCTTGAAAAAAGCAAGGTCTTCCGGCAGGTGCCAAGGCAGGCGGTTTTCAATGCCGATGATGCCGTTTTTGGCCACGGCAGCCACGATGGATACTTTCATGGTTTATACAGCCACCGGTGCCTTGATGTGCGGGTGACAGGTGTAGTTCAGAATTTCAAAATCGTCGAACCTGTAGTCGAAGATGCTCTCGGGTTGTCGTTTGATATTCAGCGTAGGCAAGGGAAAGGGTTTCCGGCTGAGTTGTTCGGTCACCTGTTCCATGTGGTTGCTGTACAGGTGGCAGTCGCCGCCGGTCCACACGAAATCGCCGACATCAAGTTCGCATTGCTGGGCCACCATGTGGGTCAGCAGCGCATAACTTGCAATGTTAAAGGGCACGCCGAGAAAAATGTCGGCGCTGCGCTGGTAAAGCTGGCAGCTCAATTTTCCATCGGCCACATAGAACTGGAAAAGGGCGTGGCAAGGTGGCAACTTCATGTTGTGGATTTCTGCCACGTTCCAGGCACTTACGATGTGGCGGCGGGAATCGGGGTTGTTTTTAATTTGTTGCATCAAGTGGGCGATTTGGTCGATATGGCGGCCATCGGCCGTGGGCCAGCTGCGCCATTGAACGCCGTATACCGGGCCCAGGTTGCCGTTTTCGTCTGCCCATTCGTCCCAAATGCTCACGCCGTTTTCTTTCAGGTACCGAATATTGCTGTCGCCCATCAGAAACCACAATAGTTCATGAATGATCGAGCGGGTGTGCAGCTTCTTGGTGGTCACCATGGGAAAGCCGTCTTGCAGGTTGAAGCGCATTTGGTAACCGAAAACCGAGCGCGTACCGGTGCCAGTGCGGTCCATTTTGTCGGTGCCGTGGTCCAGCACGTGCTGCATCAAGTCAAGGTACTGTTGCATGGTGTATTAGCTGCGAATTCTAGGGGTCTTTGGTCTACTAAGTTTACCTCGTTGTGATGCTCAATCGTCGCGTATCCCAATCATTCGCCAGAAAACCTGTTGTTCCCTTTGAAGTTCACACTGACTCATCAAGCTTGGCAAAAAAGATGGCCAAGCCTTAGTGTCGGCCTGCGGCCGACGGTAACGTGTGAATTCAAACGGGCAGGTTTTCTTGAAGGCGAAGCGATTGGGAGATCGCTGCCGATTGCGCCAAAACCAGGTTGGTGATTAATCGTGTACTCCCGCGTCGATGCGAAGTCGCGAGCATTGATCAAACCCACTGCCGAGTTGGCTAAGTGAGCCGGCAACCCCGACGAGTTGGCAAAAAAATCAGTAGCCTGCTAATTCACGCCATCAACTTCTGTGCATTTTCGTCAATGAACTGCAAGGAAGCCAGCTTGGCATACAAACCTTGCCTGCTCATCAGGTCTTTGTGGGTGCCCATCTCGACAATCTTGCCTTCGTTCATCACCACAATTCGGTCGGCCGCCATCACAGTGGCCAAACGGTGGGCAATAATCAGCGTGGTGCGTCCGTGGCGGCTTTTTTCAATGGCCTGTTGCACAAGTTGTTCACTTTCAGCGTCCAGGCTGGCAGTGGCTTCATCCAGCAGCAGCAAACCTGCATCGCGCAATACGGCGCGGGCAATCGATACCCTTTGGCGTTCCCCGCCGCTTAAGCGCACGCCCTTCTCGCCCACGGAAGTATTCAACCCTTGGGGCATTTTGCGCACGAAATTGCTTGCTGCAGCGTCGGCCAATGCCTTGTCAATTTCCTCTGCCGAGGCGTCTGGTTTGCTATACCGCACATTGTCTTGAAGGCTGCCGGAAAAAATGACTGCTTCTTGGGCCACATAGGCACAATTGGCGCGCCATTGTTCCAGGTGCAGGCTTTCCAGTGCTTTGCCTTCTATCAATATTTGCCCTTGGTTCACGTCGTACCAGCGAAGCAGCAGGCTGAACAGGGTTGATTTGCCTGCACCAGACGGACCAACCACGGCCAGTGTCTCGCCGCGCTGAATGTTCAAGCTGAAGTCTTCAAGAATGAATTTTTCAGGGGCCGAAGGGTAGGCAAAATCCACATGGCTGAATTCAATCAGGAAACCGCCTTGCTTGGGCGGTGGTTTCAGACCGTGTTTGTGAATCGTTGTGTCCAGGTTCAACAGTTCAACCAGCCGTTCTGCAGCACCTGCAGCGCGCTGGAATTCACCCAGCACTTCTGACAATGCAGCAAAACCTGCACCCACAAACGCGGCGTACATCACAAACTGGGCCAGCTCGCCCGCGCTCATCTCGCCGCTGGCCACCGCTTGCGCACCCATCCACAGCACCGCGACCAAGCCTGAAAATGCCAGGCCAATCGCCACAAACAACAGGGCCGACCGGTTTACAGTTCGCCTGCGTGCGGTTTGGTAGGTTTGCTCGCTGGAGGTGGTGAATTTTGCGGCTTCTGCGTGTTCCTGATTAAAGGCTTGCACGGTCGTGATCTGGTTCAGAACTTCTTGCGCAATTGCACTGCTGTCGGCCAGTTTGTCCTGGCTGGCCCGCGACAATTTGCGAACCCGGCGCGCCAGAATAACCACTGGCACCATCACCACCACGACCAGCAACAACACTGCACCGGAAAGCAGGGGGCTGGTCAGCAGCAGCATCACCAAACCGCCCAAAGTGGTCAGGCTGTTGCGCAGGAAAAAGGACAGGCTGCTGCCAACCAGGGTTTGAATCAGCGTGGTGTCGGCGGTCAGGCGCGAAAGTACCTCCCCAACCTTCAATGTTTCAAAGAATTCCGGGCGTTGCACCAGCAAATGGCTGTACACCCGGTTGCGCAGGTCTGCAGAAATTCGTTCGCCCAGCGTGGTCACCAAATAAAACCGCACGGCACTGGCCATAGCCAGCACAAACACCAGCACGAGCAGGTAGCCAAATGCGGTGTTCAAACCTTCCGGGTTTTCACCGGCAAGAAAACCGCTGTCGATTAACCAGCGGAACATGACCGGCATGGTCAGCGACATGGCCGAGCCCAGCAGCAATGCGCCCAACGCTGCGAAAGCCCAAGCCTTGTGGGGGCTGATCAGGGAACCCAAAGTGGAGCCAAGGGTTTGAAATTTGTTGGTGTTGTTCATGAATGCTCAAAGTTGCATGGGGCGATCATACCCTGTCATTTCAAGATAGCCTTGTCCCCACGGTGAAGCGCTTGCGCTTTTCACACGCACAGCACCTTCCCAATACAGGGTGTCCGTGCTGGCACGCGCATCCAGTTCCTGATCGTCAAACAAGGGTTCAAGGTCGAAAGTTTGTTCGTCAAGCACCAGGCGCTGCGACACCGGGTATTCAATGCCGGTGCGGATTGATTTCCAGCGTTTCAATACCTCGAATTTCACTTGCTTGAAATTGCGCACAGTGCCGTCGGCTTGCCGTAGTGCTGCATGGGTCCACACCGCGGGTTTGGTCGGTTCTTGGTCGCGAATTTGAAAGGCCATCAATGCCTCGCCATTGTTGCCATGCAAGCCCACCCAGTCCCAGCCTTGGGCATTCGGTGCCAGTACGGTGCTGGACCATTCATGGTCCATCCAGAAGCTGCCTGTGACAGGTAAGGTTTTGCCGTTGACTTGAATAGTGCCGCTGCTTTTCATGTGGGGCAGGGTGATGTAGTAACTTGATTGTTCGGGCTTTGGGCCTTTCTGTGAATAAGCACCCAGGCCTTGCAACCACGGTGTTTGTGTTTGTTCCATGCGCAGGTTCATGGCCAGTTGCGGTGTTTGAATGGCGCATTGCCATTCATTGCCCTGTGCGGTTTGCAGTTGCCAACCCGGCATTTCAATATTCAAAACCCGTTCGCGGTTTGATTTGAATTGCGCACCACCACTGCCTGCGCGGCGAATGATTTGTTCGTGTTTCAATTTGCCTGTGGCAGGCAGAGCCACGGCAGCGTGCGCAAACAGCAATTGCTTGGGCGCAAAGGTGCTGGGGTTTTGTACGTCTACATTTGGGGCTGATCTGAAAAACGTGATTTGCACACCAAAAGGCTGCTCAAGTTCCGGGCTTTCAAACCAGCCAGTGAAATACCACCATTCGGTTCGAAAGGCGGGGTGCGCGCCGTGGTCGCGGGGCAAGGCGGGAAGCGTTTCCTGATTGGGTTGGGCATACACGCGCTGCAGGCTATGTTCGGCATAAAGCACATTTGACCAGTTCAGCACGGGCAGGCCCAGGCCAGCCTTTAAAAGATCCCGCCGCTTCATGCCCAGTCCTCTTTCAGTTGCTCAACCAGTTGCGTGTTCAGTTTGCTGCGCAGGGCCAGTGTGACGGTGGCGCTGCTCATGCCCACCAATACCACCACCATGATGAACAAATCGCGCCAGGGGGTGAACCATTCCATGGTCCAGTGAAATGACTGGGGGTTCACCACAAATATCAGAATGCCAGCGAATGCCAGGCCAATCGCCAAGCCCACCAGCGCCGCCACTGTTGATGCGATGAAAGCTTCGCGTGCAATCAGCCTGAGCATCCAGCCCGGGCTTGCCCCCATGGCACCCAGCAGCGCAAATTCACGCTTGCGTTGCAAGGCCATGGCAGAAAAAGTGGTGCCCACACCAAACAGGCCGATGACCACCGCGGCAATTTCAAGCAGATAAGTGACAGCAAAGCTGCGATCGAAAATATCCAGGCTCAGCTGGCGGATTTCACCCGGTTCAGCGAAGTCAATTTTACCCGCCAGGGCAGTGGTGGCTGCACTTTGTTGAATGCGTTGCACCATGCCTTTTACGCTCACATTTTCTTGCGGCCACACGGCACCTTGCGTGTCTTTGAATTGAACTTTGAATTGCTGCAACAATTCAAGTTTGGGTAGAACAATTGCCCCATGCTGGCGGGTGTAATCGCGCCACACGCCCATCACGGTGGTGGGTACGCGTGTGCCTTGGTCCAGTTGCAATTCCAGTTGGCTGCCAGTCTTTAGGCCATACAGGTCGGTCATGGGTTCGCTGACCCACACCGGCAAGGTGCCTGCCTGCGGGGCGTCAATGGTGCGGCCTGTCATGGGCAGGCGCTGTTGCGCTGCTTCAATGGAAATGGGCCGTGCAATCAATTCCACTGAAGGGCGTTTGGGGTCGAGCACGATCGATTGTTGCCCCCAGAACTCGACCAGATCCACGCCGGGCAGGGCTGCAATTTTGTCCTGAAATTCGTCGGGAAATACTGGAATGGTGGCGCTGTTCAATTTCACATACAGTGGCGCAGGCAGTACCTGGGTCAGCCAGTTGTCCAGTGAAAAGCGAAAGCTGTAAATCATCACATGCATGGCCACCACCAGCGCAAAACTGGCCACCACACCTGACAAACCCACAGCCAGCAAATTGGGCGTACTTGCCAGGCGCGACCTGGCAAGATCGGCCGTTTTCATCAACTGTGTCGGGTGGCGAATCAAGGCGCGCACCACCAGGCCGATCATTGCAATGCCGCCAAACAGGCCAAAAGCCACGGCCAAATAACCACCCACCGGAATGTTGCCGTAAGGGGGTATCCACAAACAGGCCACTGCCACAAAGCCAAGCAGCAAGCCCATCCAATGTGCCTTGTTGGCGAACTGCAAGCCAGCCTCTTCGGTGCCTGCACGCAGGCGCTGGTGCAGTGCCATTTGCCCGGTTTGCAGTGCTGGCGACAAACCGCCCAGCAAAGTGGCGACTACCCCAAATCCGCCAAATAACATCGCATCGATGGGTGCCAGCGGCACGCTGCCTTGCACGCTTTCGAAATAACCGGCACCCAGGTCTACGCCCAAATAACGCACCACTGCGGTTGCAAGGCCCCAACCCATGGCAACCCCCAGCATACCGCCCACCACGCCGCAGCACATCGATTCAAACAACACCTGCGCGCGCAGCGAACCGGCCCGTGCCCCCAACGCTGCCAGCAAGGCCCACTGGCGCGAACGTTGGGCCACTGCCAGCATTTGTGTGGAAAAGGTGAGAAAGCCCCCGGTGAGCAGCGCCACCATGGCCAGAATTGACAGGTTTGCGCGGTAAGCCTGCGACACGCTGGCCCCTCGGGTACCTTGTTCGTTCGGTGTTTCAAGGCGGCCCAGCTCGGCGAACTTTGCTCCATATCGGGCTTGGAATGTGGTCGGGCTTACGCCTTCCTGCAACTTTAAATCCACTCTCGATATTTGCCCAAGGGTGCCCAGTTTCCATTGCACGGCAGCAATGTCTGCCACCGCAATCAATTGCCCCGCACCTGCTGCAGGAACACTGCCTGCCAAGTGCCAGTGCAGGGATTTGTTTCCCGCCAGCGTGGTCAAGGTGTTTTGCCCTGCGGGCAGTTGTTCCTTCAGGGCAGGGCTTACAAATACATTGCTGTTGTTCAGCAGCGGGATGTCGCCCTGTTGGGCTTCGTTGCCCGGTTCAGTTTCAATTTGACCAATGAAGTTGGGTGTTACTGCTGCGGCGGTGAACACGTCCAGCCCCAGCCAGCGAAGGGGCTTGTCAAAGCCCTGAACAGCCACTTCCATGTCGATAACCGGCGAAGCCACAGCCACTTCGGGCAGAGCGGTCAAGGTGTTCAACACCGTTTCCGGCAACAGGGTGCTGTGTGGCAGCAGTTGTAAATCGGCCTGCCCGGAAAACTGGCGCACGCCGTTGTTGAATTGTTCCAGTGCCTGCTTGTGAATTAAATGCACGGCCAAGCCCAAGCCCACGCCCACTGCAATCGACAGGGTTGCGATCAACCATTTCACGGGCTGGTCGCGCAGCGCGCCAGCAAACAGTTGTAGCTTCAGGGTCAGTGTGGGCGGCAAGCGCATGGCTTAAGCCCCTGTGACCGTGTTGGATTGTGTTTGGGTTCGTTCAGTTAAATGATGGTCTGCCAGGTTCAGCTTGTGGTTCAAATGACTGGCTGCCTTGACTGAGTGGGTTACCATCACCAAGGCACTGCCTTGTGCCGAACAGGCGGCAAGCAACACTTGCAAAACCCTTTCGGCATTGTCTTCATCCAGGTTGCCCGTGGGTTCGTCGGCCAGTATCAATGGCGGGTTCAGTGCCAACGCGCGCGCAATCGCCACGCGTTGCTGTTCCCCACCCGACATTTCCCGTGGAAAACTGGCTGTTTTGTGTGCCATGCCCACTTGTTCCAGCAATTGCAGGCAGCGGGCGGTATTGGGCTTTTCCCCCGCCAGCAAAAAGGGCAGTTCTACATTTTGTTGCGCAGTCAAATGCGGCATCAGGTAGTAAGCCTGAAACACAAGGCCTACATGGCGCAAGCGTTTGGCGGCAACCTGATTGTTGTTCAGGGTATGAATTGCGGTGCCCGCCCAGAACACCTCGCCAGTGTCGGCCCGGTCAAGCCCGGCCATGAGGTGAAGCAGGGTGGACTTGCCTGAACCCGATTCCCCGATCACAGCCAGCGATTGCCCGCTTTGCAATTGCAGGTTCACATCGGTGAACAGCTTGACGCCACCAAGGGTTTTTGAAACCCTCGCCAAAGCGAGGGTTGCTGGAGTTGCGCCACCAAGGGTCATTGGTGTGTTATTCAGCCATGCCGCCGACCACGGTGCTGTAGCCCGCGTCCACGTAAGTAATTTCAGCGGTAATGCCCCGCGCCAAATCGGACAGCATGAAAGCAGCGGTGTTGCCCACATCGTCAATGGTCACATTGCGGCGTAGCGGTGCAGCTTCTTCTACGGCGTGCAGAATTTTGCTGAAACCTTTGATGCCCGCAGCCGCCAGTGTTTTGATGGGGCCTGCAGAAATGCCATTCACGCGGATGCCCTTGGGGCCAAGTGATTCCGCCAAATAACGCACCGATGCCTCAAGCGATGCCTTGGCCAGGCCCATGGTGTTGTAGTTTGGCACCATGCGCACAGAACCCAGGTAGCTCAGTGTCAGCAACGCGCCTTCTCGGCCTTGCATCATGGGGTAGGCCGCTTTGGCCAGTGCCGGGAAACTGTAGGCAGAAATGTCGTGTGCAATGCGGAATGCTTCGCGGGAAATGCCTTCCAGAAAATCGCCGGCAATCGCTTCACGTGGCGCAAAGCCGATGGCGTGTACCAGGCCATCCAGGCCATCCCATTGTTTGGCCAGTTCAGCGAACAGGTTTTCGATTTGTGTGTCTTCAGCCACATCCAGCGGAAACACCAGCTTGGAATCAAACTCAGCGGCCATGTCGGTAACACGGTCAATAAAACGCTCGGTTTGATAAGTAAAGGCCAGTTCAGCGCCCTGTGCGCGGCAGGCTTTTGCAATGCCGTAGGCTATTGAACGGTTAGACAGCAGGCCTGTGATGAGAATTTTTTTACCGGCTAGAAATCCCAATTTGAATTGCTCCTGAGAATGTATATAGGTTTGGATTTTGCACCTATTATAGGCAATTCAAGCGGGGTGCGCCTGAAGGTGCCGGGTTCAGGGTCTGTTTGAGATTGGCTTGTGTGTGGCCTTTACTTGTTTGGGCACACTGGCGGAAATTCCAATCGGGGCCAGGTAACCCTGAAACTGCTCGGCACAATTTTCCCACGTGAAGCTTCGGGCGTGTTCAAGCGGCACCTGGCGTTCAATTTTCAGGGCAGCCATTGCAGCAGTTTTCAGGTTCCAGTCCAGCACGCCCGCACCGGAATCGCCCACCACATCAAGCGGTCCATTGACCGGAAATGCCGCCACCGGGCAACCACTGGCCATGGCTTCCAGCAATACCAGGCCGAAGGTATCGGTCATGCTTGGAAATACAAACACATCGGCTTTTTTGTAAAGCTCGGCCAGTGCAACATGGTTCAGCATGCCGAACCACCGGGCTTCGGGGTATTGTTTTTCCAGTGCCTTGCGTGCTGGGCCATCGCCTGCAATCCATTTTTCGCCCGGCAATTCCAGGCTTAAAAATGCATCAAGGTTTTTTTCAACCGCGACCCTGCCCGCGTACAGAAATACCGGTTTTTCAATGCTGCAGGCGTTCAGGCGGCGCAGCAGTTCCACCTGCTGGGCGTCATCCAGGGGCAAGTCCCGGGGGCTGTAACTTAAATGTTTGCTGGCGGCAGACTGTTGCGGATTAAAACGATTCAAATCCACACCGCGCTGCCACAGCACGCAGCTCGTCAAG
This sequence comes from Limnobacter sp., assembly GCF_036846585.1. Taxonomy (GTDB): domain Bacteria; phylum Pseudomonadota; class Gammaproteobacteria; order Burkholderiales; family Burkholderiaceae_B; genus Limnobacter. The sequence goes on along the minus strand of NZ_DAIUBR010000043.1, from coordinate 3,328 downwards.
CCACGGCTTTTTAAGGTGTTGATCACTGACTGGGTGGGCACCATCACCGCCTTTGAGGGCCGGTGAAACCAGCGCAACAGCGCAGCCGTGAAGCGAATCGGTATGCCGGAACGTGCTTTTACGTATTCCGGAAACTGGGTGTGGTACGCGGTGGTGAATGGCAATTTGCGCCCATGGGCCAACAGGCGCATCGCCAGCCCGATTGGCCCCTCGGTCACAATGTGCACAGCCTGCGGCTTGAACCAGTTCAGTTCATTGCGCAAGCGAGTGAATGGCCACAGTGCCAGGCGAATTTCAGGGTAAGTGGGGCAGGGGATGGTTTTGAACAGACCGGGGTGTATCACCCGCACTTCATGGCCCTGTGCGGTCAGTTGTGCAACCACCTGGCTGACTGTTTGAACAACGCCATTGACCTGTGGGGCCCAGGCATCGGTTGCGATCAGTATGCGCATGGCTGCTTACTCCGCCTTGGCGGTTTCAAGCGCCTTTTGTTTGCGATCGGGCAGTTCGCGGTGCGGCCAGTGCACAATATCCAGCTTGCCGCAGGGGTGTTCAACCAGCGCGGTCAGGCTTTCAACCCAGTCGCCGTCGTTGCAGTACAGCAGGCCATCCACTTCCTTGATTTCCGCTTTGTGAATGTGACCACACACCACGCCGTCATAGCCACGGTGTTTGGCTTCATGAATCAGTGCGTGCTCGAATTCAAGAATGAAGTTCACCGCGTTTTTGACCTGATGTTTCAGGAACTGCGACAGCGACCAATACGGATAACCCAATTTGATTCGAATGTTGTTCAGCATCCGGTTCAAGGTCAGCGCGAAGTTGTACAGCGTGTCGCCCAGGTAGGCCAGCCACTTGGCGTAGCGCACCACTTGGTCAAACTCATCGCCGTGCACCACCCACAGGCGTTTGCCGTCTGCGGTCACGTGTACCGCATTTTCCATGATGGGAATGTCGCCAAAGGTCATGCCGGCAAACTGGCGGGCGGCCTCATCGTGGTTGCCCGGAATGAACACAACCTGCGTACCCTTGCGTGCTTTGCGCAATACCTTTTGAATGACATCGTTGTGGTTTTGCGGCCAGAACCAGCCTTTGCGCAACTGCCACCCGTCGATGATGTCGCCCACCAGGTACAGCGTGTCGCTTTCATTGTGTTTCAGGAAGTGGAGCAGGGCGTCGGCCTGACAGCCGGGCGTGCCCAAATGGATATCGGATATCCAGATGGTTCGGTATTTGTTGGAACCCTGTTCGTCTGCCGTATTGTCAGTTTCTGTTGTAAGCAGGTTTTTGACTGGCTCAGGGTGTTGCTCCGTTGGCGCTTTGGCAAACAGTTGTTCAGCAATTTGTCGATTGAAGTTCAACTGGTTCGAGCGCATATTTAATGTCCATGTTCTTGTCATGGAACTTATTAGACGCGCCCGATTTGACTACCTTGTGACAGTTGTGTGACTCTTTTTTGACAAAAACCACCTTGTTTCAACTGTTTTTATCTGGTTTCCAGGCTTTTTGGCAGCCACCAGGTAAAACCATAAAGCAGCGTTTTGGAAACCACTTCCACGGTTGGCAGGTTCTTGCCGCGCAGGCGCAAGAACGCAATTGGCAATTCTAGCGTGTGCGCCACCAGCAGCAATGCGGCCAACGCCAGCAGAAAGGGCATCACCAGGCTGATCAGCAAGTAGGCCGGCACAACAATCCAGAAGCCGTTCATGACTTTGCGCATGGATTCAAACGATTGGGGACTGATTCTAATGGCCATGGTTTTTCCTTGGATGGTGTGGGTTAGGCTGGCAGAAATTGAATATGACAATAAGTGTTGTCAGAAGCCTTGTCAATATGTTTGGGCTTGCCCCCGCGGCTGCGCTGGTGTATATTTCGCACTCTTCTTTTAGGACCGTAGCTCAGCTGGTTAGAGCGCTGCCTTGACATGGCAGAGGTCGCTGGTTCGATTCCAGTCGGTCCTACCATTTTCTCCCCTCTTGCAAAAACAAATCCGTCGAGAAAGTTCGTTCCGTTGCACAATGGCTGGATCACGCGCGCATTTGCAACGTGAAACATTCAGGAGTGATGGCCATGAGTCATGAACAGAAAAGCAACAAAATGGACAAAAAGAAGGCCTTGAGCACACCCAAAGAGAAAAAAGCCGCCAAGAAAGTGAAGAAAGACATCAAAGAAGGCATTCACAAGCCCAAATTGGCTTGATCTACGCAGCTTTTGTTGACAATCAACAACTTTTGAGTGAACAGGCATCATTCAAAAGGCTAAAATAGAAGGTTGCGAAAAAGTTTATTCGAGCTCAATTAATCGTAAGGGAAGTACCTATGCCAGTAATCCGCCTGCCTGACGGATCCGAACGCGCTTTCGATCACCCCGTGACCGTGGCCCAAGTTGCCGCCAGCATCGGCCCCGGCTTGGCCAAAGCCGCATTGGCCGGCACGGTAAATGGCACGCTGGTTGATGCCTCTCACACCATTGAAGCGGATTCCTCCCTTGCCATCGTCACCGAAAAAGACGATGCCGGGCTGGACATGATTCGCCATTCCACCGCCCACCTGCTGGCTTACGCCGTGAAGGAATTGTTTCCCACTGCGCAAGTCACCATTGGCCCGGTGATTGAAGACGGTTTTTATTACGACTTTTCCTACGAGCGCCCCTTCACCCCTGAAGACCTGGAAGCGATCGAAAAGAAAATGACCGAACTGGCCAAGCTTGATGAAGTGGTTACCCGTGAAGAGTGGGTACGCGACGACGCCGTGCAGTTTTTCAAAGACCAGGGCGAGCACTACAAAGCCGAAATCATTGCCAGTATCCCCAGCAATGAAAACATTTCCCTGTACCGCGAAGGCAAGTTCATCGACCTGTGCCGTGGCCCCCACGTGCCCAACACCGGCAAGCTGAAACACTTCAAACTGATGAAAGTGGCTGGTGCGTACTGGCGCGGCAATTCGAACAATGAAATGTTGCAGCGTATTTACGGCACCGCTTGGACCAAAAAAGAAGACCTGGCCGCCTACCTGCACCGCCTTGAAGAAGCTGAAAAGCGCGACCACCGCAAACTGGGCAAGCAGCTTGATTTGTTCCACATGCAAGACGAAGCCCCTGGCCTGGTGTTTTGGCACCCCAAAGGCTGGGCCTTGTGGCAACAAATTGAGCAGTACATGCGCAAAGTGTATTTGGATGGCGATTATCAGGAAATTCGCTGCCCGCAAATTCTGGATCGCAAGCTGTGGGAAAAGTCGGGCCATTGGGACAACTACAAAGAACACATGTTCACGACCGAATCGGAAAAGCGCGACTACGCCTTGAAGCCGATGAACTGCCCCGGTCACAT
>NZ_DAIUBR010000042.1:0-20817 GCF_036846585.1 Limnobacter sp. | reverse complement strand
GTGTGAAGTGCCTTTGAAAGCCGGTGTTGTTAACCAACCCGCCGCCGCGGTGAATTGCCCCGACCTTGCGCAATACAATTTGTTTGCGAATGACCAGGACCCCGCCAGCAAACCGAACGGGCAGGGCATGCCGTATGTCTTGAACAGCAAGCTGTTCAGCGATTACTCGATCAAGCACCGCGTGGTCTTCATACCGGAAGGCAGGCCGGCCCGTTTCCTGGAAGACGAGTCAAGCCGGGTGAATTCCACCATTGATTTTCCGGTGGGCACCATCATTGCCAAAACCTTTTCATTTGTCGACCAGCCGCGAGCCCTTGAAACCCCGTATGAAACCCGTTTGCTGATCAAGCGCCAGCGCAGGGACGGGCAAAACTACTGGGAAGCACTGGAGTACATTTGGCAAGATGCCGGCAGCGGAAAACGCAAGGCCGTGCTGACCCAGTTTGGCGGCACAGCCTCGGCCAGTTGGGATTATGTGGACGTGGATTCAGGCAAACGACAGGTGGGAAGCACTGACCAGTACCTGTTCCCCAATGCCAGCCAGTGTGCCATTTGCCACAGCAACAACGATGTGGATCCGGGGTCGGCGCCCATTGGCCCCAAGCCACGCAATTTGAACCGCGCCTACGTGAATGAATCGCCCATGTTCACCGGCCAGGCCCAGCACCCGGTCAATGGCAAGAACCAGTTGAAGTTCATGTGCGAAACCGGCCTGATGAATGGTTGCCCCAGCAGCTTTAATCTGGACGAGCGGCAGGTGGCCACAAACGTGAACCACATTCCCAAGTTCAACAAGCCTGGCGATTCAGGCATGCCCGCCAATTCCAAAGGCGACATTGAGGCCCGTGCCCGTGCCTATCTGGAAGTGAATTGTGCACACTGCCACAATGTGAACGGGCAGGCTTCCAACACGGGTTTCTATGTGGACGTGTTCCGCGCAGTCGACAGCACCTACGGCATTTGCAAGAAGCCCACTGCAAGTGGTTCAGAAGGGCGGGGCACCCGCACCTACGACATTCATCCGGCCATGTCGGGCGATTCCATTGTGCCGTATCGCATGGGGCCAGAAGCCGTAGAGCTTGCTGCAAAAATGCCACCACTGGCGCGCAGTGTGGTGCATGAGGAAGGTGTTGCGCTGATCAACCAGTGGATTGATCAGGTGATCGATTCAAGTTATGAAAATGCCGATGCCTGTCAGGCCGGCAATACATCGGGCGGTGGTTTGCCCCTGATTGGAGGTCTTCCCCTGTTACCATAGGGGCATGGAATTACTCAAAGATCCCACCGTCTTGTTTCTGTTCAAACTGGCCATCACCTTCGGGTTGATGGCCAGTGGTTTCTTTGTGAACCGGGCCTTGTCCTGGTCGCTTCGCAAGCTGCACACCTACCACCCGGAGAAAGCGCGTTCCCAGCTGGTTTTTTTCAAAAACCTGGTGCGAATGTTCGTTTTCTTTCTGCTTGTTTCCGTGTGGGCTTCGCAAATTACGGGTGCCTTTCTCAGTGTCATTGCAATTGCAGGTGCATTGATTATCACTGGCAAGGAAGTGGTGCTCAGTCTGTTGGGTTATGTGAACATTTCGTTGTCCAAGCCATTCCGAATAGGCGATTACATTGAAATTGGTACACAAAATGGCCGGGTGATAGACATTGATTTGCTCAGCACCAAGCTGTTTGAAATCGGCATGTCGGGCAAGTACACCGGGCGCCGCCTTGCGGTTCCGAATGTGATGGTGTTCACGCACACCATCAAACACCTGTCCATGTTGGGCCAATTCAGTTTGTACACCATCGAGATCATCCTGCCATTCAAGGCCGACACTGTAAAAGCCGAACAAATCGCACTGCAAGTGGCCAATGATGTGTCAGCGGCCTGGCTGGATGATGCAGATCGTTATTTTGATCGCATTGAAGTGTCGGAATTTGTTGACTTGCCAGGTGCCAAGCCTGAAGTGTTTTGGCAGGCCTACAATGAACTGGCGCACAAAATGATTGTTCGGCTGGCTTGTCCGCTTGAAAAGCGGGGTGATGCAGAGCAGGCAATCTACAAAGGGTTCTGGCGGGAATTCGGACCGGTATGAATTCCGGTTGATGCCGGGAACCTCCTTCGGCAAGTACGGGTCTACAAGGCCTGAAGTTGAATAACAAAAAAGGGATATACATGGCATATTTCGCAGTTCAGTCGGCGCACGGAAAATTGGGTGTTTTTGTGTTTGGGGTTTTGTTGGGTGCATCGGCCTGGGCTGGTGGTGACCACAGCCACGGCCACAGCCGCCACAACGATGCGACCCATGTGCATGGCACGGGTGAAATGGAAATAGTGCAAGATGGCAACGGTTTGTTCATCAACCTTTACACCCCGTTGCAAAACGTGCTGGGGTTCGAGCACACGCCGCGAACCGACACCGAAAAAGTGAAAGCGCGCAGGGTGGCCTCCCTGTTGAAAGCCAACGGCCTGTTTGCGTTTTCGCCAGCTGCCCAGTGCAAGCGCACGGGCTACACACTGCATTCCGATGTGTTGAACCCGCATGCTCACGGCCCTGCTGACGACCACCAACACCATGATTCCAGGAATGAGCATTCCGACCTGCATGCGGCCTATGAATTTGAATGCACTGCCCCTGCACAACTCAAAGTGATTGATGTGCGCGTGTTTCGGCAATTTTCCGGTTTCGAGAAAATCGAGGTGCAAGCCCTGTTCCTCAGTGGGCAAGTGGGTGCCAGCTTGACCCCAGCCAAGAGCACTTTGGTGATTCAATGACCCCGAAGGTGCTTCAGTGCGAGAACATCGTATTCAAGTACGCCAGCAGTGGGTTTGAATTGCGCATTCCCGAATTTTGCATGACAGCCTCGAACACCGTTTTTCTGGAAGGCGACAGTGGGAGCGGCAAAAGCACCTTGCTGAATTTGATGGCGGGTGTGTTGACACCACAAGCGGGCCATGTTTCGCTGATGGGCAAAAATTTGAATACGCTTTCCCCTGGCCAATGCGATGCCCTGCGCGTGGACCACGTGGGTTTTCTGTTTCAGCAGTTCAATTTGCTCAGTTATTTGAGTGTGCTCGACAATGTCACGTTGCCCTGCAAGTTTTCCAAACGCCGCAAGCACAACGCAGTACAGGCTGCTGGCAGTGTTGAAAAAGCGGCAGTTCAATTGCTCAACACCTTGGGCATGGGCAACTGCCTGCAGCAGTCTGTGGCCACGCTGTCGGTGGGCCAGCAGCAGCGGGTGGCGGCAGCGCGTGCGTTGATTGGCAAGCCCGATTTGATTGTGGCAGACGAACCCACATCGGCACTGGATGCCGGGCATCAAGCCCGGTTTGTTGAATTGTTGCTGGCGCAAGCCGCCGAACAAAACACGGCGGTGTTGCTGGTTAGCCATGATCCACAACTGGCACAGCACTGCGCGCGGCGTGAACACATGAACTGCTGGAATGCAGGTGCAACAACATGATTCAAACCTTGTTGTTGCTGGCCAGCAAAAGCGCATGGAGCCGCAAGGGCAGTTTGCTGCTGTTGTTGCTCAGCGTGATCACCTCCACCTGCCTGTTGTTGGGCATTGATTTGGCACGGCAAAGTGCCAAGGCCAGTTTTTCAAACGCAGTGGCGGGTACCGATTTGATTGTGGGAGCGCAAACCAGCCCGGTTTCTCTTCTGCTGTACAGCGTATTCCGAATTGGAGAGGCCACGCGCAATGTACCGTATGCCGAGTTTGAGCGCCTTGAGCAAGACCCCCGTGTGAAATCGGCTTTGCCAATTGCCTTGGGCGATTCCTACCGGGGCTTTGCTGTGGTGGGCACAAAAGCTGTGTACTTCGACAATTTTTTGTATGGCGCGCGGCAAAACCTGCAGTTTGCACAGGGTAGGGCATTTGAGAATTACAGCGTAGGAAGGCCTGCTGCTGTGTTGTTCGAGGCGGTGCTTGGCGCGGAAGTGGCCAAACGTTTGAAGCACGCAGTGGGCGACAAAATTGCGCTAAGCCACGGCATTCAAATTCAGCAAACCGGGCCAAGCCATGCAAACAAGCCATTCACGGTTGTGGGGGTGTTAAAGCCCACAGGCACGCCAGTGGATCAAAGCGTGCACATCAGCCTGGCGGGCATGGAAGCAATTCATGTGGACTGGGCCGCGGGTGTGCCTGTACCCGGTGCCGACATTGCGGCTGAATATGTGACCAAATTCGACTTGCAACCCCAATCAGTTACTGCGGTTTTGTTGGCCTTGAACAACCGGGTCGGTGTATTTCGCATGCAGCGCGAACTGGAAAGCAGGCCCGGCGTTGCGCTAAGTGCCATTTTGCCCGGTGTGGCCTTAAGCAGCCTGTGGCAAACGGTGGGGCTGGTTGAACGCGTGTTGCTGTTTGTGGCAGCCCTGGTTGCATTGGTCAGCGCTTTGGGTTTGACCAGCGTGATGCTGGTGACCCTTGGGCAACGCAGGCGGGAACTGGCCGTCTTGCGTTCAACCGGGGCAGGGCCAAGGGCTGTGTTTGGTTTGTTGTGCCTTGAAAGCGCCTTGGTGATGTGGGTGGGCGTTGCCTTGGGTGTTGTGGTGCTTGGGTTTGCAAGCGCTGCACTTGCGCCTTGGGTCCAGGCACAATTTGGTTTGCAACTGGTTGGTTTGAATGAATTGGGCACGGGCTTGATGGCAGTAACCGCCTTCGCGGCATTTGGCAGCTTGCTGGGGCTTGTGCCCGCATGGCAGGCCTATCGAAACCAGCTGCAAGATGGTTTGAGCCCCAGAATGAATTAAGCAACAAGTGGATGTGCGGTAGATGAAAATCAGCAAATTGGTCGCGATGGTGGTGGGTGTTGTGGTGTTAACAGCCGTGGGCTATGGCCTGGCGTCGTGGTTCATGGGCAAGCCGGATGAACCTGCGCTGGGTGGCACGCAGCTGGAGCAAACACTGGCGCAACTGTCTACCGACGCGGCGGCCAACAATGAAAACTATGCGGTGGGCGATCGCTTGCCAGGCAGCGATGCGAAAAAACCCGCAGCATTTGACCCCGCCTTTCCGGAATTGCAATGGGACGACTTAATGCCTGCCGACTGGGACCCCATGGCTGCATTTCGTGGCCTGAACATTGCCGAACTTCAAGACAACGACCCCAAGGCGCAGCAAGCCCTGGATACCATGCGCAAGGCGTGGAACGACGCGCCAGTGAACCCGGAATTTGCGGGCAAGAAAGTTCGGATTCCCGGTTTTGCAATTCCCATCGAGCAAAGTGACAAGGGTGTGGACGAACTGTTGCTGGTGCCGTACTTTGGTGCCTGCATTCACACACCGCCGCCGCCTGCCAACCAGATCATTCACGTGAAGCTGAGCGAACCCCAGCCTGCTGTGGGGGCCATGCAAGCCTATTGGATCTGGGGTGAACTGACCGCCAGCAAATTCAGTAGTGAACTGGGCGATGCGGCCTACATGATCAAAGCCACTGGCATTCAGCCTTACGACGACTAAGCCTTTGCGGCTCGATTAGTAAAAACCCCTCTATTTTTATCGTTGACAGCGGGGCATGATCTCCCTACCTTTACATCACACGATGTTACAGTCGATAAAACAAACAAACGTTTGATTTGTACCGGAGGTTTTGATTCATGGGCAATGTAAGCACTGGCAAGGAATTTGCCGGAATGCACCATCTTGAGCTTGCATTTCTTGACGATGTGGCACCGAAGTACCTCAGCCTGGCCCAACCGCCGCATGGTTTGAAAATTCGCCAATGGAAAAACCGCAGCGCAGTACCGCTTATCAACAAACTGCATTCGGGTTTGTCGGGCCTGAAGCGCAAGCAAGCCACGGTGCTGGACCACGAACTGGTGTGGCTTGAAGGTGGCAACCCCGAGGGCAAGCCGGTTGTGTTGCTGCACGGTTTTGCATCCAACAAGGAAAACTGGCTTTCGCTGGTGCCTTTCCTGTTGAAACAACACCGATTGTTTGTGCTGGATTTGCCTGGTTGGGGCGAAAGCCAGTTCAATGCCAATGTGCCCTATGGGCTTGATGACCAAGTGGCCCGTGTTGCAGCCTGGATTGGGGCCCATGTGCCGGGTAGGGTGCACCTGGTGGGCAATTCTGTTGGGGGTCTTGTCTCTGCTTTGCTGGCAGGCCGACATGGCGATCTGATTCAAACCCTGTGTTTGATGAATCCTGCTGGTGGAAAAGGCACAGACCACACCCACTTCGAAGCGGGGCTGAAAGAAGGCCGCAATCCGATGATTGTCGAAAGCCTGGCTGGTGCGCACACCCTGATGAGCCTGGCCATTCACAACCGTGCCATTGCATTGGCCCTTGCACCCGTGATGGCGCAAGACCTGATCAACCGCCGCCATGTCAACCGCCATCTGTTTCATCAAATGTTTGTGAATGCGCCCAACCCGAACGGCCCCGGCATGTCGGCCACCACTGCACCCACGCTGATCATGTGGGGCAAAGAAGACAGGCTTGTGCATTACACCGGTGCTTATACTTATCAGGCGATAATTCCCCACGCCGATGTGGTACTTTTTGACGGTGTTGGGCATCTGCCCATGGTTGAAATTCCGATTCGCACGGCCAAAGCCCTGCAGGAATTCTGGTCAGTCTGATATTCATAGGGGAAATGAAGCATGAACATTCGTCAAGCCTGCATTGTGGTGGGTTTAGTGGGGCTGTTGGCTGCGTGTGGTCAGAATCTGGATGGTGTTTACAAAGATGATCTGGGTTTGCAGAAATATGAGTTTCAAGGCAACGGCACAGTGTATGTGTCAACCATGGGTGTGACCCGTGAAGCAACTTATGTGGTGGAAGACAAAAAGGTCAAAATCACCAACGACGGTGAAACCATCATTTATGACCTGAATGAGGATGGCACCATCAAAGGCCCGCTCGGGATGACCTTGAGGCCAGATCCAGCGAAATAAAATTTTTAACCGAAACCCCCAAAACCCGCCCCTGTGGCGGGTTTTTTACTGAACACCAGTCATCTTGTCTAGTCGCAGAACTGTTGCCACGGGAACCCTCCCCCTGAAATTAGTCACCCAATATAGACGACATCCCCCCGCCCGCTGTGGTGATATTCTCGAGTTTCTTGTTCACGGCGAACCATGATTAGAAAGCTAAAACCCGTACTGGATCTTTCCGACAGTGCCTCGCGCGCGCGGCAGCGCATGGCGTTTTGCGGCGTGTCATTCCTGGTCGTGTTTTTTCTAACCCCCGGCGGTGCCATTGTTGGCAACATGGCCCTGCTGACTTTCATGGTGACATTGGGTGTTTATTTTCATCTTGCCTGGTTGCAGTCCTGGCTGATTTCCAATCGCGAGCGTCACTGGGAAAAAATCGAGCTTCCTTGTTACTTTCTGGATTTGTTCATTATCGGTGTAGGGCTTGCCGTAGCGAGCCCTTACCTTGCCATGGCTTCGCCTTTGTTGGCCGTGGTTGCGCTTGTTCGGGGCATGCGATACGGCCCCTGCATGTTGGCCTGTCATATTGCAGCGGGTTTGTTGATCATGTTGCTGCTGTATTGGCTGGTTCCATTCTGGCGCGAGCATCTTGATCTGCTGTATGCCAATCTGTTTCTCTTGATCATTCTGCCCACCCAGTTTTATGGCGTCAGTGTAAAAATTCAGGCAAATTCAAAGTCGTTGCGGCAAGAAAACCTGACGGATCCGTTGACCCGCAGCCTGAACCGAAAAGCCCTGGAAGCAGCAATTTGGCGAATGTTGAATGCTCAGGAACCTTTCGTCATGTCGTTTCTTGATCTGGATAATTTCAAGATGGTGAATGACACGATGGGCCACTCGGTTGGCGACAAGCTGTTGCGTCGCGTCAGTATCAAACTGTCGATTCGCCTGCGTGCCGAAGACAAAGTGTATCGTCTGGCAGGTGATGAATTTGTCGTGTTAAGTCTGGGTATTGTGCGCGAAGAATTGGCCGAGAATCTGGGGCACCGAATCAAAAGCGCCATTGCGGAAGCTGTAGATTACACCTGCCCGAAACTGCCTGTTTCTGCAAGCGTGGGTGTACTGGTGATTAATTCATTTGAGGACACGGATCTGGAAAAGCTTCTGGCGCTTGCGGACCAGCTGATGTATCAAGCCAAAAGGGCTGGAAAGAACAACGTGCTGGTGGAGCAGGTCTAGGCTACGTTTCTGTTTTTAACCGCGTTTTGAGCAATACTTGTTGCCTTGGTCTTCGCGGGAAAGCGGGGTTTGAAGTTCCGGGGCCTGATGGGTGTAATTGCACTCGGCAATTTCGCCATAGTTTGAATCAAGCGTAGAAAATGCCTTGCTGACCTGGATTGACACAAAAAGGGTCATGAATGCTGCAATGACAAACCACAAAACTTTTTTGTTGCGTCTAAAAAATGCGCTTGAATCAGACATGAGCAGCAGTCAAACCCCGAAAGTGGTAGGTGTTGTAAATTTCAGACGATTATTCAAAGAATTAAACAATATGTCAATTCTTATTTGGCAGCCTTGTCCAATTCCCCGATGTCCAAAATTGGCGCAGCATCCATCGATTCAGCCCCCAGTAGCATGGTGACCCGTCCCAGTACTGACGCAATTAAATGTTGTTCCCAGCTTTGCAATTGCTCAAATCGCTCAGCAAAGCGGGTTTGCAGGCTTGATGGCGCATCGTTGACCTCGTATTTTCCCTTCTCTGTCAGCACCACTTCAAGGCGGCGTTTGTCCACCGTGCTGCGAATTTTCTCGATTAAGCCCCGACTTTCAAGTTTTTGAAGAATAACGGTTGATGTGACAGGCGACAGGCTGAGCGACTTCGCAAGTTCCCCGGGGGAAATGCCGGGGTTGTCTGCGACTGATTGCAGCGTCAGCAGCTCAGAGGTGGCCATATCAGCTTTTTTCGCAAGTTCGCGGGCACTTGATTCCGTGGCACGGATAATTCGACGAAGCGAAATGAGGGAATTTTGTAGTGTGCTGTCCATGCTCGAGAACCAAGTGAATTAATTCAATTTGATGAATTGTAGTGATTAAAAAGCATGCGGAGTAGGAAAAACTGACGCTTAGAGCAATGCCACCAAATACAACGTGTCTGTTTTGAGAAAAGTACACAGACGAGTGGTTTGCAATTGTTTATAAAATGAACTATTATTAATGTGTTCTTTCATAAGAACTCGTCGTGGGCCATTAGATTTCACGTGAGTTTTTACGAAAGGATGGGAAAATAGTTTATTAAATAACAGAAAGTGGTTCTGCCAATAACAGAGCCATCTCATCCACATGTCAAGTAATGATGCCGTATTGCGACATCCCGTGCTAGAAGACGGTACTGCCGTGTTCGACCTCGTGGATGCTTGCAAACCCCTCGATCTGAATTCCCATTACCTTTACCTTTTGCAATGCAGTCATTTTGCCTCCACCTGCGTGGTGGCGACCCTTCATGGCGAGGTGGTGGCCTGGGTTTCTGGCTACATTCCGCCCAAGCAGCCCGACACTTTTTTTGTGTGGCAAGTGGCGGTGGGGGAAAAGGCCCGCGGCCTGGGTTTGGGTAAGCGCCTGATCAACTGGGTACTGGCGCAGCAAAGCGGCATTACAACAATTCACACATCCATCACGCCCGACAACATGGCGTCATGGGGGCTTTTCAAATCACTGGCCCGCGATTGGGGCAGCGATTTGTCTTCTAGAGACTGGTTTGAAGAAAAGTCTCATTTTGGCGGTCGACACAACACCGAAGTATTGGTGGAAATCGCCTTGTCTACATCGCCGCTGGCGACATTCCTGCAAACTCAAGGAGCACAACAATGAGTGACTCAAGCAAGTCAATCGACTTCCAAACCCTCAGCAAAATTCGTACATTCCAGAAAAACGAATCGGAAGCACGCAGCTATTGCCGCAGTTTTCCAACGCTGTTTGTGTGTGCCAAGGGCAGCTACATGACCGACATGAATGGTCAGGACTATCTCGATTTCCTGTCTGGGGCAGGCTCGTTGAACTATGGGCACAATGATCCAGAGATGAAATCGGCATTGCTTGACTACATTGCCGACGACGGCATTGGCCACAGCCTCGACTTGCACAGTGCCGCCAAAGCAAAATTCATTGACGCATTCAACCGCCATATTTTGAAGCCGCGTGGCATGCAGTACCGCATTCAGTTTACCGGGCCAACGGGTACCAATTCGGTTGAAGCGGCCATCAAGCTGGCCCGCAAAATTACCGGGCGCAAGCAGGTGATTGCGTTTACCAACGGCTTTCACGGTGTAACGCAGGGTGCGCTGGCCTGTACTGCGAACACTCACCACCGCAGCCCATCGGCGTCTACCCTGTGCGGTGTGGACCGCTACCCTTACGACGGGTACATGGGCGAGGGCGTGGACACCACCGATTATCTTGAAAAGATGCTGACCGACAAATCGAGTGGTCAAGACGCACCCGCCGCAGTGATTGTGGAAGGTGTGCAAGGCGAGGGTGGTTTGAACCCGGCCTCCATGGCGTGGTTGAAGAACCTGGCCAAGGTAACGCGCAAGGCTGGTGCCATGCTGATTCTGGATGAAATTCAGGCAGGTGTTGGCCGCGCAGGTTCCTTCTTTAGTTTTGAAGAGGCAGGCATTGAGCCTGACCTGATCTGCCTGTCCAAGTCGCTTTCCGGCATGGGCTTGCCAATGGCCGTCACCCTGATTCGCCCCGACCTGGATTTCTGGAAGCCAGGCGAGCACAACGGCACTTTCCGGGGCAACAACCACGCATTCATTACGGCTGCAGCGGCACTTGAAAAGTACTGGGCCAACCCGGCGTTCGAGCGCGGCATTGCGCAACGTGCAGACGTGGTGAACAAAAGCCTGAGCCGTATTTTAAAGGCCAACGAGAACATTACCGTGCAGGTGAAAGGCCGCGGCATGATGCAGGGCATCGAGATGCAAAACGGCGCGCTGGCTGATGAAGTGGTGGCTGAGTGTTTCAAGCATCACATGATTATTGAAACCTGTGGCAACGACGGTCAGGTTGTGAAGGTGTTTGCCGCTTTGAACATCGAAATGGAAGACCTGAAAAAAGGTTTGATCCTTCTGGAGAAAGCGGTTGCAACTATCAGCGCCAAAGTAGAAAAAGAGGCCAGCAGCAAAAAGGTGAAGGCATGATTGTTCGGAAACTGAGTGAAGTACAGGGCACGGAAAAGCACATTCATTCCAAAGGCTGGGACAGCGTGCGCATGCTGCTGCGTGACGACAAGATGGGTTTTTCCTTTCACATCACGACCATTCACGCCAAGGCGGAATTGCAGATGCACTACAAGAACCACCTGGAGAGCGTGTATTGCGTTAGCGGCAAGGGCGAGATTGAAAGCAAGATCGACGGCAAGGTATACCCGATTGAAGCGGGCACCATGTACGCGCTGAACCTGCACGACCCGCATATCCTGCGTGCATTCGACGAGCCCATGATCATGGCCTGCGTGTTCAACCCACCCGTGACCGGTGCGGAAGTGCACGATGAAACCGGCGCTTACCCCGCGCTGGCAACTAAAATTACTCAGGAGGAAAAACAATGATTTTTTCAGCCGTAAGAGACCCGTATCCCACACGTGACAAATCCGAAGGTGCCTTGATTCGACGCACGGAACCGGTGGTTTACAGCAAGTGGGCCGACAGTTCACCCTTGAAGAAAGAACAGCTGGCTCAGTTTGAACACGATGGCTATTTGGTGTTGACCGATGTGTTTTCTGCGCATGAACTGGATGGGTTGCGTGCCGCTGCCGAGCGTGTGAGCAAGAATTGTGCTGAAACTCACCCCGGGCAGTTGATCAAAGAGGCCAGTGAGGATGCCGACGACCAACAACTTCGCACCCTGTTTGGCGTACATGGTATGGAAGGATTGCTGCAAGACACCGCAAGCAACCCGCACATGTTGGAGGTGATTCAGTTTTTGTTGGGCGACCAGGTGTACATTCACCAATCGCGCCTTAATTTCAAAAGTCCACACTACGGCAGTGGCTTTGAGTGGCACAGTGATTTCGAAACCTGGCACGCCGAGGACGGCATGCCAGGCATGCGTGCCATTAGCGCAACCGTGTTGTTGACCGATGAAGTGTCAGCAGATGGTTCATTGAAATTCATGCCGCGCAGCCACAAAACTTTTGTTGCTTGCCCAGGCGAAACACCCGAGACCACGGGCTATCGCGAAGCATTCAAGAAGCAGGCTGTGGGCAAACCGCCTGCGCTCTTTCTGAGCCTGCTTGAGGAAAATGGCGGTGTGCAGGAAGTAGTAGCCCCGGCCGGTTCGGTGTTGTTGTTTGACTGCAATGTGATGCACGGTGCTGGCAAGAATACCAGCGAACACCTGAGGGCTAACCTGTTCTACGTGTACAACGCACTCAGCAATACACTGAATGCCCCGTATGCAGCTGATGAGCCGCGCCCGGAGTTTCTTGCGACACGCAAGGTCAAGCCTTTGATGGCGCAGGTGCCTGCTTAATTTGGGGGCGACATTTTTTATTTGTCTCGCCGTGGTGCTGTTGATCGGGCTAAGTTCTGCCCGGCACGCCAAGGCCAGCGCGGCTGATTATTTCGTGGCCAGCCGCAGCGTACCACCCTGGCTGGTGGGCCTGTCGGCTGTGGCCACGAACAATTCCGGTTACATGTTCATTGGCCTGATTGGTTACACCTATGCGGTGGGCATTCAATCAGTCTGGTTGATGGTGGGCTGGATTGCCGGTGACCTGATCGCATCAAAAGTTGCCCATGAACGCATGCGCGATGAAGCTGATCGTGTTCATGCCACGGGCATCATCAGCCTGCTGGCGCGGTGGGGTGGAACAAACAATCGCAGTTGGCAGATATTGGCCGCTGTGGTCAGCGTTGTGTTTTTGTGTACCTACGCGGCTGCACAAATAGCCGCAGGTGGCAAGGCGCTGGAAGGCATGCTGGATATACCCTCGGTCGTGGGCATGAGCATGGTGGCGATGGTGGTGATCGCCTACAGCATTGCAGGTGGCATGCGGGCGTCCATCTGGACTGATGCAGCGCAGTCGCTACTCATGGTGGTGTCCATGGCCGTGCTGCTGGTGGCCATAGTCAGCCACCTGGGTGGTCTGGATGAAGTGTTTGAGCAAGCCAGTGCAATCGAAGGTTTTCTCAATCCAACCCCCACTGGCCTGGACATGCCCGGTTTTGCAGGCCCTGTTGCTTTTGTGGTGGGCTGGATGTTCGCCGGTGCCGCGGCGTTGGGTCAACCACACATTGTGAGCCGGTTTCTGGCCC
Source organism: Limnobacter sp. (assembly GCF_036846585.1). GTDB lineage: Bacteria > Pseudomonadota > Gammaproteobacteria > Burkholderiales > Burkholderiaceae_B > Limnobacter. Next base: position 7,628 of record NZ_DAIUBR010000042.1, on the reverse strand, counting down.
TTCAAGACACGCGGCAAATGAACCAGGTTCGCCTGTGGTACTACAGCTATTACTTGCTGTTTTACTGTTTTGCCACGGCGGTGGGTTTGCTTAGTCGTCTGTATTTTGGGGGCTCCAGTGGCTTTGATCCGGAAATGGCCCTGCCCAACATGGCACGCGATCTGTTACCGCCCTGGCTGGCTGGCTTGATGCTGGCTGGCATATTCGCAGCCACCATGTCCACGGCAGATTCGCTGGTGTTGTCGTGTTCATCGGCGCTGACCCAAGACCTTCCCCTCAAGCCTTCTGAAAACCGCTGGATGCTGAAGGCAGCCACGGCGGGCACCACTGTGTTTGCCCTGCTGATTGGCTTGTGGAGTGAGCAAAGCGTGTTCTCGCTGGTGGTGTGGGCTTGGGGAACTCTTGGCGCAGCATTCGTTCCTGTACTGATTTGGTACATTCTGGGCGCCAAACTGACTTCAGTGGCCATGTTGTGCATGTCTGTCAGCGGTGTTGCAGCCACTGTGGTGTGGAAATTTTACGGATTTCCCGGTACCTTCTATGAGGGGGCGGTTGGCATGTTGTTCGCCTGGGTGCTGGGTGGGTTGTTCGTAGTTGATTGGCGGAATAACGCCGTCAGATCTAGGTAGTATCCGCAGCCAGTTTGTTCACCGGTTACCCCATTCGGGGGGTCGGTCGCATTCTTCCAGTTGTTAAATTATGCTCAGCACTTGGCAACCTTGTATCTGGCTTGTCAGTCCAATAAATAAAACAGCTTGAAGCTGGATAAATCAACTTGGGGCGGTGAAGTTCATGAATTGGCTTGTGAAGGATTTCGCATTCGCAGCGGCAGTTATCTCAGAAGCGCATCTTTCAGGATTGGCGTTTGGGTTTTTTGCATCACTGTTGGCCATGACTGTGGGGGTGGAAGTTCGAATCAAGAACCCGCCTGTGATTGCCAATAGTCACTACCTGATTCGACGCGGGGTTCTGATTACCCTCTATGTAATTTCCATGTTTTTCGCATCAGCTTTCGTGGGTCTTACGTTGCCGTCTGCCAGGGATGCCCTGTTCAGTATTTCCGGCACCATTCTGACCTTTGTCCTGTGTATCGCTGTCTTCCTGTATGTGGATTATCTGGTTCAGTCGGCCAAGGGCAAGGCAGGCATGTTCATGCTGCTGTACACCTCGCTGGGAATCTTCATCCAGTTTGCCATTCACATGGCTTTCATTTTTATACCGAACAACCAGGAAGTGGTCAGCGTGCGTTGGACGGGCTTGATCGCAATGTACTTTTTTCTCTTCATCTGCATGGCTTTGCTGAGCCGGTTTGCTCACGAAACATCCGTGGGGAAAACCAAGCCACTTCGAAGCCGGATGATTTATATTTTTGGCATTGTCGGTTTGAACCAGATGATTGCCTTGAGCCTGATAGGTTTTGTGCATGTAACCGACGGGGCAGGTTTGACACCTTGGTATGGTCTTTGGACGGGGTGGTCCGGTTTTGAGTTGTTTGTCAGTTTTTTCGCCTTGCTCATGATTTCGGTGTTGATGTGCTATGTCTATACCTTGCTGGACAAATCAGTTCGGGTTTTGATGGACGACAACCAGAAACTGCAAGTGTTGAAACAGGATGCATTGGCCCAGGTAGCCAATGCTTCGGAAGAACTGGAATTGGAGCGCACCCGCATTGAGCAACTGGAGCGTTCAATCGAACTGGTTCGGCACGACCATGAGATGTCTGTTGATAGCCTGGTCGCTGCGGTGGCTACATTGGAAGATGGTGTGTTTGAGTGGGACATTGAGCAGGAAACGGTGGCCTTTAGTGCAACCTGGAGGCGTATGTTCGGCCTTGACGAGTTGGTACAAAAGCCTTTGTCTGCGGACACTTGGCGTGCCGGTATTGTGAGTGAAGATATCAAAAATCTTGACGCAGCGCTTCAGGTCTGTTTGACCGCCAATATACCCAGTGCGGCTGTTCAGGTGCGTTACACCACCACCTATGGCTCATTGCTGAAGCTCGACATTCATCTGGTTGCCGTAAAAAATGCATATGGTTTGCCCAGCAAGGCCGTGGGCATTATTCACGACCGCACCGAAGAAATGGATCTTGAGCTTTCAATTCGCGAAGAGTTGAACGAGGAATCCCTGTTGTCATCCAGAAAGTCCCAGTTTGTTTCTTACCTGTCGCATGAAATCCGCACGCCGATGACAGTGATTGGATCGGCCAAAGCCTTGCTTGAAAGCGCATTGAAGAAAGAGCCTGTGAGCATGGAAAGTGCCTTGCATTATATTGACCAGATTGGCGGGGCTTTGCGGTCGCTTCGCGCCCTCGTGGACGAAACCCTGATGTTTATGGGGTCAAACTTCACCCGAAAGCACTTGAATTTTACGTTGCTGGATGTAAGGAGGGTGTTCGAGCAGTTTGCCGCCCTTGAGCAGCGCAGGCGACATGATCAACACCGTTTTGAGTATCACCTGGATCCAAGCCTGGACCGAATCGATTTTTATTCGGATGAGTACGTTTTTACACAGGCGATGCGCCAGATACTGGCGTTCGCTGAAAGCAAGGACTCGGGTGCAGGCAAAGTGAGTATCAAGATGCCTGACCAGAGCACGCTCAATTTTTGCATTGAGTTACATGAGTGGCCAGCGTGGATGGTCAAGAGTGGGCAATTGGAGCCGGCTCACGACGAAGAAACCATGGTGCCATTCAAAGGCGAGAACTTGCCATTCACCTTGTTGTTGACCAAGCGGGTTATTCGTTTGATTAATGGCCGTATCATGGTCAAGAACCGTGGCAACCGCCACTGGTTGTGTATTGATTTACCGTCCATGAGGGAGGAAGCATGCCGCGCGTCATGATTGTTGAAGATGACCTTACGATTTTGAGTAATTTGTCCCAGATACTTCAGTTAAGCGGGCTTGATGTCTCTGAGGCGTGCGATGGCGCAATGGCGCTGGAACTTCTGCGGGAACATCATGCCCAAGGCAACGGTATACCCCGCTTGATTGTCAGTGACCTGATGATGCCGAAAATCGACGGTTTTGAACTGTTAAAGACAGTGCGTGGCGATGCCGTATTTAAATCAATTCCTTTTGTGTTGCTGAGTGCACGCAGTGAGGCGAGTGATTTGCAGCAGGCTTTTGCCTTGGGTGCAAATGATTACCTGGTCAAGCCTTTTGAGGTAGAACATTTGATTGAAGTCATTCGTTATCACATCTCCGAAGGTGCCGAACAGACCGGTGGTACCCCTGTGGCAGGCTTTACTGCGGACACCGACTTTTTTCTGGAATAATCATCCCAAATTCAGTACCGAAATGCTGAGCAGTCGGCCAATGGCCCCATCAATGCCTGCGATGAAGTAGGGCAGGCTGACCCACAATACCCACAGGCCGGCGCCAATGGTGATTGAAAAACCAATCGACATGACGTTTAACTGAGGCGCTGCACGGGCCAAAATGCCCAACACAATGTTGCTGATCAAGACAGCGGCCAGCACCGGCAGGGAAATTTGCAATGCAAGCATGAACATGATGCTGCCAGCCATTGCAATGTTTTGCGGCTTGACCACGCTAAGGTCGGCACTAATCGGAATCAATTCAAAACTTTGAACCACAGCAGCGATCACCAGCAAATGCCCATCAATTACCAGAAATACAAGGCTGGCCAGCACGCCCAGAAAACTGCCGATCAGTGGCGTTTGTGATCCACGCGCAGGGTCTATGAACTGCGCAAAGGCCAGACCCATTTGAAGACCCAGCAGGTCGCCAGCCATCTCGAACGCGGCGAACACCAGGCGCATGGAAAACCCCATGGCAACACCAATCAGGATCTGCTGAATTAACACTGGTATGGCTTGGGCCGAAGTAAGTACAGGCGGTGCGGGCAACAGGGGCATCATCAGAATGGCGATCAGGGCCGCAAGGCCCACGCGTGTGCGGCGTTGTACGGTGCGGTTGTCGAACACCGGTGCTGTGGCCAGCATCGCAAGTATGCGAATGAAGGGCCACAAAAAAGTGGCGATCCATATTTCAAGTTGCTCGCCGTTGATGTCGACCATTGGCGCCTTTTGTTTAGCCGATCACGTTGGGAATGTTCATGATCAGCCTTTGGGTGTAGTCCACCAGGGTGGACAACATCCAGGGGCCAAGCAACAACAGGGTGGCGAAGATGCCCAAAATTTTCGGGATGAATGACAGGGTCATTTCGTTGATTTGTGTGGCTGCCTGCAAAATGCTGACCAGCAAGCCCACAATCAAGGCGACAAGCAGCAGCGGGCCAGAAATCATCAACATCACTTCCAGTGCGTTTTGACCCAGGTTCAAGACAGTTTGGCTGTTCATGTGCGTGCGCTCAATTCAGTTCAGGTTTCAAAGCTGGCCACCAGCGAGCCCACCAGCAGGGTCCAGCCGTCGACCAGCACAAACAGCATGATTTTGAAGGGCAGTGAAATCAGCATGGGCGAGAGCATCATCATGCCCATGGACATAAGCACGCTGGCCACAATCAGGTCGATGACAAGGAAGGGCAGAAAAATCATGAAGCCGATTTGAAAGGCGGTTTTCAGTTCGCTGGTGACAAAGGCGGGAATGAGTACACGCAGTGGTACATCTTCCGGGTTTTGCAGGTTTTCCACTTTGCCCAAGCGCATGAACAGGGCCAAATCAGGTTCACGGGTTTGTTTCAACATGAAGTCTTTGATGGGAACGCTGGCGCGGTCTGTCATTTCCTGAAATTCAATTTCATTGTTGGAAAAGGGCAGGTAGGCGTTCTCATAGACGCGGTCAAACACGGGGGTCATGATGAAAAATGTCAGGAACATGCTCAGACCGATGATGACCTGGTTCGGTGGCGAGTTCTGCGTGCCCAAGGCCATGCGCAGCAGCGACATGACAATTACAATGCGCGTGAAACCCGTCATCATCAACAGCAATGCGGGCAGAAAGCTTAAGAAGGTAAAAAACAGCAGTGTTTGAATGGGCACACTGTAGTTGGTGGTGCCATTGGCACCGGGGCTTGCGGTGACACCGGGCAACACTTGCTGGGCGTGGGCCTCGGGCAGGCACAGGCCAAGCAGCAACAACAGGCCAAGCGCAGGGATGTAGCCTGCGTGTTTGTGCCAGCCATTCATCATGGTTTCACCTTGCCGGCTTTCATTCGTTCCAGCATTTTTGCGAAGTTGACTGCGGGGCTTTGCATTTCATCCAGTTCAATGCTGCCGGCAGGCATGCTGTGTAGGGTATTGATGCTGTTGCTGGTCATGCCAAGCACCAACCAGGTGTCGCCAACTTCCACCAGCACGATTTTCTCGCGTGGGCCCAGTGCGGAAGTGGCCAATACTTTGTAAAAGCCGCCGCGGCGTTGGGTATTTCCAATGCCCATGCGTTTTAACACCCAAACCAGCCCCATCAGCAGGGCCAGAACAAACAGCAGGCCCAGTGTGGTTTGAAGCAGGTGTCCTGTCATTGGCGATTCAACAGCCTGCGTCGCGGCTTCAGAAGCCGCTTCCTGAGCCAGGCTTGCGCCACAGGCAAGCAGCCCCCCCGACAAGAACAAAAGGCGCAGGCCCTGTACGAAAGGATTGCGCCTTGTGATCAATGTTCCCACCGCTTCTTTGTATTGTTGTTGTGTGTGCATGCCTTTTGACTGCGTTGGGGTATTACCGGTTGAGTTTTCTCAAACGCTCCGAAGGCGTAATGATGTCGGTCAATCGAATACCAAATTTGTCGTTGACTACCACCACTTCGCCTTGAGCAATCAGGTAGCCGTTCACCAACACATCCATCGGTTCACCGGCAAGGCCATCCAGTTCAATGACCGAACCCTGCGCCAGTTGCAGAATGTGTTTAATCGGTATCTTCGTCCGACCCAGCTCAACAGTCAACTGAACCGGGATGTCCAGAATCATGTCGATGTCGTTCTGCGTGCCAGAAGCGACACTTCCGGCAAAAGGCTGAAAAAGCCCGGCTGCAGGTTTTGCATCGGTGGCTTGTGCAAACAGGTTGTCGGTGTCGGCTGTGCTGGCAGGTGCGGTGCTGGCCTGTTCGGCCAGCGCGGCTGCCCAATCGTCGGCTGCGTCGGTCACTGTTTCTTCTTGCTGTTCAGACATGGTCTTGTTCCTTATCTTGATCGCTATTCGTGTGCCTTTTCAGGCTGTTTGGATTCTTTGCTCAACAGGGCTTCCAGGTTCAGTGCGTCGGCATGTGATTCACTGGCCACGGACAACACCTCTTCTACTTTCAAGGCGTATTGCCCACTGCTGGTGCCGTAACTGCAATTGAACACGGGCACGTTGTCCACCCTGGCTTCAATTACTTTGTCAATTTCAATCGGGATCACGTCGCCCACGCGAAGTTCCATGATGTCGGCCACGGTCAGCTGCGTGCTGGCCAGGCTGGCGATCAAATCCACTTCTGCCATTTGTACCTGCTTTTTCAGCATGGTGACCCAACGCTTGTCGGGTTCGGCCTGGTCACCTTGCATGCTGGAATACAGCAGGTCGCGAATGGGTTCCATGGTGGAGTAGGGGATGCAGATGTGGAGCGACCCACCACCGGCACCCAGTTCAATCGAGAACGACGTGGTCACGACGATCTCGGAAGGCGTGGCAATGTTGGCAAACTGGGTGTGCATTTCCGAACGCAGGTAGTCTGGTTTGAGCGGAAACACGGGCGCCCATGCTTTCACGAATTCTTCCCGCACCACTTCCAGCATGCGGGCAATGATGCGTTGTTCGGTCTGGGTGAAGTCGCGCCCTTCCACACGGGTGTGGAATCGGCCATCGCCACCAAACAAATTGTCGATGACAGCAAACACAAGGCTGGGGTCGAAAATGAACAGGGCGTTGCCACGCAAGGGCTTCATGGCCATGATGTTCAGGTTGGTGGGTACCACCAGATTGCGAATGAATTCGTTGTACTTCAACACTTTGACGGGGCCAACGGAAATTTCCGGGCTGCGGCGCATGAAGTTGAACAAACCTATTCGAATCAGGCGGGCAAAGCGCTCATTGATGATTTCCAGCGTGGGCATGCGGCCACGCACAATGCGCTCTTGCGTGGCCAGGTTGTAAGGGCGAACGCCTTCGGCGGTTTCAGACGCGTCTTTCGTTTCTTCTTCGCCGTTGACACCCCTTAGCAGGGCATCGACTTCGTCTTGTGAAAGAAATTCTCCGGGCATGGCGAAAGGGTTCCTGTTACTGAATCACGAAGCTGGAAAAATGCACATCGCGAATGCCGCGCGTGGGGTCTTTGGGGTCGCCCTTGATCGTGACACGGGCCAGATCCACCAGTTCATCCATCAATTGTTGCTTGCCTTCTATCGAGGTCAGGTTGCTCACATTTTTGCCAGACAACACCAACAGGATGCGGCTGCGTATCACGGGTGTGAAATTCTTGATTTCTTCCGAAGTGGACGGGCCGCTTACTTCGTAGGTAATGCCGATTTGCAGGTAACGTGTGCTGTCGGGCTCGGCCAGATTAACCACAAATTGGTCCATGACCACAAACGTCGGGGGGCCAGAGGGTTCTTCGATTTTTTCTTCGGCTGCCTGGCCGTCTGCGGGCGCAGCCAGCATTGTGTAAGCAGCAGCGCCGCCAGCGGCCAACAGGATCAACACAATGGCGATGATCAGGATCAGTTTTTT
>NZ_DAIUBR010000041.1:0-21179 GCF_036846585.1 Limnobacter sp. | reverse complement strand
GCTTTAATCAATCTGCCGCGTTATTTGAATACTTTCATTTATTGAGTACATTGCCATGACAAGAGTCCGAAAAGCCGTTTTTCCCGTCGCAGGCATGGGTACACGTTTCTTGCCCGCCACAAAAGCCAGCCCCAAAGAAATGATGCCTGTGGTTGACAAACCACTGATTCAATACGCCGTTGAAGAAGCACTGGAAGCAGGGCTTACCGAACTGGTGTTCATCACCGGACGCAGCAAACGCGCGATCGAAGACCATTTCGACAAGGCCTATGAACTGGAAGCCGAGTTGCTGGCACGTGGTAAAACTGCCTTGCTTGAGTTGGTAAAAAACATTGTGCCCAGCCACGTGAACTGCATTTACATTCGCCAGATGGAACCCCTGGGTCTGGGACATGCCGTGTTGTGTGCCGAACCCGTGGTGGGCACAGAACCCTTCGCGGTGTTGCTGGCCGACGACCTGATGGATGTAGACAAAGGCACACCCTCTGTTACGCATCAAATGGTCAAGGTGTTTGAGCATGAACACGCCAGCGTACTGGCCGTACAGGAAGTGCCGGGAGAAGACACAAAATCGTACGGTATTGTGTCCAGCACCCCATGGAACAACTGTTCTGAACGGGTGAACGCCATTGTTGAAAAACCTGATCCCAAAGACGCACCCACCAACCTTGCAGTGGTGGGTCGTTACGTTTTGAATTCCCAGATTTTTGACCACATTCGCAAAACCGGAAAAGGTGCGGGCGGAGAAATCCAGTTGACCGACGGCATTGCGTCGCTGCTGGAAGATCAGCCCGTGCTGGCTTACCGTTTCAATGGCACCCGTTTCGACTGCGGATCCAAAATTGGTTACCTGAAAGCCACTGTTGAACTGGGCCTCAAACACCCGGAAGTGTCTGCCGAGTTTTCCAACTACCTTAACAACAGGAAGTAAACAATGTACGCAGTGTTGGGCGGCAGTGGCCTTAGTCAACTCCCCGGTTTTGAAGTCACAAAACGCAAAGTGCAGCGCACGCCTTATGGTGAACCCTCGGGTGCGCTAACCATTGGCGTGCTTGCAGGCCATGAAATTGCATTTTTGGCGCGCCATGGTTACGGGCACACCATTGCACCACACCAAATCAACTACCGCGCCAACCTGTGGGCCTTATCCCAGCTGGAAATTGATGGAATTTTGTCGGTTGCCTCCGTGGGAGGAATTCGCCCTGATTTAAAGCCGGGTCAATTGGTGGTGCCCGATCAAATACTGGACTACACCCATGGCCGGGCAGCCACCTTTTTTGAAGGTGACAATCAGGCCGTTTCGCACATAGACTTCACCTGGCCTTACGATCAGGCATTGCGAACAGCATTGTGTCTGGCTGCCGACTCAGTGGGTGAACAGGTGGTGCAGGGTGGCTGTTATGCCTGCACGCAAGGCCCACGTCTTGAAACCGCTGCAGAAGTAAAGCGCTTGGCGCGAGACGGCGCCGACATCGTGGGCATGACAGGCATGCCCGAAGCGGCATTGGCCCGTGAACTTGAAATTCCCTATGCACACCTGGCTTTGGTGGTGAACCAGGCCGCGGGTGTGGGCGAAAGCGCACAAGAAATTTCACATGCCCAGATCAGTAAAACAGTGCACGAGGGCATGGGCCGCGTGATGGGCATCATTAAATCGATGGTGCAGTTGCACGACGAATAGAGTGGTGTTTGCGTTTAAATCGACAGAAGTTCCAGCAAATCGGTTTCAAGCTGAATTTGCAACTTCTGCGATGTCAGCGATTGACCATACAACAAAAAGCTGTCTTCTGCCCGTTCACCCAAGGTCATGATCTTCGCGGTTTGAACACTGACTTTGTACTGTGCCAGCAACTTCGTGATTGAATACAAAAGGCCTGTGCGGTCGGTCGCAGAAATGGTCAACAGGTATTGATTGCCCTTTTCATCCGGTTTCAAATCCACGGAAGGGCGCACCGGGAAGTGCCTGGATTGCCTGGACATGCGGCCAAACACAGGGGCTTCCAGCGGCATGCGCTTGACCAGCCTGTCTTGCAGTTCGGCTTCCAGCAAGGACAAGGTTTCACGGTAAAACTCGTCACCGTTGTCGTGCTGAATTAAAAATGAGTCCAAGGCGTAACCATGCGACGTGGTGTGAATTTTCGCATCCAGAATGCTCAGGTTCTTGGAGTCGAAGTAACCACAAATTCTTGCAAACAAATCCATTTCATCGCGGGTGTAAACCAGCAACTCCAGACCCTCGCCAATGGGCGACAAACGGGCCTTCACAATGGGCTGTTCTGTGTCGACGCGCCAATACAGATGGCGCGTGTGCCAGGCAATGTCACTTGGCCCCTGGCGCAGGAAGTACGACACATCCAGCTGCGCCCATAAGGAGTCTTGCACGTCATCTGACAAGGCATACAGCCGCAAAATCCGTTTGGCTTCGGCCTGTTGCTCAACCAGCATCTGCCTGCGGTTGGGGGCCTCGCCGTCCAGGTGCTTCAAAGCAAGGCGATAAAGGTCTTCCAGCAACTTGCCTTTCCAGGCATTCCACACCTTGGGGCTGGTGCCGCGAATATCGGCCACAGTCAACAGGTACAAGGCTGTCAAATTGCGGGGCGTTTTGACAAATGACGCGAATTCACGCAACACCTCGACATCGGACAGATCCTTTTTCTGGGCTGTGTTTGACATTGTCAGATGGTGTTTGACCAAAAAAGCCACCAAATCGGTGTTCTCTTCATTCAGGCCGTGGTCTTTGCAAAATTTGCGCGCGTCGACTTCACCCAGCACACTGTGATCTCCACCCCGACCCTTGGCCACATCATGGAACAACGCCGCGATGTACAGCAACCAGTGATCGTCAAAGTTGGCCATCAACTGGCTGCAATAAGGGTATTCGTGCGCATGTTCTGCCATGGTGAAGCGCCGCAAATTGCGCACCACGGTCAGAATGTGTTGGTCCACCGTGTAAACATGAAACAGGTCGTGCTGCATTTGCCCCACGATTTTTCGGAACACCGGCAAGTAGCGTCCCAGCACACTGGTTTCATTCATTCGGCGCAATTCGTGGACAATGCCCTGCGGTTGCTTGAAAAAGTCGATAAAAAGCGCCTTGTTCACCGGGTCTTTTCTAAACTCGCTGTTGATCTTGATCCGGTTGTGCCAAAGCTGGCGCAGGGTACGCGCGCTCATGCCTTTCAATCTGGGGTTTTGCTGCATCACAATGAAGGCGCGCAGCATGGCCGATGGGTTTTTGGCAAACACATCGTCATCGCGAATGTCGAGCAAGGAATCTGTTTCCTGAAACTCGTCATCAATTGGAACCGGCGTTGCATTGGATCCAAAGATTGACAGCTCAATGTTCTGCAACAAAATGGTGTTTAACTGCATTACCGCTTTGGCCGCCAGGTAATACTGCTGCATCATTTGTTCGCTGGATCGCTTGGCTGCCGTGGGCCGATACCCCAGCGATTCCGCCAGTTGGGTTTGAACGTCGTACACCAACCGGTCTTCCCGACGCCCGGTGGTGACATGCAACTGATAGCGAATTTTTTTCAGGGTTCGCTCGTTGTTGCGCAGTTTGGCTGCTTCGAAGGGCGTGATCAAACCCTGCTTGGCCATTTCGGCCCAACTGTTGCCCAAACTGGCAGCGCGGCTTACCCATGAAATAACATGCAAGTCACGCAAGCCGCCCGGGCTTTCCTTGCAATTGGGCTCCAGGCTGTAGGGCGTTTCCTGGTATTTCGCGTGCCGCTGACGCAATTCAAGTGTTTTCTTTCTGAAGAAAGTTTTTACGTCAAGTTTTGCTTGAAGTTTTTTTTCCAGATCATTGAAATATTGAATATTTCCGGCAAGAACCCTGGACTCAACAAGTGCTGTTTGCACGGTGATGTCTTTCGCGGCCTCGTCAACGCACTGGTCCAGTGTTCTGACGCTGTGCCCAATTTCAAGACCGATGTCCCAGCCCGAGCCACAAAAGTTTTCAAGTTTCGCGGTATTGGCTTCATCAGGTTCGTGGTCGATCAAAATCAATACATCGACATCGGAAAACGGGAACAGCTCGCCACGTCCGTACCCACCCACAGCCACCATGGCATATCCTGGCGGCATTTGAAGGGCATTCCAAAGCGAAACAAGCGCATCATCAACATGGTTGCAACGTTGTTTTAATGCTGTTTCTACAGCATCGGCAGGCGTATTTTCATCAAAAGGGGTCAGCCACAAGTGGGCATCGGCCTTCAATTTGCCTTTAATTTCAATCCTTACCGCGTTCAGGTCGGCTTCAGGGGTGTTCTTCGCTGATGTTGCAGAGTCGATGCTCAAATTCATGCTACCTGTGTTTTCAACCGGGGATTGGCTGGCGTGCCTTCCGACACGGTCAATACCTCGTATCCATCAGCCGTCACCAACACAGTATGTTCCCATTGGGCTGAAAGGCTGTGGTCTTTGGTCACAATCGTCCAGCCATCGGGCATTTCCTTGATTTCGCGACGTCCCGCATTCAACATGGGCTCAATCGTGAAAATCATTCCTTCCACCAGTTTCACACCGGTGCCGGGTCGACCGTAATGCAAAACCTGTGGTTCTTCGTGGAATTTGGTGCCAATGCCGTGCCCGCAAAACTCGCGAACCACTGAATAACCAAAACCTTCAGCAAATTTCTGGATGGCCGCACCCACATCGCCCAAGGTGGCGCCGGGCTTGACCTGTTCAATGCCAATCCACATGGCTTCAAACGTGATTTCACACAGGCGCCGCGCAGCCAGCGAGCCTTCGCCCACAATGAACATGCGGCTGGTATCGCCGTGATAACCCTCTTTGATCACCGTGATGTCGATGTTGATAATGTCGCCGTTCTTCAGCTTCTTTGCGCCGGGAACACCATGGCAAATCTGGTGGTTCACCGATGTGCAAATTGACTTGGGGTAGGGGCTGTAGCCGGGTGGGGCGTAGTTCAGTGGTGCAGGAATGGTATCCTGCACGTTCACCATGTAATCGTGGCACAGTTTATCGAGTTCTTCCGTGGTGATCCCGGCGACCACATGGGGGCCGATGAAATCCAGAACCTCCGAGGCCAATCGGCCCGCGACACGCATTTTCTCAATGTCGTGCTCGTTTTTAATCACAATATTCATGGTTTTGTTAAATTCCTGCTTGAGCTAACGTATTTTAACCGAGTATAATCTTTGGCTGCTCTAGCGCCACGGTTAACTTGTTAAGTTAATCGGCGCACAAGAGTAAATTTAATGGTTTGTGCGACAGGGTGCTAGTGAAGTTCACTAAAAAATTGAACTTTCTGGCCCAGTACAAACCCATTTAACCCTGTCTATACTGGAGAAATTCATGGCAGCATCAATGCGCGAAATGCTGGAAGCTGGTTGCCACTTTGGCCACCAAACCCGCTTCTGGAACCCCAAAATGGCCCCTTACATCTACGGCCATCGTAACAAAATTCACATTATCAACCTGGAAAAAACCGTTGTCATGCTCGACGACGCGCTGAAGTTCGTCAAGCGCCTGTCAGCCAATCGCGGCAACATCCTGTTTGTATGTACAAAGCGTCAAGCCAAGGAAATCATCGCCGAAGAAGCAGCACGCTGCGGCATGCCCTTCGTTGATCAGCGTTGGTTGGGCGGCATGCTGACCAACTTCAAAACTGTAAAAACGTCCATCAAGCGTTTGAAAGACATGGAAGCCATTATCGCCGACGGCGGTACAGAGCGCATGTCCAAAAAAGAAGCCTTGATGTTTGCACGCGAACTTGAAAAACTGAACCAGTCCATCGGTGGCATCAAAGACATGCCAACCCTGCCTGATGCAATTTTCGTGTGCGACGTGGGTTACCACAAAATTGCAATCACTGAAGCCGAAAAGCTGGGCATTCCAGTTGTAGGCATTGTGGATACCAACCATTCACCAGCTGGTGTTAGCTACATCGTTCCTGGCAACGATGACTCCGCACGCGCCATTCGCCTGTACGCCCGCTCAGTGGCTGATGCCGTACTGGCAGGTCGTGACCAGGCAGTGAACGACGTGGTAGAAGCAATCAAAGGCGGCGACGACTTCGTTGAAGTGTCTGAAGAGGGGGCCGAGGGTTAATTCAGCCTTCGTCTTCCGGTGGGGCGACAAGTCGCCCCTTTTTTTTATCCAATTCAGAATCCGACAGTTAGGAGAAGATCAATGGCTGAAATTACAGCAGCAATGGTGAAAGTACTGCGCGAGAAAACCGACGCGCCCATGATGGAATGCAAAAAGGCCCTGACCGAAGCCGATGGCGACATCGACAAGGCTGAAGAAATTCTGCGTGTAAAACTGGGCAGCAAGGCCAGCAAAGCCGCGGCACGCGTCACGGCAGAAGGCTTGGTTGGTATTTATATCAACGAAAACAGCAAGTTGGGAACCATTGTTGAAGTGAACTGCGAAACCGACTTCGTGGCCAAAAACGACGATTTCCTGGCTTTTGTGGCCAACGTGGCCAAACTGATTGCCGACAACAACCCGGCCAGCGTTGAAGCGCTGTCTGCCTTGCCTTTGGGCGAAGGCACTGTTGAAACAGTTCGCGCAGCCCTGATCGGCAAGATCGGTGAAAACATGTCAGTTCGCCGTTTCAAGCGCGTTGAAGCGGTTGGCAACCTGAGCTCTTATATCCACGGTGGCAAGATTGGTGTGTTGGTCGACTACACCAGTGCTGACGAAAACGTAGGCAAGGATGTTGCATTGCACATTGCCGCCACCAAGCCCAAGGCTTTGCACGAAAGCGGTGTTCCACAAGACGAAATCGAGCGTGAGCGTTCTGTTGCCAAGGCCAAGGCGATCGAATCTGGCAAGCCAGCCGACATCGCCGAGAAAATGGTTGAGGGATCGATCAAGAAGTTCCTGAAAGAAGTGGCATTGCTGTCACAGCCTTTCGTGAAAGACGACAAGCTGACGGTTGAAGGCATGTTGAAAGCCAAAAACAGCACCGTGAACAGCTTCGAGCTTTTCATTGTGGGTGAAGGTATCGAGAAAAAGGTGAATGACTTCGCCGCTGAGGTTGCTGCGCAAGCCGCTGCAGCAGCTGCTGGCCGTTAATTCCTTTCCGGAAAAAAAGAGGGGTTTCTCCATCCGGGAAGCCCCTTTTTATTTGCGTGTAGACGAAGTTCCTTGCTTTACGTTATAGAATCCTGACAATGATCCAACAAGAGGCTTGAATGGCAGCATACAAACGTGTGTTACTCAAATTGTCAGGCGAAGCCCTGATGGGTGACGACTCCTACGGTATCAACCGCCAAACCATCGAACGCATGGTGGCAGAAGTCGCTGAGGTGTCCGCGTCCGGTGTGGAACTGGCCGTGGTGATAGGCGGGGGCAACATTTTCCGGGGTATTGCTCCTGGTGCTGCAGGCATGGATCGCGCCACGGCCGATTACATGGGCATGATGGCCACCGTGATGAATGCCCTTGCCCTTCAGGATGCTTTCAGGCGTGCCGGTGTTCAGGCGCGTGTTCAATCCGCTTTGAACATTGAGCAAGTGGTTGAGCCCTACATCCGCCCAAAGGCAATCCGATACCTGGAAGAAGGCAAAATTGTCATTTTTGCTGCCGGTACAGGCAATCCATTTTTCACCACCGACACCGCAGCGGCCTTGCGTGGTTCGGAAATTGGCGCCGAGGTGGTATTAAAGGCAACCAAGGTAGACGGCATTTACACGGCTGACCCGAACAAAGACCCGACCGCCACGCGGTACGAAAGAATCACCTTCAATGAAGCTATTTCCAAAAATCTCGAAGTAATGGATGCCACTGCGTTCGCACTGTGTCGCGACCAGAAGCTGCCAATTCGAGTGTTTTCAATCAACAAGCCAGGCGCATTACACCGCGCCGTTGCAGGTGAAAACGAGGGCACCCTGGTGCACATGTAACCCAATCGATTCATGCAGTGAGATTTCAATTATGAGCGTCGCAAACATTCGCACAACAGTCGAAGAAAAAATGTCCAAGTCCATTGACTCCCTGAAGACGGACCTGCAAAAGGTTCGCACAGGGCGTGCACACACCGGCATTCTTGACCACATACAGATCGACTATTATGGTTCCATGGTGCCAATTTCCCAGGTGGCCAATCTTAGTTTGGCTGATGCCCGCACCATCGTGGTACAGCCTTGGGAAAAGAACATGGCCAATGCAGTGGAAAAGGCCATTCGCGAATCTGATTTGGGCTTGAACCCGGCGTCCATGGGCGAAACCATCCGTGTACCCATGCCCGCATTGACCGAGGAACGCCGCAAGGAACTGACCAAGTTCATCAAGGGCGAAGGCGAGCAAACCAAGGTGGCCATTCGCAACCTGCGCCGCGATGCCAACGAGGCCTTGAAGCGCCTGGTCAATGACAAGGAAATTTCAGAGGACGACGAGCGCCGCGCACAGGGCGACATCCAAAAACTGACCGACAAATTTGTTGCCGAGGTTGATCAGGTTTTGCAGTCCAAAGAAGCCGAAATCATGACGGTATAAACCAATGGCCATTTTCACAAGCTCGACCCTGGAGGTGCCCAACACATCCAGCATCCCAAAGCACATCGCAATTGTGATGGATGGCAATGGGCGTTGGGCGAAAAACCGGCTGATGCCCCGTGTGGCGGGCCACAAACGGGGCGTGGACGCTGTTAAACGCACCGTGCAGGCTTGCTGTGAGCTGGGCGTGGAACACCTGACCCTGTTCGCATTTTCCTCGGAAAACTGGCGCCGCCCCCCAGAAGAGGTCAGTGTGTTGATGCGCCTTTTCATCCGCGTGCTTCGCAAAGACGTTGAGGCCATGCATCGGGAAAACATTTGTTTGCGGATTGTTGGCGACGCCACCGCATTCGAGCCTGAATTGCAGGCGGCCATTGCATCTGCCCAAGAACTGACCAAGAACAACACCCGTTTGCATTTGAACATTGCTGCCAACTACGGCGGGCGTTGGGACATCCTTCAAGCCACCAAAAACATGCTGAAAAGCCAACCTGATTTGGCTAACAACCCGGAATTAATTAACGAAGCCTCACTGTCACAACACCTGTGTCTGCATGGCAGCCCTGAACCGGACCTGTTCATCCGCACGGGCGGTGAGCAACGTGTTTCGAATTTTTTATTGTGGCAGTTGGCGTACACTGAGTTTTACTTCACAGACAGGTTTTGGCCCGACTTCGGCAAACCAATGTTGCTGGAAGCCATTGATTCGTATAACAACAGAGAACGTCGCTTTGGTCGAACGTCCGAACAGATTCAGCCACAACTGGTCAACGTTCTGCAGTCGGCGCAGTGAATTGTTTCTCAAACGAGACATAAATCATGCTTAGAACGCGTGTAATCACTGCGGTAGTCCTGCTCCTCGGACTGCTTGCAGTCTTGGTCTACGGCGGTGCGCTTGGCTGGAACTTGTTTGTATTGGCGGTTCTGCTCGGCGCATTCTGGGAATGGGCGCGCTTGGGCCAGTTCGGCGCGTCAAAATCCATTCTTTATGCAATTTCAGGCGGTTCAATTTGCCTGGCGGGCGCGCAGTTTTTCAGCCTGCAAACCCCGGGGTTTCCGCTTTTGGCGCTGGCCAGTGTGTTTTGGGTTGCGTTTGCGCCCTGGTGCCTGCGACATGTGTCGCTTGGCGTGCTGACCAATCCGGTTGTGTATGGTGCAGTGGGCTTCGTATTAATTGCGGCAGCAGGGCTTGCCTTGGTCGTCACCAAAACCTACGGCATTGTTTTTCTGCTCAGCACCATTGCCATTTGCTTTGCTGCCGACATCTTCGCCTATTTTTTCGGCAAGGCGTTTGGCAAGCGCAAGCTGGCCCCACGCATTTCACCCGGAAAAAGCTGGGAAGGGGCCTTTGGCGGCGCCTTCAGCGTGCTGATCCTCAGCTGGGCAGTGGTATTGCTGGCCGATCAGTTTCCCGTTCTTGAAAACACTTGGCAGGCCATGGCTTTCGAGCGTTGGCACCCCGTGGTGTTTTCTTTCTGGTTGCTGGTGTTAAGCGCCTACAGCGTGGTGGGCGATTTGTTTGAATCCATGCTCAAGCGCCGTGCCGGCATGAAAGACAGCAGCCAGTTACTGCCTGGGCATGGTGGCATACTGGACAGAATTGACGCACAGTTGCCCGTATTGCCGTTGGCCATACTGCTGGTCAGTGCAATGGCGGGTTGACAGGAAAATGGCCGTGCAAAATTTACTACTTTTGGGTGCGACTGGCACGATTGGCGTGAACACGCTGGACGTGGTTGCCAGGCATCCCGATCGCTTCCTGGTTTTTGGGCTGGTTGCGGGTAAAAACATTGATTTGCTCTTCAAGCAGGCGTGTGCGCACAGTCCGCAGGCTTTGATTATTTGTGATGCTGCGGCGCTTGCCGAGTGGCACCGAAAGGGCTACAGCCAATTGCTGAACCATAAGCTGGGTTATGTGCCCGACATGGGGGGGGCAGATGAACTGGATTCTCTGTGTGCCCACCGCAGCGTGGACACAGTGGTGGCTGCTATTGTTGGTTCGGCCGGCCTGAAACCCACACTGTGCGCATTGCAGGCTGGAAAGCGGGTGCTTTTGGCCAACAAGGAATCGCTGGTGCTGGCCGGTCAGTTCATGATCCGGGCCTGCAAGGAATCGGGCGCCACCATTCTGCCCGTGGATTCCGAACACAATGCGATCTATCAATGCTTGCCGCAGAACTACGACATTTCCAGGGCGAACCAGTTTGGCATTGAAAGGCTTATCCTGACCGCTTCTGGCGGGCCTTTCCGCAAAAAAACGCTTGAGGAATTGACCCAGGCCACCCCGGCGCAGGCCATTGCGCACCCAAACTGGGTCATGGGCCGGAAAATATCGGTCGACAGTGCAACCATGGCCAACAAAGGCCTGGAACTGATCGAAGCACTCTGGCTGTTTGGCCTGCCGGCAAGCCAGCTGTCTGTACTGGTTCACCCGCAATCCATTGTTCATTCAATGGTGGAGTACAAAGACGGTAGCGTATTGGCCCAGCTGGGTTGCCCGGACATGCGAACGCCGATTGCCCATGTATTGGGCTTGCCCGACCGGATTGAATCGGGTTCACCACGCCTGAACCTTGTCCAGCTTGCCCGTCTGGACTTCGAAGAACCCGATTTGAACCGGTTCATCATGCTGAAACTGGCTTTTGATGTACTGAACAAGCCAGACGCGCTGGCACCTGTTTTCAACGCAGCCAATGAAGTGGCTGTGGACTTGTTTTTGAATGAGAAAATTGCTTACATGGACATTGTGCGCCTGACAGAAAGTTGTTTGTCGCGCTTTGGCGGTGAATCTGTTCGCAGTCTGGATGACGCATTTGACCTGGACCTGTCTGTCAGGGCCCATGCCACTGAATGTGTTGGAAAATTGACCTGGTAGGTATTCAATGTTGAACTCCGTTGTTTCATTTCTGATCGCACTGGGCATTCTGGTGTTCATCCACGAGTACGGACACTATTCCGTGGCCCGTTTTTATGGGGTGCGGGTGATCCGGTTTTCCGTGGGGTTTGGCAAGCCGATTTTTCGATGGGTGAATCAAAAATCCAAAGTGGAATGGACCATTTCATGGATTCCGCTGGGCGGTTATGTGCGCATGCTTGATGAGCGAGACCCCGAAAGCCTGAAGGGTCAAGACATCAATCTTGCCGAATCATTCAACAGAAAACCGGTGGGGCAACGCATTGCCATTGTGCTGGCGGGCCCACTGGCCAATTTGGCGCTGGCTGCCCTTATTTACGGTTTTTTGGCCTACATGCAGCCGTTGGGTCTGGCCACACAAACCGCCGAGCCGCCCGCCAACACAGTGGCTGCCAGTGCCGGGCTGGCCAGTGGCGACGAGATCACTTTCATCAATGGCGAAGACACCAAAAACTGGAATGAGGTGTCCTGGGCATTGATCAAGGCGCGCCTGTTTCGCGACGACTTGAATATTCAGGTCAACCGCGACGGCGCAGCCGTCGACCTGAAACCGGTTTTGTCTGCCCAGGTGGACGCAGAGCTTGGCCCCGGCCTGAGCAGGGAGCTCGGGTTTTTCCCGGTGGAGAAAAGTGTGCTGGTTCGTGCCGTGGGCGACGGCAGTGCCGCGGCTTCGGCCGGGTTCATGGTCGATGACACACTACTAAGTGTTGATGGCGTGCCTGTTGAAACGTCGGCGGGCTTTACCGAGATGATCAAGCAGCGTCCGTCAGAAGAAATGGAAATTCAGATTCGCCGTGCTGGGCAGGACATGGTGGTGCGTGCCACGCCTGACAGCATGCAACTTGATGACGGGGCTGTCATAGGGCGACTGGGATTGTCGATTGGTGGTGAACCCATTGTTGTGAACAATCCCCTGAACCCATTTGAATCAATTGTTGAAGGCACGGGCCGAATGGTAGAGGTCAGCGTATTTTCGCTGGCCGCGTTGGGTAAAATGGTCACTGGCGATTTGTCGTGGCACCACCTTAGTGGCCCTGTGTCCATTGCCAGTGCGGCAGGGCAGTCGTCCAGCCTGGGAATTCTGCCGTTTTTCGGATTTTTGGCGATGGTTTCTGTTAGCCTAGGGATTTTGAATCTTTTGCCCATACCCCTCTTGGACGGCGGGCACTTGATGTATTATTTGGCCGAAATCGTTAGAGGCAAGCCCGTCGATGAGGTGTGGCAAGTGCGGGGCCAGAAGCTGGGAATTTTGCTCATTGGTGCATTGACCAGTGTTGCTTTTTTTAATGATATTCAAAGGCTGATTTTCTAGAGGCCTTCACATATTGGTTCCAGCCGAAACAGGCTGGTAGGAACGATCTGAATGACAATAAGAAGTACTCTGTTTCCAGCGCGATTGGTGTATCCAGTCGTGGCCGCATGCGCTTTGTCCGTTGGCGTTGTACATGCCCAGGCAAACCAGTTTGTGGTAAAAGACATCGAAGTGGAAGGGCTAAGAAGGACCGAGGCGGGCACTGTATTCAGTTACCTTCCCATTCGTGTGGGCGACACGTTCACCGACGAAAAGGCACTGCAAGCCATTCGCTCACTGTTTGCCACCGGTTTTTTTGAAGATGTAAAAATTTCTGCCAAGGGCGATGTGCTCGTGGTGACGGTGATTGAACGCCCGGCGATTGCGTCAGTGGAAATCAATGGCACCAAGGAATTTGACAAGGAAACGCTGAAGGAAGCATTGAAGGGCGTTGGAATCGGGGAATCACTGATTTTCGATCGCTCCCTGCTCGACAAGGCAGAGCAGGAATTGAAGCGTCAATACCTGTCACGCAGCAAATACGGTGCACAGGTTCAAACCCGCGTGGACCAGTTGGCGCGTAACCGCGTGGGGATTACCTTTAACGTGGATGAAGGCGAGTCTGCTTCCATCAAGCAATTAAAAATTCTGGGCAACAAGGATTTTTCAGAAGAAGACCTGCTCGACGAGTTCGAATTGAGCACAGGCGGCTTCATGTCCTGGTACAGCAAGAACGACCAGTACTCACGCCAGAAACTGGGCGGCGACATCGAGAAGTTGCGTTCGTTTTACTTGAACCGTGGCTACGCCGATTTCAACATCGAGAACACCCAGGTTCAGATCGCCCCCAACAAGCAAGATATTTTCATCACGCTAACCATCAAGGAAGGCGAGAAGTTTACCTTCGGCAACGTAGAGCTGACTGGCCAATTGCTGGGTCGGGATGAAGAATTGCGTTCACTGCTGCAAGTGAAAAAGGCGAAACCTTCAACGGTGAATTACTGACCGACAGCACCAAGGCCATTCAAGACCGCCTGGGCAACTACGGCTATGCGTTTGCCAATGCCAACGTAATTCCTGAGCTGGACCGTGAAAACCGCGTGGTGAACATTAACGTGGCCGTGGATACAGGAAAGCGTGTGTATGTTCGCCGCATGAATGTGGGTGGCAACACGCGAACCAAAGACGAAGTAATTCGCCGCGAATTCCGCCAGTTTGAATCATCTTGGTACGATTCCCGCAAAATCCAGCTGTCCAAGGAACGTGTTGACCGCTTGGGTTTCTTCTCGAACGTGGACATTGAAACACAGCCTGTCCCCGGCACCTCCGATCAAATCGATGTGAACATGCAGGTGGAAGAAAAGCCTACCGGCAACTTGCTGCTGGGCGCAGGTATTTCCAGTACCGACAGCCTGGTGTTGTCCGCTGCCATTCAGCAGCAAAACCTGTTTGGCACGGGCAAAACTGTTGGCCTGGAATTGAATACCAGCAAAGTAAACCGCACCATTTCGTTTTCACAAACAGACCCGTATTTCACCATCGACGGTGTGTCTCGCAGCTTCGAGGTGTACAACCGCCGCACCGACCCAAGCGCATTGAATCTGGGTGATTACATCATCGAAACCACAGGTGCAGGTCTGCGCTTTGGTTACCCCATCAGTGAATATGAGCGCCTTTCTTTCGGTGGTGGCTATGAAGGCACTGATCTGGAAGTTGGGCCGTTCAGCCCGGATCGATTCCAGCGCTACGTCGATGATTTTGGCAATTCAAGCTACGCTGTTTTGCTTAATGCGGGCTATTCCTACGATTCACGCGATTCTGCAATTGCGCCAACCCGAGGCCGCGTGCGGCGCCTGACCGCTGAATATGCAACGCCGCTGGGCGACCAGGAGTTCATTCGCACCACCTATCAGGAACAGCATTACTTCCCGATCGGGAAACTTTACACGCTGGCTTTGAACGGTGAAATCACGGGCGGTTTTGGCCTTGGCGATTCGCCGTACCCAATTTTCCGGAACGTGTACGCAGGTGGTATTGGTACGGTGCGGGGTTATCGCTCATCCACACTTGGCCCACGTGACGCGGACAATGTACCCATTGGCGGATCCAAGCGCGTTATTGCGAATGCTGAATTCTTTTTCCCGATTCCCGGCATGACAAAAGACCGCACTTTCCGTGCTTTCACGTTCCTGGATGCCGGTAACGTGTTCCAAAGCACCGAGAAGGTCAAGCTTGGTGAACTGCGTTACTCAACCGGTGTAGGTATTTCCTGGCTGTCGCCAGTGGGCCCCCTGAAGTTCAGCTTGGGTGTGCCGCTGAACAAAGAACCGCAGGATGAAACCCAACGTGTCCAGTTCACCATTGGTACGGGTTTCTAAATAACTTATTCGAATTTATATTGGAGAACAGTTTTGAATAGTGTGAAAAAATTGTTGATTGGCGGTGCCTTGTCGCTGGCTGTGATTCTTCCTACAATCGCGACGGCTCAAGCTGCCACGAAAATTGGGTTTGTGAATACCGAGCGGATTTTGCGCGACTCCAAGTTCGCAGTTGAGTCCCAGAAAAAGCTGGAGCGCGATTTTTCCAAGCGCCAGAAAGAACTGGAAGACCTGGCCACGAAAGTAAAAACGGAAGCCTCGAAACTGGACAAAGACGCGATTACCTTGCCGGAAGCCGAAAAGGTTCGCCGCCAGCGTGATCTGGCTGAAATGGACCGTGATTTCCAGCGCAAGCGCCGCGAGTTTGAAGAGGACCTGGCCCAACGCAAAAACCAGGTGGTGGGTGAGTTGGTGGAACGTGCAAACCGCGTGATTCGCCAAATTGCCGAGAAAGAAAATTACGACATCATTTTCCAGGAAGCTGTTTACGCCCACAAGCGTATCGACATCACTGACCAAGTGCTCAGCAGCCTGGACAACGCCAAGTAACACGAGAACGCGCACGCATGAATTTTGTCGAAACGAAGCTGGGCGATCTGGTCGCAATATTTGGTGGTCGGCTTGCTTCGTTTGATGGTGGCGCATTGTCTGCGTCTGATGTGTTGTTGTGCGGCATTCAGCCCCTTGAAAAAGGCGGTTCGAATCATTTGGGTTTTTTGGCAAACCCCAAGTTTCGCGACCTATTGCTTGCCACTGAAATTGGTGTGGTTCTTGTTCGTGAATCGCAGTTCGATTCGCTTTGTCAGCACTTGAACGGCAAACAAAACGGAGGCGTTAAACCAATCGCCTGGCTAGTCAGCGACCCCTATCTGTATTACGCCAAAATTCAGCAATGGTGGGTCGCCCGCAGCGAATTCAAACCTGCACCCGGAGTTCATCCCCGTGCTGTGCTTGACCCAACAGCCTGCGTTGCCGCAACCGCCAGCATTGCAGCCAACTGCGTGATAGGTGCGCACGCAAAAATAGGCGAGGGCAGCCGCATTGAAGCAGGTGTTGTGCTGGGCAACCATGTTGAAGTGGGCAGTTTCACGCGCATTCACCCCAATGTAACCGTGTATGACGAGTGCGTGATCGGTTCGCACTGCATCATTCACGCAGGCGCTGTCATTGGGGCCGATGGCTTTGGTTTCGCCAATGAGAAAGATACTTGGGTAAAAATTCCGCAAGTGGGCCGTGTATTGATCGCCGACCAGGTTGAAATTGGTGCCAACACCACGATTGACCGTGGCGCACTCGACGACACGCTGATTGGATTTGGCGTAAAACTGGATAATCAGATCCAGATCGCTCACAATGTCGAAATTGGTGAACATTCCGCCATGGCTGGTTGCGTCGGCATTGCAGGCAGTACCAGCATTGGCGCGCGTTGCACCGTCGGTGGTGCAGCCATGGTGTTTGGCCACTTGAACATACCCGATGGCACACATGTTTCCGGTGCCTCGGTGGTCATGAGCAGTATCAAGGAGCCCGGTGCCTACACAGGCATTTTCCCCTTGCAGGAACACAAAGACTGGGAGAAAACAGCAGTGACTCTCAAACAACTATTAAAGCTTCGCGGCGAAGTGCGCGAGCTAAAGAACAATAAACCTTAATAAGTGTGAACTCAGAAGCTATGAATACGCCCGTTATGGACATCAAAGGCATTTTGGAAAATTTGCCGCACCGTTACCCTTTTGTACTCGTGGATCGAGTGCTGGAACTTGAACCCAATGTTCGAATTCTGGCCCAGAAAAACGTCAGTTACAACGAGCCCTTTTTTCCCGGCCACTTCCCGATTCACCCGGTCATGCCGGGCGTGTTGATCATGGAAGCACTGGCGCAGGCTGCAGGGCTTTTGTCGTTCAAATCCATGGAAGCGTCACCAGACAAAAACCTGGTGTACTACTTCGTGGGCATCGACAACTGCCGCTTTAAAAAGCCTGTGGTGCCCGGTGATGTCTTGATGCTGGATGTTCAGGTGGAGCGTGTTTCGCGTGGTATCTGGAAGTACTCCGCAAAAGCGCTGGTAGATGGCAATGTGGTCGCGCTTGCTGATTTGATGTGCACGGCCCGCGAAGTTTAAGGAACATTTTCAAATGCCCATACATGCGTCTGCAATTGTTGACTCCAAGGCAGAACTGGACAGCACAGTAGAGGTTGGGCCGTTTTCTGTTATTGGTCCCCATGTAAAAATTGGCGCTGGCACCAAAGTCGGCCCACACATGGTGATCAGCGGCCGCACCACAATTGGGCAAGACAATGTGTTTCATGGTTCGTCCACCATTGGTGGCGATCCGCAAGACAAGAAATACAAGGGCGAGCCCACTGAACTGATTATCGGTGACCGCAACACCGTGCGCGAATACTGTACCTTCAACACCGGCACGATTCAAGACGGCGGCAAAACCACCATCGCCAACGACAACTGGATTATGGCCTACGTGCACATTGCGCACGACTGCCACATTGGCAGCAACACCATCATTGCCAACAGCGTGCAATTGGCTGGCCATGTTGTTATTGGCGACTGGGTTATTTTGGGCGGCATGAGCGGCATACACCAGTTCATTCGTGTGGGCGACCACGCCATGACCGCATTCCAAACCAAACTGATGCAAGACGTACCGCCTTTTGTCATGGCGGCAGGCTACCCTGCAGGGCCCGCGGGAATCAATTCGGAAGGTTTGAAGCGCCGGGGGTTTTCACCCGACGCCATTCTGAACATCAAACGGGCCTACAAGGTGATTTATCGTCAGGGTTTAAGCATTGCCGAATCCAAAGAAGCCATTGATGCGCTGGCGGCGGCAGCACCTGATGATGCCAAGCCGCACCTTGTGCACATGAAGGTGTTTCTGGACGAAGCCACACGCGGCATCATTCGCTAGGCGATGGCGCGCTCAACAACACATTATCCTGCGTCCCCGGTGGACCTGGCCATTTCAGTGGGCGAGGCTTCGGGCGACTGGATCGGGGCGTTGGCCATTGAACACCTGACACAAACCCAAAGCGTTCGCATGGAGGGCATTGCAGGCCCCAAGCTGCGCGAATTGGGCGTTAAACCCTTGCATGGTTCAGAAGAGCTTTCCGTGCGCGGTTATGTCGAGGTAATTCGGCATTTGCCCCGCTTGCTCAAAATGCGCAAAAACCTGATTCGGCAATGGTCTGTTGCAAACCGCCCAAAGGTGTTTGTGGGGGTGGATGCACCCGATTTCAATTTGAATCTTGAACTTGCCTTGCGTGAAAGCGGCATTCCCACGGTGCATGTGGTGTGCCCGTCGATTTGGGCCTGGCGCATGGAACGCATCCACAAAATCAAGGCGGCCTGCAGCCATGTGTTGTGCATTTTTCCGTTCGAACCAGAAATTCTGGCCAAGGAAGGGATTTCGGCCACCTACATTGGCCACCCCATGGCGGCCCTGGTGCCTGAAACCATCGACCCGATGGCGTACCGTGCCAAACTGAATTTGCCAAGTGAAGGGCAATTGCTGGCGGTACTGCCCGGCAGCCGTGGCGCAGAGGTGAAACACATCGGCCCTGCGTTTGTACAGGCGGCCATGGTCTTGTTGAAACAAAAACCTGACTTGCGTTTTGTCACCCCCATGCCACCTGGCAGCAGCCTGCTGCGCATGTTCAGGACCATGATCCCACCGCAATTGCTGGATCGCTGGGCGTTGATCGAGGGCAAATCGCATGAATGCATGGCCGCGGCTGATGCAGTGATGCTGGCCAGTGGCACGGCCACGCTGGAAGCCATGATGTACCGCAAGCCCATGGTGATCGCCTACAAAATGCCGTGGTTAAGCTACCAAATGATGAAAGGCAAAGGCTACATGCCCTATGTGGGTTTACCCAATATTTTGTTGAACGAATTCGCAGTGCCCGAGCTGTTGCAAGATGACGCAACGCCGGCCGCTTTGGCTGAAAAAGCACTGTTTCAACTCGACAATGACGCCAACCGCACCCGGCTGGAAACGCTGTTTGCTGAACAGCACCAGCGCTTGCTTAAACCGTCGGGCGAAATTGCAGGCCGGGTGATCCAGCAGGTGATGCATGGCTGAATTTCGGGAGTGGGCAGAAATTCAGGCCTACGCAACTGAACATGGCTTGCAGGTGATCGGTGTGGATGAAGCAGGGCGTGGCCCCCTGTGTGGCCCCGTGGTGGCAGGTGCGGCCTTGCTGGGTACACCTAATATAATTGAGGGGTTGGCCTGTTCAAAAACATTGAGCCCGAAAAAGCGCGATGTGCTTGTATTGCGCATTCAAGAACATGCACGGGCAAGCGCCGTTGCCCAAGCCACGGTGGAAGAAATTGACCGCTTGAATATTTTGCAAGCCAGCTTGCTGGCCATGTGGCGGGCAGTTGATTTGGTGGTGCAACAGGCGGGCCTGAGACCCGAGCAATGCCTGATTGCAGTGGATGGTAACAAGCTGCCCAAATGGCCCTACAAGGCCATTGCCGTGGTGAAGGGCGACACGAAAATTCCCGCCATTTCCGCAGGTTCAATTTTGGCCAAAGTAGCGCGTGACGAATGGTGTAAAGCCCACGCTCTTCAATATCCGGAATATGAATTCGATGTGCACATGGGTTACCCAACGGCACGCCACATGGCTTTGTTAATACAGCACGGTGCCACGCAGGTGCACAGAAAATCGTTCAGGCCAGTGCGCGAGGCACTGGAACGCGCCCAACAGGACCTTTCTTTTTAGAAGAACCATGAGCTACGAACGCAATTTCACCACCATTGAATCGGCCCAGAATGAACGCCTGAAGGCAGCCATCAAGCTGCTTTCTTCCAACCATGCCTTACGCCAAAGCGGGCTTTCTGCAGCGGAAGGCTTGCACCTGGCGGAAACTTTGTTGCACTTGCCCGGTGTCAACATTGAATCGGTGTGGATACCGCAAAGCCTGTTGAACAAGCCGGAATGGTTAACCATGTCGGCACTTAGCGATGTATTGGAAAACGGCAATGTGCGTTGCATGGTGCTTGCCGACAATTTGTATTCAAAGCTTAGCAAGCTGACAACACCCACCGGGCCGATGATATTTTTCAAGCCCGTGAATGCCAGCACGGGCATAGACTTGAATCACGAAGTCGCCTTGCTTGATGGCATTCAAGACCCCGGCAACGTGGGCGCCCTGTTGCGCAACTGTGCGGCTGCTGGCGTAAAACAGGTGGCATTGAGCGACCATAGCGCCTGGGTGTGGAGCGACAAGGTACTGCGTGCTGGCATGGGTGCGCAATTCAGCTTGCAGCTGTTTTCCGAAGATGACTTGATGAAAGCGTTAAGCAGGCAAGGATCGAAAATATCCATTCGTGTCACCAGCCTTCACCCCAAAAGCATTGACCTGTTTGATGCCGATTTAAAACCTGTTGGTGTGTGGGTGTTCGGCAGTGAAGGGCAGGGCGTAAGCCAAGCCTGGCTGGACAGGGCCACGCAGCACATTCGCATTCCACAAAGCAAACACATTGAAAGCCTGAACGTGGGCAGCAGCAGTGCGGTGTGTTTGTTTGAACAATTCAGGCAAAGGCGGTAAAATCAAATATACTGTACACGTAAACAGTAGTATTTGGGTATCGCTGCATGCACCTGCACCTTGTTTGGCTGAAAAAAGACCTTCGTCTTCGCGACCATGCGCCCCTGCATGCGGCCGTAGAGGCTGCACGCACCGGTGGTGGCAGCGTAACCTTGCTGTATTGCCTTGAACCCAGGCTGATCAGGCAGGCAGACAGTGCGCCCCAGCACTTTGAATTTGCGCGGGAATGCCTTGAAGAAATGGCAGGGCAGCTGCCGCAGCACCTTCCCATGTTTGTCGCCAAGGCCAATGCCTTGGTTGCCCTGCAAAGCATTGCCTTGTGTGGCGTGGATGCAATTACTTTGTATAGCCATGAAGAAACAGGCAACTGGGCCAGTTTTCAGCGCGACACAGAAGTGAAAGCCTGGTGTGCTAACCAGAAAATTGCCTGGCAGGAATTTCCCAACAATGCCGTGGTGCGTCGCCTGCGTAACCGCGACGAATGGGGCAAGTTGTGGCTTGAAACCATGCGCAAACCAGTGCTGCCTGTGCCTGCTTTCCATGAAT
>NZ_DAIUBR010000040.1:0-21772 GCF_036846585.1 Limnobacter sp. | reverse complement strand
TTGCAGAACCCAGGCCTTGAATTTACTCTCGCAACAGCGTCTGAACTGGCGTTTCATGCTGGCCCACCCGGCGCACCTGCTTGCTTTGGGCTTTGGCAGCGGCTTGGCCTGGGTGCTTCCCGGCACTTTCGGCACATTGATGGGTTGGCTGCTGTACTTGTGGATCGATCCGTATTTGTCTGGCGATCAGTGGCTTTGGCTCATTCTTGTGGCTTTTGTCGTGGGTGCCTGGTGTTGCCAGATCACCGGAAAAGCCTTGGGCGTGATTGACCATGGCGGTATAGTCTGGGATGAAATTGTTGCAATCTGGCTGGTGTTGTTCATCGCGTCAAACCACTTTTCAAGTCCATTGGCGCAACTGGCCTGCGTGGTGGTATTCCGGTTTTTTGACATGGTGAAGCCGCCACCCATACGGTGGTTTGATCGCCACTGGAAAAACGGTTTTGGCGTGATGTTCGACGACATTGTTGCTGCCCTGATTACATTGCTGGCCTTGGCCATTTACATTCATTTTGTTCACTGATTCAACGGGGAAACACCACCTTGAGCAATCCCGACCACGCCCTGCTGTTACACATAGCCGACCTGTTCAACGGATCGGGCGCCAAGCTTGGTGTTGTTGAATCATGCACCGGCGGTGGCCTGGGTTCGGCGCTGACCAGCATCGCAGGTTCCAGCGACTGGTTTGAAGGTGGGCTGATTACCTACTCGAACAGGGTCAAAATGAAATCGGTGTATGTGCGGGAATCCACGCTGGAGCAGTTTGGCGCTGTCAGCGAAGAATGTGTCAAGGAAATGGCCAACGGCGGCATGATCGCGTTGGGAGTGGATTGCTGCCTGTCGGTGTCCGGCATTGCCGGCCCGGGCGGTGGGTCTGTTGACAAGCCCGTGGGCACGGTCTGGCTGGGCTTGGCCGTGCGCCACAAATCCATCGAGGCGTTTCATCATGTTTTTGAAGGTGATCGGGAGGCGGTGCGCAATCAGGCGGTACAAGCCGGGTTAGCCATACTGTCCAAAGTATCACTCAAAAAGGCTGTATAGATTTACAGTAAAAACTGTGCAATAATTCGCAAATCGCAACCCAATTCAGTTGAAGGTACAGACCATGGAAGATCTCAGAACAAAGAACCAGTCCTCAGAAAAAGTCAAAGCACTGGCCGCTGCACTTAGTCAAATTGAAAAGCAGTTTGGCAAGGGCAGCATCATGCGCTTTGGCGAAAACGAGGTAATCGACGACATTCAGTCGGTGTCCACGGGTTCTTTGGGTCTTGACATCGCCTTGGGCATTGGTGGCTTGCCACGCGGCCGTGTGGTCGAAATTTACGGCCCGGAATCGTCAGGCAAAACAACGCTAACCCTGCAAGTGATCGCTGAAATGCAGAAGCTGGGTGGCACCTGCGCGTTTATTGATGCAGAGCATGCCCTTGATGTGCAATACGCTTCAAAACTGGGCGTTAATTTGCCTGATTTGCTGATCTCCCAGCCAGACACCGGTGAACAGGCCCTGGAAATTGTGGATGCATTGGTGCGTTCAGGTTCAGTTGATCTGGTCATCATCGACTCCGTGGCTGCGCTGACCCCTAAAGCTGAAATTGAAGGTGATATGGGCGATTCCCTGCCCGGTCTTCAAGCCCGTTTGATGAGCCAGGCCCTTCGCAAATTGACTGCCAACATCAAGCGCACCAATTGCCTGGTTGTTTTCATTAACCAGATCCGCATGAAAATCGGTGTCATGTTTGGCAGCCCCGAGACCACCACGGGTGGCAACGCCTTGAAGTTTTATGCATCTGTGCGTCTTGATATTCGTCGCATTGGTGCCATCAAAAAAGGCGACGAGGTGATCGGCAGTGAAACCCGTGTGAAAGTGGTCAAAAACAAGGTCAGCCCACCTTTCAAACAAGCTGAATTCGACATTCTTTATGGCCAGGGCACTTCGCGTGAAGGCGAGGTGGTTGATCTGGGCGTTTTGCATGGCTTTGTCGACAAATCCGGTGCCTGGTATTCCTACAATGGCGAAAAAATTGGCCAAGGCAAAGACAATGCCCGCGATTTCCTGAAAGCCAACCCTGTGCTTTCCGCTGAAATCGAAAACAAGGTTCGCGAGAAGCTGGGTGTACGCTTGCTGGAAGAAGCAGCCAAAGCGCCGGTTTCAAAGAAGAAGAATGAAACTGAAGACGCCGAGTAATTCCCAAAGTGGTCGCTCCGTGGGGCCCAAAAAGCCCACGGTGTCGGCCAAATCCAAAGCCATTGCCTTGTTGGCCCGGCGCGAGCACAGCCAAACCGAGCTTCGGATCAAGCTGTTGCAGCGTGGTTATGAAGTTGATGAAGTTCAAGAGGCTGTGCAATGGGCTATCAATCACCAATTTCAATCCGACGATCGGTTCAAGCTTAGTCTTTTCCGGCGCAGGGCCTCTACATTTGGTGACCGTGCCATTTCCGCCGAACTGGGTCAGCATGGCTTGGGCGACATCAAATCGATTGATACAGAAGAGCAATCTGTCGATGCACTTGCCTCGGAAGAAGATCGTGCTTACGACTGGATCATGCGCCGCAAGTTTTCTGATCTTTCGGCTATTTTTAATGAAGACATTGTGATTAACCAATCTCGACTGTTGGCCTTGAAAGCCAAAGTTTTCAAAGGTTTGTCATCTCGCGGGTTTGAATTTGGCAACATTGATCGCGCTTGGCGGCGCATTCTTGCAGAGTTCAAATCCAATGCGTGATATTATCCAACCCGGCTTATGTGTTTCCATAGAAGTGATAGTCTAGTTAAATAACGAAGCGTTATTCGACGACACAAGAAGCAAAGAAAGAGATGAATAAAAACCTTCATAGCATGCTTGGCATGCCTCGTCCTTGCCTCGGCTTTACGTCCGAGAACCCGCTTACGCTGTCACGCGAAAAAAACACTCTCCACTTTACAATGTTGTCAGTTCAGTCGCCTTGTTGCGTCTAGCCGATTTGCATTAACTTTCCCAGCAAGGAATTCAAATGAAGATTCACGAGTATCAAGGCAAGGAAATTCTGAAGAAGTACGGTGTGGTCGTGCCAACTGGCTACCCCTGTTATTCAATTGACGAGGCCATGGCCGCCGCTGAAAAACTTGGCGGTCCGGTGTGGGTAGTGAAGGCGCAAATTCATGCAGGTGGTCGCGGCATGGGTGGCGGCGTGAAAGTGGCAAAAAGCCTGGCAGATGTAAAAACCTATGCAAGCCAAATTCTGGGCATGCAATTGATTACCCACCAAACCAGCCCCGAAGGCCAGAAAGTAAGCCGCTTGCTGGTGGAAGAAGGTGCGGACATCAAGAAAGAATACTATGTGGGCATGGTCGTAGACCGTGTTACGCAACGCGTGTGCGTGATGGCGTCCAGCGAAGGCGGCATGGAAATTGAAGAAGTTGCCGAACACACGCCCGATCTGATTCACAAAGTGTACGTTGATCCAGTGGCTGGCCTCAGCGACGCTGAGGCCGACGATCTGGCTGCCAAAATCGGCATTCCTGCAGCATCGATCGCCAAGGCGAGGGTGGCGTTTCAGGGCTTGTACAAAGCCTTCTGGGAAACAGACGCCAGCCTGGCTGAAATCAACCCACTCATTTTGACTGGTTCTGGCGACATCGTTGCCCTGGACGCCAAACTGAACTTCGACTCCAACGCCTTGCACCGTCACCCTGAAATTGTGGCCCTGCGTGATTTGGCCGAAGAAGACCCAGCGGAAATTGAAGCCAGCAAATTCGACCTGAGCTACATCAGCCTGGATGGCAACATTGGTTGCTTGGTCAACGGTGCTGGTTTGGCCATGGCCACCATGGACACCATCAAGCTATTCGGCGGCGAACCCGCCAACTTCCTCGACGTGGGTGGTGGTGCTACAACTGAAAAAGTGACTGAAGCTTTCAAGATCATGTTGAAAAACCCGAACCTTAAGGCCATTTTGGTGAACATTTTCGGCGGCATCATGCGTTGCGATGTGATCGCAGATGGCGTGGTTGCGGCCTCAAAGGCCGTTGGTTTGTCAGTGCCACTGGTTGTTCGCATGAAAGGCACGAACGAAGACTTGGGCAAGAAAATTCTGGCCGAATCCGGTTTGCCAATCATTGCCGCCAACACCATGGGCGAAGCCGCACAGAAAGTGGTGGCTGCCACCAAGGGCGCATAAGCTCCTGGTGCAGCGTATTTGACAGCCATCCAACACGATTGAAAGCTGCCCTCATCTGAATTGGGGTAGCCACTAAAAAGGATTTTGACAATGTCTATTCTGATCAACAAAGACACCAAAGTAATTACCCAAGGTATTACAGGTAAAACCGGCCAGTTCCACACGCGCATGTGCCGTGAATACGCCAACGGCAAAAACTGCTTTGTTGCGGGTGTGAACCCCAAGAAAGCGGGCGAAGATTTTGAAGGCGTGCCCATTTACGGCACCGTGGCTGATGCAAAGAAACAAACTGGTGCCAACGCATCCGTTATTTATGTTCCCCCTCCCTTTGCTGCTGCTGCCATTTGGGAAGCGGTTGAAGCGGATCTGGATCTCGTGATTTGTATCACCGAAGGCATTCCTGTTCGCGACATGATCGAAGTGCGTGATCGCATGCGCCGCGAAGGTCGCAAAACCATCGTTGTGGGCCCAAATTGCCCCGGCGTCATTACACCCGACGAAATCAAGATCGGCATCATGCCTGGCCACATTCACAAGAAAGGCCGCATTGGTGTTGTGTCTCGTTCCGGTACGCTGACTTACGAAGCGGTGGGCCAGTTAAGTGAACTTGGCCTTGGCCAGTCCACCGCTGTGGGCATTGGTGGCGACCCTGTGAACGGTTTGAAGCACATCGATGTCATGCGCATGTTCAATGATGACCCTGACACCGATGCAGTGGTCATGATCGGCGAAATTGGTGGCAGCGATGAAGAAGAAGCCGCCTTGTGGGTCAAAGACAACATGAAAAAGCCTGTTGTGGGCTTCATCGCGGGTGTTACTGCGCCTCCCGGTAAGCGCATGGGTCATGCTGGTGCGATTATTTCTGGTGGCAAGGGAACAGCCCAGGAAAAACTGGCGATTATGGAAGAGTGCGGCATCACCGTCACGAAAGATCCCTCCGTCATGGGTCAATTGCTGAAAAAAGCAATTGGTGCATAAAGCGCTTCAGGTTTAACTCCTTGCGCGTTCAAACTTGGAAACCCCACCATTCCCCTGAATGGTGGGGTTTTTGTTTTTAACTCCAGTGGGGGTACTTCACATGCATTGAACACCGAAGAATGGTGACTTGACACCACTTTTCGATGTGAGGAATGCGACGATGAACACTCTGACAACCTTCAAACGGGCGAAGGACACCAAAGGCTTTACTTTGATTGAATTGATGATTGCGATCGCAATCGTTGGTGTGTTGGCTGCAATCGCGGTGCCTGCCTACTCTAACTACCTGGCTAGGGCACGAATATCAGAAGCTGTGAATTACGCTCAATCTTGTAAAACTGGATATGTGGAATTCTACGCAACCAATGGAACCAGGCCCGCTAACGTGGATGAGGCGAACTGTCCCAGCATTGACACTCAAAATATCGCCAGTGTTCAGGTGGCTGCTGGAAACAACCCGAGAATAATTGTGAACTTGGTGAATGCAGCACCTCTCCCCAGCGATATTCGGGGACATCGAATCGTACTGCAACCGCTGAATCCGACCGGAACTTTACTTGCTGATGGACAGCGTGTTGAGGCTTGGCGTTGTTCGATTACTACCGCGCAAAACGGAACCGCCACAAATGCGGCGAAGGAATATGTGCCTGCGGCTTGTCGTCAAGATCGACTTTAATTTCTGTCAGGTCCAAGTTTGGGATCATTTATTTATCCAGGTTCCAGATTTCCCACCTCGTTTTTCCAGCAGCATGGTTTCAGTCATCACCATGCCCTTGTCAATCGCTTTAAGCATGTCGTAAATGGTCAGAAGCCCCACCTGAACACCGGTAAGGGCTTCCATCTCCACCCCGGTTTTCCCCACGGTTTGTGCGGTGCACACGCAACGCACCTCACACTTCGAATCGTCCAGTTCAAACTCCACGGCCAATCGTGTCAGCGGCAGGGGATGGCACAAGGGAATTAAATCGGATGTGCGCTTGGCGCCCTGAATCGCCGCAATGCGCGCCACACCCAGCACATCGCCTTTCTTGGCCGTACCGGCTTTTAGCACCGCATAGGCTTCGGCTCCCAATTGTATGGTGCCAATCGCCACGGCCTTGCGTTCGGTTTCGTTTTTTCCACCCACATCGACCATGTGTGCGTTGCCTTCCTGGTCAAAATGCGTCAGTCCGTTCATGTTGTAATCCCCTGCTTTTCCCTGATTGGTTCAACCTCATTTGCGCAACTTTACGCAAGAAACGCGGTGCTGCAACTGAAGTTGATTGAACTTGTTTTACACCGCGCTATCATACCCAGACTATCACTGTAAAAAGCCCAAGATGCGTTTTGACTTTCGTAAAAGTGTTGCGAGTGTGCTGTGCAGTACCTTGATGCTGTCCTCTGCACTGTCGCCTGTGGTGTACGCCAACGGGCTGAACAATCTGCCAAGCTTGGGTGATGCGGGTGACGCCGAGCTGTCTGTTCAGGATGAACGTCGCTTGGGCGCATTGATCATGAAAGACTACCGCACTTTTGGGGCGGTGAATACCGATCCTGAAGTCACGGCCTACATCACGAGGCTGGGCAACAAAATTGTTCAGGCGGCTTCGGAATCCCCTTCTGGTTTCGAGTTTTTCCTGGTTACCGACAAATCGGTGAACGCCTTTGCCATGCCCGGCGGTTACATTGGTGTGCACACCGGCTTGATTGCAGCGGCCCAAACCGAATCGGAATTGGCTTCCGTGTTGGCCCACGAGGTGGGTCACGTCACCCAGCGTCACATTGCCCGTCGATTTGGGCAGCAGAAACAAAGCAGTTTGGTTGCCACTGCGGCCATGATCGCCGCCTTGCTGGTCGCCGGGTCCAATCCGCAGGCTGCGTCGGGCTTGATGGCAGCCGGTGCAGGGTATTCTCTCGATCAGCAGTTGGCTTTTTCCCGTGATGCCGAACGTGAGGCCGACCGCGTGGGTTTTCTGACCCTTCGGCAAGCCGGTTTTGACACCCAGGGCATGGTGGACTTCTTTGGGCGTTTGCAAACAGCCTCGCGCCTATACGAGAACAACGCACCTTCCTACCTGCGAACCCACCCTTTGACCACAGAGCGAATTGCCGACATTCGGAACCGTGCCGGTCTGGAGGGGCGTGCTGGTCAAAACCGTCAGCAGGCCAACCTTGAATTTGAATTGATTCGGGTGAAATCCATTGTGTTTGCCGAGCGCAGCAACCAGCAACTGACCGATCGCCTGCGCACCTTCGAATCCCCGAATGAACAAGAAGGCATCAAAGACCCTGTGGCGCGTGAATATGGCCGTTCACTGGTGTTGTCTGCTATGGGCAAGAAAAAGGATGCACTGGTGGCCAGCAACAAGGCGATTGAGCGATTCAAATCGACACAGTCTGTCGTGAAGAAAACAGCAGTGCCGTTGTTTTTGCAAAGCCAGCAGATGCGCATGTCCATGGATGTCAGCTTGCCTTTGGCTTCAGCCCCCGTGGGGGAACGCCCAATCCGGGAACGCGCAGCCCTTGATGCGAAGGAAACCGCTTTGCTTGATCGACTCGTCGAGCTGCGCAATGAATTTAAAAGCGATATGTCTGTGCGTTTGTTGTATGCCGAAGGTTTGCAGCGCTTGGGTTTGTTTGCTGAATCAGATGCGTACCTGAAAGAACTTTCCCTGGCTTATCGTTCAGTGCCCGAGGTATTTGACTTGCTGGCGCAAAGTGCACTGGCTTTGCGAAAACCCGCTGAACACCACATGGCCTTGGCACAGTCGTACAATGCGCGTCAGGCTTATTTGCCAGCCATTGAACAGGCCGAAATTGCCAAACGATACGCCAAGGACAACTATTATTTGCTGGCAGAAATTGATTCCAAGCAACGCGAATACAAGCGCAAAGCAGATGCAGAGCGTGAATTCGCGAAGTTTGGCAACTAAGTAGTGAATCAGCCTTTGTGGTAGTCGCTTACGCGCTGAACTTCTTGGGCTGAACCCAGCATCACCGCGCAGCGCTGGTGTAAATCGGTGGGTTGAATGTCCAGAATGCGCTGGGTGGCATCAAAACTTTT
This sequence comes from Limnobacter sp., assembly GCF_036846585.1. Classification (GTDB taxonomy): domain Bacteria; phylum Pseudomonadota; class Gammaproteobacteria; order Burkholderiales; family Burkholderiaceae_B; genus Limnobacter. The sequence continues at coordinate 13,593 of NZ_DAIUBR010000040.1, read as the reverse complement.
GCCGCCGGCTTGCTCCACCAGCATGCTCATCGGGTTGGCCTCGTACATCAAGCGCAGTTTGCCGGGTTTGTTGGGGTCGCGCAGGTCTTTGGGGTACATGAAAATGCCGCCCCGTGTCAGTACACGGTGCACATCGGCCACCATGGAGGCAATCCAGCGCATGTTGAAATCCTTGTCGCGCACGCCGGTTTTCCCTTCCAGCAATTCAGCAATGTAACGCTGCACTGGCGCATACCAGTGGCGCTGATTCGACATATTGATGGCGAATTCCTTGGTGTCCTCGGGAATTTCCATGCTTTCGCTGGTTTGAATGTATTCACCCGCGTCACGATCCAGCGTAAAAGCGACCACGCCCTTGCCAAATGTCAGCACCAGCGACGTTTGCGGGCCATACACCACATAGCCCGCAGCCAGTTGTTCTGTGCCGGGTTGAAGAAAGCTTTGGTTGGTGATTTCGCCTACATCCGGGTTGGGCAACACCGAGAAAATAGTACCAATCGACACGTTCACATCAATGTTGCTTGATCCGTCCAGCGGGTCGAACAGCACAAGGAAAGGGCGGTCGGAATGGCCGGGCACCGGAGAACAATCATCCAGTTCCTCTGAAGCCATGCCCGCTACCACGCCTGTTGCAGCCAGCGCATCCAGAATCATGTCGTTGGCAATAATATCCAGTTTTTTCTGGGTTTCGCCTTGCACGTTTTCTGAACCGGCGCTGCCCAACACGCCGCCCAATGCGCCCTTGTGCACAGCCGCCGAAATGGACTGCGATACTTCGGCGATGGCCGAAATCAATACACCCATGTGGGCATCCGAATGGTGTTCCAGGTACTGCGCCAAATTCATGCTCATTTACGTGTCCTTTGTTCAATTCAGGTTAATGGGTGGTGGCGTCCAGCGCTTTGCCGATCACTTCCCGCACGTCTGGCGAAAGATTGTCGGTGTTGAAAATCCTGTCCAGTTGCGCACGCGCTTTTTCCTGCAATGCAGGCGCCAGCTTGGTCCAGCGGTCCAGCCCGCGGGCCATGCGCGCTGCAACTTGTGGATTAATTGTGTTTAACTCGATCACCAGGTTTGCCCACATTGCATAGCCTTCACCGGAATGTGTGTGGAACACACTTGGGTTTTGCATGGCAAATGCGGCTAGCAATGAACGTGCGCGGTTGGGGTTCTTCAAGGTGAAAGCAGGGTGCTTCAGCAACTCACGCACTGCATTCAAGGTGTTCACATTTTCATTGCTGGCAGGCACTGTGGCCTGCAACATGAACCATTTGTCCACGGCCAGCGCCTCATTCTTGAAGCGTTCGAAAAATTCGGCCAGTTCAGGTGGATTGGCGGGGCCATTGTGCACCAGGTTGCTCAGCGCGGCCATGCGATCGGTCATGTTGTTCGCAGCGGCATATTGCGCTTTCGCCACATTCAGTTCTTCATCCCCACCCGCGGCCACCAGATAAGCCAAGGCTACGTTTTTCAGTGCACGCTGGCTTGCGGCCACTGCGTTGTATTCATAGGGTTGGCCAGGTGCGTGGCGAGCCTCATGAATGCTTTTGAATTCGGCTGCGTAGGTACAAGCCAGCAGGTCGCGAAGTGTGGTGCGTGCAAAATGCATGGCCACAGGGTCTACCAAGCCATCAAATGTTTCCAGCAGCGTGCCTTCACCCGGCAGTTGCAGGGCCAAGGCCAAAAAACCGTCCGACAACTGCTTGTCGTTCAACAGGTTTCCCGCAATTTGAACCGCAGCCCGGGTGTTGGCTCCATCGGTTTGGCCGCGTTGCAGGTAAATGTCCAGAATGGCTTTGCCGTATATTTTCTGGCAGGCATCCCAACGGTTGAAAGGGTCATTGTCATGCCCCGCGAGGAAAATCAAATCATCGGTGTTGTGCGCGGTTTGCAGCACCACAGGGGCGGAAAAGCCGCGCAGAAGAGAGGGCACCACCGGTTTGTCAAGCCTGGTGAACACAAATGTTTGCGTAGTCTCGGTGAAATCAAGCACATCGCCATGCAAAGCGTTGGTGTGGTTTTCCAGCACCAATGGCATGTCTTGTCCACTGCCCATGTCCACGAAACCCAGTTTCACCGGAATGTGAAAGGCGGGCTTCCTGGTCTGCCCTGGGGTGGGGCGGCAGCTTTGCTGCAGCGTCAATTCAAGTTTGCCGTTGGCCTGTTTCCAGCTTGCCAATACTTCCGGGGTGCCCGCTTGGGCGTACCAGTGGCGAAACTGTTTCAAGTCCAGTTCAGGGTGTGTTTCTTGCAGCGCTGTTTCCATGGCGCTGACAAAATCTTCGCAGGTTACGGCTTGGCCGTCGTGGCGTTCAAAGTAAATTTGCATGCCGCGCTGAAACAATTGTTCGCCCAGCAGCGTGTGCTGCATGCGAATAACCTCGGCGCCTTTTTCATACACAGTCACGGTGTAAAAATTGTTGATTTCCTGATAACTGTCGGGTCGGATCGGGTGGGCCATGGGGCCTGCATCTTCCGGAAACTGTGCAGCACGCAGCACCTTCACATCTTCAATCCGCTTCACCGCTCTGGCTGAATTGGCTTGGGTTTCATCAAGCCCCTCTGCCATCATGTCGGCAGAAAATTCCTGATCGCGAAACACGGTCAAACCTTCTTTTAGCGACAACTGAAACCAGTCGCGGCAGGTGACGCGGTTGCCTGTCCAGTTGTGAAAGTACTCGTGGCCCACCACGCTTTCCACGTTTTCAAAGTCCACGTCTGTGGCCAGTTCGGGGTTGGCGAACACGAACTTGGTGTTGAAAATGTTCAGCCCCTTGTTTTCCATTGCGCCCATGTTGAAATCGGCGGTGGCCACAATCATGAAGCGGTCCAGATCCAGGTCCAGGCCAAAGCGAGTGCGGTCCCAGTCAATCGACTTTTTCAGGCTTTGCATTGCGAAGTCGGTTTTGTCCAGGTTGCCCGGTTCAACCCACACCTGCAACAATGCTGGCTTGCCATTGCCTTTTTGTACAGTTTCTTCCTGGCACACAAAACGACCTGCCACCAAGGCAAACAGGTAAGCGGGTTTGGGGAAGGGGTCTTCCCAGCGTGTCATGTGTAAACCTTCACCCAGTTTTTTTGCTTCAATCAAGTTGCCGTTGGACAGGCTGACAGGGTGTGTGGCTTCGTTGGCAATCAGGGTGACCGTGAACTGGCTCAGCACATCCGGGCGGTCGGAAAAGTAAGTAATTCGCCTGAAACCCTGTGCTTCGCATTGCGTGAAAAAGTTGCCGTTGGACACATACAGACCTTCAAGCCGGGTGTTTTGATCGGGTTGAATGTGCGCGGTCACTTCCAGCACACCTTCACGGCCCGGGTTGTGAATGGTTAAACCGGTAGGGGTTTGGGTGTAGCGTGTGGCGTTCAGTTTCTCGCCGTTAAGCAGCACCTGTTCCAGTTCCAGTTCTTCCCCGTCCAGTTCAAGGGGCAGGTTGTCCGGGTTTGAATCGCTCCAGGCTTGAAATTGTAAGCGACTTGTCACCTTGGTGCGCGAAGGGTTTAGCGTGAACGTTAAATCAGCATGGCTGATTTTGTGGTTCGGCGCGGTGTAGTCTTTGCGATAAAAGGTGATGGGTGCTTGTGCGTCTCTCATGCCGGGAAATCCTTTTTACTGCCTGGTGGTGTTGCTCAGTGGTCGTGGCCACAATCCGGGCCGTGTTTGTGCTCATGTGAATGTGCGTGCCCGTGATCGTGGTCGCAGCAGTCCTGGTGCTTTAGCTCAGGCGCCACAATTTCCAGCATGGGCGCAGTCAGTGTGCTGAATTTCAGTTCGAAATGCTCCAGCATGTGCATGCATTCGTGGCTGGCTACGACCCGTGCGCCGGTGTCATTTAACTGTGCAGGCCAAAAGTTCAGGCCTGCCACATGCAAAAACTCTTCGAAGCCTTTCTGGCCGCGGGCCACTTCAAACAGTTCTTCTTGCGCGGCCGCCACAATGGCCCATTCATTGGTGTTCGAAACCAGTTTGTCGCCCACTTCCACGGTGTCGTGCAGGTGGCAAATCAGGGTGCTGCCATCGGTGGCCTTCACATCGTGGGGTACTTCCTGGCGCTCATCAAATGTCAGCTCAATGGTTTTGGCATTGCGCAGCAGCACTGCGGCCACTTTGTGGTTGGCCTTCACCACCTTGTTGTACACCACATCGTGGTTGTGGCCGCAATCGGGGCCGTGTTTGTGACCGTGGTGGTCATGGTCGTGTGAATGGTCTGCGCTCATGGCGTGTCCTTCAATAGTAACAATGTGTTTGGTTGTGTTTAGTCGCGGAAATTTTCGAAACCCAGCGGTGTTTCGGTCACTTTCTGTTTCAGCAAGGCAATGGCACCTTGCAAATCGTCGCGTTTGGCACCCTGAATGCGCACGGTGTCGCCCTGAATGCTGGCTTGCACCTTCATCTTGCTGTCTTTGATTTCCTTTACCACCTGTTTGGCCAGATCTTTGTCCAGCCCGTTTTTCACGGTCACGGTTTGCTTGATTCTGTCGCCCGACACTTTTTCTTTCTTGTCAAAGGTCAAGAAGCGAACGTCCACATTGCGCTTGGCGCATTTGTTGCGAATAATCTCGGCGATTTGCTCCAGTTTGAAGTCATCGTCGGCATACACCATGATGGTGTTTTCGTTCAATTCAACCTTGGAATCAGACCCCTTGAAATCAAAACGGGTACCAATTTCCTTGTTTACCTGATCAACTGCATTGCGCAATTCGATCAAGTCCGGTTTGCAGACCACATCAAAAGACGGCATAGTTCATTCCTTCAAGCATAATGCCTCATTGTAATCGCTAGACTCCCCCCTATGTCAGCCCTCACTGCTACCCACAGCGTCGATCTGCAACCCTTGCACACCTTCGGTTTGCCTGCCCGTGCCCGCGAGTTGCGTTTGCTGGCCAATAGGGCCGATTTACTGGCTTTTGCCCGCGCCAGGCAAGAAGAGCAAGCTTTTTTGTTGCTGGGCGAAGGCAGCAATACGGTGTTTACCAACCCGCAGGTGGACGCCACTGTGTGGAAAGTAGCCTTAAAGGGGCATCAGTATTTGGGTTGCGATGGTGTTCATCACCATTTACGGGTGCAAGCAGGCGAAAACTGGCACCAAACCGTGGAGTGGACCGTGGCCATGGGTTGGGGGGGGTTGGAAAACCTGGCCCTGATTCCCGGTTGTGTGGGGGCAAGCCCTGTTCAAAATATTGGGGCCTATGGGGTAGAGCTGAAAGACCGCGTGTCCGCTGTTCATGTATTCGATCTGGACACGCAACTGGAACGGGCTTTCACGGTGGATGAATGTGAGTTTGCCTACCGCGACAGCGTGTTCAAGCATGCTGCACAGGGCCGTTATGTCATTACCGCAGTAGATTTTGCTTTGCCTGTGCAGTGGCAGCCGGTGTTGGGTTATGGCGATGTGGCCCGGTGTGTAGGGCAATTTGGGGCGATTAGCCCTATGAATGTTCTGAAGGCGGTGTGTGCCATTCGCACAGAAAAATTGCCAGACCCCGTGGTACTGGGCAACAGCGGCAGTTTTTTCAAAAATCCGATTGTTGGTGCAGCGCAGGCGAAGGCCTTGATTGAACAGTTTCCGAATGTGGTGCATTACCCGGCCGGGCTGAACAGGGTGAAGCTGGCGGCCGGCTGGCTGATTGATCACTGTGGCTTGAAAGGCCATGTGCTGGGTGGCGTGGGTGTTTACAGCAAGCAGGCCCTGATACTGGTTAATCTGGGGCAGGGGCAGGGCAGCGAATTGCTGCAACTGATTCGCTATGTGCAGGCACAAGTTAAGGACAGGTTCGGCGTGTTGCTTGAACCGGAACCCAATTTGATTCAGGCATAAAAAAACCGCCACCCAAAGGCAGCGGTTTTTGCTCGCCATAACCTCGAGACAACTTTAGCCGCGCTTTAACTTCGCATTGGCCGCAATGCGCAGGCGCAAGGCGTTCAGCTTGATGAAACCGCCCGCATCGGCCTGGTTGTAGGCGCCGCCGTCTTCGTCAAACGTAGCAATATTTTGGTCGAACAGTGAATCTGTTTTCGAATCACGGGCCACCACAATCACATTGCCCTTGTACAGCTTCACACGCACCCAACCATTCACTGTACTTTGGGTGTGGTCGATCAGGGTTTGCAGTGCCACACGTTCTGGTGCCCACCAGTAGCCGTTGTAAATCATGCTGGCGTAGCGGGGCATCAAATCGTCTTTCAGATGGGCCACTTCACGGTCCAGCGTGATCGATTCAATGGCGCGGTGGGCCTTCAACATAATGGTGCCGCCTGGGGTTTCGTAGCAGCCACGGCTTTTCATGCCCACGTAGCGGTTTTCCACCAGGTCAAGGCGGCCAATGCCATGCTTGCCGCCCAAGCGGTTCAGTTCGGTCAGCACGGTGGCCGGGCTCATTTTCTTGCCGTTCAGGGCAACAATGTCGCCCTTCTCGTATTCAATGTCCAAGTATTCGGCTTCATCGGGTGCAGCCTCGGGGCTCACTGTCCAGCGCCACATGGCTTCTTCGGCTTCTGCACCCGGGTTTTCCAGGTGGCGGCCTTCAAAGCTGATGTGCAGCAGGTTGGCGTCCATGGAATAGGGTGCGCCACCTTTCTTGTGCTTCATGTCGATTTCAATGCCGGCGTCTTCTGCGTACTTCAGCAGTTTCTCGCGGCTTAACAAATCCCATTCGCGCCATGGGGCAATAATTTTTACGCCGGGCATCAGCGCGTAGGCACCCAACTCGAATCGAACCTGGTCATTGCCTTTGCCGGTTGCGCCGTGTGAAATCGCGTCTGCACCTGTTTCACGCGCAATGTCGATCAAACGCTTGGCGATCAAAGGGCGGGCAATCGATGTGCCCAGCAAGTATTCACCCTCATACACAGTGTTGGCACGAAACATGGGAAACACGAAATCGCGCACAAATTCTTCACGCACGTCATCGATGTAAATGTTCTCGGGCTTGATGCCGAATTTCAATGCCTTCTGGCGTGCGGGTTCCAGTTCCTCACCTTGGCCCAAATCGGCCGTGAAAGTCACGATTTCGCAACCGTAGGTGTCTTGCAGCCATTTCAGAATGACTGAGGTGTCCAAACCGCCTGAATAGGCGAGTACTACTTTGTTGATGTCGCTCATGGTTCTCGATTCAAAAAGGGTAGTTACGGGTCCGCTTACTTGCGGCCCAACAAAAGGAATTCCATTAGGGCCTTTTGCGTGTGCAGGCGGTTTTCTGCCTCATCCCACACCACGCTTTTTGGCCCGTCAATTACTTCGGCCGCCACTTCCTCGCCACGGTGGGCGGGCAGGCAGTGCATGAACAGTGCCTCCGGGTTGGCCACATCCATCATTTCTGTGTCCACCTGAAAGTCTGCAAACGCACGGCGGCGTGCCTTGTTCTCGTTCTCAAAACCCATGCTGGTCCACACGTCGGTGGTCACCAAATCTGCACCTTTGCAGGCGTCCATCGGGTCCTCAAACCACTCGTGGTGCGTGCCCTTGATGTTGGTTTTGGCCGGGTCGATGTTGTAGTCGCTGGGTGTGGAAATATTTACTTTGAAGTCCAGCAATTCAGCGGCTTGCAGCCAGGTGGCGCACATGTTGTTGCCATCGCCCACCCAGGCCACGGTTTTGCCTTGAATGCTGCCACGGTGTTCAATGAATGTAAAAATGTCCGCCAAAATCTGGCAGGGGTGGTATTCATTGGTCAGTCCATTAATGACCGGCACACGGCTGTTGGCCGCGAAGCGTTCGATAATTTCCTGCTCGTATGTGCGAATCATCACTATGTCGCACATACGTGAAATGACCTGCGCAGCGTCTTCCACTGGTTCACCGCGACCCAACTGGGAGTCTTTGGTGTTCAGGTAAATGGCAGAACCGCCCAGTTGGTGCATGCCCGCCTCAAAGCTCAAGCGCGTGCGCGTGGATGCTTTTTCGAAAATCATCACCAGCGTGCGGTCTTGCATCGGGTAATAGGGTTCGTAACGCTTGAATCGCGCTTTCACGTCGCGAGACGATTGCATCAAGTACTCGAACTCGTCTTTCGAAATGTCGTTGAACTGCAAAAAATGTTTGATAGGCATTTTTGTAGACCGGCTTGCCTGGCAGGCCGGTTCCTCCTTATGCGGATTGTTCAAGAAACGCTTTAATCAATGGGGCCAGTTCCATGGCCAGCGTTTCTGCTTCTTCTTTCTTAATCACCAATGGCGGCAACAGACGCACCACATTGTCTCGGGTTACGTTGATAATCAGGCCCTTGTCGCGCGCAATCGCAACCAGTTCTCCGCAAGGTTTCCACAGCTCAACACCGACCATCAGGCCGCGGCCGCGAATATCTTTCACCCCGGCGATACCTGCCAGTTCACGTGACAAAACAGCGCGAATCAGCTGCCCCATTTGCTCGGCATGCGCTAGCAATCCCTCTTCTTCCATGATTTTCAGCGTGGCCAAAGCTGCAACGGAAACCAGCGGGCCACCACCAAACGTGGTGCCGTGGGTGCCGGGCGTAAATACGCCCGCTGCAGGCCCTGCAGCCAGGCAAGCGCCAATCGGCACACCGGAACCCAACCCTTTGGCCAAGGTAATGACGTCAGGATGAATGTCCGCGTGTTGGTAACCAAACCACTTGCCAGTGCGTCCAATTCCGCTTTGTACCTCGTCAATCATCAACAACCAGCCTTTGGCCGTGCACAGTTTGCGCAATGCCTGCAGGTATTCAGTGTCGGCCACATTGATGCCGCCTTCGCCTTGCAGTACCTCCAGCAATACAGCCTGAATTTCCGGGTGCTCATCGGCCGCTTGTTCAATGGCAGCAAAGTTCTTGTAGGGCACGCGCACAAAGCCGCCGGGCAAATCGCCAAAGCCGATTTTGGCTTTCGGGCTGTCTGTGGCGGCCAGCGTGGCCAGGGTTCGGCCATGCCACGCGCGATCCATCACAATGATCTTTGCGTTTTCAATGCCTTTTTTGTGACCGTAGTATTTCGCCAGCTTGATGGCTGCTTCGTTGGCCTCTGCGCCAGAATTGCAGAAAAAAGCTTCTTGCATGCCGGAAATCTCGCATAGACGGTCGGCCAGTTCAGCCTGTTCCACAATGCCGTACAGGTTCGAGGTGTGAATCAGCTTGCCAGCCTGTTCAGCAATGGCTTTCACCAGTTTTGGGTGGTTGTGCCCCAGCCCGTTCACTGCAATGCCAGCCAGGCCGTCCAGGTATTTTTTGCCATCGGTAGACCACATCCATACGCCATCGCCATGGGTAAAGGCGATTGGTTGGCGGGCATAGGTTTTCATCAGGTGGTCAGTCACGGCAAAACTCTCTTTTGGCGATGTTTAGGCAAAACGCGGGGCTGTAAAAACAAACGCAGCCAATCTGTCGACGTGCGGCTGCGTTGTGCAAAGCGAAATTGTACGACGAATCAAGGCTTAAGGGCTAGTCCTGGCGGTGCGCACGGGTTCGAAATTCATCAAGATCCGACGGCAAATGTTTTGCCCGAAGGTATTCGTGGGCCACGACCGACAAACATTCATGGTTGGGCAAGGGGAATGGCCGACCAGAGGTGCGGATGTTGTCAATTTTCATGGAATCGACATTGTCGCGGCTCATGAGGGGCTCACCGGGAGCAAGTTCCATCAGGAAAGCTTGCACTTTGGCGGCCGCATCGGGAATGCCGAATATCAATGGGTTTTTTCCAACCGCGCGGGCCGACAGTTGCACCAGTTCCTTCAACGTGAAAATCTCTGTGCCCACCAAATCGTAAGTGTTGTGCACGGTTTCCTTGCCTTGGTCTTCGATGCAGGCCATCACCGCCTTGGCCACATCGCTGACAGACACCGGCTGAAAACGCGCATCAGCGCCGGCCAAGGGTATGACTGGCAGCAGTTTGGCCAGTTTGGCAAAGGTGTTCAGAAAATTGTCGTCTCGACCAAATACCACGGAGGGGCGAAGCATGGTCCAGGCCAGGCTGCTGTCTTTCACCACGGTCTCGCCATCGGTTTTTGAGCGCAAGTACATCGAAGGCGCTGGGTTTTGAACGCCCACGCCCAATGCACTGATGTGAATGATTCGTTTCACGCCATGTTTGGACATGGCCGCACACAGCGCTTTTGGAAACTCCACGTGGTTCACCCGGAAGTTTTGCCCATAAGGTTTGCCAGGTTTGCTGTGCAGCACACCCAATAGATTGACCACAATGTCCTGGCCTGTCACCAATCGGCCCAATGTGGCCCGGTCGTGAATATTGGCTTCAACAATTTGACAGGTGGGCAAGGTCAGCAGGTGCTTTGCTTTCTCGTACCGGCGCGTGGGCACGGTAATTTTGTGGCCAGCTTGGGCCAGTTGATTGCACACGGCCTGCCCGATAAAGCCAGAGCCGCCGATCACCAACACATTTTTAATTTTACTCATAGAAACAGCATTTACCTGATTACTTGGATCCATAGATGATACCGAGTCTTTGTTTCAAGGGGATCGAAGCATTGTTCAACAGCAGGGAATAAGCCACCGTATTGGACATCACGTTCTTCACGTAACCCCGGGTTTCGTCAAAAGGGATCAATTCCGCAAAAATCGCCCCTTCAATTTGCCGGTCCCCGAGTCTGCGTTTCCACAGGGAAGGGCGGCTTGGCCCTGCGTTGTATCCAGCAGAGGCCAACACTGGTGACTGGTCGTGCTGCTCGAACACCATTTTCAGATAGCTGGTGCCCAAAGTCAGGTTGGTTTCAATTTCTGTGATGTCTGCAGGTTTGAAGCTGGACAAACCGATTTTTCGTGCAACATACTTGGCGGTGGCTGGCATCACCTGCATCAAACCACTGGCACCCACGCCAGAACGGGCAATGGTCACAAAGCGGGATTCCTGACGAATCAGGCCATATACCCACGATTCATCCACACCAACTTCCCGTGTTTTGGCACGCATGTTTTCGCGAAACGGTGTCAGGTAACGCAAACCCAGGTCGTGTTCAATTTCGGTTCGGTCCGCCGCCGCAATTGCGCGGTCGTACAGCTGGTTGCGTTCAGCCCAGGTTGCAGCCGCCAGCAGTTGCCGGTCGCTCATTTGCGCAACCTGCAGGTTGAATTCCCAAAAACCTTCAGTTCGCAAACCGGCATCGTACAAGGCAAGCGAACGGATCAGCCCAGGGTTCTTTTTGGCGGCATCCAGCTCAGCTGCGGTCAGCAACTCCGGGCGTTTTGGGGCGGTCACTGTGTCGCCCAATTCTTCGTGAGCCAACTTGCCATAAAAAGAAAACGGGCTGCTTGCCTTGATCCATTCCTGGCGGGCCTCAACATGTTTGCCGTTGACAGCCAAAGCCCTGCCGCGCCAATACACCCACGCTTTGTCTTCTTTCAGCGTTGGGCTCAGTTCGTTGCTGGCTTGCAGCACAGCGGGCCAGTCTTCAAGCAACAAAGCCGAGCGCACTTTCCATTCCTGTTGCTCATGGCTCATCACGTCCGGGTTGCTGCGCCTGAAATACGACAATGCATCCCGATTCCACACCAGGCCTGCACGATAACCCACATGGGCCCAAAGCCACTGTTCGGAACCGGGCGACAATTTCCCGGCGTAAGTGTGCTCAATCTGCCGTGCCGCGGTTTCAAAATCGTCCACCGCACGGCGCGCCAAAGCGCCTGCAAGATAAAGGTCGGTTGATGCATCCGCAGCAGGCGATTTCAAATATGTTTCAGGATTGAAAATGGCCTTCCGCAAGGTGGCGCTACTGATCGCCTTGCCCCACGCAGTGTCATCGAATTCATCCACAAACTTGATCGCGTTGGTCAACTGGTTGCTGGCCACCATCTGCAGTACATGCTTATCCAGGTCTTGGGCACTGACCCCACCCACTTTGTACAGGTTCTTCAGCAACACCCGGCAGGTTTTTGGCAGGCGTTTGTCGTGGCTAAGCACTGCATTCAACTTGTACCGAACCAGTTGTCCCTGTTCGGCGGCATGCATCAGGTCAGCGCATTCAACGCCCTGATCTGGCCTGTAACGCAGCAATTTGCGTTGTTCTGCGAACTCTTCCCACTGCGCGGTGCGTGCCAGTTGTTCAATCCAGTCGCGTCGCAAACTTTCGGCTGGCCATGTATTCTCATAGGAATTCAGCAAGGGAATTACATCGGCTTTTCGCCAAACAATTTCCTTGTCCGGATACTGTTTTTCAATGCCTTTCTGAAAAAACCGGAATTGCCAAATGTCCACGTAGGGTCTGAAAATGCTTTTTCGCGGCAACTGGGAAGACAAGCGGGTAAACTTGTCATAGGCGCCCTCAGAATACGCCTCCTTGATTTGCTTGATCAGTTCCACATCTGCTTGCGTGTCAGCCAGTGCGGGTTGAAGAAGCAAACCCAGCGCCAGAATGGGTGGCGCTGTCCAACGTGAAATGTGGTGAAAAATTGTCATTGTTCCTGTCATGAAAAAGTCGTTGCGACAAAACGCCTTGGCATATCGAACGCAATTGGCGGGCGATGAAATTCCCGCCTTGGGGCGGGAAATATCCAAGTCTTTGCTCACTCTACTCCAAACCTTCAAGCCCTGCACCGTGGGCTTGTTCTATCCCACTCAAGGCGAACCCGACATACTCTGTATCATGGGTAATTCGTTGCTTGAAAAATTCGAATGGGCACTTCCGGTGTGTTGCGAGTCGCCAACAGGCCCAGTGTTGGGTTTTGCTCAGTTTGCGCAAGGGCAGGAACTTGAGCCGGGACGTTACAACATTGCCGTACCGAAGACAAAAAACTGGGTTCAACCCGATGTGCTGTTAATTCCTTGTGTGGCTTTTCACCGCAACGGTGCACGCCTGGGCTACGGGGCTGGCTGGTACGATCGAACCCTCAACAGCCTGACGACAAAGCCGCTTACCGTCGGCGTTGCTTATGCCAAGACGGAGCTGCTTGATAATTTTGCCGAGCCACACGACCAATTGCTCGATCATGTGGTCACCGAGCAGGCGGTGATCACCTGCTCCCGACCTTGATCAGTAGCCGATTCGATCCAGAATTGCCAAAGTGGGTTGGGCGTTGTTCATGGTGTAAAAGTGCAGGCCAGCCACACCCTCGTGGATCAATTTTTCACACAGGTTGGACACCACTTCCAGCCCGAATGAACGTATCGATTCACGGTCGTCACCAAAGTGTTGTAAACGGGTGCGCATCCAGCGTGGAATTTCGGCGCCGCAGGCATCCGAGAAACGCGCCAGTTGACTGAAATTTGTCACAGGCATGATGCCGGGGATCAATGGAATCGAAATCCGGTTTTGTACCTGGTCGCGGAAATACAAGAATGCGTCCGGGTTGAAAAAATATTGGGTAATTGCAGAATTTGCGCCGCAGTTCACTTTGTGCACAAATGCGTCCACATCTGCCGCCGGGCTTTTCGCCTGCGGATGGGTCTCGGGGTAAGCAGCCACTTCAATGAAAAAATGATCGCCCGTTTCCTGGCGAATGAATTCGACCAACTCACTGGCATAGCGAAATGACCCCGTTTCCAGCATGCCCGAAGGCAGGTCGCCCCGCAGCGCCACAATGCGCTTGATTCCGTGTCCTTTGTACTGTTTCAAAAGTGCCCGTACTTTTTCTTTGGACGAGCCCACGCACGACAAATGCGGTGCTGCCTCTTCACCAGCAGCCTTGATC
>NZ_DAIUBR010000039.1:0-23188 GCF_036846585.1 Limnobacter sp. | reverse complement strand
ATGTCATTCAAGGTGGCGCGGGTACATCCACCAACATGAACGCCAACGAGGTGATTGCCAACCGTGCCATTGAAATCATGGGCGGCAAAAAGGGCGATTACAAAATGGTGCATCCCATCGAGCATGTCAATGCCTCGCAAAGCACCAATGACGTGTATCCAACAGCTGTAAAAATTGGTTTGATCAACGCCATTTCCGGGCTGCTGGTCGCGATGGAAGAACTCAAAGAAGCCTTCGGCGAAAAGGCATTCGAATTCCGGAAAATATTGAAGATTGGCCGCACGCAGCTACAAGACGCCGTGCCCATGACCCTGGGGCAGGAATTTGCCACATTTTCAGTGATGCTGGGCGAAGACATGGCCCGCTTGCGCGAAGCCACCAGCTTGATATCCGAAATCAATCTGGGTGCCACAGCCATTGGCACCGGCATTAATACCGACCCCGAATACGCAGCGCGCGCGCGCCATTATCTGGAAGAAATTACACAGTTGGGTTTGGTCACTGCGGCAGATTTGGTGGAAGCCACACAAGACACAGGTTCGTTCGTACAGCTTTCAGGCGTGCTCAAGCGCGTTGCGGTGAAGTTGTCCAAAATGTGCAACGACCTGCGCTTGTTGTCGTCTGGTCCGCAAGCCGGTTTGAATGAAATCAACTTGCCGCCGCGTGCCGCCGGATCGTCGATCATGCCGGGCAAAGTAAACCCCGTTATTCCGGAAGTGGTGAACCAGGTCGCGTTTGAGGTGATCGGCAACGACATCACTGTGACCATGGCGGCTGAAGCTGGGCAACTGCAACTCAACGCATTTGAGCCCATCATTGCATGGAGTCTGTTCAAGAGTATTTACCACTTAACGGCCGCCTGTAAAACGCTGACCAAAAATTGCGTATTAGGGATTACCGCAAATGAGTCGCTTTTGCGTCAAAGGGTCGAGGAATCGGCCAGTTTGGCTACCTCACTGAACCCTTACATAGGCTATGATCAAGCATCTGAGATTGCAAAAACTGCATTGAAAACAGGCCGGAAAGTTTCCGAGCTCGTTCTCGAAAAAGGCTTACTGTCAGAGCAGCAGTTGAATGAAATACTCAGACCCGAGGTTCTCACCCGTCCCCGGAGAATAAAACTTTAATACCGCTGCGTGATGTTTGCGTTTCGGAGGGTGTGCGCACAGTTTGTGCTTAATTTTTTCATTCAAGGAGCAAAAATGAAAAGGAATTTATTCGCAGCGGCGTTGGCCGTGGCCAGTGTCGCCGCTATGCAGCCCGCGGTTGCCCAAGACCTTACGGGTACTTTGAAGAAAATCTCCGACACCAAAACAATCGTGGTCGGTTTCCGTGAGTCGTCTGTTCCATTTTCATACCTGGACAACAATCAAAAGCCGATTGGCTATCACATGGACATGTGTAACAAGGTTGTTGACGCGGTAAAAACCAAGTTGAAGATGCCCAACCTGAAGGTTGAGTTGCAGCCAGTCACTTCCGCCAACCGGATCCCCTTGCTGCAAAACGGCACTGTGGACATGGAATGTGGTTCGACCACGAACTCCGTGGCCCGCCAGGAACAGGTTTCATTTGCCAACAGCACCTTCATCACCAGCGTGAAAGTGGTTGTGAAGAAAAGCAGCGGCATCAAAAACCTGGCCGACCTTGATGGTCAGCCGATTGCCACCACATCCGGTACAACGTCTGTTCAGCTGATCAAGCAAAACGAGAAAGGCGCGAACATCAACTTCAAGGAAATTTACGGCAAAGACCACGCTGAAAGCTTCCTGTTGGTGGCCAATGACCGTGCCAAGGCTTTTGTAATGGACGACATCCTGATTGCTGGTCTGGTTGCCCAGAGCAAGAACCCAGATGAGTTCATGTTCCTGCCAGAAATTCTGCGCACAGAACCTTACGGCATCATGTTGCGCAAAGACGATCCCCAGTTCAAGTCACTGCTGGACGAAACAGTCAATGGCATGATCAAGTCGGGTGAAGCTGAAAAGTTGTACACCAAGTGGTTCATGAGCAATATCCCACCGAAGAATGTGAACCTGAATTTCCCGATGTCTCCTCTGTTGAAGGAAGCATTTGCAAATCCGAACGACAAGGGCGTTAAATAACACGTTTTAGTCAGTCACAGGCCGGCTGCGCGTTCGCACACGTAAGCCGGCCTTTTCCTTGTATTGGCCGAGATTATTGACTCGGGAGTATCCAAAATGAATAGCGACTTGAATTGGCTGTTGTTTTTCCAGCCGATCGTGGAAGGTGAAACACTGGTGTGGTGGGAAATGTTGTTTTCCGGCCTGCTGTGGACCCTTGCCACTGCCGCAGTTGCGGGTGTAATAGCCTTTACTGTGGGTTCCTTGATGGGTGTATTGCGCACCGCATCCAACAAACCTTTGGCCATGTTGGGCAATGTGTATGTTGAAATATTCCGCAATATCCCGCTGATTGTCCAGTTTTTTCTCTGGTACTTTGTGGTGCCGGAATTTATCCCAGCCCTGAAAGAATGGTCGATCGAACAAGACCCGACATTTGTCCAGTTTCTGGCTTCTGTAGTGTGTCTGGGTTTGTTCACCGCATCGCGTGTGGCCGAGCAGGTGAAGTCGGGTATTTTGTCCCTCTCGCGCGGCCAGCGTGCAGCGGGTTACGCATTGGGTCTGAGTGAGCCGCAAACTTACCGTTTCGTGCTGTTGCCCATGGCGTATCGAATCATTGTTCCCCCGATGACATCGGAAGCGATGAACCTGATAAAAAACACATCGGTGGCCTTGACCATTGGCCTGACGGAATTGACATTCCGTACCCGTGAAATGGGTGAAGTCACCTTCGCGTTTTTCGAGGCTTACATTGCCGCCACCATGTTGTACGTGATCGTGGCGATGTCGGTCAACCGGGTAATGGCCTTGATTGAACGGCGCACATCCGTGCCCGGTTTCATTGCGGGAGGCAAATAATGAATGATTTTGACTTCAGCGCAATCATGACGTCGCTGCCCTACCTGATGCAGGGTTTGGGCTACACCGCACAGCTAACTGTTGTGGCATGTTTGGGTGGTATTTTCTTTGGTACCCTGTTGGCTTTGGCACGCTTGTCGAGCATCAAGCCTTTGGCCATGATTGCTGCGGGTTATGTGAACCTGATGCGTTCCATTCCCCTGATTCTCGTGATTTTCTGGTTCTACTTTCTGGTACCAGTGGTTCTGCAGTCCGTCATGGGTTACGAGCGGCCGCCACAGGTGGGGCCAGATCGTTCGGCGTACATCACCTTCATCATGTTCGAAGCAGCGTTTTTCTGCGAGATCATGCGGGCAGGCATTCAAAGCATTTCAAGGGGGCAGGTTAGTGCGGCCCAGGCCTTGGGTTTGAATTATCGCCAGTCCATGTGGTTGATTATTTTGCCGCAGGCCTTCCGCAACATGCTGCCGGTCTTGTTGACCCAAACCATTATTTTGTTCCAGGACACATCCCTGGTGTACGTACTGTCTGTAACAGACTTCCTGGGTGCCGCGTCGAAAATTGCGCAGCGCGACAGTTCGCTGGTTGAGATGTACACCTTTGTGGCCCTGGTTTATCTGGCGATTTGCTTCAGCTTGTCAATGTTGGTCAAGGCGCTACAGAAGAAAACCCAAATCATTCGATAGCAGGAGAGCACTGTGATTGAAATCAATAAAGTAAGTAAGTGGTACGGCAGTTTCCAGGTGCTCACCAATTGCACAACTTCTGTCCAGAAAGGCGAAGTTGTGGTGGTGTGTGGTCCGTCAGGATCCGGCAAATCCACCTTGATCAAAACCGTGAATATGCTGGAGCCTTTTCAGGAAGGCACCATCACGGTTGATGGTATTTCCGTAGGTGCCAAGGGCACCGATTTGCCCAAGCTGCGTTCACGCGTGGGCATGGTGTTTCAGAACTTCGAGTTGTTTCCGCACCTTACCATTACCGAGAACCTGACCCTGGCACAAATCAAGGTCTTGGGTCGATCCAAGGAAGAGGCCATTGCCAAGGGCTTGGGCCTTTTGGATCGCGTGGGATTGAAGGCACAAGCGGCCAAGTTCCCGGGTCAATTGTCGGGTGGTCAGCAACAGCGCGTGGCCATCGCACGTGCCTTGTCGATGGACCCCATCTGCATGTTGTTTGATGAACCCACTTCTGCACTTGACCCTGAAATGGTCAATGAGGTGCTCGACGTGATGGTTGAGCTGGCCCAGGAAGGCATGACAATGATGTGCGTTACTCACGAAATGGGTTTTGCACGCAAAGTGGCCGATCGGGTTATTTTCATGGACCAGGGCAATATTGTTGAAGACTGCACCAAGGAAGACTTCTTTGGTACACCACGCTCCGAGCGTGCGCAGTTGTTCCTCTCGAAAATTCTGGGTCACTGATCCAGCATTCATTGCTGTCGGGGCATTTTTGCTCTGGCAGCATCTTCGCTTTGCTTGTGAAAAGCAAAGCATTCCCGCCCCGTTTACCTTGCCCACGCCGCACGCCTATCACCGCTCGCGCTTTTGCTGCATCAACTCCCGCGTCTTTGCGTATTTCATGAAGCTGTTAAAGCACCCGATCGCAATGTGCACCAGGCCGGGCCATCCGTCCAGAAAACCTTTGCGCACCACATAAAACTTGATGAACCGAACCACCGGTGACAATACCAGCTTTCCAGGCCCCGGCCATTTGCCGCGGGCAGCCAAAGTGTGCGCCTGTATGCTGGTGTAGCGGTTCTGTTTCAGCAAATAACTTTCCAGGCTTTCTGCCGATTCATGCAGCAAATCGCCTTGCAGTTTTTCAAAACGCGCGCCTGCGACTTTGCTTTCCACTTTCTCGTGAACCGCGTCGTTGCTCCAGTTGGCGTGTTGCCGGTTGAACAGGCGGCGAGAATAATCGGGGTAGCCTTCGCCGTGGCGAAGGTAACGGCCTAAAAAGAAGTTGCAGCGCGGCATGTCAAAGCCCACCACGTCTTTGGGTAACAGACCTTGCCCGGCTTGGGCTATCACGGCGCGTATGTTTTTCTCAAGTTCGGGGGTAATTCGTTCGTCAGCGTCCAGGCACAGCACCCAGCTGTTTTTGGCTTGTGCAACGGCAAACTGTTTCTGCCGGCCAAAGCCCAGCCAGCTTTGTTGTACCACGCGCGCGCCATATTGTTCAGCAATGGCCACGGTGTTGTCACTGCTGTTGGAGTCGACCACCACAAGCTCATCGCAAAAGCCGAGGCTTTCAAGTGCAGGTGCAAGCTGTTTTTCTGCGTTCAGGGTGATCAAGACTGCAGACAAAGCGATGGTGTTGTTGGCAGGGGTGTTCAAATTTATTGTTCCTTGGCTGACCCGGTTCAGAATGATTGCCCGCTTCTGCTTACAATGGTGCGGTTGCGACCAACTCAAGCGCTAGATGAAGCGTATCTTAATTGTTAAGACTACATCGATGGGCGATGTCATTCATGCCTTGCCGGTTTTGAATGACATTCATGTCCACAATCCAACCGTTCAAATTGACTGGATGGTGGAGGAACCGTTTGCAGACCTGGTGCGCGGCAACCGCCACGTGAATGAAGTGGTGTCTGTCAATGTGCGCCAATGGCGCAAGTTGGGCATTGGCCACACTTGGCGACAGTGGAAGCAATTGAAAGCGCAATTGGTTGACCGCGAATACGATGCGGTGATCGATCTTCAAGGTTTGCTCAAAAGCGCCTTGCTGGCCTGCGCGGCACGGGGCACGCGGATGGGTCCCGGTTTTTCGTATGCCAAGGAAGGGGTGGCCAGCCTGTTTTACCGCAAGCGTGCCGGATGGGATCCGCAAGCCCACGCCGTGGAGCGTCTTCGCGAATTGGCTGCAGACCTGCTGAATTATCGCCTGACCGGCAAACCGGTGTTCTATGACATCCACCCCCGGAAGGTGTTGACAGCTATCCCGCGGGGTACCGAGATCTGGTTTTTGCATGCCACTGCGCGCGATGAGAAAAAATGGCCTTTGGTGAAATGGCGTGAACTGGCGCACCGGTTTTCTGATCTGGGTTATGCGGTCAAGCTGCCTTGGGGTAGTGAAGCAGAACGCTTGCAGGCGCAGCGTATCGCCGATGGCATTGCACATGTTGAGGTGTTGCCTGGTATGCCTTTGGGGGCGTTGCGGATTCGAATGGAAGACGCAGGTTTGGTAATTGGTGTGGACACCGGTATAACGCATTTGGCCGCCGCGCATTATTTACCCATGGTCGCATTGTTTTTTGCTACCCCGGCCTGGCGTTTTGCGCCACGGTTTAACCCCCATGCCATCAGCCTGGGTGACGTGGGGCATGAACCTGCGGTGGGCGAGGTCTTTGAGGCGGCAACGCGTTTGCTGCGGGGTAACAAACTTTGAGTGCAGCGGGTCGATTGTTTTTGTGGCTTTACAGTGTTGTGTTGTTTCTGCTGCAGCCGGTGTTGGCTTTGTATTTGCTGAAACGAGGCATTCGCCAACCCGAATACCGGGTGGGCTGGGGGCAGCGTTTTTTGGCCAGGCTGCCAGAATTCGCGGTCGTGCCTGAAGGGCAGCAGCGCATTTGGGTTCATGCGGTGTCGGTTGGCGAAGCGCACGCCGTGTCGCCTTTGGTGCAACATTGGGCCAAGGTGTACTCTCGGCACGAGTGGGCAGTTTCCTGCACAACCCCCACGGGCATGGCCACATGTGAACAACTGTATGCGGGTTTGAATGGTGTGCGGTTTTTTTACCTTCCCTATGACTTGCCTTATCTGGTTGCACGCACGGTAAAGCAGGTGCAGGCGCAAGCGCTGTGGGTGGTTGAAACGGAATTGTGGCCTAACCTGCTGCTTGGTGCCGGCAAGGCGGGTGTTCATACCGCCTTGTTGAATGCGCGGGTTTCGCCCACCACCGGCAGGCGTTTGGTGCAATTCGGGTTTGTCAGCAAACCGGTGTTGCAAAGCCTGGGTACCTTGATCTGTCAAACCCGGGCCGATGCGGATGTATTCGAAAAGCTTGGCCGGCCAGTGAATGCTGTGTGTGGAAACTTGAAATTTGATGTGGCCCTGAAACCGGAGTTGACCACCTTGGGGCGAGCCTGGCGTGAAGCCACGCAGGCTGAGCAAATTGTGCTTTTCGCCAGCAGCCGGGAAGGTGAAGAGGTTTTGTTGTTGGATGCGCTGAACCGCTGTCAGTTTTTCAAGCGCATGCCCAAAGCAAGTGTGTGGGTGGTGCCCCGCCACCCACAGCGGTTTGACGAGGTATTTGAACAGATGGCCGATGCTGCAACGCGAATGGGTGTTGCGCGTCCTGTGCGTCGGAGTGCGTCATTCAATGCGGGCAGCAACATTGCGCTGGCCGGTTTTGGCCAGGCCCGTTTGGTGCTGGGCGATTCAATGGGCGAAATGCCAGCCTATTACAGCGTGGCCGATCTTGCTTTGTTGGGTGGTTCATGGTTGCCGTTTGGCGGGCAGAACCTGATAGAGGCATGTGCGTATGGCTGCCCGGTCTGGATGGGGCCCAACACATTCAACTTTGCGAAGGCTGCCGATGATGCCTTGGCTGCGGGCGCTGCCCGCCGGTTTGAACATTTGCTGGCGGCCTGCGAATACTACCTGACAGAATTTCAGGGCAATGAACAGGCCAGAAAAGCTGCCTTTGCCTATGCGCGCGGGCATCGCGGTGCTACGCAGCGCAGTTTTGATGTGCTTAATCGGTCAGCAGGCTGTTGATCTGCTGAAGGGCTGTGGCATCCAGTTGACCGGTCACGGCCTGCAATTCAAGCATGTTGATCAGGCTGGTGTATTTGGCTTTGGACAAGTCGCGTTGTACTGCATTGAATTGTTGTTGTGCATTCAGCACGTCGACATTGATCCGAATGCCCACATCGTAAGCCGTTTTATTGGACTGCAGGGCCAACTCGCTTGAAGCCACAGCGGTTTCAAGGGCCTTCACCTGGGCCAGGCCGGTTTGCACCTGCAGGAATGTTGCCTTGGCGGTTTGGGTGGCGTTTTGTTTGGCCTGGTCTACGTTATTCAATGCCTTTTCAAGCAACGCAGCCTGTTGGCGAACTTTGCTTTGGGTGGCACCGCCACTGAAAATGGGCAGGTTCATGACCAGACCGATCGTGGTGCTGTCCACACCGATGTCGAAGGGCCGCCCGTTGTTGCCATCGAATATTTGCTGTTCGCTTTCCACCACCTGTGCGGTCAGGTCGAGTGTGGGCAAGTGCCCGTAATGTGCTTTTTTGACTTCGCCTTTCGCAATCAGTTGGGACAACTGTGCCTGTTGGGCCAACACATTGTTGTGTCGTGCTTGCTCGGCCCACGCGTTGGGCGTGTTGGGGGTGGGGGCGCTTAGTTGTGTGGCTGGCGGCAGTGCTGCCAATTTGTCTACCGGTGAGCCCACGATGGTTTCCAGTTGCAGCAAGCGCACTGCCAATTGGTTTTCTGCCGCCAGTTCCTGGGCCACCACCAAATCATGGCGGGCCTGTGCTTCTTGCTGGTCGGTGATGGTGGCACTACCTACTTCGAAGCTGGCTTTTGCAAATGACAGTTGTTCTGCAATGGCTTGTTTTTGGTCGCGGAAATTTGCCAATTCGTCTTGAGCGGCAAGCAGGTCGAAATAGGCACGAGACAGCCGCAGGATCAAATCCTGCTCGGCCTGCCGAAAACTGAGTTTGGCAATTTCGCCGTTTAACTGGCTTTGTTTGTAGCTTTCCCAGGCTTGCGGTCGAAACAGGGCCTGGTTCAGCACCAGGCTGTAGGTGCCGGGGTTGCGGCTGGCGTCGATTGACATGCCAAATGCGTCGTAGGTGTTTTCCTGTTTCTCTATGCGGGCATTCAGGTTGATGTTGGGCAGCAGGGCTGCAAACGCCTGGTTTTTTGTTTCAAGGTCGGCTTTCAGTTGCGATGCGGCAGCAAGATAAGTGGAATCCCTTTGCTTGGCCATTTCATACAGCCCGGCAAGGTTTTGCGACAAGCCAAGTGTGTGAACCAGTGCAAGGCCAAGAAACACAAGCAGCCCCTTTAAGCCCGAAGAACCGTGTTGCAAGCTGGATCGATCGGGCTGAATCATGAAGCCATATTCCTCAGAATACGAATTCGTTGGCTTTTGGGGCGTTGTTCAACACCTTGGCCATGGTTTCGAACAATGGGGTGCTGATCAACTGGCTGTCTCGCGATTTTCGCGCCAGCACCAGTTGCATGGCAGGGGCTTGGCCCACAATGGCCATCAAGCGGCCAAGTGGATTCAGCGCTTCCAGCAGGCCTTTGGGCATGGTGGGGCTGGCGCCTGACAACACAATGGCGTCGAACTGGCCAAGGCTTGGGGCCAGTTCAAAGCCGCAGCCGTCTACCACTTTCACGCCGGTGATGTTGTTTTTCTTCAGATTGTTGCGTGCCATTTCCGCAATCGCCGGGTTGATTTCAATGGTAGTCACCTGCGCGCATTGCTGGGCCATCAGGGCGGCCATGTAACCGGTGCCGGCACCAATTTCCAGCACCTTGTCGTAATTGTTCAGTTCCAGTTCCTGTAGTACACGGGCTTCCATCTTGGGGCTGAACATGGTTTCGCCGGTGTCTTTGCCGTCCACGCGAATGGGCAGGTCGCAATCGGTGAAGGCGAGTTTTTCAAGCCCGGCGCTCACGAAGTTTTCACGTTTGACCACTTCAAGCAAATCGAGCACGGTCTGGTTCAACACGTTCCAGGGGCGGATTTGCTGTTCAATCATGTTGAAGCGGGCTTTTTCAAAGTCCATGAGGGTTCTCGCGTGGGGGGAATGGATAACTTGCCATTTTAGCAAATTTTACGCGTTCCGCACCGTGTGCCCGCCAACATGCCCCGCGCCGTGCTGTGGGCAGGTCAGGCCGTTCAATACCATTTGAATGTGGGCTTCGATATAACGCATGGGGTTGGTTTCAATGCCGCAGCAGTGGTCCATGGTTCGTTTCCACAAACCCAGTGTCACCAGCGGGGCGCACAGCACCTGCGCGGCGTACTGGGTGTCGATGTCGGAAAACTCGCCGCGGGAAATGCCGCGTTTCAACACGGACTCAAGGTAGTCCCACCAGGGGCGAACCACCTCTTCGTAGAAAAACCGGGCCAGTTCGGGAAAGGCATTGGCTTCAGAAAGCACTATTTTGGTGATGCTGCTCAGCTTTGTTGAGCCATATTTCAGCCACCACAGGTGAATGGCTTCGCGAATCAGGCTGGCTGAACTTTTGTCGGGTTCCAGCAGGCTTTTGGCTTCTTCCACGATCGGGGACACATGTTCCTTGACCACAGCTTTCAGAAGTTCTTCCTTGTTGGAGTAATACAGGTACACGGTGCCTTTGCTGACACCTGCGCTTTTGGCCACGTCTTCCAGCCGGGCACCTGCAAATCCCTTTTCGCTGAAAATGGACAGTGCGGCATCGAGTAGTTCTTGTGGGCGCTCTTGTTTTCTACGCGTCCAACGGGGTTGTGCATTCGCCAGACATTGCTTCATGGGTGTACATCTTTTTTTAGGGTGGTTGATTGCACTATAGTGGTTCATTCTTCACCGAGTCAACGTACCTTGCCCAATTCCGTGCTGGTTGGGTTGTAGAATATGTCGGTTTGGTAAATCCTGGAATTTCGGAGAATTCAGCATGTCAATGGCCGATCGCGATGGCTTCATTTGGTTTAACGGCAAACTTGTGCCGTGGCGTGAAGCGCAAGTTCACGTGCTTACCCACAGTTTGCACTATGGTTTGTCTGTGTTCGAAGGCGAACGTGCCTACAAAACCGACAATGGGCCTGCCATTTTCAGGCTGAAAGAGCACACGGACCGCTTGTTCAATTCGGCCCACATCTACCGCATGAACATGCCGTACACCCGTGAGCAGATCATGGAAGCGTGCTGCGAAGTGGTGCGCGCCAACAATCTGGATTCCTGTTATATCCGCCCAATCGCTTTTTACGGCTCTGAAAAAATGGGTGTGTCACCCAAGGGTGCAGCCACCCATGTGGCCATTGCGGCCTGGCCGTGGGGGGCTTACCTGGGAGAGGAAGGTTTGCAAAAGGGCATTCGGGTAAAAACATCGTCATATGCCCGCCACCACGTGAACGTGACCATGGCGCGCGCCAAGTTTGCGGCTACCTATGCCAACTCCATTCTGGCCAACACCGAAGCGCTTCAAGACGGTTACGATGAAGCCCTGTTACTGGACGTGGACGGTTTTGTGGCCGAAGGTGCAGGCGAAAACGTGTTCATTGTCAAAGACGGCTGCATTTACGAACCCGAAATTGCATCGGCTTTGGTGGGCATTACCCGTTCAACCATTATTTCCCTGGCCCGTGAAATGGGCCTGGAAGTGAAAAGCAAGCGCCTGACGCGCGATGACATTTACATCGCCGACGAATGCTTCTTCACCGGCACTGCGGCCGAAGTAACGCCGGTTCGTGAGCTGGACAACCGCATGATCGGTGCGGGTTCGCGTGGCCCGATTACCGAAGAATTACAGAAGCGCTATTTCGATGTGGTGTATGGTCGAAACAGTAAATATGAACACTGGTTGACCCGAGTGTAATCATGATCAGCGATAAAAAAGCAAAACACGAAACGGTTCAGCTTGATGGCGACCAATTGCCTGCGTTTTGTCCCAACCCGGCCATGCCGGTTTGGAACACGCACCCCAAGGTGTATCTGGACGTCAGCAAAACGGGCAAGGCCGCTTGCCCATACTGCGGTACTGTGTATGCCTTGAAGCCTGGTGCGAAGGTGCACGCGCATTGATGCAGCCCCGGCTGTGAAGGTGTCGGCATGAAAATATTGATTGTCGCTCCGAACTGGATTGGCGATGCGGTCATGAGCCTGTCGCTGATTCAAGCCCTTCATCAGGACAGCACGCTGTGTGGGGCCGATGGCAAACCCTGCGAAATTCATGTGTTGGCCCCACCGGTTACTGCGCCTGTTTATCAGTTCAGCGATGCGGTGCGCGCCGTGCAGGTAGAGCCCTTTGCCCATGGCAAATTGCAGTGGGGTTTGCGGCGACAAGTGGGCGCCTTGCTGGCAGAGCGTGCTTTTGATACGGCCTTGGTGTTGCCCAACTCCCTGAAGTCGGCGCTTGTCCCCTGGTTTGCGCGCATTCCAAAACGTGTGGGTTACAGCGGTGAATTGCGCACCGCAGTGCTAACGCATACTTTGCCCAAGCCTGACAAAAAAGCCAAGCCACCCATGATTCAGTGGTATGGCAATTTGGGTGGTTTCGATGCGGCTGCCTTGCAGAACCCGATGCTGAATGTGGCGGCCGGTCTTCGGCAGGCGGCATGCGCTGAATTCCAACTGCCCCCCGGTTTTCTGGCCTTGGCCCCCGGTGCGGAATTCGGGCCTGCCAAGCGTTGGCCCGCTTCACATTTTGCGCACGTGGCAACCGAGTTCCTGATTCAAAACCCGATTCAAAATGTGGTGTTGTTTGGTGGCCCCAAAGACCAGGCTTTCTGTGGCGAGATTGTCAGCCTGTTGTCACTGGACTTGCAGCCACGCGCCCAAAGTCTGGCCGGCAAAACCAGTTTGGCGCAGGCGGTGGCCTTGATGTCGGCTGCAAACCAGTTGGTGACCAATGATTCGGGGCTGATGCATGTTGCCGCTGCGCTGAATGTGCAGGTGCACGCCGTGTTTGGTTCCAGCAGCCCGCACCATACACCGCCGTTGAACGCCAAAGCCAAAGTGTATTACCTGAACCTGGAGTGCAGCCCGTGTTTTCAGCGCGAATGCCCGCTGGGGCATACGGATTGCCTGAAAAAGCTGGACCCGAAAATGGTGGTTGATCAGTTGGGGCCTGCTTCCCAGGGAGTATGATCTTACAAACCCACAACAACGCAATCTGGCCTTACCATGCGTGATTACATTCTGACCATTTCCTGCCCCGACACCACGGGCATTGTGTACAGTGTCAGCAAATTTTTGTTTGACCAGCAATGCAATATTCTGGATTCCGCCCAGTTTGGCGATGAATCCACGAACCTGTTTTTTCTGCGTGTTCACTTTTCCTTGCCTGTTGACTGCAAGTTGACTGAAGTCGACTTGCAGGAAGGTTTTGCGTCCGTTGCCGCCCCATTTGGTATGAAGTACCAGTTTTTCGATGCCCACGTGAAGCCGCGCGTGCTGTTGATGGTGTCCAAATTCGGGCATTGCCTGAACGACCTGTTGTTTCGCTGGAAAAGTGGTCAATTGCCGTGCGAAATTCCGGCCATTGTATCGAACCACCAGGACTATGCTTTGCTGGCGGCCTCGTACGGTGTGCCGTTTTATCACCTGCCTGTGCGGGGTGACGCCAAGGAGTTGCAGGAAACACAGATTCGCCAAATCATTGAACGCGAGAAAATCGATCTGATGGTGCTGGCGCGGTACATGCAAATTTTGTCGCCCGATTTGTGCCGCGACATGCTGGGCCGGGTTATTAATATTCATCACAGTTTCCTGCCCAGTTTCAAAGGCGCAAAGCCTTACCAGCAGGCCTTTGACAGGGGGGTTAAACTGATTGGTGCCACGGCGCACTACGTCACTTCGGATCTGGATGAAGGCCCGATCATTGAACAGGACGTGGCCCGTGTTGACCACTCCTTGACCCCGGAAGAACTGACCGCCCGCGGCCGCGACACCGAATGCATGGTGCTGGCGCGTGCGGTGAAATGGCATTGCGAACACCGGGTTGTCCTGAATGGCCACAAAACGGTGGTGTTTCAGTGAGCCCCATTCAAATCACCTTGATACCTGTTGGAGTGCGTTGAATGTCCCGATCAAAAGTCATCCATTCTTCACCCCAAGACATTGAGCAAGCCTTCTATGAGGCGCTTGAGGCCGCCGATCTGGAAGCCCTGATGGACCTGTGGGCAGACGACGAGCACGTGGTGTGCATTCACCCCGGTGGCCCGCGTGTTGAGGGGTACCACGATGTACGTGATTCGTGGAAAGAAATTCTTTCAGCGGGTGCCTTGCAAATTCGCGTGGTGCCGGTGCACCGCGTGGAGGGTGTCATGGTGTCGGTTCACAACATTGTTGAACAGGTCATCATGAGCAGTTCCCGGGGCGAGCCCCATGTGGTGCAGGTCAACGCGACCAATGTGTATCACAAAGGCCCGAACGGCTGGAAAATCGTGATGCATCACGCAAGCCCCGCCATGGATTCCGAAGAGCTGGTTGAAGACGACCTGTCCGAATTCGACCCGCAGCCCACGCTGCATTAAAGGGTTTGAAACGGCATGGTATATCGTCCACCCTGGTGGCTTCCTGACGGCCATTCGCAAACCATTCTGGCTGCCCGTTGGGCGGTCAAGCCCAGCGTGCATTATCATCGCATGCGCTGGACCACCCCGGATGAAGATTTCATCGACCTTGATTTCACCGAGCCGCCTGAAAGCGCAGCGAAGCACCGTGCCCTGTGGGTGCTGTTTCACGGGCTGGAGGGTTGTTCGCGCAGCCATTACAGCCTGGCCGTGATGAATCAGGCCCGCTTGGCGGGGGCTTTGGGTGTGGTTGTGCACTTCCGGGGGTGTTCGGGCGAAAATAACCTGAAACCGCGTGCCTACCATTCAGGCGATTCGGCTGAAATGGACTGGATTCTGCGCCGCTTGCGCACCACGTTTCCTGTCGTGGAGCACCTGCATGTCACAGGTGTTTCACTGGGTGGCAACGTGCTGCTGAAATGGCTTGGTGAGCAGGAAGGCGATGCCCGGCAAGTGGTTTCTTCGGCGGTGTCAGTCAGCGCGCCGGTGGACTTGCTGGCGGGTGCCCATTCACTGGCCAGGGGTTTTAATCTGCTGTACACCCGCATGTTTTTGGGCACGCTGATTCCGAAGTCGATTGACAAGATCAAGCGCTTTCCAGAATTGGGAAAGGTGGATGACGTCGCCAGTTGTAAAGACTTTTTTGATTTCGATAACCGTGTAACCGCGCCCTGGCACGGCTTTCGGGATGCCGAACATTATTACGCGGTGTCATCGGCCAAGCCGTTGCTGAAAAACATTGCGCTGCCAACCTTGATGATTCACGCCAAAAATGACCCCTTCATGAGCGGGCAGCATTTGCCCTCGGCTGGCGAGGTTTCGGGGCAGGTAACTTGCCTGTTCACCGAGCACGGTGGTCATGTGGGCTTTGCCAATGGGCGCAGTTTGCGTTTGGGGCTGGACTGGCTGCCCAAGCAGTGCGATGCTTTCTTTGCGCAACACCCTGGAGCAAGCCGTGGATGATCTGGTTGAAAAGGCCTTGGCGCGTTGGCCCAATGTGCCCGCCATTTCGGGTTGGCTGAAGTTGAACACGCAAGGTGACTGGTTGCTCACCGGCCCGGTGCAGGAAGGGTTAACGATTAGCCACCCGCGCATTTTGAACTTCATGGCGCGTAATTACGGTTGCGAGCCCGATGGGCGGTATTACTTCCAGAATGGCCCCCAGAAAGCTTATGTGCATTTGGCGTATACGCCTTGGGTGTACCGCATTCACCCCTTGGCGCAGGGTGATTTGATGCTGAGTACCCACACCGGCCTGATTGACTGGCCGCTGGCGATTTTCCAAGACGAGCAGGGCAGAGTGCTGATACAGGGCGAGCACGGCATTGGCCTGTTGCACAGCAATGACATGGAGTTGCTGGCGGCCGGTTTGCAGGAAGCCGAAGGTGCTTTGGTGCACCGTGCAGGCTGGGCAGTGCCGGCGGAAGACCCGGATGCCCTGATTGCCGCCCGCACCACACTGCGTCGCGTGGCAGGCACGTCCACCGGGCGCAGGGACTGTTCGTTTACGGTACACCCCATTCATTCTGCCGATGTGGCAGAACGGTTCAAATTTGACCCAAACCCGGAAGTAGACGAGTGAAACCAATCCTGAAACAGCGGGGGGCGTCGGCCACCGCATTGCTTGCGTTTGTGTTGTTCGTGGCCTTGTTGTATGTGCTTTACAACCAGTCCAGCATCGACGGTTTTTTCACCAGCCGCCCTGAGAACGTGACCCCGCGTGTTGTGGAAGCCCGTGGCGATTTGTCGGCAGGTGAAAAAAGCGTGGTGGAACTGTTTGACGTGTCCAAGGGTTCCGTCGCCTATATTTTTACTGAAAGTGTGCAAGGACAATTGTTTTTCCGGCGCGTGGCCGAAGGAACGGGTTCGGGGTTTATTTGGGATGATGCGGGCCACATTGTGACCAACGCGCACGTGGTGCAAGGTGCAAATCGCATTCGCGTGCAACTCGACGATGCCGAGGAGCCGTTGCCAGCGCGTTTGGTGGGCATTGCACCGTCTTATGATCTGGCGGTAATACGTTTGGTGAGCAAACCGGCCAACATTCGGCCCATCCCCGTGGGTACATCAGGCGACCTCATGGTGGGCCAGTCGGTGTTTGCCATTGGCAACCCCTTTGGTTTGTCCAAAACCCTGACTGCGGGCATTGTGAGTGCCTTGGGGCGCACCCTGCCGGTCAGCAACGGGCGGGAAATTCCCGACGTGATTCAAACCGATGCAGCCATCAACCCCGGCAATTCGGGCGGCCCACTTCTGGATTCTGCGGGGCGATTGATCGGTGTGAACACAGCCATTTTGTCGCAAAGCGGCACATCGGCAGGGGTGGGGTTTGCCATTCCGGTTGATCTGGTCAATGAAATTGTTCCTCAGTTGATTGAGCGTGGCACCTTGCCCCGGCCTGGCATTGGCATTGCCGTGGCCGATGAAGCCCTGGCACGGCGTTTGGGTATTCGTGGCATTGCTGTCATGGGGGTGGAGCCAGAATCCCCGGCAGCCAAGGCGGGCCTCAAGCCATTCGACCTGTCGGCCGGTGTGGTGGGCGACATCATTATTGCCGTGGATCGCAAGCCGGTGGCCAATGTATTGCAACTGTCCAAGGCGCTGGAGAGCATTGGCGTAGGGGGCACTGCGAATTTGCTGGTGATGCGGGGCGACGAAACGCGCGAAGTGGCCGTGCTGGTTGTGGACCTGGAAGTGCGTTGATGAACAACAGTTCAGATCAGGCTGATTTGGCCCGTCGCTTTGGTGGGCTCGACCGATTGTACGGCGAGGGCGCGCACCGGTTTTTGAATCAAGATGTACACGCCATGGTGGTGGGCGTGGGGGGCGTGGGTTCCTGGGCTGCCGAGGCCCTGGCCCGAAGCGGGGTGGGGCGTATTACGCTGCTTGATCTGGACCATGTGGCAGAAAGCAATATCAACCGACAAATTCAGGCATGCGATTTCACCTTGGGGCAGGAAAAAATCAAGGCACTGGCGGCGCACATTCACGGCTACTTCCCCAGTTGCGAGATTACTTTGATTGATGCCTTTCTGGAACCCGACAATGCACAGGAACTGCTGACCCGGTTTTCCGTTGCAGGTGGCGGGCACAAGGTGTTGCTGGACTGTTGTGACAACGTGCGGGCCAAGGTGGCCATGGCGCATTGGGCCAGGCGTTTGGGCATTGCAGTGGTGCTGTCGGGCAGTGCGGGTGGAAAAAGCAAACCCTGGCTGGTGCAGCCTGCCGATTTGCGCGACACCACCAATGACCCCTTGCTGGCGAAGGTGCGTTACACCCTGCGCCGGGAGCATGGCTATGCCAAAGACCCCAAGAAAAAGCTGGGTGTTGCGGTGTTTTATTCATCAGAGCAAGTGACCCGCAGCGACATGTGCGAGCCAGCGGCCGGGCTGAACTGCGCCGGTTACGGTTCGGTGGTTGCTGTAACCGCCACCATGGGGATGCAAATGGCTGCATGGGCCATTTCGCATTGCATCGCCAAACGTGCACCGAAACCTAGCGTTTGAACAGGTCGCCGAACAGGTCTTCTGCCTTCTCTACCTTGGGGGCCACCACGTAGGCACAGTAGGGCTGCATGGGGTTGTTCTCAAAGTATTCCTGGTGGTGTTTCTCGGCTGGAAAATAATTCAAAAGTGGTGAAATTTCCGTCACCACCTTGTCGCGAAATATTTTTCGTTTTGCCAGGTCGTCCACAAAAGCAAGCGCAGTGTCATGTTGTTCCGGTGTGTGAAAGAAAATGACTGAGCGGTATTGTGTACCGATGTCGTTGCCTTGCCGGTTTGGCGTGGTGGGGTCGTGTATCGCGAAAAACACGGCCAAAATTTTGCGAAAGGAAATAATTTCCGGATCATAGTGCAGGCGTATTACTTCGGCATGCCCGGTTTTTCCCCCGCACACCTTGTCGTAATTCGGGGCGGGGTCGGAACCACCGCTGTAACCCGATTCGCAAAGCACAATGCCTTTCAGTTGGTTGAACACAGCTTCGGTGCACCAGAAACAACCCCCACCCAGGGTTGCCTGTTCAATATTGCTCGACATAGATCAAAGCCTATTTTTATTGTTCCCACAATCGCTAAGTGAAACGGTAAGTGGAACCCAAGTCAAGCCTTTTGGTCTGAATTTTAGGACTCAGGCGTTGTATACTCGGCGCGAACCCATCACAACTTTAAGGAGATGACAGTGATTTCATCCGCGTTTGCGCAATCCGCAGCCGCTGGCCCGGAAAGCGGCCTTTTGAGTTTCTTGCCCCTCATTTTGATGTTCGGTGTACTTTACTTTTTGGCGATTCGTCCCCAAATGAAGCGCCAGAAAGAACACAAGGCCATGGTGGAAGCCCTTCAGAAAGGCGATGAAGTAATTGCTTCGGGTGGTTTGCTGGGAAAAATCAGCAAAATCAACGAATCGTACATCACGCTGGAAGTGGCTGAAATGGCTGACAAGCCTGTTGAAGTGGTTGTACAGCGCGCTGCTGTTCAAAGCCTGCTGCCCCGCGGCACCCTGAAAGAAACTCGTTAATTTGCCGTCATGAATCGATACCCTGTCTGGAAGTACCTGTTGATCGCCGTTGTGTTGGTGCTGGGGGTGTTGTACACCTTGCCCAATTTTTACGGCGAAGCGCCCGCAGTGCAAGTTTCAAGTGGCAAGTCCACGATGAAATTGTCGCCCGAACTGGCGGACTCTTTGTCTGGCCAGCTGCAAGGGCAGGGAATTCAGCCCGACGGGGTATTTTTCGAGGAAACTCTGGGCGGTGGTACAGTGAAGTTGCGCTTTAATAGTTCTGATGAGCAATTGAAAGCGCGCGACTTCCTGCAAGGCAGGCTGAATCCGGATGAGAGTGATCCGGATTACATCGTGGCACTGAACCTGTTGTCACGGTCACCTGACTGGCTGACCAGCATCAATGCCTTGCCCATGTACTTGGGGCTTGATTTGCGTGGTGGTGTGCACTTCCTGCTTCAAGTTGACATGGACGCTGCGCTGGACAAGCGCAAAGACGCATTGCTGGCCAGCGCCAAGCAAAACCTGCGTGAAGAAGACCTGCGTTACGCCAGTGCTGCGCGCACGCCTGCCGGTTTTACCATGACATTCCGCGATGCGGATACCCGTGCCAAAGCGCAAGCCGCACTGGGCAATGATTCCCCCGATTTGCAATTGCAGGCAGTTGAGGACAGCACCGGTTTTGCACTGACCGCAGGCATTGCGCCGCAGATCGAGCAGCAGGCCCGTGAATACGCGCTGCGCCAGAACATCACAACCCTGCACAACAGGATCAATGAATTGGGTGTTGCGGAACCCGTCATTCAGCGCCAAGGCGCAGACCGCATTGTGGTTCAGCTACCCGGCGTGCAAGACACGGCCAAAGCCAAAGACATTCTGGGCCGCACCGCCACGCTGGAAGTGCGTATGGTGGACGACAGTCCGGAAGCTCAATCTGCACTGGCCAGTGGCATTGTGCCGTTTGGGCTTGAGCGTTTCACAGAGCGCGGCGGGCGCGATCTGTTGTTGAAGTCAGAGGTCATTCTGACGGGCGACAACCTGACCGATGCACAGGCCGGGTTCGACAATCAAACCCAGGAACCTGCGGTGCACCTGTCGCTTGACAGCCAGGGTTCACGAATTTTCAGAAACATCACAGCCGAAAGCATTGGCAAGCGCATGGCGATTTTGCTGATTGAAAAAGGCAAGGGCGAGGTCATTACCGCGCCAGTGATTCGCGGCGAAATTGGTGGAGGCCGGGTGCAAATTTCCGGCAGCATGAATACGGTAGAGTCTGCTGACCTTGCGCTGTTGCTGCGCGCTGGTTCGCTGGCTGCGCCCATGGACATCATTGAGGAGCGCACAATCGGCCCAAGCCTGGGTGCAGACAACATTGAGAAAGGCCTTAGCTCTACACTGTATGGCTTCATTGCGCTGGGCATTTTCATGATGGCGTATTACCTGCTTTTTGGTGTGTTTTCGGTGTTTGCACTGGCCGTGAACGTGTTGTTGCTGTTTGCGCTGTTGTCGGTGTTGCAGGCCACCTTGACCCTTCCCGGTTTGGCCGCTGTGGCGCTTACCCTGGGTATGGCGATTGATGCCAACGTGCTGATCAACGAGCGTATTCGGGAAGAGCTGCGCGACGGTGCACAACCGCAGCAGGCCATTGCCGCCGGGTACGAGCGTGCATGGGCCACCATTCTTGATTCCAACATTACAACATTGATTGCCGGTTTGGCCTTGTTGGTGTTTGGTTCAGGCCCCGTGCGCGGTTTCGCAGTGGTGCACTGTCTGGGTATTCTCACCTCGATTTTCAGCGCAGTCGTTGTGTCGCGTGGTGTGGTCAACCTGTGGTATGGCAGCAAGAAGAAACTTGAATCTGTGAGCATTGGGCAAATTTGGCGCCCGGATGGTGATGCAGCCATTGCCAAAAAAGCCTGATCACCAACCGAACTGAGTGAATTAAAAGCACATGGAACTATTCAGAATTAGAAACGACATTCCGTTCATGCGGCATGCCAAAATTTTCAACATCATTTCCTTCCTTACCTTTGCGGCGGCGGTGTTTTTCCTGTCGACCAAAGGTTTGAACCTCAGTGTAGAGTTCACGGGTGGTGTGTTGGTCGAGGCCCGTTATTCCCAAGCCGCAGAGCTGGAAAAAATTCGCGAAGGTTTGCGTGCAACGGGCATTGATGAACCGCAGGTTCAGAACTTCGGAACAGCGCGGGATGTGCTGGTGCGCCTGGCGGTGAAAGACTTGCAGTCGGGTGTGTTGGGTTCGCAAGGCAAACTGAACCAGCAGGCGATGACAGACCGGGTGTTGAGCCTGGGTGGCCCCGATGTTCAACTGATGCGCGTTGAATTTGTTGGCCCACAGGTGGGGCGAGAGCTGGCTGAAAACGGTGTAATTGCCTTGTTGGTTGTTATCAGTGGCATCATGATTTACCTGGCCTTGCGTTTTGAATGGAAATTCGCGGTGTCAGCGATTGTGGCCAACCTGCACGACGTGGTCATTATTCTCGGTTTCTTCGCGTTTTTTGGTTGGGAGTTCTCCCTGTCCGTGCTTGCCGCTGTGCTGGCTGTGCTGGGCTATTCCGTGAATGAATCGGTGGTGGTGTTTGACCGCATTCGAGAAACATTCAAGAAAGTCAGGAAAATGACCGTTTCGGAGACCATCGACAACGCGATTACCCGCACGATTTCCCGAACCATCATTACCCATGGATCCACCCAGATCATGGTGTGTTCCATGTTGTTTTTCGGTGGCCCTACTTTGCATGGTTTTGCCCTGGCTTTGACCATTGGTATTTTGTTTGGTATTTATTCATCTGTGTTGGTTGCCAGTCCCATGCTGATGTGGATGGGACTGACCCGCGAAGATCTGGTTAAACCTGTGAAGAAAGACAAAGAATTCGAAACCCCTTAAACCCGGTTCAGTGAGTGAGGCAGCGTGGACAATTCCAAAGACCTTTCGCCACTGGCCAAAGGCGATATTGAAATAGGCAAGGCGCTGCCATTCGCGATTTTTGATCGAAGTGGTGTACTGCTGTTGGCGGAAGGTCAAGCTGTAAACAGTCAGAAGCAGCTTGATGAGCTGGCCGCCAAAGGCTTGTACCACAATCCTCGTTGGTCTTCGGCCTTCGTGATCCAGCCAGGCAAACCGCAGGTCGACTCCACGGCTTTACCCAGAATATTGCCCACCAAGCAGACATTTGAAGATCCGTTTGAAACGGGTAGTCAACTCAAAATGTTTGTGCCCGGTCAGGCGAAAGATCCATTCCACGTGCGATTAATTGGCAGTATTCCTCAAGCGGCAGTGTTGGTGACACACCCGATGCGCGATGGAAAATGTGTGTTTTCCAAAGAGGGACAAGTGTGGGAGTTTCAGGCCACCTATGGTCTTTCTATCTTCCGTTTCAGTTCGATGATTGAAAAGGTGTTGCTGTCGCCGCATCCGCTGTTGGTGTTGTCTTGGCCCCATGAAACACATTTGGAGTCACAGGCTATTCGACGAGCGAAGCGTGTGGCTTGTGATCTTCCTGCCACTATTCGATTGAATTCAGGACTGCCAGGCTCAGCCGAGCCGATTACTGCAGTGATAGACAACGTTTCTACAGGCGGTTTGGAACTGCTTTTTTCCAAGGAAGTTACGCTAAAAATTGGTCAAACCATGTTGGTAGCTTTCCAGGTTGTTCTGGATGACAGGAAATACTTGATCGAGTGCAATGCAGAGGTTGTGTCGAAGTCAAAGGATGTCGGGCAGTCCTCTGCGTATGGTTTGGCTTTGAAGTCGCTCAGTAATGATCAATTCGCGGTGATTCACGCGTTCGTGAGCGACAGGTTGATCCATCGTTTGGGCCCCCAGCTATTTACCAAATCTTAAAGTGGGCTGACCAAGGTATGCACACTGACACTTTCGGTTTGATTTCTCCTCGTGTGGGCATCGATCCATCTGACTTCAATGTGGACC
Source organism: Limnobacter sp. (assembly GCF_036846585.1). Taxonomy (GTDB): domain Bacteria; phylum Pseudomonadota; class Gammaproteobacteria; order Burkholderiales; family Burkholderiaceae_B; genus Limnobacter. Next base: position 562 of record NZ_DAIUBR010000039.1, on the reverse strand, counting down.
CACATTCCATTTGTTTGCGTGCTTTGGCTTGGTAGAGGCGTGATTTTGACACATGAAGCGGCCCCCTGTGCCCATACCCGGGGCAGGGTAGAACCGTTTAGGTCAATCGCGTTATTGGGCGCGTTCAATGCCTGTGGCCCGTTGTTGGCACACTCGTAGCCCCTTGCACGCGCAAAGCCGTTGAGGTGATTCACAAGCGCTCCTGAAAACTGCTGAATGCGAGAAACAATTTGCCCGCGCGGCGTGTCTCTGTCCAGATCCGAAATGTTGGCCAGCAGCACGTTGCCAATCTCCGCAACTTGCGTTGCGGCGATTGAACGCACATGGGTCGAGTTTTTGGCGCCGAAGTTGGCAGTCCAGTTTTTGGCATACAACACCACGCCAATTGACAGCACCAAAATGGCAATCAAGGCATCGATTAATGAAAATCCGCTTTTTCTAGAATCCAACTTCATCTTTGCCTTTCGATTTGGGTGGCGGTGGTTTCGACTCTTTCTTTGGTTTTGGCTCAGGCTCAGGTTTTGGCTCAGGTTTTGGCTCAGGTTTTGGCTCAGGTTTTGGC
>NZ_DAIUBR010000038.1:0-25594 GCF_036846585.1 Limnobacter sp. | reverse complement strand
CATGCTGGCCCAAGCCAACCAGTTGCCCAACAACGTACTGAGCCTGTTGCAGTAAACCTGAATTGACCAAGCACTGGCTGATCTGACTAGCATCGGATCAGCTGGTTTCGGCAGGGGACCACCCCGGATTCGGACAACTTGTCCTCTGCCTTTTTTCCGGCTTTTCTGCCAATTCCTTATTTCCCCCCCCTCAAGATTTCCCCGTGCTGGTGTAACCACCAATGACACACATCGCTTTTTCGCTATACACTGCATTTATTCCGTAAAAAATGCATAAGAATGCAAGATTTTTCACAAGCTTTTGTTCAAGCCTTTGCCTTGATCTGGCAAGCAGACTCCACGTTGATTGACATCATTGCGCTGTCGCTGCAGGTCACGTTCACGGCCGTGTCGATTGCCTGCCTCATCGGTTTTCCTGTTGGTGCTGCTTTGGCCATTGGCCGCTTTCCCGGCCGCATGACATTGGTCGTGTTCCTGAATTCGCTGATGGGCCTGCCCCCGGTGGTGGTGGGTTTGGTGATTTACCTGTTTTTGTCGGCAGCAGGCCCCTTGGGTTTCCTTCAGTTGCTGTACACCCCAACTGCAATGGTGATCGCGCAGGTGGTGTTGGTTACCCCCATCGTGGCTGCGCTTGCGCGGCAGGTGATCGAAGACCTGTATGGCGAATACGATGAAATGCTGCGTGCCATGAATGCCAGCCGGATACAAACCATTTTTACCCTGATTGTGGACGCACGCTATTCGCTGTTGACCAGCGCACTGGCGGGCTTGGGGCGTGCGCTGGCCGAGGTGGGGGCTGTGATCATTGTCGGCGGCAACATTGCCAATGTGACCCGGGTCATGACCACCACCATTGCACTGGAAACGTCCAAGGGCGAACTGGCACTGGCCCTGGGTTTGGGCATTATCTTGATTGTTCTGTCCATTGTCATCAATGCGGGTTTGTTCCTGCTGAAAAACAGCGCCCAGAAGAGGGCCTATGCTTAAGATGAACAGCGACCTGGCCTTGCTTGCACCAAGGGTGTCTTTTTCGGCGTTCATGCCCATTCGTCTGGAGGGCATTCACCAGTCGTTTACACGGCGTGCAATTTTCAGCAATCTGAATCTGGAAATTGGTGCGCAGGGCATCACCGCGATCATGGGCCCCAATGGCGCGGGCAAAAGTTTGATCTTGCGCTTGCTGGCTGGTTTGATTGAGCCCGGTCAGGGGCGGGTGCTGTACAACGGCATGCCTGAAGTACCCCATGGTCAAATCGGTTTTGTATTTCAGCGCCCGGTGTTGCTGCGGCGAAGCGTTCAGGACAATGTAATGCATGCGTTGGCAATCGCCGGCGTTGCGCGCAGTGAGCGCCCGTTGCGAACCCTGGGTTTGCTGGAACTGGGGGGCATGGAACACCTTGCAAAATCCCCGGCACGGAAACTTTCCGGTGGTGAACAGCAGCGTTTGACGCTGCTTCGCGCACTGGCGTGCAATCCCGGTTTGCTGTTGCTTGACGAACCCAGTGCCAGCCTGGACCCCCAGGCCACGGCGTTGATTGAAAACATTGTTTTGCGGGCCAGCCAGTGCGGCGTGAAAGTGATCATTGTGACCCACGACCAGGGGCAGGCAGCCCGGGTGGCCGATGAAGTGGCTTTTGTTCACAAGGGACAGGTTCTGGACATTGAAAGCACCGAATCTTTTTTAAAGAACCCGCAAAGCAGATTGGCCAAAGCCTACCTTGCTGGCGAATTGTTGATTGATTGATTTATAGAAGGAGACAACACATGAAATTCAAAGCAATTACGGTGGCGCTGGTGCTTGCCGGCGGTGTGGCAGCGCAAGCACACGCCGCAGACAAGTTCATTGTTGTGCAATCGACCACCTCCACTCAAAACTCGGGTCTATATGATTTCCTGCTGCCCAAATTCACGGCGGAAACAGGCATCGAGGTGCGCGTGGTGGCCGTGGGCACGGGCCAGGCCATCAAGAATGCGCAGAATTGCGATGGCGACGTTTTGCTGGTTCATGCAAAACCTTCGGAAGAAAAGTTCGTGGCCGATGGCTATGGTGTCAAGCGCACCGATCTGATGTACAACGATTTCGTGATTGTTGGACCGGGCAAGGATCCAGCCGGTGTGGCTGGATCAAAAGAAGTGGTGAAATCCATGCAGACAATTGCCCAAAAGAAGGCATTGTTCGCATCCAGGGGTGACGACAGCGGCACCCACAAAAAAGAGCTGGCTTTGTGGAAACAGGCCAATGTGGATGTCAAGGCAGCCAGCGGAAAGTGGTATCGCGAAACAGGTTCGGGCATGGGTGCCACCCTGAACACCGGCGTGGGCATGGGGGCCTATGTGTTGGCGGACCGTGCAAGCTGGATCGCGTTTGGCAACAAAGGCGATTTCAGGATTGCCATTGAAGGCGATGCCAACATGTTCAACCAGTACGGCATTGTTGCTGTGAACCCGGCCAAATGTCCGAATGTAAAAACCGATCTGGGCAACACCTTTATCAACTGGATGTTGTCAGCAAAAGGCCAGCAAACCATTGCGGCGTATCAGAAGAACGGGCAATCGTTGTTCTTTCCCAATGCACCCAAACAGTAATCAGGCATTCCACACCACGGTGCCCAGCGCGGTGGTGTTGTAGCCTTCAAACTGTTTCGCTTTTTCCTTGAACAGGCTGGTTTGCGTGAATTTCATCAGCGTTTGAAAGGGCGCATCAAACCACGCTTTTCTGCACACCAACACATCAAAACGTTCTTGCCGGGTCGGTACAAACCCCAGGCCGAATTGGCAGGCCAGGGCTTGCAAGCCCGGTGCTGTGTCGGCCGTGCCACTGGCCACTGCTGCAATGGTGTCGTTTTCCGTGCGGCAGGTTTGCGTAATGTTCAGCGCATTCAATTCAAGGCCCTGTTGCCGTAGCAGGTGTTCAAACAAGATCATGCCGCCAGCACCGACCTGTCGGGTGGCCACTTTCAGCTTGGGTAGATCGCCAATGCCTGAAATGTTTTTTGGGTTGCCTTGGGCCACAATCAAACCCTGCTGGCGTGTGGCCCAGTTCAGCAGCACCACATTGTGGCCTGCAAAACGCGACTGAATTGCGTGGGTATTCCATGCCTTGGCATTGGGGTTCAACACGTGCAATCCACTGGCCACTGACAAATTGTTTTCAAAACAGTCAAGCCCGCTCAGGCTGCCATCGAACTGCATGGCAAGGCCGCAGGCAGACTCCCGAATGGCCCATTCCAGCAAAGGATCGTGGCTACCCGACACCACGTTCAATCGCTTAGCCCCTTTGGCATCGCTTTGCTGCATTTCACCGGTGCGTATCCAGTGCATCAATTCCGTTTTCGGGAACAGCAATTTGCCTGTGGCTTTTACACAGGGAATTTCCTGGGCGCTGACAAGGTCGTACAGTTTGCGTTCCTTGATGCGCAGCAATTCGGCCACTTCTTTGGTGGTCAGAAATTCGGTGGTGTCTGTGCGAGCATTCATGTCGCGCGTGTTTCTTCCAGTTTGGTCAGGTCAATTTGATCCGGTTCCCGGCCCGGGCTTGTGCCAATCCACCTGCGCAAATCGTCGATCATCAAATACAGGCAAGGCACCAGCAACAGTGTAATGGCTGTGGCAAACAAAATGCCGTAACCTAGCGAAATGGCCATGGGGATCATGAATTTGGCCTGCCGGGATGTTTCGAAAATCATGGGTGCCAGACCACCAAAGGTGGACACAGTGGTCAGCATGATGGGGCGAAAACGCCGCACGCCCGACGTACAAATGGCATCGTAAGGCGACATGCCGTCGCGCACTTTGTGGTTGGCGTAGTCGACCATCACCAGTGAATCGTTGACCACCACACCGGCCAGGGCAAGTATGCCCATCATGGACACGATGCTGATGCTGTAACCCATCATCAGGTGGCCGAGGATGGCACCGAAAATTCCGAATGGAATGGCCAGCATCACGATGAAGGGTTGCAGGTAACTTTTGAATGGAATGGCCAACAGCACGTAGATCAGCAACAGCGCGGCCAGAAAACCTTTGCCCAGGCCACCCAGTGCTTCGGAAAAGTCTTGCTGGCGCCCTGCGAAGCTGTAGCTTAAGCCGGGGTAGTCTGCCATCAATTTGGGCATTAAATCCTGCACGGTGGCGTTTTGTACCTGCTGTGCCTGGTTGCGCGGGTTCACGTTCGCAGTCACGGAAATGGTTCGCCTGCCGTCGCGGCGGGTGATGCTGGCGAAGGCGCGGGTGTCATCAAATTCAACCAGCGAATGCAAGGGCACCAGCGTGCCTTGCGGTGTGCGAATCAACAGATCGCGCACATCGGTTTGGGCGGCCCGCTCTGTTTCAGGGCGCATCACCAGCACCTTGATTTCATTGCGCCCACGTTGCTGGCGTAGCGCCTCTGCGCCGAAAAAAGCCGCTCGAACCTGCCTTCCAACTTCATTGGAGCTCAAGCCCAGTCTTCGCGCTTCTTCTTTCAGCGTGAAGCTGAATTGTTCCTTGCCGTTCTGAAAGCCATCGTCAATTTCCGACACCATGGGGTAATTCGCCAATTCGCGGGCCAGGGCCTCGCTGGCTTGCCGCAGGGTATCTACATTGCGGTGGCTTAGTTGCACGGTGAATGCAGGGCCGCTGCCCGGGCCGCCGGAATCTGCCGCAAAACGAATGGTTTCCACACCAGCAATGGTGCCCACATCGGTGCGCCATAGGTTGGTGAATTCGGCCGTGGGCACCGGGCGTACATCGGGCGGGGTCAGATAGGTTTTTACGGTGATGGCGTTTTCATTCACGCTGGCGTAAATGCCGGTGCTTTGTTCCTCACCCCCCGTGGCGTCTACGGTTTTCAGTGCACTGGCCACAATTTTGTCTCGCACGCGGTTCACCTGTTCACGGGTGCTGCCCAAGGGCAGTATGGCGCGCACTTCCGACAAATCCGATTCAACCTGGGGGAATAATTCAAACCCCATGCGGCCACTGACAGGCCAGCTGATCACAAGGATCATCAGTGCAATACCGGCTGCCATGGACAGGTATCGGTACTCTACGCACTTGGCCACCACAGGGGTGTAGCGCAGTTCAATGAAACGGCTAAAGCCCTTTGAAAATCGTTGCTGCCAGTCGTGGAACCTGCTTTTGCTTTCTGTGCTGTGTGCCAGGTGGGCGGGCAAAATGAAAATGGCTTCCATCAGTGAAACCACGAAAACCGTGCACACCACCAAGGGAATGACACCCCAGATCTTGCCGAGAAACCCCGGTACAAACAACAGGGGTGCAAATGCGGCAATGTTGGTCAGGATGCTGAAGGTTACGGGCACCGCCACATCGCGGGCACCTTGTATGGATGCATCCAGCAGGCTCATGCCCTGTTGACGGTATTCGTAAATGTTCTCGCCCGCCACAATGGCATCGTCCACCACGATGCCAAGGGCAACAATGAAGGCGAACATCGAGATCATGTTGAATGTGACCCCGAACAAAGGCAACAACAGCATGGACCCCAGAAAGGAAATGGGAATGCCCATGGTGACCCAGAACGCCAGCTTCCAGTCCAGGAACAGGGTAAGCAACACCATCACCAAGGCCAGACCCATCAAGGCGTTTGAGGCCAACAGTTCCTGTCGTTGTTTGTAGGTGTCGGACCGGTCAGTGACCACTGCAATGTCCACACCTTCAGGCATCAGCGGGCGAATTTTTTCAAGCGCTTCCAGCGTGGCTTCAGAAATACCGATCGGGGTTTGTTCACCGATGCGTGACACGGACATTTCAATCGACGGTTTGCCGTTGAAGGTGGCGTACTTGTCCACGTCCTGAAAACCGTCGCGCACGGTGGAAATGTCGCCCAGTTTCAAGGGGGTGCCACCGACAGGGGACACGATGGGCAATTCGGCAAATTGATTGGCGAAGTCGCGTCTTTCAGAAACACGAAGTAAAATCTCGCCGCCTTGAGTGGCAATGCTGCCGCCGGAAACTTCAATCACATTGCTGCGTATGTTCTCGGCAATGCCTTGCAAGGTCAGGCCATAGGCGTTCAATCGCGATTCGGGCACCTCCACATGAATTTCCTGTTCGCGTGTTTCGTTCAGGTCAACCTGCGTAATGCCCGGGTTTTGCAGCAGGCCATCCCGCACTTCTTCGGCCAGGTTGCGCAGTGACAATTCGTCTGTGTCGCCATACACCACCAGGGTAACAACGCCGCGTTTGCGCGCTGTCAGCGTGACATTGGGTACTTCCGAATCGCCGGGGAAGGTGGTGATGCGGTCTACTTCCTGTTTGATCTTGTCGTAAACAGCCTGTGCATCTTCAGATTCATCGATTTCCACCAGAATGTTGGCCGAACCCTCGTTGGCGGTGGCGTTCACTTCCACAATGCCTTCCACGCCGGAAATGGCCTCTTCCACGGCCAGTACAATGCCTTGCTCTACGTCTTCAGGGCTGGCGCCGGGGTAGATCACGGAAATGGTCACCAAGTCCAGCTCGAATTCGGGGAACACCTCTTTGGTCATGTTCATGAAACCGAACACACCACCGATCAGGCACACCCACATCAAAATGTTGGCGGCTACCGTGTTTTTGGTCATCCAGGCCAGAGGGCCTGAGCGGTCTATGCGTCGACGGCTGGCGGCATTCATGGTTTCGTGGCCTTGCTGTCGTCGTTGGTGCGAATGGCCATGCGTTGAACCGGTGAGCCCAGGCTGGAGGTCACAATGCTTTCGCCGTCTTTCAGGCCTTGGTCCACCAGTACATAGTCGGCTGAACGAAACGCAATGCTGACCGGGCGAATGTCCAGTTCACCGTTGTCGTTCACCCAGACGTTGCCGCCATGAATGGCCGAAGGTGCAAGCTTGAACACATTGTTCAGTTCAATGCCGTCAAACCGTACTTTCACATACTGGGCCAGGAGCAGGGGTTGAAGTGTTTTGTCGCGGGTTCTGGGCACTTTAACCAGCACTTGTGCCTGTCGGCCATTGTCCTGAACGCTGGTTTGCAGGCTGAGAACATGGCCCTTGTGGCAACCCTGTTCATTGCTGCTGGCGTCGTTGACACACACTTCGGATCCCGCGCGTTTGCTGTCGGGAAAGCTGATCCATTTCAAATCCGTTTGTGGCACGGCCACGCTGATCCAGTAGGCTTCGCTGCTGGCCAATACGCCCAGTGTGGTGGTGGCACTGACCTGCGCGCCCACGCTGGCCTCGCGGCTAACCACAAAGCCGTCAAACGGCGCACGCAATAGGGTGCGTTCAAGGTTCACCTTGGCGCGTTCTACACCGGCTCTGGCCGATTGCACGCTTGCTTTTGCAGCTTCAAGCTGGGGCTTGCGAAGTATCAGGGCGCGTTCGCGTTCGTCTACTGTCATGCCCAGCAAATCGAAATCTGCCTGTGCCACAACCTGATTGCCCTGTTCCGACATCAAGGTGGATTGCGCTTGTGCCAAGGCGGCCTGTGCTGTTTGCAATTCAATGCGGTAGTCGGTGTTGTCAAGTTCAACCAGCACATTGCCTTTTTTGAAGGATGTACCGGGCACGAACTTCGGGCCAATTTTTTGCACTGTTCCGCTGACCCGGGCCTGCAAGGTGATTTGCTGTTCAGCCTGCACCACGCCATAGCCCAGCAAGCTGACAGAATAATCGCCCGCTTTCACGGATTCGGTACTGACCAGCCGTGCAGTTTTTTCCGGTGGTTTGCGGGTGGCTGTGGGGGCCGTGATTACCAGCACTTGGGATCCGATGATCCCCAGGGCGATCACGCCAATGGCAAGACCCACCTGTACCCATTTGCGTTTGAAAAAGGTTTGTTCGCTCATGACGGCTCTGCTGCTGTTGTTATCGGAATGCTGCCGGACAAAGCCCTGTACAGGGCGATCCGAAAGCCAACCCGTTGTTGTTCTGCGTTCACCAGGTTGCGGCGCAACTGGCTGGTGCTTTGTTGGGCATCCAGAATGGCAAGGTAATCGACCGAACCGTTGCGGTAGCCTGCAAAAAGCCGTTTCAGGCTTTGCTCGGCCAGTGCCAGCTGGCGCCGAATGCTTTGTGCGGTCTCGCGTTGGCGGGTTTCCTGAATCAGGGCGTTGTCGACATCGGCCAAGGCGTTGATGGCAGCTTCCTGGTACTGTGCAACGGCTTGATCAAGCAGGGCTCGCTGGCGTTCCACTTCAGCGGAGCGTGCGCCGCCGTCAAACAAAGGTGCCACCATGTTCACACTGAGGTTGCGCACCCAGTTGTCGAACAGCAAATCGGAATCGCGGGTTTGATCACTGAAGCTGGCGCGCAAACTGAGTTGTGGAAACCGGTTGGCAATGGCGGCAGCCACACTGCGGTCGGTCGACAAAACCACCGACCACGCTTGTTGCACGTCGGGACGCCGGTTCAGCAGTTCTGCAGGAAAGCCTGTCGCCGGCAAGGGTGGCAAGCTGGGCAGGTCTTCCTGCTTCAAATTCAGTGTGTTGGGGGGCTGCCCCACCAGAATGGACAAGCTGTTGAGCAGCACATCGCGACTGGAAATGGCCTGCGACAAATTGCCTTGGGCAGATTCAACCAGCTGGCGTTGCTGAAGCACATCGGACGCAGCAGCACTGCCTTGGCGAAAACGCAGTTCAACCAGCTTCAAGTTGGTTTCAAAACTTTTCAGTTCATCTTCAAACAGGCGCACCGTTTGGTCGGCAGCCACCCATTGCGCCCAGGTGGTGGCCAACTGGCCTGCAATGCTGATTCTTGCTGCATCCAGTTCGTAGCGGGTGGCTTGAAGTTGCAGTTCAGCTGCCTGTGCTGTGTTGCGCACCCGCGACCACAAATCAATTTCATAGCTGGCACTAAATGATGCCGAGGTAAACAGCCCCCGGTTGTTGGTGGCCTGGCCTTGAATGCTGACACCTTTTACGGTGTTCTCCTGTCGACTTGCGTTGAGGTTCAGCGCGGGGAAGAAGCCGGCCTGTGCCGCATTCAGGCTGGCCTGTGCCGCGCGAAGCCGGGCGGCCGTGGCCTCAAGATTCAAATTGTCGGCCTGCGCCTGTTGCATCAGCGTGGTTAACTGGGTGCTGGAAAAACCGGTCCACCAGTCGCCGGGTGCTTGCACGGCACCGGGGCTTACCAGGGGTTTGAAGGTGGTGTTTTGAAAGCGGGAATCAATGTCGGGTTTGTTCGATTCAATGTTGGCGCATGCTGAAAGCAGGCCAACCAGCAGCACTGGGAGCAGCGCTTGCATCATGGCTTTTCGACAAGGTAGTTTGGGGTGCTGCGTCATGTTGTCATTTTTCTTGTTGAGTGCCCATCAGACCACACTCTGGGCACGTTTGTTCAACCGTTAACTGATCTTTACAAAATTGGATAAAAAGTCAACTGGCTGGTCTCGTGGCCCAGTGTTTGCACACACAGTGTAATTCGATACACTGGATCTGGCTTGGGCCTTTCCGTCTGGAGGCTGTTTTGCTTAAAACATACGGCTTTTCAATTGCTTTCTCGGTAGTTTGTGTTGTCTTGGGGGTGTGGTGGGGTGGTCATTCCGGCATGGGGGTGTTCACTGCCCTGTGGTTGTTGCTGGTGTTGGGCATTCTTGAAGTTTCCTTGTCTTTTGACAACGCAGTGGTGAATGCAGCGGTGTTGCGAACCATGGCGCCTTTTTGGCAAAAAATGTTTCTCACCGTGGGTGTTTTGATCGCTGTGTTTGGCATGCGGCTTGTGTTTCCGATTGCCATTGTTGCAGTGATCACAGGCATGGGCAGCGTGGAAGTGGTCGACATGGCGCTGGATGAACCCGCGGCTTATGGCAAGGTACTGAACGATGCCTATCCCATGATCGCCACATTTGGCGGTGCATTTTTGTTCATGGTGTTCCTGAAATTCATGCTGAATCCCGTGCGGAACATTCACTGGCTAAAGCCCGTGGAAATTCGCCTTGCCAGGCTGGGCCACTTGCAAGGTTTTGCGACTTTCATCGCATTGCTTGTTGTAACGGTCACTGCGATGGCTGTTGACGAGGATTTAAAGTACAAGGTGTTGCTCAGTGGTGTGGTGGGCATTGTGCTGTTTGTGGCCATTGATGTGGTGGATCAACTGTTTGCCCCGGGTTTGAAAAACCGAACAGGGGAAAGAAAGACAACGGGCGGTGCCACTTCAGCGGCCGGGAAGATGGGTTTTTCTGCGTTTCTGTATCTGGAGGTGCTGGATGCGTCTTTCAGCTTTGATGGCGTGGTCGGGGCTTTTGCAATAACCCGCGATGTAGTCATCATTATGCTTGGGCTGGCCATTGGTGCTATTTTCGTTCGATCAATCACCATTGATCTGGTTCAACGCGGTGTGCTGCAACAGTATGTTTATCTTGAACATGGAGCGCACTATGCCGTGGGCGTGCTGGCATGCATCATGTTTCTTGGCACGCAGGTTCACGTGCCCGAAGTGTTTACCGGGCTGTTGGGCGTGGCGTTTATTGTGGCCGCGTATGGCTCCTCAATTCGCCACAAAAAGGCGGGCTAGTTACCTGGACGCCAGTTGGCGCAGGGCGTATACATAGCCTTGCCAGCCCAGTCCGCAAATAACGCCTTCGGCGATATCAGAAAAATAACTGTGGTGTCGAAAACTTTCCCGCTGGTGGATATTGGATAGATGCACTTCAATGAAGGGGATGCTTACGCCCGCCAAGGCATCACGCAGCGCCACGCTGGTGTGCGTGTAACCGGCCGGGTTGATCACAATGCCGGCAATGTCTTCTGTTTTGGCTTTGTGAACCCTGTCGATCAAGGCACCTTCGTGATTGCTTTGAAAGGTCAGCAACTCGAAGCCATCGGTGAAGGCAACGTTCTTCAAGGCCTTTTCAATGTCTGCCAGGGTCATGTGACCATAAATGCCTGGCTCTCGTGTGCCCAAAAGGTTCAGGTTGGGGCCGTTGATCAACAGCAGTTTTTTCAATTTTCTTCTCCGGTGCAGGTGCGTTTGAAAAAATAGTAACAAGCAATGTGGTGGGCTAGGGGGTTTCGTCTACACTGCGGACGCGTTCACGCACAAAATAACGACAATTCTTGAGACAAAGGCCCCCATGAGCACCAATATCGACGCAATTTTCAATTTGCTGGCCGGCACAGCCCGTGGCTGGCGTGGCACCGGCATTGCCGCGCGTGCGCGCAAAACCCCTGAAAAACCCCTGAAACTGTACGACATCGAGATCAGCCCCTACTGCCGATTGGTGCGTGAGGCCCTGAGCGAAATGGATCTGGATGTGATGATTTTGCCGTGCCCCGCGGGTGGCAAGCGATTCCGTGGTGGGGCGCGCACTTTGCTGCCCGGTACGAAATTTCCCATGCTGGTGGACGACAACACCGGTGTGGTGATGAATGAATCGGCCAACATCATTGATTACCTGGCCACCACCTACAACAGCAAGCTGAAAAGCCAGCAGGGCTTTGGGCGCAAAGTGGCGGTGGGTACATCGATGTTGTCCAGTATTTTCCAGTACCGAGTTGGTGGTTTTCAGGGCATGACAGCACGGCCTTCAAAAGCGCCGGTTGAGCCGTTGGTGTTGTACAGCTTCGAGGCCAGCCCTTTTTCCAAGCCGGTGCGCGCTCGTTTGTGCGAACTTGAAATTCCTTATTTGCTGAAGAACACACCCAAAGGTGCAATGACCGATCTGGGGCCGCCCGTGTTTCGCGACAAACTGTTCAATGGCCCGAAAGGCACCACGCGCAACCGTGCCTGGTTGGCCGAGAATACCGGCAAGGTGCAGGTGCCTTATTTGATCGACCCGAATACGGGTGTGGCGATGTATGAATCCAATGAAATTCTGCGTTATCTGGACAAGACGTACGGCGCGTGATTTCCCAACGCATAGAAGCCTGGTTGCTGCGCTTGCTCAGGTGCATACCCCCTCGCGCCAGAAAACCTTTAATCCCTTTTTGAGATTCACCCTGACTCACCTCGCTCGGCAAAAGGGCGGGCCGAGTCTCGGTGCCGGCTCATGGCCGGCCGTGGTGGGTGAATTCAAACGGGCAGGTTTTCTTGATCGGCGCTGCGAGGGTATTGCAACCTGAGCAAGCGCAGCAAGCTGTGGTGTGAAGCGAGGCTTGGGTGCCGCATTGGCTGGTCGGCTTTGCAAGGCTTCCCGGCGGCTTCGCAGCGCGGGGCGGTTCCTTCAGGAACCGATGCGAAGTCGCTTAAGCGTTTCGCATTCCCCAAGCCAGAAGCATTAAGCCGGATCAGAAGCATTGCTTAGGCCAGATGATGCGGCCCTAAGCCGCGCCTTCGCGTCACAGTATGCAGCGGTCAGCGCTCAGGTCTTCCGAACCACCACGCTGCCAATCGAATAACCCGCCCCAAACGAGCAGATCACGCCCACATCGCCACCCGCCAAATCGTCCTTGTGGCGGTGAAACGCAATCACCGAACCCGCAGAAGCGGTGTTGGCAAACTCATCGAGAATCACCGGCGCTTTGTCGGCTGTGAATTCACTGCTACCCAGCAGTTTTTTTGCAATCAACTGGTTCATGGCCAGGTTGGCCTGGTGCAGCCAGTAACGGCGTACATCGCTTGCCGAATTCAAACCAAGGCTTTCCAAATGCGTGCTCATGTGCTCGGCGGCCATGGGACACACTTCCTTGAATACTTTGCGGCCTTCCTGAATGAACAGTTTGTCGCGACCATCGCGGTTCGCGTCTTCCGACCTGTTCATAAACCCGAAGTTGTTGCGGATGTTGTTGGAGAATTTGGTGGCCAGCTTGGTGCCAAGCACTTCCCAGCTGCCAGGTTTGGCGTCTTCCAGGCGTTGCACAATCACGGCGGTGCATACATCGCCAAAAATGAAGTGGCAGTCGCGGTCCAGCCAGGCCTGGTGGCCCGAAGTAATTTCAGGGTTGACCATCAACACCGCACGCGCAGTTCCGCTGCGCACGGCGTTCACGGCTTGTTCAATGCCGAAGGTGGCCGATGAACAGGCCACATTCATGTCGTAACCAAAGCCCTCAATGCCTAGCGCTTCCTGAATTTCAATGGCCATGGCCGGGTAAGCACGCTGCATATTGGATGCGGAACAGATCACCGCGTCAATGTCCGCGGCTGTCAGCCCTGCATCGTCCATGGCTTTGCGGCCAGCGTCCACGGCAATTTCAGCCATCATCGACAATTCGGAATTCGGACGTTCCTTGAAGTAGGGATGAAGGCGATCCGGGTTCAGAATGCCTTCTTTTTCCATCACGTAACGCTGCTTGATGCCGGAGGCATTTTCAATGAACGCTGAACTGGACGGCTGCAAGGGTTGAAGTTCCCCACTGGCAATCTCCGTGGCGTGTTCCGCATTGAATTTCGCCACATAGGCATTGAAAGATTCCACCAATTCGTCGTTGGTGATGGTTTGGCTGGGCACGAACAGCCCCGTGCCGCTGATGGCTACCTTGATCATTGCGCTCGTCCTGGGTGGATGATTGTGTGTTCTGTCTCTTGCGCAATGATAAAGGCAAAGGCCGGGAGATTTATGATGCCAAGCGCATTTTCTCCACGGACATTGCCTGATCATCTGGTTCGGCACGTCGGCCAATGCCTTCATAAATCAGGCCATAGTCGGCCAGCAGTGCGGGGTCGTACAGGTTTCGACCATCAAAAACTGCTTTTTGGCGCAGCGTTCTGCTCAACATCAGAAAGTCCGGGCTTTTGAACATGCGCCATTCGGTGCACACAATCAAGGCGTCGGCATTGAACAGTGTTTCTTCCTGGGTTTTGGAAATTTCAAACTGACCCAACAGTGGCCCATCTTGCCGGAATGTGGCCAGATCTTCTTCCATTGCGCGCCGTGCAGTTTCGTTGGCCACCGGGTCGAAGGCTTGCACGGTGGCACCGCGCAACACCAGTTCCGAGGCGATTGTGCGGCTGCTGGCTTCGCGCATGTCGTCGGTTTCCGGTTTGAAGGCCAGGCCCCACATGGCAAAGGTCATGTTGCTGAGGTCTTCGCCAAACCGTTGAATGATTTTTTCCACCAGCACGCGTTTTTGGCGCTGATTGCTGTGGTTTACAGCCCGAAGGATGGACAGGTTCTCGCCTGCATCCTCACCGGTTTGAATCAGGGCGCGAACGTCTTTTGGAAAGCACGACCCTCCATAGCCGCAACCTGCGTACAAAAATGAAAAGCCGATGCGGGGATCGGAGCCAATGCCCGCGCGCACCTGTTCAATGTCGGCACCAATTTTCTCGGCCAGATTGGCCAGTTCATTCATGAAACTGATGCGGGTGGCCAGCATGGCATTGGCCGCGTATTTGGTCAGTTCGGCGGAACGAACGTCCATGCACATCAGGCGTTCATGGTGGCGCTGGAAAGGGGCGTACAGCGATTTCATCATGCGCAGTGCGCGCTGGCCTGCGTGTGTTTGATCGGTCCCCAGCACAATGCGGTCAGGGCGAAGAAAATCGTCAATCGCCGCGCCTTCTTTCAGGAATTCCGGGTTGGACACTACCGAGAAGGTGTGCAGGGTGTTGCGTCGAACCAGCACGCGGCGCACTTCGTCGGCCACGCGTTCACCGGTGCCCACCGGCACAGTTGATTTGTTGATGATTACCTTGAAGCCATTCATGTGCGTGGCAATTTGTTGCGCCACTTTAATAACGTGCTGAAGGTCGGCGCTGCCATCTTCTTTGGGGGGCGTGCCCACGCAAATGAAAATCAGCTCCGCGTGGTTCACGGCATCTTCAATGCGGGTGGTGAAGTCCAGGCGTTGTTCGTGCTGGTTGCGCACCAACAGTTCATCCAGCCCTGGCTCGTAAATCGGGCTGTCGCCGTTTTTAAGTTGTTCAACTTTGACGGCGTCAATGTCGCAACACAATACTTTGTTGCCCACTTCGGCCAAACAGGCGGCGCTAACCAGCCCGACATATCCACTTCCAATGACAGAAACGCGCATGTGCTTTGCTTTGATGAGTGATCAATGCGAGCAGTGTGTTGCGGCAGTGTTGCCTGCGTTTGACAGTTTTAAGTCGGGATTGTGACAGCGCGTTCGGCGTGCGGCTTATTGCAAGATCAGTGTGTTGTTTTGGCCAAAGCGACGCATTTGGTGAACCACTGCCACGATGAACTGGCCAACAAGCAGGCAGCCTGCTGCCAACAGATTCGGGCCTTCAAAACCGGTTGCATTGATGTACTGCACACCGGCGTTGATGGTGAAACCTGTGATCAACATGGACATGAACAACATGCCGGGCGTGCGAACAACTGATTCAATAAAATTTTTCATGTTGGTATCCCTTTTCTGTTTGGTTTTTACATGAATCAAATTGTGTACAGTTGTGCACTGAAAATCAATTGATTTATCTAGATTTTTGTTTCTAAATAAATATGTCGTTGATTATAATGATT
Source organism: Limnobacter sp. (assembly GCF_036846585.1). GTDB lineage: Bacteria > Pseudomonadota > Gammaproteobacteria > Burkholderiales > Burkholderiaceae_B > Limnobacter. The sequence continues at coordinate 10,291 of NZ_DAIUBR010000038.1, read as the reverse complement.
AAATTTAGAATTGTTGTGTATCCGAGTGATTTATTTTTTCGAATCGTAATCCCCAGCATGATTCATTGATATCCGATTGGCGCAAAGAAATTCCCCTGAAGGAAAGCCGTTCAAATGTATCGTTTTCAGCTGTGGACCAGTCGAAAGCCACATGAACCCTGCCGTGATTAAACAGGGGGTTTAAAACCTGGTTTTCAAAATCGATTCGCAGGTCAGGTGCCAAAAGATCGGTGATGCAAAGGCCGACCAGGGTTGGTTTGATCTCCGTGCCCTGAAGCAGCAACATCGCAGCCGGGTTTGCGAATTTGATTTTTCGTGAATGGTCCAGCGTGAGTACGCCATCGGGAGCGTGTGAAATCAGTTCTTCCAGCATGTGCATGTCTTTCCAGATTTGGCGCGCCTCCGTTACATCACGGAATGACTTGATAAAGCCAATCAGTGTTCTTTTGCCGTTGTAAAGCGGAGCGATGTTCATGCTCAAACTGATCAACTGATCCGCATTGTTGATCCTCACTGTTTCGATGTTCTTCAGTGTTTCACCCTCTGCTGCGCGTTGATGCAAGCGCTTTTCTGTTGCCTTCAGTTCGTCGGGAAGAATCAGGTTTCGCTCGTGTTCATACAGCACACTGGCTTGATCATGACCGAACAGTTCTTCAGCAGCACGATTCCAGACCAGTATCCGGCCATCGGCATCCTCTGCGATCAGTGCCTCGGATGAATTGTTGACCAGCTCGGTTTGAAGCAGCATTGCCTCTCGTCGGCCCAGTTGTTTTTTTACCCGGACTGCGAGCAGTATGCTTAACAGCACCCCGGTCAGGATCCATGTGAGCAACGCGATCGGTTGCAGCCCGGCGTCGACCGGTTTTTCGGGCCAGTATTCCAGCAACCAGTGCCTGTTGCCCAACTGGATGTTGCGGCGAATGCTTTGGTGCGGGTACAGGGTGATATTGGCCGGGTCAACATTGTCGAAGAACAATGTCGGTTCGGCGGTGCTTTCCACCATGGAAATACGTGCCTGCATTCTCGGTTCTTGAGCAAGCCAAGGCTTGACCATGCGGTCAATTGAGATTGGAAATGCAATCCAGCCAAGCAGCTCTTCATAGCGTAGTCCAAGGTCTTTGGAGGGCACGGGGGTTAGAAAAACCGGCATCAGCATGGTAAAACCCTGGCGCCCAATGTGGGCGTTTTGAATCATGGTGATCGGTTTGGATGCAGACAAACCCATCCTGGTAAATGCATTCAAGCAGTTTTTCCGTCTTGAGTTTTCTGACCCAAGGTCCAGCCCTTGTGCTTGTTGATTGTCGCTTAAGGGTTCAATGTACTGAATGATGAAACGGTCTTGTGAGGACGGGGTGATGAACTTGACCTGAAAGTCGGGCACCTCCTGTTTGCGCATGTTGCTGACAAAAGCGGCCTCGTCTTTCACAGGCACTTTTCGGATAAAGGCCATGCCCAAGGTGCCGGGAAATTCATTTTTCAGATCAAGATTTTCAACATAGGTTCTGAATTGAACTTGATTCAACCTACCTTGCCCATATGTCGAAATTGAATTGGCGGTCAAGCGCAGGGTCTCTTCATGGCGGTTGACCATGCGTTGCAGTTCATGGGTTTTCTGGTTGACCAGGGCTTCCAGTTCAGTCGTTTGGGCAATGCTTAAACGGTGTTGATATTCAAGCATTAGAAGGGTGGTCGCGGCCAAACCAGCAGCACCAGCGAGAGCGGCATACATCCAGTTGGCCAGGTTTTTTTTCATGTGCGGAACTTCAGTGCGTTAGCGTGTGATTTTTAAGGCGGGTCTGAATGTCTTCGATCAGCAATTCAGGATCAAATGGTTTGGTAATAAAGTTGGTAAAGCCAATGGAAAGACACTCATTTCTCATGGTGTCGCTGACGTGTCCCGTGATCGCGTACACAGGGAGGTCTCTGAGTTGTTCGTGTTTGCGAATAAGTCGGGTGGCCTCCAGGCCGTCCATTACCGGCATTTGAAGGTCCATCAATACTGCATCAAATGTTGCGGTTCCGCTGGTCAACAGCGCGACTGCATCTGCGCCATTGCTCACAATGCTGACCGTGGCACCGCGGTTTTCAAGCAGCTTCCTGAAAATTTTTGCATTCAATGCGTTGTCTTCGGCCATCAGCAAACGCAGGGTTGATCCGTCAGCAAGGTCACGTTCGGGAATTCGGGGGGGCATGGGTTTCGCGAATGCACGTGTTAAACGATTCCGGGTCACTGGCTTCATCAGAAGTTTGACCTTGTGTTCCTGGGCAACCTGTGGCAATTCGTTGCCCAGCCAAACAATGTGCTGATCACCGTGTTCCTGTTTTTCCAGAAACTGGGTTAGCCAGCTTATTTTTGAAACGGTGTACGGTGCTGGCAAATCAATCAATACACGCGTGTCTGCGTGCACTGGCAGGGTTTTGTCTCGCGAACTTTCATGGTGAAGGCATTTGACCTGCCAATCTGGCTCAAGACGTTGTTGCACTTGTATATCCCATGGCACTTCTCCGAGTTGCAGCAGCGCACGGGTTTGTTGGGTTAATTCCGGATTGGTTTTTCCATCCAGCGGCAAGCTGTGTTTCAGGGGCACACGAAATTCGAAATGAGTGCCCATATGGGGTTGGCTGTGAACTTCAATGGTGCCGCCCATCACTTCAACAATTTGTCGGCAAATGGCCAGGCCCAGACCTGCGCCGTTGTACTTTTTCTGCAAGGAGGAATCGACTTGATAAAACGCATCGAAAATTCGTTCGGCGTCGCCTGCTTGAATGCCCACGCCTGTGTCTGCCACTTCGACAATCAGAAGGTCCGTGTCTCTGTTTTGGGCTTGTATGTCAAATTGCACAGATACCCGGCCAAACAGCGTGAACTTGTAGGCGTTGGAGATCAGGTTTTGTAGCACTTGTTCAATTCGTCCCCTGTCGCCGCTGTACACAAGGCTGCCGTTTCTGGGCTCAAGTAAAACCGGTTCCACAGTGGTTTTTTGTAGCCATTGCTGTTGAAGCATGTTGGCTGTGTTGTCGATTAATTCGTCAAGCTGAAAGTCACGTTTTTGAAGGCGAAAGTGTCCTTGTCGAATTTTTGACAGGTCGAGCAGGTCGTTGACGATTGCATTGACGGCCTCGCTGGATTGTTTGATGGCTTTCCCGAGTTCTTGCACTTCGTCGCTGTACGATGGGGCGCCAAGCATGATGGCAATGCTGTTGATCGATGAAAGCGGCGTGCGTATTTCATGCGAAATGTTTGCAATCAGTTTGTCTTTCAGTTCATTGGCAGATTGGGCGGATTCACAAGCTTTGCGCAGGGTTTCCCTGGAGCGGTATTCACGGATGGACAGCCACAGCAGCGTGAACGCAACAACCAGCAAGGGCACGAACAGATAGGACGGAATGGCGATCTTTGGTCCCCAACCGTTTTTAGGCACCGCCTCCAGTGTCCATTGCCCATAAGGAAGGTGAACAGTGGATGACACGGTGTTGATTGCGGGGGAGGGGGCTTGGCCATGAATATGGCGTTGCCGGGCATCCATGGGTGTTTGATGGGTGACCCGCAAGATCAGCCCCTGTTTTTCCAGTGGCTCAATGACTTGGTGCTTGATGTACTCGAAGTCAATCAGCACAGTGGCAAACCCCATCAAGCCCAGCTTGTCTGTTGCGGCCCTTGTTTTGTAGATGGGCTGGCGAATGATCAAGGCCTGCCCTCCCTGAACCAGTTCGCGCGGGCCTTCCATGACGGCTTGCCCGGTCAATATGGCTTCCTCCAGATACGGCACGGATTGCGGATGTTTGTACAGGTTCATCCCGATGGCGGTCTGGTTCAATGCCGGGTTTGTCACAAACTGCACGATACCTTCCGGTGCGTATTGCAGGCTGCGTATGGCCGGGTTTTCAACTGACAGTTGCCCGGCAAACTGCTCGAAGCTTGCTTGTGTCAAGTTCGGTGTTTGCCGAACAAATGCATCGATCGCGTACAGATTGCCCGTTGCATTGCTGACAATACTTTCCAGTTTCTGCGCGTGGTTTTCCACGGTGCGGTGAACTTCAGTTTTCAGCCGCTGCGTATTGCTTTGTGCCTGGAGTGAATTGAACAACACCAGGCTGGACAGGCACGCTGACAAAGCAAGGCCAATCAGCCAGGGCAAAACACCCAGGCTGGAATGGCGTGCAGGCAATGTGGTGCGCGGCTGTGTGTTGAGCATGGCTAGGAAAGCAATCGTGGAAACCTAGCATAGCCGTTACTGCACGGTGTTATCCAAAGATTAAGCCGGGTAATTGATCCTGTTTACAATTGTTCAAGGTTGAAAGGCTGGTTTTCAGGCCTGCAAAAATGCTTGCAACCTGGCCGCGTAGCCCAATTCCTCCGCTTTGGCCTTTGCCACTGCACGGTAGGTTTTGTTCACTTTGTCGGTCAACCTGGCCATGCGTTGTTGGGCTTTGGTGTCCATTTCGGCTGTGATCAAGCCAACCTCGACCAGCAAACTGTCGTTGGCAAATGCAGCGGCTATCAGTTCCAGCAGCTTTTCGTCGCCCAGCATGTTGGCCAGTTTTGCAATGCGGTCTTTGCGCTGTGCGTAAAATGAAATGTGCAAATTTGCGGCCGGGTCCTTGATCACCTCCATGATCTCAATGGCTTTTTTCTCGGGAATGTAATCGGTAAAGCCACCCAACACGTGGAAGTCGCCGTGCTCCACCAGTTTGGCGGTCACTTTCTTCAGTTGTTCCACCGGCAACTCGGCCAGCATGTTCACTGCACGTTCTGGAATCTGCTCACGGGCCACTTCGGCCATGAAGTCGGTGTCGAACAGTTTGCACAGGCTGACTGCTTTGCTCATGGGGGTGAAGTACGACATATTGGCCGTAATGGCCGGCCCAAATACCTTGGTGCACAGGGTTGCGCTGATGGAATCGGGGGCAAGTTTGCCCGCGCCGGCGATCCGCTCGAACACCGGACCGAATTTGTTCAGCAGGCTGTTTTGAAAATTGGTACGCAGTTTTTGCAGCGCAACGGCGTCCAGTTTGTCGAGGTAAGCCAGGTCACCCACAGGCTTGTGCAGGGCTTGCGCCAAGCGGCGCAGTTCGGTGTTTCGGTCCATGTTTTATAGCCCCAGAATTTTTTTGACAGTACCGCGCAACAGGCGGGGGATGTGTTCCAGCGCGTTGTCCATGCTTTCTTTCAGAAAGGCATCGTGCGCGTCGTGGGCGGCAGTCAGGTCGGCAGCCAGTTTCTTTTGATTGGCGGTGCTGAGTTGTTCCAGCTCCAGCAGGGGCTCGCCAAGCACCTCCAGCAATGCGGCATCCAGTTTGGGCATCTTGGTCTCCATCTTTGTTAAGTTTTGATGAATGATATGTTGAATTCTCAAAGCCGACAGTTTTTCTTGACCAATTAGAGCGTCTGGTCAAATTCGGTGTGTGGGCAGATCGAATACACTTTCAGCAAACAACGATGAGAACTCGCAGTGAATAATTATCAGCCTTTGAAACAACATGAATCGCGTTTTGTAGATTTGCGCGGATTGCGCTCGCATTTGCACTGCTGGGGGCCAGAGGATGCGCCACTGTTGGTGATGGTGCACGGCTGGATGGACGTTGGCGCCAGTTACCAGTTTGTGGTGGATGCCCTGCAAAATGACTACCGGGTTATTGCGCCCGACTGGCGCGGCTTTGGCCTGAGCGATTGGCCAGTGGCCGATGGTTCACCCGGCATTCGTTCTTATTGGTTTCCAGATTATCTGGCTGATCTGGATGCCTTGCTGGATCACTTCTCCCCAACGCAGGCCGTGAACCTGGTGGGCCACAGCATGGGTGGCAACATTGCCATGATGTATGCCGGTGTTCGACCGCAGCGTATCCGCACTGTGGTGAATCTGGAAGGTTTTGGCATGCTGGATTCACCGCCCGAGAAAGCGCCAACACGTTACGGCAACTGGCTTGACGAGTTGAAAGCTCCGAAAGAGCTTCGCGCCTATGGCAGCCTGGAAGCCGTGGCCCGGCGCTTGCAAAAAACCAATCACCGCTTGAGTGACGAGAAGGCCATGTACCTTGCCCGGTATTGGTCGGCTGTTGACAATTCCGGCTACCGTTTGTTGGGCGATGCAGCCCACAAAATCATGAACCCGATCGGTTATCGGTTGGCCGAAGCGCAGGCATGCTGGCGCAATATCACCGCCCCGGTGTTGCATGTGGAGGCCAAACAAACCGAGGCAGGTTTGTGGTTAAGCCGCGCGGGTCAACCTGTGGATTTTGATGCGTTCCGAAAGCGGTTTGATTGTGTGCCCAACTGGAAATCAGTGATTGTGGACAATGCGGGCCACATGGTGCACCACGATCAACCTGAAATACTGGCCGGGTTGATTGAAAGCCACATGGTCAATGGATAAAAGGATAAAAAAAAGCCGACTTCCGAAGAAGCCGGCTTAACCTTTCTCACTTGCGGAGAAGAGGAGACATGGGGTTGAACACCATTACAGCGTTCGATGTAAGTATTTTCGGTCCTCAGCCTCGCCCCGGGCAAGGACATTTGTAGGCAATTCATACTAGACAAACCGTGAACTTTTGCTGTTTTGTTAAATACACAGGCCTTGAAACATGCCCGCGTCATTCTGGAATTGCTCTGTGGCCGGGAGTTGTACTTTAAGTCGGTAGATAAGTACAAATAGCGGCCTGCAATTCCGCAAAGCGCTACACCAATGTGTCTGCCCAAATATTCTGGGCCCAGTTCCACGCGTAAGTGCCTTCCAGTTCATTCGGTTCGGACGACACACCGCCCGAACCTTCAACTGTGAGGAAAGTTTTCTTCTCGGCGTTGTACACATGCACGCTGGCCACGTGAATCACGTTGTTGGTGGTCACATAGCTGTAGCAGGTGTTGTTGGTCAATGGTGAGGCATTGGGTTCCCAACCGCTAAGCTGGGCCACAATCGCAGCCGCTACAACCTTCGCCTGGCTGTTTGCCATGTGGCCGCTTTTCGGCATCAAGGGGGCGCCTTGCACTGAATCACCAATTACATGCACATTGGGTGCAACAGTTGATTCAAAGGTCATGTAATTCACTTCAGCCCAGCGCTTGTTCAGGTTGGCAATGCCGGAATCAACGGCCAGTTTGCCTGCGCGTTGGTCGGGCAAAATATTCAGCACATCGCCTTTGATGGGTTCTTCAAATTCAAAGCGAACTATTTTGCTGGCACCGTCCACCCCGGTCACTTTCATGTTGGGGCGGTATTCCAGAATGTCTTTGTATTCACTTTCCCAAACGCCTTTGAACAACTTGCCTTTCGAGGTAACGTCGGCGTTGGCATCGAGCAGTAGCACTTTCGACTTCGGCTTGTACTGTTTGAAGTAGTTGGCCACCATGCTGGCGCGTTCGTAAGGGCCGGGGGGGCAGCGGTAGGGGGCCAGTGGCACATTCAAAATGTAGATGCCACCGTTGGGCATGGCTTCCAGTTGCTTGCGCAGGCCCACGGTTTCAGGGCCCGCCTTCCAGGCTTGCAAAACCTGGCCGCTGGCATTGGCGGCTGCCAAACCTTCAATTTTGTCCAGTTGTAAATCAATGCCGGGCGACAACACCAGTTTGTCGTAGGGCAGGGTTTTTCCGCTTTTCAATTTCACTGTGCGTTTTTCAACATCAATGGCTTTTACATAATCTTTCACCATTTTCACGCCATGGTTGCGGGCAAGGCCAGTGTAGGGCGTGCTGATTTCGCTGATTTTGCGAAGCCCGCCCACCACCAGGTTGCTCATGGGGCAGGAAATGAACGTGGCATTGGGTTCAACCAGGGTAACGTTTAACTGTTTGCCCGACAGCAGGCGCAGGTACTTGGCCGCAGTGGCACCGCCATAGCCGCCACCAATGACCACCACTTTGCCTTTGGCTGTTTTGGCGGTTGCTGAAAGGGGCATGCCGCCCAGCAGGGCAGTGGCCAGTGCGCTGGTTTGTAGAAATTGTCTTCTTTGCATGGTGCGCTCCTTAGTCTTTCTTGCCGAGGTAGTTGGCGATGATGTCGATCTGTTCGTCTGTGTAGCCCTTGGACAGTTGATGCATCACGGTGGCGGGGCGCTGCCCGGTTTTAAACCAGATCATATTGGTTTTGATGTATTCCACGCTCAGGTTGGCAAGGCCGGTCACCGCGCTGCCTTCCACACCCTTGCCATTGGTGCCATGGCAATTTGCGCAGGTGGCGGCCAGGCTTGCCGCCTGGAGTTTTTTCTCTGGAGTCATGTCGTTTGCCCCGGCTGCCGAGCCAAGCAGCAAAAGGCCGCAGGTCAGCACGGTGCTGGCCACTCGCCTTGCCGTGTGTTGTTGTAGTTTGATCATTGATGTCCCTCCAGTTTTTGTTGGTGTTATGGATCATCACGCATGTAGTGTCGCTTAGCTGACACAAGGTGCAATCCACTTTGATTCTAGCGTGGTAACAGGTACAGGCAAGCAGTTTTTTCTCATAGGAATACAACAACACCGAGGCTGGACGTGGCGCACTCCAAACAAGCACTGCAGGCAGTACTTTTTTTCATCTCCGCATTGGTTCTCAGTGCCTGTCTGTCGTCTGGTGAGGACCCCACGGCAAGCTCGGGCGGTGGCGGCAGCGCAGTCAACCCGGCCGAATCAAATGGTCGCGTGTTCCTGATCCAGCCCGGGCCGAATGCCTCCGAGGACATGGCAAAGGCCATGGTGCAACTAAAACCCAAAGACATTCTTCGGTTCGAATGCGGTTTTTTTGATTTGAAAACCGGTATTCAGATCACCACGACTGAAGACGTGATCATCGAAGGTTGCGGCATGGATGAAACCTTCCTGTCGTTTCGCGACAGCAATTCGCAGGAAGGATTCCTGGCGTCGAATGTGCGTGGCGTCACGGTGCGCAACCTGACCATTGGCGACTCGCCCGGCGACGCATTCAAGATGAAGGGCGTGAACCACGGCACCCTGAGAAAGGTGCGTGCCATCTGGAGCAGCGGGCGGAAAACCGCGGAGGAACGGCCAATTACCGCCGCGAATTTCCGCAATGAAGTCAAGGTGCAGTGTACCGACCCCGCACGCCACAACCCGGCCAACCCCAACCCCTTGGAAACTGACAAAACCTCGCCCGATTACACGGTGAGCACCGCCTCGGGCCGCTACGGCATTTACCCGGTGGAAAGCCGCAACATTTTGGTGGAAGAGACTGAAAGTATTGGCGCGTCGGATGCCGGTATTTATGTGGGTCAAACCAATATTGCGAAAATTCGCAAAAGCCGTGCAGCCTTCAACGTGTTTGGGTTCGAGATTGAAAACGTGAACGATGGAGAGTATTCCGAGAACGTTGCCGAGTGCAATTCTGGCGGGTTTCTGGTCTACGACCTCGACAACCTGACCCAGTACGGTTCACGCTCACGCGTGTTCAACAACATTTCCCGCAACAACAACACCTACAACTTTGCCGTTCCCGGATCGATTGTGGCCAACGTGCCGCGTGGTTCAGGGCTGATTACGCTGGCCTATGACAAGATTGATATTTACGACAACGTGTTCGAGAACAACGGCACCGCCGGCATTATTTTGACCAGCTACGATTTGTTGGGCGAGAACGGCGACCGCCGCATGGATGTGTATTCCGAAGCGGTGAACATTTTCGACAACACCTTCATCAACAATGGCAATGATCTGCCCCAGCCCGATTTCGCGGGCATTGTGGCCACGCAGGGCGGGCAAGTCACCAGCGCCTTTCCGCTGGTGGTGGGTTTGAAAAACGCAGCCGGTGGCGGTGGGTATCGGGGCGCACACATTGTGTGGGACGGCTATACCGATGAACTGAACAACGAATGCGAATTGCCCAAAGACCGCAATGGCAATACGGTGGCGGTGGATGAAGATGGCAAACCCATTCAAGGCAACCAAAACCCCAACCCAAGCTGCCGCTACAACAAATACAAATTCAAGGAGAACGGCGAACGCAAGGTGCCTGCCTGGTGGTTCAGCTGCATCAACCCCAACAACAATTTTGGTTCAGACAGCCTGGCCTTTGCCAATTTCCACGGCACACGTGGTCTGGATGCCGTGATCAATCTGAACACGAATGACCCGGCCGCCAACCTGTCGCTGGATTACCTCACTGCCGTGGGCAGTGGCATACCTTTGTTCCCTTCTGAATTTGATTTGAGCAAGCACAATTGCATGGCCCGGTTTGGTGCTGATTTGCCACGCCTGCCCGATTTCGAATTTGAGAAATTCGAGCCCAGTGGCCAGTTTGCCCCCGAGCCCACGGCTGCTGCGGTCAAAGCCTTGTGCGAAGTGCCTTTGAAGGCCGGCGTGGTTAACCAG
>NZ_DAIUBR010000037.1:0-27039 GCF_036846585.1 Limnobacter sp. | reverse complement strand
ACGACCTTCGGGTTATGAGCCCGACGAGCTGCCAGACTGCTCCACCCCGCGTCTGGTAAGAACGAAACTATAGCGGGTTTTGGACTTGTGTGCAAGTGCACAAACGCGTCGGAACACCTGAATGTTCCCTAAAAAACCTTTATCCTGCTGAAACCATGAGGAAAATTGAAATAAAAAATGTTAAAAAAATTTCTGAAAAATCTGTCTGACAAGCCTGAATTCATGCGCAGGGCCATAAATTTTTATGCACCCTTGCGCGGTGCGGGCATTCACGTCCACCGAATTGGCGCCAATTTCGAAGAAGTTGAAGTGCACCTGCCGTTTACGCGTCGAAACAAAACCATCATGGGCGCGCACTTTGGCGGTTCCCTGTATGCCATGGCCGATCCGTTTTACATGCTCATTCTCATGAAACGCTTGGGGCATCGCTACCATGTGTGGGATCAAGAGTCCAATATTCGTTTTATTGCAAAGGGCAGTGCACTGGTCAAAGGTGTGTATCAAGTCGATGATCAAACGCTCAATGAAATCAAATCAAAAGCAGCCACAGGCGAAAAAGTGTTGCACACTTTCGAAACCGACATTACTCACGTCGACGGCTCGGTCGTCGCACATGTCACCAAAGTGCTTTATATTCGCCTGAAGAAACAGCACCGTCCAATTTCCAGTTAGAAGCAACAGAATGTCCAAACCTGAATACGCCAACCTGCCCGTGTGGCCGGAAGCCGATACCCCATGTGTAGGTTTTTGCTCAACCAATCTGGGCGACGATGTTTGCATGGGTTGTGGTCGAACCATGGATGAAGTGGATGGCTGGCTTTTCAAAAGCGACGAGGAAAAAGAGGCGGTCTGGAATCGCATACGCCAAGCGGGTGTTGGTTATCGCTGGGAAAGGTGAAATAGTGGGTATTGATGGCAGTTAGAGAGCATGCTCAGTTTTTAATCAACCAACCAAAAATACCGATAAATCAACAGGCTGAAAATTTTATCCACAGCGATTCGGGAAGGTTTTCCCCGTCCACTGTGGATAAGTTCTAAAGAACCCGGGTGACCACGGGGTAGGCCACAGTGGGGATGTTTCATGCGCATGCCGCATGCAATATAAAGCTGTCTCCGACCCTCTATGGGTTACTTTTGGAAACGGCTCGCTTGGTCGGGCCGTTTTTTTTTACATTTGATTGTGCGATCAAGTGGTTGCTGATCTGCCGATAACGTGGTTACAATGCGCCATCGGTTTATAAAATGCCTGTCGCGCAACCAGTTACATGTTGCGCCCCTGTACCCCGCTGGCAACAGCCACCCCGGCCTGCAGGACCAATCGGCACTAATTCCCTATCAACACCAGAATTTCTTAAAGTGAGTCCGCCTGGATGGATCCCCAGCGCGCTAAAAACATATTAGAAGCGGCTTTGTTGTGCTCAGTCGAACCCATTGCTGTCAAAGAGCTGATGCGGTTGTTCGACGACTCAATCGACGCGACTGTTGTCACCACCTTGCTTGAAGATTTGCGGCGTGACTGGACCCAAAAGGGTCTGGAGCTGGTGCAGGTTAAAACCGGGTGGCGCTTTCAAACCCGTGACGACGTCAAGCGCTATCTTGAACAAATGAATCCTGAAAAGCCCCCGAAGTATTCGCGGGCCACCATGGAAACCTTGGCAATTATTGCCTACAAACAGCCTGTAACCCGCGGCGATATTGAATCGATTCGTGGTGTCACGGTGTCCACCCAGGTGATGAAAGCCTTGGAAGACCGAGGCTGGATCGAAGCCATTGGCCACCGCGATGCCCCAGGGCGTCCGGCACTTTGGGCGACTACCCCCCAGTTTTTGGCTGACTTGAATCTGGCCAGCCTGAGCGATTTGCCAGCGTTGGACGATGAAAAAGACCAGCAACTGGCTGATGAATTACAGAAAGTCATTCCATTTGACCTGGATGACAGCGACACAGCGGAAAACGATGAGAACCAACAAGCGCAAAGCAACTGAAACCCCGGAAACAACCGACACCATTGAACCCGTTGCGGTCAGCACCGACATCGAAAGCCATGACATGGAATGGGGCGAGGTGCTTGATCAGGTCGAAGGGCTGAAAACAGAAGCGGCTGGCGGCGCCAGCAAGAACCGCAGCAAATTGAATGTCCGCCTGGACCCCGAGTTGGCCCCAAAATTGCACAAAGTGCTGGCTGATTCCGGCATGGGTTCGCGCCGTGAAATGGAAGAGCTGATTGTTGCTGGCCGTGTTTCAGTGAATGCGGAGCCTGCGCACTTGGGTCAGCGTGTATTGCCCACCGACCAGGTTCGTGTCAATGGCAGGTTGATTCAGCGCAAAAACAAGTCCAAGCCACCTCGTGTGCTCATCTATCACAAGCCGGCTGGTGAAATTGTGTCTATGGATGACCCCCAAGGGCGCCCGACCGTGTTTCAAAAACTCCCGAAGATTTCCAATGGCAAGTGGATTGCAGTGGGTCGCCTCGACTTCAACACCGAAGGCCTGTTGCTGTTCACGTCTTCTGGCGACCTGGCGAACCGTTTGATGCATCCCCGCTATGAAGTGCAGCGTGAATACGCCGTTCGTATTCTGGGCGACCTTTCTGAAGAGCAACGCCAGCAATTGTTGAGCGGCATTGAGCTTGATGACGGCCCAGCCAAGTTTCTGTATGTGGATGCCGCAGGTGGCGAAGGTGCCAACCGCTGGTACAAAGTGGGGTTGAAAGAAGGGCGCAACCGGGAAGTTCGTCGCATGTTTGAAGCGTGCAAGTTGACGGTTAGCCGCCTGATCCGCACCCGCTTTGGCGACATTCTCATGCCGTCCACCTTAAAGCGCGGGCGCCACATGGAAATGGAAGCCCTGGAAGCCATGTCATACATGCAGTCTTTGGGTTTGAAGGTCGATGAGTCTGCACAAGAAGGTGCAATTCGCCGCGACAAGAAAAACATCGGCTCTAAAAACAACAAACGTCGCAATGGCCAGCCCTTGATTGATCCTGGTTTGGCCTTCACAACCCCTACGCAAACCTACCTGACCGTGTCAGGTGCCGCAGCTGCAGCCGCTTTAAGCAACCAGAATAACCTGTCTTCGGCCGGTGGTTCCTCGCGCGCAGGTGGCAACGGTCGCAGTGGCGAGCGCAATGGCAACCGGACTGGTGCGGGCGGTACCGGCAACAGCGGGCGAGGCCGTGGCCCGTCTGGCACTGGAAACGGCGGCAACTCCGGAAAATTTGCGGGTTCGGGCAAACGCACCGGTGGTGCGCGGACCGGTGGCCCCTCGGCTGGCAGGGGGCCAGCCCATGGAAATGGCCCCGTTTCAGAGCAGAAGCCCCAGCAAAGGCGACGCAGAAAGGCTCCCGCCGTGTAGTGCGGTGCTTGAAATTGCTTGAAAATAAAGGCGGTTTCGGTTATTATCTGAGGCTGCCTGAGCACCCACTCCAAAAAAGGGTGTCTCAAATAAAGTGGGCTTACAGGCCCATTTTTTTTTGGCGGGCAGTTTTGAAGCGAACTAGAGAAGGTTAAAAGAGGCGAAGTGATCAATCCTGAAGAATTTGTTGGCAATTCATGGTCTGGCGTATGGTCAGAACCCTGGGTAACGGAAGCCGACGCCGTGATTGTCTCGCTGGGTCTTGAAGTGGCCGACATTGAGCGGGAAGGCAATGGCCTGTTGCGCATCATGATTGATTCACCTGCCGGTGTCACTGTCGAGGATTGCGAACGCGTAAGCCACCAGTTGACCCACTTGTTCACCGTCGAAAACGTCAACTATGACAGGCTTGAAATTTCCTCGCCGGGCATAGACCGTGTATTGCGTCGCAAAAAAGATTTCGAACGGTTTTTGGGTGAAGAGGTTGCGTTGAAGTTCAAACGCCCCATCAACAGCCAGAAGCAGTTCAAAGGTGTATTGCAGCAAGGCAAAGAGCAAAATTGGGGCGTCCTGGTGGCACCCGATGGCAAAAATGCCGAGCCTTACTTGCTTGATTTTGAAATAGCTGATTTGGCGGGTGCCCGTCTGGTCCCCCATCTAAAGTTTTAGGAGCCCTGGAATGAGCCGTGAGTTGCTTTTATTGGTTGATGCGCTGGCGCGTGAAAAGAATGTTGATAAAGACATTGTATTCGGCGCGCTCGAATTGGCATTGGCTTCTGCAACCAAGAAGCGTTTCGACGAAGAAGTCGATGTGCGTGTGTCCATTGACCGCGACACTGGCGACTACGACACTTTCCGCCGCTGGGAAGTAGTGACCGAAGAAGACTTCTATGATCCAGCTTATCAAATGGTACTGGATCAGGCCTTGCAGCACGATTCCGAAGCCGAAATGGGTGACTTCATTGAAGAAGAGCTTGAGCCCGTCGAGTTTGGTCGCATTGGCGCACAGGCTGCCAAGCAGGTAATTTTGCAGCGCGTGCGCGATGCAGAACGCGAGCAGATCCTGACCGACTTCCTGGATCGTGGCGACAAAATCGTGATCGGCCAGGTCAAGCGCATGGAGCGTGGCGACGCCATTATTGAAAGTGGCCGCATTGAAGCCCGCTTGCCCCGCGATCAAATGATCCCGCGTGAAAGCCTGCGCCCAGGCGACCGCGTACGTGCTTTCCTGTGGAAAGTCGATCGCCTGGCCCGTGGCCAGCAGGTTATTCTCTCGCGCACTTCGCCGGAGTTCATCAAGGCCTTGTTCGCAATGGAAGTGCCCGAAATTGAGCAGGGTCACCTTGAAATCAAGGGTGCTTCACGCGACCCTGGTATGCGTGCCAAAATTGCAGTATTGGCACACGACCGCCGCATCGACCCCATCGGCACCTGTGTGGGTGTTCGTGGTTCCCGCGTTCAGGCTGTTACCCAGGAACTGGGTGGCGAACGTGTAGACATCGTGCTGTGGTCCGAAGACCCGGCCCAGTTCGTGATTGGCGCCTTGTCACCTGCCACGGTGCAATCCATTGTGGTTGATGAAGACCAGCATGTGATGGAAGTGGTGGTGGATGAAGCCGAATTGGCACAAGCCATTGGCCGCAGCGGCCAAAACGTTCGCCTGGCCTCTGATCTTACGGGCTGGCAAATCAACATCATGACCCCGGAAGAGTCAGAAAAACGCTCTGAAGAGGAAGTGGGCAAGCTGCGCGAATTGTTCACCAGCAAACTGGATGTTGATGAGGACGTGGCCAACATTCTGATCGAAGAAGGTTTTAGTGGCCTTGAAGAAGTGGCGTACGTGCCACTGGCTGAAATGCAGGAAATAGAAGCTTTTGACGATGAAACTGTCGAATTGCTGCGCACCCGCGCACGCAACGCACTGTTGACCGAGGCAATCGCCCATGAAGAAATGGTCGAGGGTGCCGGTGATTTGATGTCGATTGAAGGCGTAGACGCAGATTTGGTGTCCAAGCTGGCTGCTGCCGATATTACGGAGCGGGAAGGGTTGGCAGAATTGGCGGTCGATGAATTGGTTGAGATCGCAGGTATTGAAGAAGATCGTGCGCGTGACATCATCATGAAGGCGCGTGCACACTGGTTCGAATAAGTTTCGAACCAGATTGAGTTGAGTCGAATCGGGTCACGTGGCCCGGTCAGCAAGGGAATTTGAAGGAATAGTAGATGACCAGTACCACAGTCGCACAGTTTGCCGCAGAGTTGAAAATGCCCGCCGATGTACTTTTGGAGCAGTTGAAGTCTGCTGGCGTAAGCAAAACTTCTGAGGCAGATGCAGTTACTGAAGCGGACAAGGGAAAGCTTTTGGAAAGCCTGCGCAAGGCACACGGATCTGAAAGTGGTCAAAAGAAAATTACCCTCACCCGCAAGCAGACCAGCGAAATCAAGCAGGCAGGCCCCGGTGGGCGTGCGCGCACCGTTCAGGTTGAAGTACGCAAGAAGCGTGTGTTTGTTCAGCGTGCCGAGAAAGCAGGCGAAAGCGAGCCCGTGATGGAAGCCCAGCTTGAGCCAGCTGAGCAGGCCCGTCGTGATGCGGAAGCACAGCGCCAGGTTGAACTGAAAACCCGCCAGGAAGCTGAGCTGAAAGAAAAGCAGGCCAAGCTGGAGCAGGAGCGTGAGCGTGAGTTGAAGCTTCAGGAAGAAGCCCGCCAGCGCGCCGAAGAAGAACGTTTGGCGCATGAAGCTGTTGAGCAGGCCAAGGCCGAAAGTGCCGCGCCGTCGAAAGCCGACGAAGAAACCGATTCCAAAGACGAAGCAGCGAAAGCCGCCCGCGCCGAAGAGACAAAGGCCCGCGAACAGCGTGCATCCGATGCATTGAAAGCTGAACAAAAAGCCAAGAAGGCAGCAGAAGACGCCGCCAAGGCCAGCGCCAATCAGGAACGTGCCCGCAAGGTTGCGGAAGCCGAGGTGGCCGCGATCAACAGAATGATGTCTCAGCCTTCCAAGGTCATGAAGGCAGAAGAGCCTGTTGAACCGCCGAAAGCTGTCCTCAAGAAACCTGAAAAATTGGCCACGCCTGCTGAAGAAGAGGCTGCGGAACGCGGTCGCAAAGGCGTTCGTGCCGTAGGCGCAAAAGATGAACCAGGCCGTCGCCGTGGTGGTTTGAAAACCCGTGGTGAAACAGGTTTGGGCCGCACTGGCGCAGGTGGCTGGAAAGGCCCCAAGGGCAAAAACAGCCGCCACAGCCATGAACAAAGCAATTTCAACCAGCCTACGGAACCCGTGATTCGTGATGTTCACGTGCCCGAAACCATTACTGTGGCTGAATTGGCGCACAAAATGTCCGTCAAGGCCGCTGAAGTGATCAAGTGCTTGATGAAGATGGGGCAGATGGTCACCATCAACCAGGTTCTGGATCAAGACACAGCCATGATTGTGACCGAAGAATTGGGTCACAAGGCGATTGCCGCCAAGCTTGATGACCCCGAAGCCATGATCGAGCAAGCAGGTGTTGCGCAGTCCGAAGCGCCTGCCGTGCCCCGTGCACCGGTAGTCACCGTGATGGGTCACGTTGACCATGGTAAAACGTCTTTGCTGGATTACATCCGCAGTGCGAAAGTGGCGTCTGGCGAAGCCGGCGGCATTACCCAGCACATCGGCGCGTACCACGTACAAACCGAGCGCGGCATGATCACCTTCCTGGATACACCGGGCCACGAGGCGTTTACCGCCATGCGTGCCCGTGGTGCCAAGGCAACTGACATCGTTATTCTTGTAGTGTCCGCCGACGATGGCGTGATGCCACAAACAATTGAAGCGATTCACCATGCCAAGGCAGCCAATGTGCCCTTGGTGGTTGCGATCAACAAAATTGACAAACCCGAAGCCAACCCAGACCGCGTGAAGCAGGAATTGATTTCACATTCCGTGGTGCCGGAAGAATACGGTGGCGATTCACCCATGGTGCCCGTATCCGCCAAAACCGGTAAAGGCATTGACGACTTGCTGGAACAAGTGTTGTTGCAAGCCGAAGTCATGGAATTGAAAGCACAAATTGATGCACCTGCCAAAGGTTTGGTTGTTGAATCCCGGCTGGACAAGGGCCGTGGCCCGGTTGCCACCGTGCTGGTTCAAAGTGGCACCTTGAAAAAAGGTGACGTGGTGTTGGCTGGTTCCGCATTTGGCCGTGTTCGTGCCATGGTGGATGAAACCGGTCGCTCCATCGACTTTGCCGGCCCTTCGATTCCTGTCGAAATCCAGGGCTTGAGCGACGTTCCGGCTGCCGGTGAAGAAGTAATCGTGTTGCCAGACGAACGCAAGGCCCGTGAAATCGCATTGTTCCGTCAAGGCAAGTTCCGCGACGTAAAACTGGCAAGGCAGCAGGCTGCCAAGCTGGAAAACATGTTCGAACAAATGGCCGAGGGCGAAGTCAAGCACCTGCCAGTTATTTTGAAAGCCGACGTACAGGGTTCACAAGAAGCCTTGTCACATGCCTTGCAGAAGTTGTCGACCGACGAAGTGAAAGTGCAGGTAGTACACGCCGCTGTAGGTGGTATCAGTGAATCGGATGTGAACCTGGCCGTGGCTTCCAAGGCGGTGATCATCGGCTTTAACGTGCGTGCTGATCAAGGCGCACGCAAAACTGCAGAGAACAATGGCGTGGACATTCGCTACTACAACATCATTTACGATGCCGTAGACGAAATCAAGGCCGCCATGACCGGCATGCTGACACCCGACAAGAAAGAGGAAATCATCGGCAACGTTGAAATCCGCGAAGTGTACAAAATCTCCAAAGTGGGTTCTGTTGCGGGTTGTATGGTCACCGATGGTGTTATTCGTCGTGGTGCCGGTATTCGTTTGCTGCGTGACAACGTGGTGGTGTGGACGGGCCAGTTGGCCTCGCTCAAGCGCTTCAAAGACGACGCCAAAGAAGTGCGTCAGAACTTTGAATGTGGCTTGCAGCTGCACAATTACGACGACATTCAGGTTGGCGACATTCTGGAAGCATTTGAAGTGAAGGAAGTGGCCCGTACGCTGTAATTCAATTGCAGCGTGGGGTTTGAAAAGGAAAGTATGCGTCACAAGAAAAAAGCACCAGCCAGAGGCATTCGGGTTGCCGAGCAAATCCAGAAAGACCTGGCTGAGCTGATCCCCCGTGAGTTGCGAGACCCACGGCTAGGCTTTGTCACGATCACTGATGTTGAATTGACACCCGACTACGCATATGCGACCGTTTACTTCTCGGTGCTGACAGGTTCGGCAGAAACAACCGAAGAAGCTTTGAACGATTCGTCTGGTTTTTTGCGCAATTTGATCTTCAAGAAACTGCACATCCACACCGTGCCAACCCTGCGATTCAAGCACGATCAGTCAGTTGAGCGCGGCGCCGAAATGGCGCAAATCATCGACCGCGCCTTGAAAGGTGAGGGCGCAGGCGCCACAGGTACAGATGATGGCGATGGTGGTGGCGATTAAAAGGCATAAGCGTTCTTTTTCGGGCGTGTTGTTGTTTGATAAATCAAAAGGTTTTTCATCCAATCAGGCTTTGCAAATCGTGAAACGTCTGTACCGTGCGGAGAAAACCGGCCACACGGGCACGCTTGATCCCTTGGCCAGTGGTTTGTTGCCTCTGATGTTTGGCGAGGCCACCAAGTTTGCAGCCGATTTGATCGATGCCAGCAAAACCTACCGAACCACCATCAGGTTGGGTTATGCCAGCAGCACCGGCGATGCCGAGGGCGAATTGACGCAAGTCAGCACACGCGCCCTTGAAAGCATTACCGATGAAGAAGTGAAACAGGTGTGCGCGCAGTTTGTTGGTGAAATTCAACAGATACCCCCCATGTTTTCTGCATTAAAGAAAGACGGGAAGCCTTTGTACGAGTATGCTCGCGAAGGCATTGAATTGGACAGAGCTGCCCGAACCATCTTGATCCATCAATTGGATGTCATCAAGCTGGAGCACAATGATAGTGATGGTGAACGTAGTTACACCATTGAACTGGACGTAAATTGCAGCAAAGGCACCTACGTGCGCACCTTGGGAGAAGACATCGCCAAGGCCTTGGGCACGGCGGGCTACCTCACTGAACTGCGGAGAACCGCGATTGGTGACTTGAAAGTGGAACGCGCGTACACCCTGGATGCACTCAAAGTGCTCGGTGAATCGGAAAATCCATTTGAGGCTTTGGATGCAGTGCTTTTCCCGGTCGATGCCCTGTTGGGCAGCCTGGGCAAAGTTGAATTGAACAATGAGTTTGCGCGGCGTTTTTCGCACGGGCAACGGTTGCCACTGGAATTGGCGGATGCCAAACCAGGGCGAGTGCGGGTGTACGGAGAAGCCCCCGCGCAGGATGTGAGCAATATGGCCTTCAAAGGCGAGCCCCAGTTTATGGGCACAGGCATTTTAGAAACGGATGGGAAGGGCGCCTTGCTTCGACCCGACAGATTGATTCAGGTAAATCTATGACACGCGCATTACGTAACGTTGCAATTATCGCCCACGTGGACCACGGCAAAACCACGCTGGTTGACCAACTACTTCGCCAGTCTGGCACCTTCCGCGAGAATGAAAAACTCGAAGAACGTGTGATGGACAGCAACGACATTGAAAAAGAACGTGGTATCACGATTCTGGCCAAGAATTGCGCGGTTGAATATGAAGGCACTCACATCAACATCGTTGACACCCCAGGGCACGCTGACTTCGGCGGTGAAGTGGAACGTGTTTTGTCGATGGTTGATTCCGTGCTGTTGCTGGTAGATGCAGTTGAAGGCCCAATGCCCCAGACTCGTTTCGTAACACGCAAGGCGCTGGCCCTGGGTTTGAAGCCTATTGTGGTAGTGAACAAGGTAGACCGCCCCGGTGCGCGCGTTGAATGGGTTATTGATCAAACGTTTGACTTGTTCGACAAGTTGGGTGCAACCGATGAACAGCTGGATTTCCCGATTGTGTATGCGTCTGGCCTGAACGGCTACGCTGGTGAAACACCGGATGTGCGCGAAGGCACCATGCGCCCCTTGTTTGAAGCCATTTTGAAGTACGTGCCCGTGCGTGATGATGACCCGAACGGCCCCTTGCAGTTCCAGATCACATCACTGGACTACAACAGTTACGTGGGCAAGATCGGCATTGGCCGTATCAAGCGCGGCACCGTGCGTGTTGGTCAGCAGGTGAGCTGCATCAATGGCCCGGACGGCACACCGTTCAATGGCCGTATCAACCAGGTGTTGAAATTCCGTGGCCTGGAGCGTGTTCAGGAAGAGGAAGCTCAGGCTGGCGACATCTGCCTGATCAACGGCATTGAAGAAATTGGCATTGGCACCACCATTTGTGCAACTGATGCCGTGGAAGGCCTGGAAATCCCGGCGATTGACGAGCCCACATTGACCATGAACTTCATGGTGAACACATCGCCATTGGCTGGCCGTGAAGGCAAGTTTGTAACCAGCCGCCAGTTGCGTGACCGTTTGCAGCGTGAATTGAAAGCCAACGTGGCCTTGCGCGTGAAAGACACCGACGACGACACCATCTTTGAGGTTTCAGGCCGTGGTGAATTGCACCTGACCATTCTGCTGGAAAATATGCGTCGTGAAGGCTACGAGTTGGCGGTATCTCGCCCACGCGTGGTGTTCAAGGAAATTGACGGCGTGAAGTGCGAGCCTTACGAAATGCTGACCGTGGATGTGGAAGATTCACACCAGGGTGGCGTGATGGAAGAACTGGGCCGCCGCAAAGGTGACTTGCTCGACATGTCGCCCGATGGCAAAGGCCGTGTTCGTCTGGAATACAAAATTCCAGCCCGTGGCCTGATTGGTTTCCAGGGTGATTTCATGACCCTGACACGCGGTACCGGCTTGATCAGCCATGTGTTTGACCAATACGCACCCGTTCGCGAAGGCGGTTCTGCCGAGCGTCACAACGGTGTGCTGATTTCCCAAGACGATGGCGATGCAGTTGCTTACGCTTTGTGGAAACTGCAAGACCGTGGCCGCATGTTCGTGTCGCCCGGTGAAGCACTGTACGAGGGCATGGTGATTGGTATTCACAGCCGCGACAACGACTTGGTTGTGAACCCTATCAAGGGCAAGCAGTTGACCAACGTTCGTTCTTCCGGCACCGACGAAGCCGTTCGCCTGGTGCCTCCAATCCAGATGAACCTGGAATACGCAGTGGAATTCATTGCAGAAGACGAATTGGTGGAAATTACACCGAAAAACATTCGCATTCGCAAGCGTTTCCTGAAGGAACACGAGCGCAAGCGCGCAAGCCGCGACGCAGCGTAAGCTGTTTGACGGGTAGGGGTAGTTTAAGAAAGTGAAAAAGCAGGGCATTTGCCCTGCTTTTTTCTTTGGTGGGTTTATTCATTGGTGAACTTGTTACTCAAAGTTGATGCCAAGTAAATTTACCAGGGTGATATTCAATGGCAACAAGACCAAGTTACATGCCCCTTGTGCAAGCCCGCTGAATTAAGTCAAATCATTCCGAGTCCATACCCTCAGAACGCTCATTGGTACGACGACAAATATGTTCTTCGCGATGCGAATGGTGAACCGCTCGCCAACACCGATTTTGCAGTGAAGTATCCAGATGGCAGAACCGAGTTCTCGCGCACCAACGACAGGGGTGAAACAGACCTGTGTGTTACCAAAGAGCAGGCACAGGAACTTACCTTTTATATTGCTGATTAACGCCATGTCAGAACAGACCATTCAATCTTCCCGTGGCCGCCAGTACCATAAAATTGGCACGAAAGTCACAACGGTTCACGCCGACAAATCGGTTAAAAATTTGCACACCAATTGCATTTGGTAGGGCGGCTGATTCGCAACAATATAGGGACGGGAATCAATCGTTTCGCGATTATGTATCACTTACCTTGCGAATCAACGTGGATGAGAAAGCCCGCTTAAAGCTTGAAATCAATAAGAAGATGCATGAACAGCAACCATACGATTTGCGCACCAACAGCTGCTCCACCACGGTGGCTGAATTGTTGGAATCGATCGGTGTTTTGGCGCACGACCCGCGTTTTCAGTTTGTTCCCGCGTCCACTGATTTTGTTTCGCCAAAAGAGGTGCTCATCATGGTTTCTCGCTCTCGTCGGCTGGTGAAGCGAACCGAATACAAGGCTTTAAATCAATGAGGATTTTTTATCGCCTTTGTATTTTATTGTTTTTGGGCTTGCTGTCCGCCTGTTCCCCGGTGGAACCCGTTTACCAAGGCGAGTTTGACTGGAAGCGTTGGAATATTAAGAAACATGTGGATTGCGAATATCCGGATTGTTTCGTTTATACGCGAATCTTACCGCTTGAAAAAAGTTTTCGGCTTGAAGCTGGGGACGAGTGTTACTTTTTGAATAGTAATCAGTGGCTTCTCAAAGACCCAAAAGACCCTGCTATTTGGTTGTGCCCTGTGTTTTGTGTGGGCAAGGGCGGTGGTTGGGGGTATTTTCCTGCCTCGTAAGTATGTGTCTTGGGCTGGGTTACAATAAGCGCTGTTTAAAAGCACCCGCTTCACTCAACATGGTTTCTCAAGTACTGCCCCCCAGAACTCTTTCTGTTGCCCCAATGATCGACTGGACCGACCGGCATTGCCGCCGGTTTCACCGTGCGATCAGCCAGCACACCTGGCTTTACACCGAGATGATTACCACCGGTGCGCTGGTGTTTGGCGACAGGAAACGTTTTCTGGCTTTCAATGACGAAGAGCACCCGCTTGCTTTTCAAATTGGCGGCAGCGACCCGGAACATCTTGCGGCCTGTGCAAAATGGATTGAAGCCGCCGGCTACGATGAATTGAACCTGAATGTGGGTTGCCCTTCGGAACGCGTACAAAAAGGCGCGTTTGGTGCCTGCCTGATGGCCGAGCCTGATCTGGTTGCCGACTGCGTGAAAGCCATGCGGGATGCTTGCTCAATCGATGTGACTGTCAAGCACCGAATTGGGCTTGATTACGATGAAAGCGAAGCCATGCTGTATGAATTTGTCGGCAAGGTTAGCGAAGCAGGCTGCCAAACCTTTATTGTGCATGCCCGCAATGCAGTGTTGAAGGGGCTGTCACCGAAAGAAAACCGCGACATTCCTCCTCTGCGTTATGAGGTGGTGAAGCGTTTGAAGCAACACTTCCCGCATCTTCAATTCATCTTGAATGGTGGCATTAAAACCATTGAAGAAATTCAAAGTCATTTGCAGTGGGCCGATGGTTGCATGCTTGGTCGCGAAGCCTATTCAAACCCTTGGTTGCTAACCGGTTTTGATGAAATAATTGGCACGCCTGCACCTGTCAAGACCCGATTTGAAATCATCGATGAATTGCGTGCTTATGCTGATCAGGAGTTGGCCAAAGGCGAATCGATTCGCAACATCACCAAATCCTGGTTGGGCTTGTTTCACGGGCAGCCTGGTGGGCGGCTTTACCGGCAAGTGCTGTCCGATTCAACCTTGTTGAAAGCCAACAGTTGGCAGGTGGTTGAAGACGCGTTGGCGAAGATGGCAAAACACGCGATGGTTTAGAAAGTGCGAGTTCGGTGATTTGTCCGTTTTTATTCAACCTCCCACTCGGCGCGAATCCCAATCACTCGCCTGAAAACCTGTACTTCCCTTTTTGAAGTTCACACTGACTCACCAAGCCTGGCAAAACAGACGGCCAAACCTTGTTGTCGGCTTGAAGCCGAACGTGGCGTGTGAATTCAAACGGGCAGGTTTTCTTGAAGGCGAAGCGATTGGAACATCGCTGCCGATTGGGCTAGAACCCCGCCGAGTTGGTTTTACGAAAAGCGCACCCTCTCCGAGTTACCAAAAAGATTCGACCTTTCAAATCAACACCAACTTGCCCGGATTGAACAGGTTTTTGGGATCCATCGCCCGTTTAATCGAAACAAAAGCGGCGTAATTGCTGGGGCTGGTAATCTCTCGAAGCAATTCCGCTTTCAACTGCCCAATGCCGTGTTCAGCCGACACAGTACCACCGCACTGCAAAATTGTTTCATGCACAAGATTGTTCAACACGCCTTGGTGTTGATTCAAAAACGCAGCAGAATCAATTCCCTTGGGAGCAGACAAATTGAAATGCAAATTGCCGTCGCCCAAATGGCCAAACAACACAGGCCGAACATCAACGCCATGTTCTGCAATCTCATTCAAGGCCATGTCGTGAAACATTGGCAGTTGCGACACCGCACAGGCCACATCGTGTTTCACATTCAAGCCTTCTTTGGCCTGTGCTTCGGAAATGTTTTCCCGCAAGGCCCAGAATGTTTCAATTTCCCGTCCGTTTTGCGCAATTGCAATGTTGCGAACACTCGCTTGTTCTTCCAGCAAGGCTTCCAGTGTGGTGTTCACGCGGTCAAGCAGTGCGCCTTCTGTGTCCAGCGATGTGAATTCGGCCAGCACATGGTCACCGGCGCCCGGGCAGGCCGGTGCCCTGGCCGGGAAATGGGTTTGAACCACGTCGATCGCGTTGGTATTCATCCATTCATAGCTGCTTAGTTCGCCAAACAGATGGCCTTGAATAAAGCCCAGTGCGTCCACCGCAGCCTGAATGTTGTCGACGTTCAGCCAGGCCACACAACGACTTTTGGGGGCAGGGTACACCTTCATGCAGGCGGTGGTCACAATGCCCAGCGTGCCTTCCGATCCAATCAGCAAGTGCCGTAAATCGTAACCGGTGTTGTTCTTGCGCAAGCCCCGCAAATCCCCGCACAGCTCGCCTTGGGCATTCACAAATTCCAGCCCCAGGCACAATTCGCGGGTATTGCCGTAGCGCAGCACAGCGACACCGCCGGCGTTGCTGGCCAAATTGCCACCCAATGTACACGTGCCTTCGGAGGCGAGGCTCAAAGGGAAAAGGAAACCATGCGCACTTGCGTATTCCTGTATTTCATACAGGGTGTAACCCACGCTGGCGGTCAGGGTCAGATTGCTTTCATCCAGCTTCAAAGCATCGCGAATTCGGCCGGTTTTAAGCACCACATGCGGGCGGCTTGATGCGTCACCCTCAGCGGCCGGCACGGCACCGCCCACCAAGCCTGTGTTGCCCCCTTGGGTAGAAATGGCCACATCGAACTGGTCGCACACCTTCACAATGCCCTGAACCTGTGCTGCATTCAGGGGTTCAAGCAGTGCAAGTGCAGTGGTTTGGTAGCGTTTTCGCCAATCGGTGCACGCGTGCGCAATATCTACCGGGTCGGTCTTGAGGATCAAGCCCGGCACCCTTTTGCGCAACTGGTCAAGAAATTCGTTCATGCCCTTAGGCTACCTTGGTTTTTGGCACTTTGTAAGTACGCGCAAACACGCTGACGCTGGCAAACAGTGCAACGGTCAGAAACACTTCCAACCCGGCCATCAGCTGTGAAGCAAGGGCGGGGTCGGAACTGGCGCGCGTGGCGCCTTCTGCAAAGTAAAGCCACACCAGAAGTGAAGTGGCTTGGTAGGTGCGTACACGTTGTTTGAAGATGCCGGGCACAATCAGCAGCAACGGCAGCACTTTCAACACAAGCCAGCTGCCGCCTGGGCGAATGGGTGCAATAAACAGCTCCCAGGCTACACAAAGGGCGATCAAGGCCAGCAGGCTGGCAACGGTTGCCCAGTAGGCCTTGTTGCGGGTGGATTGAATGTCAGGGGTGCTACTACGCATCAATGTTTGCTCATGTGTTGAAGGGCCAGTGTGGCTTTTGCCAAACGCACGCCTTGTGCCCTGGCCAGTGCTTTTTCATGCTCGGAAAGCGGGTTGTGGCCTTTTGTGCCGGCCCAATGGGTCACCCCGTAGGGCGTGCCGCCTGTGGTGGTGTCATGCAGGGCTTGTTCGGAATAGGGAATGCCCAGCCACAACATGCCATGGTGAATCAGGGGCAAGGCCATGGTGGTCAATGTGGTTTCCTGCCCGCCATGCAAACTGCTGGTGCTGGTGAATACGCAAAAGGGTTTGTTGATCAGGTCGCCTGCAAGCCAGTTTGCCACTGTGCCATCGATAAAATATTTCATGGCAGCAGCCATGTTACCAAACCGGGTCGGGGAACCAATCGCCAGGCCGGCACATTCTTTCAGGTCTACCGGTTCTGCATAAGGCGGGCCGTCTGCGGGAATGTCTGATTCCGTGGCCTCGGTGTTGGCAGACACGGCGGGTACGGTACGCAGCCGGGCTGAAACGCCCTTGACTGAATCGATGCCCAAAGCAATTTCACGTGCCAATTGTGCGGTGGTGCCGTGGCGGGTGTAATACAGGACCAATACTTCAAGCATGCTTAGGGGTTATCATGGGGGCTGTTGGAACCCCTATTGTATCGAAGCGCATGAGTTCAGCCGCACCTTCTGAAACAACTGACACCAAGAGTTTCGAAACCCGCCGCGCGCGATTCATGCGTGGTGCCCGGCAAGCCTTCAAAGTGGAAGATGTTGAACTGTCGCCGCTGAATGTGCGTTGGTGGATAGCCTTTACACGCCTGGTGGGGCAGCGAATCAGCGAACAGCGCCTGCCGCAGGTTGCTTCCA
Source organism: Limnobacter sp. (assembly GCF_036846585.1). Taxonomy (GTDB): domain Bacteria; phylum Pseudomonadota; class Gammaproteobacteria; order Burkholderiales; family Burkholderiaceae_B; genus Limnobacter. The sequence continues at coordinate 10,194 of NZ_DAIUBR010000037.1, read as the reverse complement.
GCCTGACCTTCACCACGGTGCTGTCGCTGGTGCCCCTGGCCACAGTGGCACTGGCAATTTTTACCGCCTTTCCCATGTTTGACCGCATGCAAATGTCCCTTCAGGGGTATTTGATTGAAAGCTTCTTTCCGGAAACCCTGTCGGAAACCATCCTGACCTACGTCACCCAGTTTTCCGACAAGGCCAAGGGCTTGACCGCCATCGGTATTGTGTTTCTCGTCATTACGGCATTGACGACCATGTTCACGGTGGACCGCGTGTTCAATCAAATCTGGAACGTCAAGCGACAACGTTCCATCATGAATAAAGTGGTGCTTTATTGGGCCGTGTTGTCTTTGGCGCCGGTGTTGGTTGGCCTTAGCATCAGCGTGTCTACTGCCCTGATTGGCAACACCATGGCGGGTGTGAACCCTGTGCTGGGTGGCATGTTCCCAGTCTTGAACCTGATCCCGCTGTTGCTGACGGTTCTCGCTTTCGCTTTTATTTACCGAATTGTGCCCAACCGTGCCGTACACTGGAAAGATGCCTTGGTGGGCGGTTTGTTGGCCGCGGTTTTGTTTGAAATATCCAAGCGCGCCTTTACTGCCTACATTACACACTTTCCCAGTTATACGGCCTTGTATGGCGCGCTGGCAGCATTCCCCATCTTTTTGCTATGGATCTATGTCAGCTGGATCATTGTGTTGCTGGGCGCAAGCACCGTGGCGGCTTTGCCGGTGGCGCGGACAGGTTACTGGAACCAGTCCCACCGGCCCGGTGAGCGCTGGTTGCAGGGTTTGAGCGTGTTGGTTGAGCTGGAAAAATCGCGGCAACAGGAAAAGCCTGGCATGACCATGGAAGAACTGCGTGTTTTTGCCAAGGTTCCACCCGATCAACTCGACGAAATACTGAGCCAGTTGATCGATCACGGCGTCATCGGCCTGTTGGCGATTGTTCGGGGCGATGACCGCTTTGCCTTGATCTGTGACCCGGCCCACATCAGTGCTGAAGTGGTTGCAAAAGCACTGTGGTATGACCCGGGTTTGACCACCGAATGGGCGAACCGGTTGCCGCAGTCTGCGCAGAAGTTGAAGGCCTTTCAGGCCGAGTTCATTGAGAATCCCCGTCTTTCCGACTGGCTGGAGACCCCCGATTGAGTGATGGGGTTGTCAACCGAATCGATTCTTCTCCGTTTGATTTGAACTTTTTGTGAAAAAAGAGTGTCCATATCAACAAAAGAGGGGCTTCTGTTTGGCACCCATAAGCGCTTTCTGTAAACTAAGCGTGACGAGCCAAAAGCTCTGACATTTAATAATATCAACACAGTCTGGAGCTGTTATGAGTAACAAAGGGCAACTTCTACAAGACCCCTTCCTCAATTTGCTGCGCAAAGAGCATGTACCCGTGTCCATTTATCTGGTCAACGGCATCAAGCTTCAGGGCCAAATCGAGTCTTTTGACCAATACGTGGTTCTGCTGCGTAACACAGTGACCCAAATGGTTTACAAGCACGCAATTTCTACTGTGGTGCCCGGCCGTTCCGTTACATTCACCCCAGAGGTGAAGGAGTAATCCCCATCTTCACTTTCCAAACGATCCGTGGTTTGAAATGACTCGTAGTACCCTGGTTGCACTCGACCTTGGCCAACACGAGTTTCACGAAAGTGTCGATGAACTCGCTCTATTGGCCACCTCTGCCGGTGCAGAGGTGATCGGCGTTTTTGTATCCAAACGACGCGCTCCCGAGTCCGCAACTTTCATTGGTTCAGGTAAGGTGCAGGAAATTCTTGCCCATTGCGAGGCCGAGGAGGTCGAACTCGTCATTTTCAATCACAGCTTAAGCCCTGCCCAACAACGAAACCTCGAGAATGCGCTTGGCCGCAGGGTCATCGACCGAACCGGCCTGATTCTTGACATCTTTGCCATTCGTGCGCGAAGTTTCGAGGGCAAGTTGCAAGTGGAATTGGCCCAGTTGCAGTACATGGCCTCGCGCCTAGTGCGTGGCAATGCAAATTTGTACGGTCAGCAGGGCGGTATCGGTATGCGTGGCCCTGGTGAAACCCAGTTGGAAACCGACCGCCGATTGATAGGCGTGAAGGTCAAGCAACTGAAAACACGCCTGGAAAAACTGCAGAAACAACGGCAAACCCAGCGCAGGCAGCGTGAGCGGCGCGGGCAATTCACCGTGGCCATAGTGGGTTACACCAACGCAGGCAAAAGCACGCTGTTCAATGCAATTGCAAGCGACAAGGCCTATGCTGCCGATCAGCTGTTTGCCACGCTGGACACCACCACGCGCCGCGTGTGGCTTGCACCCAAAGTAGACATGGCACTGTCCGACACGGTCGGGTTTATTCGCGACCTGTCTCATTCCCTGGTTGATGCCTTCAAGGCCACCCTGGAAAGTGCAGTGCATGCCGATGTGTTGTTGCATGTGGTGGACGCCAGTTCACCCGTGCGCCACAGTCAGATCGACGAAGTGAACAAGGTGTTGTTCGAGATTGAGGCAGGTGATGTTCCCCAAGTGATTATCTGGAACAAAATAGACGCCTGTGAGCGTTCGCCAGAGGTCGAACGTGACGGGAATGGTAAGATTTTGTCCGTGGCGGTAAGTGCGCGCTATGGTTTGGGTGTCGCCGAGTTGCGGGAATGTTTGGCCGAACTGGCGGTTAACTTCTACGCTCAAAGCCGTGGCGCGGATGCCCAGTCAACTGAACTGCAGTGGGCTTGAACGTCAACAACTAATTTTTCAGCAGCAGGAACAAGCATGTCAATGAATGATCCGGATTGGGGAAGAAATTCATCGGGTAATCAGAACAACGATGAACAACAAAAACCCCAAGATCAAGACAACAATCGCAGACCCGGTGGTCGCCAGGATGGCCCGCCAGATCTGGATGAACTCTGGCGCGACTTCAACAGCAGGCTGAATCGCCTGTTTGGCAAGAAGGGTGGCAACGGCGGTGGTCCACGTGGCCCGGTGGGCGGTGGCGGCAACGGTGGCCCCAGCATGGAGAATGCCGGCAAGGGCTTTACCGCAGTGATCGTCATTGCCGTGCTTGTTTGGCTGGCCAGTGGTTTTTATATTGTTCAGGAAGGCCGCGAGGGTGTTGTTTTGCAGTTTGGCAAATACCACCACACCTCCATGCCCGGTTTTCAGTGGCGTATGCCCTATCCAATTCAGTCGCACGAAGTGGTGAATTCATCCCAGGTGCGCATTGTCGAGGTGGGTTATCGCAACGACGTGAAAAGCAAGGTGCTTCGTGAAGCACTGATGTTGACTGAAGATGAAAACATTATCGATATTCAGTTTGCCGTTCAATACCGCCTGAAAGATGCAGGTGACTATCTGTTCAACATGGTTGATCCGGACGAGTCGGTGAAAATGGCGGCTGAAACCGCCATTCGCGAGGTGGTTGGTCGCAGTAAAATGGATTTTGTACTGTACGAAGGGCGCGAACAAATTGCCTTGAACACCGCAGAAGTGATGCAGGAAATTCTGGACAAGTATGGTGCTGGTGTGTTGGTTTCCAGTGTGACTGTTCAGGGAGTTCAGCCGCCCGAGCAAGTTCAGGCAGCATTTGACGATGCCGTGAAAGCTGGCCAGGATCGTGAACGTTTGAAAAACGATGGGCAGGCTTATGCCAATGACGTGATTCCGCGTGCCCGTGGTAATGCAGCTCGCTTGATCGAGGAAGCAAATGGTTACCGTGAGCGTGTTGTTGCACAGTCTGAAGGTGACTCTTCCCGTTTCAAGGCCATTTTGACCGAGTACGAGAAGGCACCAAGAGTTACCAAAGACCGTTTGTATCTGGATGCCATGCAGGAAATCTATTCCAACGTGTCCAAGGTCATTGTAGACACCAAGAACAATAGCCAGTTGCTTTATTTGCCGCTGGACAAGCTGATCGAGAAAAGTAGCCCGTCATCCAGCCAGGAAGGCAGCGGTTCAGCCACTGGCAGCGCTCCATCGCCCACCAACAAGTCGAGTGAGGCCGCGCCGGCAACGCCGCGCGCCGGCAATGATGGTTTTGACACAAGTATTCGCGACGCCATGCGCAACCGTGACCGGGGAGCCCGTTAATCATGCCCAAGATTTTTGTAGTTATCGCGGCAGCCTTGATTGGTTTTTTTGTAGCCAATACCTGCCTGTATGTCGTGGATCAGCGTCAATACGCCATCGTGTTTGCCTTGGGGCAGGTTGAAGAGGTTCGCCAGGAACCTGGCTTGTATTTCAAGTTGCCAGCGCCATTTCAGAATGTCATTTTTCTGGACAAGCGCATTCAAACCATTGATACACCTGAGCCGGAGCGTTTTATTACATCCGAGAAGAAAAACCTGTTGATCGATTCGTACATCAAGTGGCGTATCGTCGATCCTCGCCTGTATTTCGTTCGTTTGAGCGGCGATTCCCGTTTGGCCCAAAGCCGCATGTCACAAGTGGTGAAATCGGCATTGAACGAAGAAATTACCAAGCGCACAGTGCCACAAATGGTGTCTGGCGAACGCACCACGGTGATGAACACTGTGGTGGAGAAAGTGAAAGATGAGGCCATCGAAATCGGTGTCGAAATCCTGGATGTTCGCTTGAAACGTGTGGATTTGTTGCCCGAGGTCAGTGAATCCGTGTTTCGCCGCATGGAAGCGGAGCGCAAGCGCGTCGCGAACGATCTTCGTGCAACCGGTGCTGCTGAATCCGAGCAAATCCGCGCCGATGCTGATCGTCAGCGCGAAGTGATCCTTGCGGAAGCATACAGGGAAGCACAAACTGTCAAAGGGGAGGGTGATGCAAAGGCTGCTTCGATTTATAATGCCGCTTTTGGTCGCAATCCCGAGTTCTATTCCTTTTACCGCAGCCTGGACGCCTACAAAAAGTCTTTGACGTCCAAGTCTGATGTGATGGTGGTTGATCCGCAGTCCGATTTCTTCAAGTTCTTGCAAAAATCGCAGTAACTTGGGGCTTGTCGCGCGTGCGCAGGCATACCGCCATCGCTTGAAAAGGTCTGGCTCAGGGAATACTGGAAATGAGCGAGACCTTCCGGCAGGCCTTGGCCCCCGTGTTAAATCTCGGGGGCTTTACGCCTTTTCCTGTTGGCATCACGCTTGTTTTGTTTTGAAATACTCGTTTTAGAGTTGGAATAGTCATGTCTGCTTGGCTTCTGCCAGAGTCCGTCGCCGATGTATTGCCTTCCGAGGCCCGGCGAATCGAAGAATTGCGAAGGTCCTTGCTGGACCGCTTCCGCGTGTATGGCTATGAACTGGTCATGCCTCCTATGCTGGAATACACCGAGTCCCTGCTTGGCAATGCCGATGCCTCTTTGAACCTGCAAACTTTCAAGCTGCTGGATCAGGCCAGCGGGCGCATGCTGGGCTTGCGTGCCGACACCACCCCGCAGGTGGCCCGCATTGATGCCCACATTTTGAACCGAAAAGGCGTAACGCGTTTGTGCTACTGCGGCCCGGTGCTGCACACACAGGCGTTGGGTTTGCACACCACGCGTGAACCGCTGCAATGCGGCGCGGAATTGTATGGTTGTGGCGGTATTGAAGCAGATCTTGAAATTTTGAATTTGGCCGTGGACACGTTGAATTTGTCTGGCTTGAAGGGGTATTGCCTTGCCTTGTCCCATGCGGGTCTGTTGGCCGCAGTGGTCGACGGCGAGGGTTTGTCCGATGCGCTGATTCGCAGTTTGCACGATTGCCTGGCCCAGAAAGACAGACCTGCCCTTGAGGGTTTGCTTGCCGGTGTGTCTGCAAGCTGCCGCAGCAATGTGTTGGCCTTGCCGGGTTTGTACGGTGCGGTGGGTGGATCCAACTGCGTGCTGAATCGCGCGGCCGAACAGCTGCCCCGCAACCCCAAAGTGGCTGCTGTGCTGAACGAATTGCGTACCTTGATTGCCCGTTTGCAGGAAACCGTGTCTGCCATGCCGGCATTGATTCTGGATTTGGCTGATCTGGCCAGTTTCGATTACCACAGTGGTTTGATTTTTTCGGCTTATGTGGACGGTTGCCCCAACGCGATTTTGCGCGGTGGCCGCTACGACGATGTGGGGGCCGTGTACGGCCGGGCGCGCCCTGCGACTGGCTTTTCAGTGGATCTGCGCGAACTGGTTTCCCTGCAGGCGGTGCAGTCCAGGCCCAAAGCGGCCATTCGTGCGCCCTGGGTTTACGACACAGGTTTGATGACGGTCATTCGCGAACTGCGAAGCCAGGGCGAGGTTGTGTTGCAGTCATTGCCCCACACCGCGCAAGAGGAAGAAGAATTTGTATGTGATCGGCAGCTTGTACAGGCCAACGCCGTGTGGAAAGTGGTGCCGATTGGCATGAATCAGGAGAAATAAGCAATGAGTTTTCGAAATGTGGTTGTAATTGGCACCCAGTGGGGCGACGAGGGCAAGGGCAAGGTGGTTGACTGGTTGACCGACCATGCACAGGGTGTTGTTCGCTTCCAGGGCGGTCACAATGCGGGTCACACCTTGGTGATCGGTGGCAAGAAAACAATTTTGCGTTTGATTCCGTCCGGCATTTTGCGTCCGGAAGTTCAGGTGTACATCGGCAACGGTGTAGTGCTGTCACCGGAAGCCTTGTTGAGTGAAATTGACGAGTTGCAGGCAGGTGGCATTTCCGTTGAGAGCCGCCTGAAAATCAGTGAAACCTGCCCATTGATTCTTGACCACCACGTGGCCCTGGACAAAGCACGCGAGGCCAAGCGTGGTGATGCAAAAATTGGTACCACAGGTCGTGGCATTGGCCCTGCCTATGAAGACAAGGCCGCCCGCCGCGCTTTGCGCGTTCAAGACCTGTTTAATCCCGAGAAATTCCGCGCCAAGCTGGAAGAGGTTTTGCATTATCACAATTTTGTGCTGACCCAGTACCTTGGGGCAGAGCCCGTGGATCCACAGGTGGTGTTTGACAAAGCCATGGCGCTGGCACCCCGCATCAAGAACATGGTGGCAGATGTACCAACCCTGCTGCAAAAGGCCAATGACGAAGGCAAAAACCTGTTGTTTGAAGGTGCACAAGGCGCGTTGCTGGACATCGATCACGGCACCTTCCCGTTTGTGACCAGTTCGAACTGTGTCGCCGGTGCGGCTTCGTCTGGTGCAGGCGTTGGTCCACAGCGTTTGCAGTATGTATTGGGCATTACCAAGGCCTACGCCACGCGCGTGGGTTCTGGCCCCTTCCCCACGGAACTGTTTTGTGACAAGGGCATGTACCTGGCCAAAAAGGGCAATGAATTTGGTTCAGTCACTGGTCGTCCACGCCGTTGTGGCTGGTTTGACGCGGCTGCCTTGCGCCGTACCATCCAGTTGAACGGTGTTTCCGGCTTGTGCATCACCAAACTTGATGTGCTCGACGGCATGGATAGTATTCAAATGTGTGTGGGTTACGAACTGGCCGACGGCACAAAAACCGACATCCTGCCGTTTGGCAGCGACAAGGTTGAAGGTTGCAAGCCAATTTTCGAAACGTTCCCCGGCTGGAAAGGCACCACTTTTGGCGTGAAGCAATTCAATGATCTGCCTGAGGAAGCCAAAATCTATCTCAAGCGCATGGAGGCCGTGTGTGGCGTGCCCGTGGACATGATTTCAACCGGCCCTGACCGTGACGAGACCATCGTGCTGCGTCACCCCTACAAAGCCTGATACGGACGCGCTTGCCGCATGGAAAAGCTGCATGTTGATTACGCGCAGTACCACCATCTGATTGATCAGGTGGTGCGTGCGGTTGAAAATTCCGGTTTTCAACCAGACGTTGTTCTGGGTGTTTCCCGTGGCGGCCTTTTTCTGGCCGATGGCTTGTCAAGGTCGTTGCAAAAGCCCATGGCTGTTATTGCTGCGTCTTCCTATCGCGGTGGTGCAGGAACCGAGCAGGGTGAGCTTCAGGTGTCTGCCTCCATTGCCACAGTGGTGCCTGTTACCGGCAAGGTGTTGTTGGCGGATGACCTGGCCGATTCAGGTCACACCTTGCAGGCTTTGTGCGCGCACTTGAAGCACATGTGCCCCCATATTCAGGAATTGAAAACAGCTGTGGTGTGGGTCAAGCCGTCTTCAATTTTCAAGCCCGATTATGCGGCGCGATATCTCGAATCGGATGTCTGGATTGTGCAGCCATTTGAAACCCGCGATTTTCAGTAATTATTCTTCATCTTCTTCGTTCAAAATGCAGTCATTTTTGGCCTAAAAATGGTTAAAAATTGATGTGCTATCCTAGGGGTCCTTTTAATTGTCAAGGAGATCCTGGGACAATGCCAGTCTTACAAGTAGTAACCAAAAAAAATCCCCCCTCCCGAATCAAGTTTTCATCGCTTTGCGCGCTCATTTTCTCCTTGTGCAGTACCCAGGCCATGGCGGCCAGTGTTGTACTGGACAACGGCGATCACATTACCGGTGAAGTGATCAAGTTGGGCGACGATATTCTGACATTCAAGTCACCTTTGTTTGGCGAAGTGGAGGTGCCTTGGAAGCGGGTCACCGAATTGACCTCTGACGATGGAGTGACCGTGCAGCTTAAAGATGGCACCAAGGTGAGGGGCAGGGTGGCCTTGAATGCCCAGGGTGATCTAATCATCGATCAGGGTGATTTGGGGCGCTCCACACCCCTTAAAAAGGCCGATGTGGTCATGCTGAACCCCCCGGTGATCGACAATTCGGTGAAATACAGTGGCAGGGCCAATTTGGGCGGCGTGTTCAACCGGGGAAATTCGGAAGACGATGCGCTTAATTTTGACGCCAAATTCGTTGCCCGGACCCCTCAGAACAGATACACCGTGGCCACGGAAGTAAACGAGGCTGAATCAGCGGGTGTAACAACGACATCGAACCGATACCTGATGACCCAATACGATGCATTTTTGAGCGAGAAAGATTACCTGTTTGTGAACGCCAAAGGCGAACAGGACAAGCTGGCAGACTTGAATTTGCGGACCTCGCTGGGTGCTGGTTATGGTTACCAGTTTTTTGAGACCGAGCGGGCCAAATTGTCGACTGAATATGGTTTGGCGTACATCAATGAAGATTACATTGTGGCGCCCGATGAGTCGTTTCCTTCCTTAAGTCTTGGGCTGGATTACGAGCGCAAATTCTGGAATAAGCGACTGGTGTTTTTCAACAACAATGATTTGTCCGTCAGCCTTGAAAACACAGCCGATGCCTTGTTCAAAACCAAGGTGGGCTTGCGTGCACCGATTGTAGAAAATGTGAACGTGTCCACGCAAGTGAATGTGGATTACGACAACATGCCGCCACCCGGTGTGCAGAAGACTGATACCAGTTTGATTTTTAGCGTGGGTTACGGATTCTGAGGGGGGGAAGGTGGATTTGTGTTGCTGCTGTCAGCGGCAATGCAAATTCACAAAGCGCTTCAGAATTTCAGAAAGTATGTGAAGAAAGTGCTGTACACTTCGTTCAAACGCATAGGAACAGGCGCATGAGAAAAAAGAAGTGCTGGTGCCCAGGAGAGGACTCGAACCTCCACAGTGTTACCACCACTAGGACCTGAACCTAGCGCGTCTACCAATTCCGCCACCTGGGCACAGGTGCGAGCGGTGAATTCTAATGAAATTAATAAATTTGTCAATGCATAAAACAGAAATAAAAATCCCAAGTCGTGAAGACATCCTGGCTGTACTGCGCCAAGCGCAAGCCCCCTTAACCCGCGAACAGGTTTACGAGCACCTTAAACTCTCTGAAAATCAACTTCCAATTATTGAAAAACGACTGAACGCGATGGAGCGTGACGGTCAATTGATGCCCAACCGTAAAGGCATGTTGCTGCTTTCCACCAAACTTGATTTCGTGGCAGGCAAGGTGGCTGGTCACCGTGACGGTTTTGGCTTTCTGGTGCGCGACGACCGTGGCCCCGATGCCTTCCTTTCCCCGCGTGAAATGCAAAAAGTGTTGCACGGCGACCGCGTGCTGGTGCGAATTACCGGCACTGACCACCGAGGCAAGCCCGAGGGCACTATTGTCGAAGTGACCGAGCGCAAAACCAACCGGTTGGTTGGCAGGCTGGTTTCCGAGCGCGGCATTTTGTTGGTGATCCCTGAAGACCAGCGCATCAAGCACGACATTCTGGTGTCGCCCAAAGACGTAGGTCATGCGACCCCTGGCCAGGTGGTCACCGTTGAAATTGTGGAGCAACCCACCCGCCATTCCCAGCCCATCGGCAGGGTGGCTGAAGTGCTCGGCGAGCTGGATGACCCTGGCATGGAGA
>NZ_DAIUBR010000036.1:0-27045 GCF_036846585.1 Limnobacter sp. | reverse complement strand
CCCGTGGCCGGGTGTGGTGCACCGCGCTGGATGAAACACTGCTTCGTCGGCAAATTGATGCAGCGCTGGCCACGGGAAATGTGGCGGTTGTTGAAACCGGCATGTTCAAACCATGGCTTGGTCGGGGTATCGATTGGGTTGATGCAATTCATTTGGAACACATTGATGTTGCGGTGTGTGAACACACACCACAACGCGCGCACGAGGTTGCCCGCACGCTGGCTGCACATTCGCAGCGTATCATTGCCTTGGTGCTTGCGAATGCGGATGGCACTTACCCGGCTTATCGGCTGGTGTGTGAACAGCTGGTTTGCACCAACACCGCGGCGGCAGGCGGCAACGTTGAATTGATTGCCAGGGCTTAAGCCAATTTATTTGCGCATTTCCCGTGGCACAATCAGAAATCGTTTTTTCCAGCAGTTCCCCATGTCTGAATTTCGAGGCATTCCACCCGGCCCCAATGTGGGCACGCAACTCAGGGCTTTGCACCGCAAAAAGAAAGCGGCTGACAAGGCTGTGCAGCGTGCAACGCAAGCAGTTGCAACAATTTCAGGTGAAATTCCGCAATGTTCGCCCTTGGCAGAATTGACGCTTGCTCGTATCAATGAATGGTTCAATCAGCGGGGCTGGCAACCGTTCGAGTATCAAACGCAAGTGTGGGCTTCTTTTCAAAAAGGCCACAGCGGTTTGCTTCACGCCACCACCGGCGCGGGCAAAACACTGGCTGTGTGGTTGGGGGTATTGTTGCGGGTGGCACAAATGCCCCGGCCACGCGGCGCAGCCACACAAATCATGTGGATCACGCCCATGCGTGCTTTGGCTGCAGACAGCACCAAGGCACTGCAACAATCGGCCAAGGCATTGGCCTGTGATTGCGATGTGGCCCTGCAAACGGGCGACACCGATTCTGCAGCCCGTGCAGCCATTTTGCGCAAGCCACCTTTTGCTTTGGTGACCACACCGGAAAGCCTGACACTCATGTTCACACGCGCCAGCAGCCAGCCCAATTTGAGCAAACTGCAAGTGTTGGTAGTAGACGAATGGCATGAGTTGATTGGCAACAAACGCGGCGTGCAACTTCAGTTGGCCATTGCGCGCTTGGCGGCAATCAATCCCGGCTTGCAGGTGTGGGGCTTAAGCGCCACCCTGGGCAATTTGAAAGTGGCCATGGATGTGCTGTTGCAGCCCGTTAAAAACCAAGGCAGATTCACCTTGGTTCAAGGCAAGCTACCCAAGCAGTTGATGATCGACAGCCTGATCCCCGACTCTTTCGAGCGCTTTCCATGGGGCGGGCACTTGGGTTTGAACCAACTTGAATTTGTTGCGCGGGAAATTGACCAGTCGGCTTCCAGCCTGGTGTTCACCAACACCCGTTCACAGGCAGAAATCTGGTATCAAGCCTTGCTGGAAGTGCGCCCGGATTATGCCGGCGCCTTGGCCCTTCACCACGGCTCGCTGGATAAATCGGTGCGTGACTGGGTTGAGCAGGGTTTGAAAACCGGCATATTAAAGGCGGTGGTGTGCACATCTTCTCTTGATCTGGGCGTGGATTTTTTACCGGTTGAGCGGGTAATACAAATAGGTTCTCCCAAGGGCGTGGCGCGTTTGCTTCAACGGGCCGGGCGATCGGGCCATGCGCCCGGCAGGCCTTCCAGAATCACCGTGGTGCCCACCAACGCACTTGAATTGATTGAAGCTGCCGCAGCCCGCCACGCGGCTGAACACAAGCAGATCGAATCGCGTTTCAGCCCACGGGCACCGCTCGACGTGCTGATTCAACATCTGGTGACTGTGGCCATGGGCACTGGCTTCAAACCCGATGAATTGTTTGCCGAAGTGTGCACCACCTTTGCCTATCAGAACCTGACCCGCGCGCAGTTCGACTGGGCCTTGGCTTTCGTTGAAAAGGGGGGTGACAGCCTGGCCGCATATCCCGATTACCAACGCATCGCTGCCGATGACGACGGCATTTACCGTGTACCTCGCCGCGACATTGCGCGCAGGCATGCCATGTCGGTGGGCACCATTGTGTCCGATTCCGCCATGCAGGTGGCGTGGATGACAGGTGGCCGTTTGGGCACCATTGAAGAAGGCTTTATAGTCCGTTTGAAAACCGGCGATTGTTTCAGTTTCGCAGGCCGCGTACTGGAACTGGTCAAGGTGCGCGACATGACCGCCTATGTGCGCAAGGCCGATCGCAAAAAGGCCACTGTGCCGCAGTGGCAAGGCGGCAAAATGCCCTTGAGCAGTGAACTTGCGCATGCATCACTGCACATGCTGGAGCTGGCCTACCAAGCCATCTCGAAAGGCAAAAAACCGGCATTGCCTGAATTGCGTGCACTGGAAAGTTTGCTGGCTTTGCAAATGCACTGGAGCGCATTGCCCAATACAAGTAATTTGTTGATCGAAGAGTTGCACAGCAAGGAAGGCCACCACCTGTTTGTGTATCCATTCGAAGGGCGCACGGTGCACATTGGTTTGGCAAGTCTTCTGGCATGGCGGGCCTCGCGACACAAGCCTGGCACGTTTTCAATTGCAATGAATGATTACGGCTTCGAGTTGCTGAGTGCTGAGCCCGTGAACTGGCACGATTGGATCACGGGCAGCCTTGCTGATTCGCCGCTTTTTACCACCGACAATTTGTTTCAGGATGTGCTGGATTGCCTGAATGCCTCTGAACTGGCACAGCGCCGGTTTCGCGAAATTGCCCGCATCGCGGGGCTGGTGTTTCAAGGTTATCCGGGCGCAGGCAAAAGCACCAAACAATTGCAGGCTTCCAGCAGTTTGTTTTTCGAAGTGTTCAAAAAACACGACCAACACAACCTGTTGCTGGATCAGGCACAACGCGAAGCATTGGAGCACGAACTGGAATTGAAACGAATGGAACACGCCCTGCAAGCCATTCAATCAAAACAGCTGGTGTTCAAACCGATCGAGCGCCCCACGCCATTTGCTTTTCCTTTGTTAATCGAGCGCTTGCGTGAAACTGTCAGCACGGAAAAGCTCAGCGACCGTGTGGCTCGAATGGTCGCTGAGCTTGAGAAGGCGGCCCAAGCGTGATTCTGTTGTCCAGTCATTCTCCTGTTCATTCAGTTGAGACATCTTTCGGGTCGCTGGTGCTGTCGTGTCACAAAGTGGTTTTTGATCCGGCGCACAGTGCTTTGTTCGTGGCGGATGTGCATTTGGGCAAAGCAGCCACGTTCCGCAGTCTGGGGGTGCCTGTACCTGCAGGCACGACAAAGGAAAATCTGGATCGGCTGTCTGCTGCCATTGCAACCTTTCAACCAGGCTCGCTCTATTTCCTCGGCGACCTGTTGCATGCCAAAGCTGCACACAATCCAGACTTGCTCAGCAAGCTTCATGCGTGGCGCATGCAGCACACCGACATCGCCATGAACCTGATTCGGGGCAACCACGACAGCAAGGCAGGCGACCCGCCTTTCAACCTGAACATTGCCATGCTTGAAGAACCTTTCATGCTGGGAGGGTTGGCTTTGTGCCACCATCCACAACGCGTGGCGGGTGCCCTGTCACTGGCTGGCCATGAACATCCTGTGGTGGTACTCAATGGCAAGGGCAGAAGCCGTGCACGTTTGCCGTGCTTCCACTTGAAGCCAGATCAACTGATGTTGCCATCTTTCGGGGTTTTCACCGGAGGGTATGCGGTTATTCCCAAAACAGGCGAAATGGTATTTCCAGTGGTGTGATGCTTTACTTGCCTTTGCTTAAACCAAGTGCACCGCCACCCAGGGCCACAATCATCAACAACCCGCCTGCCACGCTGATGTTTTTCATGAACATCAGTTGCTGCACGTAGGCTTGGTCGGCTGGCATTGCCCAGTAATTGTGAAACAACACCGACGCTGCCAATGTAAAGCCAGCCAGCAATAGTGCTGCAATTTTGGTCTGGAAGCCCACAATCAAGGCAATGCCTGCGCCAATTTCCACCACAATTGTCAAGGCAGTCAGCAGTTCGGCGAAGGGCAGTCCAACCGATGCGATGTAGCCTGCTGTGCCGTCAAATCCCCCAATCTTGCTGAAACCGGCCAGCACGAACATGGTTGCCAGAAGCACGCGGCCTGCCAGAGCCAACGGATTGGCGATTGAGTTAAAAGTACTGTCGATTTTTTGATTAATTCCTGTTTGTTGTTTCAAAGTGGTGCTCATTTTGATTCTCCATGTTGTGGGGCGATTCGTTGAATCGATGGGTGAATCATGAATCCAAATCAGCATTTAATCGAGTGTTACATTTCGCATTTGTTATTCAAATTTATTGAATAACTTGCAATGTGATGGCAATGCTCGTTCAGCCCTAGAGTAATTTCTCTAACCAAGCGCATTGCCTTTTCCCCAGAGAAATAGCGTACACTCGTAAAAAAACGAACGTTCGGTCTATTTTATATGCGCAAAGGTGAACAAACCCGAGCCGCCATTGTCGAGGCGGCACTAGAAATCGCGTCCACACAAGGGCTCGAAGGGTTGACCATTGGTTCAATTGCCGAAAAAATGACCATGAGCAAAAGTGGTGTGTTTGCCCACTTTGGTTCTCGCGAAGAACTTCAAATTGCCGTGCTGCAAGAATATGAGACCCAATTCATCAACGCCGTGCTGTTCCCCTGCCTGAAAGAGCCCCGTGGATTGCCGCGTTTGCGTGCAATTTTCATGCGCTGGCTCGACCGCATCGGCAAGGAAATCGACAGTGGTTGCATCTACATTTCAGGCGCGACAGAATACGATGACAGGCCAGGGGCAGTTCGCGATGTGCTGGTCAAAATGCACCGCGACTGGCAAAAAGAAATGCACCGTGCGGCGGCACAGGCCATCGAAGAAAATCATTTACCAGCCAATCAAACCCATGCGGACCAACTTGTATTCGAGATGGTCGGTTTGATTCTGGCAGCCCACCAACAAGGTCGCCTGATGGGCGACACATTGTCGGTGAAGCGTGCCAGTGCGGGCTTTGACCGCATGATTCAGCATTACCAGCAAACCCGATCCGAGATTCTGAGCCAGTAGCACCAGGAGACACCTAACAATGAGCCAATACACGCCCCCAATTCGCGACATGCAATTTGTGTTGCACGAAATGCTCAACGCGCAAGCCATTTTCAAAGGCATTCCCGCCTTTGAGGAAATTGACGCCGACACCATGAACCAGATCATGGAAGAGGGTGGCAAGTTCTGCGCGGAAGTGCTGCAACCCTTGAACGCCGTGGGCGATTCCGAAGGTTGTACCTTGAACAAGGCCGATCATTCCCTGAAAACCCCCACAGGTTTTAAAGAAGCCTACCAGCAGTTTGTTGAAGCGGGCTGGGCTTCGCTGAGCTGCGACCCCAACTACGGCGGTCAAGGTTTGCCCGTCACGGTGAATCAGACACTTTATGAAATGATGAATGCAGCCAACCAGGCCTGGACCATGTACCCGGGCCTGACACACGGCGCGTACGACTGCCTGCACGAACACGGCAGCCAGGAACAGAAAGACCTGTACCTGCCCAAGCTGACCAGTGGCGAATGGACAGGCACCATGTGCCTGACCGAACCCCATTGTGGTACCGACCTGGGCATGCTGCGCAGCAAGGCCGAGCCACAGGCCGATGGCAGCTACAAAATTACCGGTGCGAAAATCTTCATCAGCAGCGGTGAACACGACATGGCCGAGAACATCATTCACCTGGTGCTTGCACGCCTTCCAGACGCACCCCAAGGCACCAAGGGCATTTCATTGTTTCTGGTTCCCAAATTTATTCCGAATGCAGACGGAACATTGGGCGCACGCAACCCGATTTTCTGTGGCGCCATTGAACACAAAATGGGCATTCACGGCAATGCCACCTGCCAGATGAACCTGGACGGCGCAAGCGGCTGGTTGATTGGTCAGCCCCACCGCGGTTTGGCGGCCATGTTCGTGATGATGAACGCAGCCCGTTTGGGCGTGGGTATGCAGTCGCTCGGGCTTACTGATGTGGCGTATCAAAACGCTGTGGTATACGCCAAAGACCGCATTCAAAGCCGGTCACTGTCTGGCCCCAAGGCCACCGACAAACCTGCCGACCCCATCATCGTTCACCCCGATGTTCGCAAAATGTTGCTGACCACCCGTGCGTATGCCGAAGGTGCTCGCGCACTGTGCTTCTGGACCGCGCTGGAACTGGACAAGGAACTGAACCACCCCGATGAAGCAGTTCGCAAGGAAGCTGCCGACATGGTTGCCCTGGCCACGCCGATTGTGAAAGCGTTCATCACCGACAACGCTTGGGAAGCCACTTCACACTGTATGCAGGTGTATGGCGGCCATGGTTACATTGCCGAGTGGGGCATGGAACAGTATGTTCGCGACAGCCGCATCAACATGATTTACGAAGGCACCAACACCATTCAATCGCTCGACCTGTTGGGTCGCAAAGTGCTGGGCGACGGTGGTGCCAAGCTGATGAAATTTGGCAAAATGGTGCGTGCACTGTGTGAAACCGAAGCCAACAACCCCGCCATGAAAGAGTTTGTTGAGCCTCTGGCTGATTTGGGCGACAAGGTCAGCAAGCTGACCATGGAAATTGGTGGAAAAGCCATGCAAAACCCCGATGAAGTGGGTGCTGCCGCCGTAGATTACCTGCGTGTAGTCGGGCATCTGTTTTATGCTTACTTCTTCGCAAAAGCGGCAAAAATTGCGCTGGAAAAGCAATCCGGTGGCGACAAGTTTTACACTGCCAAATTGCACACAGCCCGTTTCTATTTCCAGAAAATGCTGCCTGAAACCGCCATGCTGATCCGCAAGGCGCGCGCAGGTTCAGCAAGCCTGATGGAAATGGAAGCAGACCTGTTCTAGGAAAACCTGTCCCGTAGTCCCCCGCAGGCCCGTGTGGCTGCGGGCGTTGAAAACAATTAACTTGAAGGAGACACGCGTGTCCAATTTCATCGTTCGCAAAGTCGCCGTGCTCGGCGCTGGCGTCATGGGTGCACAAATCGCCGCGCACTGCGCCAATGCCAAAGTGCCTGTGGTTCTGTTTGACCTGCCCGCCAAGGAAGGCCCCAAAAATGGCATCGTCGACAAAGCCATTCTGAACCTGACCAAACTCAAGCCAGCACCCTTTGGTGCAAAAGACGTTGCACAGTACGTGCAATCCGCCAACTACGAAGAACACCTTGAGTTGCTACAGGGCTGCGACCTGGTGATTGAAGCCATTGCTGAACGCATGGACTGGAAACATGACCTGTACAAAAAGGTTGCACCGCACATCAATGCAAACGCAATCTTTGCGACCAACACATCCGGTTTGTCTATCTCGAAACTGAGCGAAGGATTCGAAGCCGAATTGAAAAGCCGCTTCTGTGGCGTGCACTTTTTCAATCCACCGCGCTACATGCACCTGTGCGAACTGATTCCCTTGGCAACAACACGCCAGGACATTCTCGACAATCTGGAAACCTTCCTGACCACCACCTTGGGCAAGGGCATCATCACCGCCAAAGACACGCCCAACTTCGTGGCCAACCGCGTAGGTGTGGCCGGCATGCTGGGTACCATGGCGGAAGCCCAGAAGTACGGTATTCCGTTTGATATCGTGGATCAGTTGACCGGTTCCAAATTGGGTCGTGCGAAATCAGCCACCTTCCGCACCGCCGACGTGGTGGGTCTGGACACCATGGGCCACGTGATTGCAACCATGCAAAACACACTGCCCAACGACCCCTTCGCACCCAGCTACGTAACACCAGCCGTGTTGAAAACACTGGTTGAAAAGGGTGCCTTGGGTCAAAAGACAAAAGCCGGCTTCTTCAAGAAAGAAGGCAAACAGATCATGGTGTTCGATGCGAGCTCCAGCAGCTATGTGCCTTCTGAAGGCAAGGCCGACGAAGGCGTGTTGAAAATTCTGAAGAACCGCAACGTGGCCGAACGCATGGCTGCACTGCGCGCTTCCGAGCACCCACAAGCCAAATTCCTGTGGGCAATTTTCCGCGACGCATTCCACTACATCGCCTTCCACCTGAACGACATTGCCGACACCGCACGTGAGGTGGATTTTTCATTGCGCTGGGGTTACGGCTGGACAGAAGGTCCTTTTGAGACCTGGCAAGCCGCAGGCTGGAAACAGGTTGCCGAGTGGGTGAAAGCCGACATCGAAGCAGGCGAAGCGCTGTGCAAGGCGCCGCTGCCCGCCTGGGTGTTTGAAGGCCAAGTGGCCGACAATGGTGGTGTGTACAGCACCGCCGGCGCATTCAGCCCAGCGACCAATTCATTCGTGCCACGCAAAGATTTGCCGGTGTACCAGCGCCAAGTTTTCCGCGCCAAAGTGTTGGGTGAAACAACCGTAACCGGTCACAACGGCGGCACCACGATTAAAGAAAACGATGCGGTTCGCATTTGGACTGCACCGGGTCACGACGATGTATTGGTTTTGTCCATCAAAACCAAAATGCACGCCATTGGCCCCGATGTAATTACCGGTACCCATGAAGCCATTGCCCTGGCCGAGAAAAGCTACAAAGGTTTGGTGCTGTGGAGCCCGGATGAACCCTTCTCAGCCGGTGCCGATTTGCAGGCCATGTTGCCCGCATTCATGCAGGGCGGTGGCAAGGCCATCGAACCCATGGTGGCGGAATTCCAGAAAGGCACAGCTGCACTGAAATACGCACAGGTTCCCACCGTGGCCGCCGTAACCGGTTTGGCTTTGGGCGGTGGTTGTGAATTCGCAATTCACTGCGCTGCACGTGTGGCCAACCTTGAAAGCTACATGGGCCTGGTGGAAGTGGGCGTTGGTCTGATTCCCGGCGGCGGTGGCTTGAAAGAGATTGCGATTAACGCTGGTTTGGCTGCTCAAAAAGCAGGTTCATCCGATGTATTGGCCTTCCTGAAAGAGGGCTTCATGACCGCCGCAACCGCCAAGGTGGGTACATCGGCCATGGAATGTCGCGAACTAGGCTTCATCAAGGAATCCGACACCATCGTATTCAATACCCATGAACTGCTGTATGTCGCCATTTCCCGCGCACGCGCCATGTTCGACAGCGGCTATCGCCCACCCCACAAAATCAAGGGTGTGCCTGCCGCAGGCAAATCTGGTTACGCCACCATCAAGGCACAGTTGGTGAATATGCGCGACGGTGGTTTCATCTCCGCTTACGACTTCCACCTGGGTTGCGTTATCGCCGAAGTGGTGTGTGGTGGCGAAATTGAAACGGGCTCCTTGGTGGATGAAGAATGGTTCCTGAATCTGGAACGCAAGCACTTCGTCAAGTTGCTCGACAACCCCAAAACACAAGAACGAATCATGGGCATGCTGCAAACCGGCAAACCCGTACGTAACTAAGGAGAGCAAACATGGCTCAAACTTGTAAAGATGTTTACATCGTCGCAGCAACGCGTACCCCGATCGGCAAGGCCCCGCGTGGCGTGTTCAAAGACACCCGCCCCGATGACCTTCTGGTGCATGCCATTGCCAGCGCCATGGCCCAGGTGCCTAATCTGGACCCCGCATCCATCAACGATGCAATCGTAGGCTGCGCATTCCCCGAAGGCGAGCAGGGCATGAACATGGCCCGTATCGCCGTGTTGCTGGCAGGCCTGCCCAACACCGTGGGCGGCGTCACCATCAACCGCTTCTGTGCTTCCGGCATTACAGCAGTTTCAATGGCCGCCAATGCGATTGCCATGGGCGAAGCCGAAGTCATGATTGCAGCCGGCGCTGAAAGCATGAGCATGGTACCCATGAGCGGTAACAAGCCATCTTTCAACAACGCAATTTTCCAGAAAGACGAAAACCTGGGGATTGCCTATGGCATGGGCATGACCGCCGAAAAAGTTGCGCAGCAGTGGGGCATCAGCCGCGATGCGCAAGACGAGTTCGCACTGAACAGCCACAAAAAGGCAATCGCAGCCCAACAGGCTGGCGAGTTCAACGATGAAATCACACCCTTCACACTGGTAAAAGCCACGCCCGATTTGGCTTCTGGCGAAATCAAAACCGCTAGCCGCGTGGTCGGTCTGGACGAAGGCCCCCGTGCTGATTCGTCCATCGAAGGCCTCACCAAACTGAAACCTGTTTTTGCTGCCAAAGGCTCGGTAACGGCCGGCAACAGCTCTCAGATGAGCGACGGCGCAGGCGCACTCATTCTGGCTTCTGAAGAAGCCGTGAAGCGCTACAACCTGACCCCCTTGGCCAAGTGGCGCGGCTTTGCAGTGCGTGGCGTACCACCGGAAATCATGGGCATTGGCCCCAAGGAAGCCATTCCGGCCGTGTTGAAAACTGCTGGTCTGAAAACCAGCGACATCGACTGGTTTGAATTGAATGAAGCGTTTGCTGCGCAATCGCTGGCCGTGATGAAAGACCTGGAGCTTGACCCTGCCAAGGTGAACCCCATGGGCGGCGCCATCGCCCTGGGTCACCCGCTGGGTGCAACCGGTGCAATTCGTGCAGCCACCGTGGTGCATGCACTGCGCAGGCACAATCTGAAATACGGCATGGTCACCATGTGTATCGGCACCGGCATGGGTGCAGCAGGCATCTTCGAGCGCGTGTAATTTCAGTGTTGGTTTGATTGAAAAGCACGGTCTTGTTTAATTCAAGGCTGTGCTTTCTTTCTGAACAGGTTTTTCATTCAGGCGCAGTACGCGATCCTTCACCGTGTGTATTCCCTTCTGGAACGGGAAATAAAAACTTCTTTCCTGTTTGCCGTTCAAGTTTCCAAATAACGTAAAACCAAAGGTAAAAGCCTTGGATCAGCCGGGCTGCTGCGTAGACCCCACAGATCAATGCGAATCCATTTAATATCCAGTATTTGAAAAGATCCAACGGCAAGCTGGCCTTGAAGTCGGTTGTAAAAAATTCATATGAACTCCAGCAAACGATAAAAATGTAAATCCAGTTTTTTTCGGCATGTTGCTTGAGGGTTAAATGAACGTCGCCATTGAACTCGTTGATTGGTTTTTTTAATATGAAACAGTCGGCCTGTTCAATGTAATTTTTTTCGATGATCTTTTTTATCCTAACTCGTCTAATTGCATCTAGATAAACTTGCGTAAGCCAAAGTGTTACTACCCCTAGTAACACAAGAGCGCCGTACTGGGCAGGTTTGGCTATAAAGTAGATTGCCGCTATGACGGTGCATGACGTCAGTGAACTAATGGTTGCTAGTCCGCATAGCAGATAAAAATGTCGAACACGGCGAACAACAGCGGGTGCCATGTAACTAAATGTGGCAGAAATTACGATTATTAGAGCGTTTGTTGCACCGTAAATTTTAAGCGGCTGCGTTGAAATTAGGGATTCCTCATTGGCCATCCACAACGCTATCGATCCCAGACACCAGAATATAAAAAAGAGTATGGGAATCGCATAACGACAAACCCAGGGTACATCAAAGTACATGGGAAATATTTTTGAATTATTCACGGCGCTACTCCCCACCCAAAATCGCTTTTAACAAACGATTCGTAACCACCATAGTCTTTAGGGAGTTTTCTATGAAGATAGCTTGCTTGTTGCTGAATGGAGTTACGGACTAAATTGCTCACTTCCAGTTTTTTGTCTAGAACCTCAAGTCCGTACGATAAAGACAAGGCCACCCCAATAGTGCCAGCAACAACAAAATATATGGGCAGTGCGGCGGTAAAAGCGGTTGCCAGTAAAAAACTTATTCCCGCCATCACCACCGAACTTAGCGCAGCAGTGATACCCACCTTAGCCAGATTTACACCCACCTTGCTCATCAAATCCAGCACGCTTGATTTTGGTTTTTCCGTTGCCGGGTCTATTTGATCGTAGTCGCCAAGCCATTCGGCCACGTCGGTAAAAATACTGAACACGATTCCCACCGCACCCAGTTTTGTGAAGGTGCTTTTGGTTGCGTTCCATGCTGCGTGTCGAATGCCATTTGCAGTTCCCGCTCCATTCGTGATTGTCAGAACAACTGGGTTGTCTGCCAAATAGCGCGTGCCTTTCAACAGTTCGCGGATCTTGTGGTTGCCGGTGAAAATAACGTCATACACTGCTTCACCACTTTTTCGAATTCGCTTCTTCAAGTAGAACTTTTGACCGTTTAGTTCACGAATCCATTTTTGATTTTCCAAGCTGTAGACACCTGCACCAACCAGTTGTCCCAACAACCAGTTTCGAGTCACAACGCCACTGGTATCAATGGCGGTTTCGTTTCCACCCGATGAAAAAAAGTCCAGAATTTCCTTGGGTACCTGCATACCCTGGCTTTTAACTTCCATCACATGCATGGTTTGCATGTCATCAAGTAGTTCCTGGCTCACAGTACCCTGGCCTCGTGCCGCTGTAATACTCATTTTGTCGGGCATTTGTATCGACACAATCAAAGGCGCAGGCTTTCCCTCCGGGTTTTGCGCAGTGCAGGTAAACGGATCAATCTTGTTGGGTTCGTAAGCCGCAATCAGCTTCCCGTTTTTCTTCAACAGCAGCTTGCCTGCAAAAGTACGCGATACCCACAGGTGCATTCGTTCCCCGTCCTGAAAGTGAACCGGTTTTGCGGGTCGAACCAGCGCGCCGTCGCGCTCGCTGTAAAAATCGCTTTTGTCCGATTCAACCGTGTAAGTGCCGCCGCCACCCAGCTTGATATCGAAGACAACATCCCTGTGTTTACGCAGCACCACCCGCAATTTTGGTTTGGTGCGCACACAATGAATAGGCGCGCCTGGCAGGTCGATGCAGGTAACCTGTGTGTCCTCGTCCACTTCCAGCACGGGCGATTGTTTCAAATTTCCCATCTCCGTTATTCCTTCGGTGTTCTATCAGTTTGCTCACCTTGCGCAAAACCGTGTGGGGCCTTCTCAAATCTGGCCTTGCCTTGGCCATCCAACGATTGTTCAAGCGTTTCCGTCTTGAACTCAAACTTCACGGGCTCTCCCAGCCTTGGATGGTTCCCCGTCGGCATCCACAAACTCCACTTCCCAGGGGGTTGGGGGTTTGGAATTCAGTGTTTCATCGGCAATCGAGTTGTAATCAACAGGCGAGGGTGGTGGGGCCGGTGTGGCCGAAGCTATCAATGTGGCGCCACAGGCTGTTTTGTGGCCGTGCAAGGCAACCTGCATGAAGTTGTCAGTCATCATGAAGTGGCCCTCCACGATCGGGAACACATGAGGTTTGCAAATTGGGCAGCTTGTCATGTCGCAAACACGGGCTATCGGGATATTGCCCGGGCCAAAAAACGTAGTGGGGCTGCCTGAAATAACCTTTCCGCCGTGGCTGGTGGTATCGCCCACCACAACTTGCGCCCTGCCATCAATCAACGTTCTTGCTGCCACAATATTTCCCGGTGCTTAAACTCAGCTCGCCAGTATCTAGCGTGTGCCCGAATTCAACAAATCGAGGGATACGTAGTTCGCAGTGGGGGTGAAGGTAGCCCACAAGCGTTTGGGCAACGGATTTGGTCTTGGGGTTTGTTACCAGTCGGTCACTTTCCGGTTGAGTCTGTGTAATATGTGGGGATACCTAAACCCCCTCTTGGACTCACATGGACATTCAAACAGAAATCAACAGCGGCTTGATGACCATCACCATCAACCGGCCAGAACGCAAAAACTCATTCACCAACGCCATGTACATCGCGCTGGCCGATGCATTTCGCGATGCCACCCACAGCAGTGCAGTCAAAGTGGTGTTGCTCAAAGGCCATGAAGGCTGTTTTTCTGCGGGCAACGACCTTGGCGATTTCCTGAACAATCCCCCCATCACACTGGATGCACCGGTTTTTCGTTTTCTGCGCATGATCTCCATGTTCCCCAAGCCCGTGGTGGCGCAAGTTCAAGGTTTGGCCATTGGCATTGGAACCACCGTGTTGTTGCATTGCGACCTGGTGTACGCCGCCAGCACCGCCAAATTCTCCATGCCCTTCGTAAAATTGGGCTTGTGTCCTGAAGCCGCATCCAGCCTGTTGCTGCCCATTTCCGCAGGCTACCAAAAAGCAGCGGAACTGCTGCTGCTCGGCGATATTTTTACCGCCTTGAAAGCCTATGACACGGGCATCGTTTCCGATGTGCTGGAACCAGAAACACTGGGCGCCCACGTGCAGGCGCAAGTGAAAAAACTACTCGACTTGCCACTTGCCAGTTTGCTGACCACCAAGCGCTTGATGAAGTCTGTGAACAAGTCTGCAATTTCAGAAAAAATGGCGGAGGAAGGACATCTTTTCATGAACATGATTCCGCAAGCCCCCGCTCAGGAAGCCTTTGCAGCCTTTGGTGAAAAACGGGTGCCCAACTTCAAGCAGTTTGAAGAGTAAGCCAAACAAACAACAACAATTCAGTTCGGTGCAAGCCTGCTGGTTTAATCTGCAACGCTTGACCATTCGTAAAGGTTCAGCATGACCGTCGCATTATCAGAAATTTTGTCCAACCGCAGATTGCAGGGTGACACGGTCACCTTCACCGCTACTGACGACTGGACCCAGGGCCGCACCATGTTTGGCGGCTTTCTGTCCGCATTGGCCGTGGTGGCCATGCGCGACACCTTGGGTATCGACATGCCCCTGCGTGCCCTGCAAACCAACTTCGTGGGCCCAGTGCCTGCCGGTGATGTGGTGTACCGCACGCGCCTGCTTCGGCAGGGAAAAAGTGTCAGCCAGGTTCAGTGTGAAATTTACAGCGATGAAACCCTTGCGGGTTTGGTGGTGGGCGTATTTGGTGCGCCACGCGAAACTGCCTTGCCGGTGTTGACACCCGAACATACCCCCTTGCCCAAAGCCGTGGGTGAGCTTCCCGCCTTGCCATTCATCCCGAAAATTACGCCCAACTTTTTGCAGCACATCGAGATGCGCTGGGCTGTGGGCAGCATTCCCTACATGGGCAATCCGTTTTGGGAAAGCGGTATTTATATCCGTGCACTCGACAAAAACCTCAGCCCCGAAGTGTTGATCGTGATGCTCAGCGACGGCCCACCCACACCGTGTTTAAGCCATTTCAAAGGGCCCGTCATGGCAAGCTCTGTTTCATGGTCGCTTGAATTGCCACCTTTGCCTGCAAACATCAACAGCGATGGCTGGTTTCAGATCGACATGGAAACCAAAGCGGGTGCTGATGGTTATGTGAATCAAAGCGCCAAGCTGTGGACACCCGAAGGTCGATTGGCCTCGCTCGGTTACCAGGTGGTTGCGGTGTATGGTTGAGCGCATGCGAACAACCTTTGCATCCTTCCTGATCGCAATGTTGGTTGGCGTGGTTTCTGGATCCCTTGTTGAAACCCAGATCAACCTGTTGGCGCTTCAAAACCTCGGTGTGGCCATTGATCTGCAAACCCGCATTGCAAGCAGTCTTCACGACCTCGGGAACTTCTCGCTCGTTTACACAGTCATTTTTGGGGGCAGCTTTGTGGCGTCTCAGGCCGTTGCATCGCTTTTTACACGATTCACTGCAGCCGCATGGCGCATATTCTGGTGCACATTCGGGGCCGCCTTGGGCCTGTGGGTAACTTTCAAAGTGGTCGACATGTTTGCACCTATGCCAGTACTTATTGCCTCCACCAGAACTGCGGGGGGCATGTTGTCCATGCTTGCCGCTGCTGCTGTTTCTGGCTTGGTGTTTGCCAAGTTGTCAAAACCGGGCAAAGCCGTGGGCACGCCAGCGCTGGCGCTGTTGCTTGCTGCCGGGCTGGCTTTGCCCCAAGGCGATGCAATTGCACAAAGCCGCGTGCCTTATAAAATTGAAACCCTCGTTGACGGCCTTGAAAACCCGTGGTCCATGGCGTTTCTGCCCGATGGCCGCGCCTTGATCACCGAAAAGCCAGGCCGCCTGCGCTTGCTTGGTGCCGATGGCAAACTGCAGACCAAGCCCTTGAATGGTGTGCCGCAGGTGTTTTACAGTGGACAAGCCGGTTTGTTCGACGTGCTGCCCGCCACCGACTTTGCACAAAGCAGGCAAATTTTCCTGAGCTACGCCTGTGGCAGCCGCAGTGAAAACCACACCTGCGTGTCCAGTGCCACGCTGGGCAGCAATGGCCTGGAAAACGTCAAGGAAATATTCCGTTCCCAAGTGAAAAAATCAGGCAGTGCCCACTTCGGCGGCCGCATGGTCTGGTTGCCCGACGACACCTTGATCGTCACGCTGGGCGATGGCTACAGTTATCGTGAAGAAGCGCAAAACCTGTCCAACCATTTCGGCAAAATTGTCCGCATCAATGCAGATGGTTCAGTACCCAAAAACAATCCGTTTGTGGGCAAGCCCGGTGCCCTGCCGGAAATTTACAGCTACGGCCACCGAAATGTGCAAGGTCTGGCTTACGACGCTGCCAACAAGCGCTTGATTTCCCATGAACACGGCCCACGCGGTGGCGACGAAGTGAATGTGATTTCCCCTGGTATTAACTACGGCTGGCCCAAGGCCACATACGGCATCGATTATTCCGGCGCACAAATTTCACCCTACAAAGAATACGAAGGCACGCAACAGCCTGCTATTTATTGGGTACCTTCCATCGCACCTTCCGGTATCACTGTGTACACCGGCGACATGTTTCCCCAGTGGAAAGGCAGTTTGCTGGTGGGCGCTTTGAAAGCGAAGCAAGTCAGCCGCGTGGTGTTGAAAGGCAACAAGGCTTCGGAGGAGGAAGTGTTGTTCAAGGAACTGGGTGAACGCTTTCGCGACATTCGAACAGGGCCAGATGGCGCCATTTATTTGCTGACCGACAATTCCGATGGCAAGGTGCTTCGGGTGTCGGCTCGGTAAGGTCGTGGCCGATCATTTCACCGGTGTGGCTGAATTTGGTTTAGGCTAAGATCAAAAGGGGGCACGATGAAGATCGTATTCAAAGCCAGCAACATCATCGAAGCACACATTGTTGCGGGCATGCTTAACGCCTGCGAAATCCAGACTTACGTTGGTGGTTATTTTTTGCAAGGTGCGGTGGGAGACATTTCACCCACTGGTTTTGCGAATGTGTTCGTGTCGCCTCAAGACTTTGATCAAGCCGCTGCATTGGTTGCCGACTACGAAAAAACAGAAAATTCCCCAGCTGACTTTGCGGCGCACAAATGGTTTGCCCTTTCCTTTTAGGAGAAAAATGATGAGTCTATTGGTCTTTCTGTTTGTTGGTATCGTTGCCGGCTGGTTGGCCGGCATGCTGGTGAAAGGCGGAGGCTTTGGTCTGCTGGGCGATTTGGTCGTTGGGGTGATCGGTGCCTTTGTCGGTGGTTATCTTTTCAACTCACTGGGTGTTTCCAGCGGTGGGGGATTGGTTGGCAGCATTGTCGTGGCAACCATTGGTGCCATTGTGTTGTTGGTATTGATTCGTTTCATCAAGCGGGCTTGATCCAGGGCGTTACAGCCAGTTCACTCGGGGGCGCAGTTTGGCGCTATACTTCGCTCCCGATCTGCCCAATTCCCCAGGAACAACATGGCGCTCAAATCCACCGACATGGCCAAAAATATGGCCAAAAAACTTGATGGTTCCCTGAAATCTGAAAGTCTTCCTGACCGGTTTGGTCAATCCTCCAAAGCCGCATCCAGCAAACGGGAACGCGCTGCCGTTATCCCCGCCAGCAAACTGGTTTCTGTGAATTATCGCCTGCCCGCCGAATTGGTGAACCGTCTGCGTGAGCAGGCATTGAATCACGAGGGCGGCATCAATTTACTGGTGGCCACAGCGTTGGATGAATGGCTTAATACGCAAGATAAAAAATAATTCACATGGCTTTCAATCGAATTTCACGCCAATTTCGTAAAGACCGGTTTTGTTTTCCGGAAAATTTCGCCATGAAATTGTTATCGATTTATAAACTAAATTGAAAAGAATGTTGTTTTAAGTTGTGTTTTTATTAAAATAATAATTCTTTTTGTGAATCATTTTTCTTGGGTTAAATTTGTTGCTGTTCGATTTTTGATTTCAATTGTCTTGAAAGAGTGTTTGCTTGTGGTTTCTGCGTATATGGAAAACCACAATTGCCGCACATATGCAGGGTGCTGATACTCCATCCACCCGCACTGGTTTGTGCGGAATTTAATAATAAAAAACTTTGGCAGTCGACAATAGATAGATACCAATCACAAGGAGAGTTCCGTGAAAAAATCGATTAAATCCGTTTTGGCAGTGGCCCTGTTGGGCCTGATGGGTTCAGTGCAGGCAGCTGACCCATATCCATCCAAAGTCATCACCATGCTGATTCCGTTTGCGGCGGGTGGCCCCACTGACACGGTAGGTCGTTTGATTGCCCAGTCCATGTCCAAAGACCTTGGTCAGCAAGTGATTGTCGAGAACCTGGGCGGTGCAGGCGGCACACTGGCAGCAGGCAAGGCAGCACGCTCTCCTGCGGATGGCTACAACATTTTCTTGCACCACATCGGTCAGTCCACAGCACCTTCCCTGTATCGCAAGCTGTCTTACAACGCATCCAGCGACTTTGAAACAATTGGTTTGGTAACTGATGTGCCAATGACAATTGTTGCACGCAGCAACATGCCGGCGAAGAACATGCAGGAACTCCTGGCTTACATCAAGACCAACAAAGACAAGGTAACTTACGCCAATGCAGGCGTTGGTTCAGCTTCCCACTTGTGTGGCATGCTTTTCCAGACTGCCGTGGGTGTTGATTTGACCACCGTTCCTTACAAGGGCACAGGCCCTGCGATGAACGACTTGTTGGGCGGTCAGGTTGATTTCATGTGCGACCAAACCACCAACACCACAAGCCAGATCAAAGGCGGAAAAATCAAGGGCTACGCGGTTACCACCAAAAAGTCTGTGGCCTCTTTGCCTGATCTGCCCACGCTCGATAAATCCGGTCTGCCTGGTTTTGAAGTGGGCGTTTGGCACGGTTTGTATGCCCCCAAAGGCACACCAAAGCCCATCGTTGATCGTTTGAACAAAGCGTTGAACGTTGCGCTGAAAGATCCTTCGGTAGTGTCTCGTTTTGCAGAACTGGGTACAGAACCTGTTTCTGCCGAATTGGCCACCCCTGAAGCGCATCGCAAGCATCTGGATTCAGAAATTGCACGCTGGAAGCCCATTATTGACAAAGCGGGTCAGTACGCTGACTGATTTACTACCGAGATTTAAAAATGCCAAAAGATTTACGTGACTTTTGGGCTGGGCTGCTGTACTTCATCGTAGGTGCAGCAGCTTTGTACATGGCAAGGGATTATGAAATGGGTACTGCTGTAAGCATGGGCCCCGGCTACTTCCCCATTGTACTAAGCGGCCTGCTTATGTTGATCGGTTCAATTTCGCTGATCCGTTCTTTCATTGTTCATGGTGAACCACTGCAAGGGTTCGCCGTTTCAAAAATTCTTTATGTAACCGTCTCAATCCTTGCGTTTGCTTTGGTGGTTGATGGCGCTGGATTTGCCATAGCGGTGGTATTGGTGTTCGGTATTTCTGCTGCGGCAAGTAAGTTTTTCAACTGGAAGTTGACTCTTGTCATTGCACTTGCTTCATCAATTTTTTGTAGCCTGTTGTTTGTCAAAGGTTTGGGAATTCCACTGCCCATCTTCGGGTCTTGGTTTGGAATGTAATTATGGAACTTCTAGCTAATTTATCTCTGGGCCTGGAAACGGCATTTACGCTGAACAACCTGTTCTTCTGTTTGATCGGGGTGTTTTTGGGAACTGCCATTGGCGTGTTGCCCGGTTTGGGCCCCACAGCAACTATTGCGATGCTGTTGCCCATCACTTTCGGCTTGCCACCGGTTTCATCGCTCATCATGCTTTCCGGTATTTATTACGGTGCGCAATATGGCGGGTCTACCACGGCCATTCTCGTGAATTTGCCGGGAGAGTCGTCGTCAGTGGTCACTGCACTGGATGGTTATCAAATGGCCAAACAGGGCAGGGCAGGCAAGGCACTTGCCACAGCGGCCATTGGCTCGTTCGTTGCGGGCACTGCGGCCACCTTGCTGTTGGCGCTATTTGCTCCACCATTGGCAGACATCGCACTGCAGTTTGGTGCAGCAGAATATTTCTCGCTGATGGTTGTTGGTCTGGTCGCTTCTGTTGTGTTGGCCAGCGGTTCGCTGTTGCAGGCGTTTGGCATGATCGTGTTGGGCCTGCTTTTGGGCATGGCTGGCACCGACGTGAACTCCGGGCTTGAACGCTACACTTTCGAAACACCCTACATGGCCGAAGGCATTAACTTCGTAATTTTGGCCATGGGCATGTTTGGTCTGGGCGAAATTATCAAAAACCTGGAAGAAGAGCATCTTCGTTCTGCAATGGTCGCCAAAGTGCAGGGTTTGATGCCCAGCAAGGAAGATTTCAAACGCATGGCCTGGCCAATTGTTCGTGGCACAGGTTTGGGTTCATTGTTGGGTATCTTGCCAGGCGGCGGAGCCATGCTGGCCTCATTTGCTTCTTATTCAATCGAGAAGAAAATTTCGAAAACGCCTGAGCAGTTCGGAAAGGGTGCGATCGAGGGAGTGGCTGGTCCGGAATCTGCCAACAATGCAGGTGCACAAACGTCATTCATCCCGTTGTTGACCTTGGGTATTCCATCCAACCCAGTGAT
This sequence comes from Limnobacter sp., assembly GCF_036846585.1. GTDB lineage: Bacteria > Pseudomonadota > Gammaproteobacteria > Burkholderiales > Burkholderiaceae_B > Limnobacter. The sequence goes on along the minus strand of NZ_DAIUBR010000036.1, from coordinate 6,598 downwards.
GGCTTTGATGATCGGTGCCATGATCATTCAGGGTATTACGCCGGGGCCAGCGGTCATGACCGAACAGCCAACCTTGTTCTGGGGCATTATCGTGTCCATGTGGATCGGCAACCTGTTTCTTGTGGTTCTGAATCTGCCCTTGATCGGCATTTGGGTCAAAATGATCTCGGTGCCGTACCACTTCCTGTATCCGGCCATTCTGGTGTTTTGCTGCATTGGCGCATTCAGCCTGGGCAACAAGGTGTTTGACATCTATCTGTTGGCCGGGTTTGGTGTGCTGGGTTATATCTTCTCCAAGCTGAAATGTGAACCTGCACCGCTTTTGCTGGGTTTCATTCTTGGCCCCATGATGGAAGAGTACCTGCGCAGGACTTTGTTGCTGTCTCGCGGCGATTTCACCGTGTTGGTGACTCGACCCATCAGCGCAACGATGTTGGCAATCGCTACCCTCGCACTGATTGTGGTGTTCTTGCCTTCAATTCAGAAAAAGCGTGAAGAGGCTTTTCACGAAGAGTAAAGTTGTCGCTTGACTGAGAACTGCCTGTGGGGCTGCTGAGATTAATGTTTCAGCAGCCCTTTTTGTTGTGGTATGAATTGTGTTGCATTGTGTTGTATTATCCACGCAGTAGCTCAGTAGCGGTTGGATAGCAAGAATGGACAGTCAGTTTCCCTCAGTGTCGCCAGAAGAATCAAATTTCGGGGACAGCAAGCTTGATCCGAATCAGGTTGTGCCCTTGTATCACCAAATTTATTTGATCTTGCGTGAACGCATTATTGAAGGTCACTATGATGCAAGGCCGCTTCCTGGTGAATTGGTGCTGGCTGAACAGTTCAATGTGTCGCGGGTCACCATGCGGCGTGCACTGCAAGATCTTGTAAAAGAAGGTCTGGTGGCCAGGGGGCGCGGTAAAGGCACGTTTGTAAAGCCTCGAACGGAGTCGCGCAGTTCGTCAATTGGCCAAAGCCAGCTGCTTAGTGCCTCGGCCATGCGCCTTCAAGCCAGTGGGGACTCCTCCGACCTGCAATTAATTACCTCCAAGCGAATTCTTCCCCCGCCCGACATTGCCACATTGTTGCACTTGCCCAGCGATGCGATTGTTGAAAAACTGATTCGGATTCGTCAACTGGATGGTCAACCCGTGGCCCACCTGACAAGCTATATTCCACAAGATTTGTCGGGCCGAATTTGCCGTCGCAGGCTGCGCGAGTTTCCAATTCTCGTGTTGCTTGAAGAAGCGGGCGTGAAAGTGGCCAAGGCGCGCCAAACCATCTCAGCACGGCTTGCCGATGCCTCGGTGGCGTATGCCTTGGGGGTGCCAGTGGGCGCACCTTTGCTGGCCATTTCGCGTGTTGCTTACGATGAAAACGGCAGGCCGGTGCAGGTTTTGAAGGGCTTGTATCGCCCAGACCGTTACGATTACCGGATCGAACTTTCGCGCAAGCAAGCCAAGGGGCAAAGTTCCTGGCAGCACGTGAACGAGGTCGAGTTTGCATTCGAGATGCATCAACAAGACCTCAGTCATTTCTAGTTTGCCGCAAAATTACTTCAGCGGTTCAACCGGGCGGGAATTCCTGTTCTCATCCACGGCAACGTAGGTGACATACGCTTCAGTGACCTTGGCCACATCGTCAGGTTGCAGGCGGCGTTGCGCAAACACCTCCACATAAATTTGCATGGACGTTCTTCCCACCTTCACCACCTCGGCGTAAAAGCTGCACAGATCGCCTACAAAAACCGGTTCCTTGAAAACGAACTCATTCACCGCCACGGTCACAATGCGGCCCCTGGCGTGTGCCGTAGCGGCCACGGAGCCTGCCAGGTCGACCTGCGCCATGATCCAGCCACCGAATACGTCGCCAGAGGCGTTGGAGTCGCGTGGCATGGGAATGACACGAATGACAGGTTCGCGGTCTACAGGCAAGAGGATGGGGTCAGGTGTTTTCATGAATAGGTGTGTGTGCGTGTTGTGGTTTGAACAGCGATTGTAACGCCGGGCGGCTAGAGTCTGCATTTCATTCTAGGGGCTTGCTACAAACGCAGTTCACCGAAAGGCGCGATAATCAAAGATCGTTGAACGTACAGATTGTGGAGGTCGGGCCATGGCAGTGGGGTGGGTTGCAATGTTGCAAATGGTGCCTTGGGGCGAAGTAATCAAAAACGCACCAAAGGTGGCCGACGGGGCTGTGAAGCTGTGGAACAGTGTATCCAGAAAGCAGTCAATGGAAGGCGAAAGCGACGTGACTGACGTGATGGTTGGCAATGACTCAGCCACGGTCGAGCAGCTGCAGCAGCAACTGAATAGGGCTGAACATGCAATCGCTGAATTGCAGGTCGAAATGGTACAGTCCACGGAGGTCGTCAAAGAACTCGCCAAGCAGAATGCCCAGTTGGTGGCTCAAATTGAAGCAAATCGCAAAGCGCTGTCAGTGTTGGGAATTGTGTTGGCGTTGACCGTGTTGGGTGCCGTGGTTCAGGCGGTGTTCGTGTTCGGCGCCTGAACCTTCTCGCCTTGAATCAGGCGGTTTTTTTTCCGCCGTGTTCGTCGTCCAGGGCGTCTTTGGCCATCTTGTCGATCAGGCTGGGCAGGAGCGGCTTCAGTTTCAGGCCCAGGCGTCCCTTGGCAGTCATCACCCATTCCCGCTTGCGTTCTTCCATGGCTGCCACCATTTCGTCCACGCATTGTTCCACGCTCATGGCACCTTTTTCCCGAAGGCCGGATACCCCTGCTCGCTCCCCGGCCGGGTTCAGGCCGTTGCGGCGAATTTCGGTGTCCACAACACCCGGGAAAATGGCACACACGTCCACGCCTGTGCCCATCAGTTCAATACGAAGGGCTTCCATGAAGCCGCTCATTGCAAACTTGCTGGTGCAGTAGGTGGTGCGGGCGGGCACGCCGGTTTTTCCTGCCAGGCTTGAAACGCCAACGATCAACCCTTTCGCCTTCTTGATGTGCGGCAGGGCTTTGTGGGTAATCCAGACCATGCTCATCACATTGACGCGGAACAGGCGCTCAAAGGTGCCCAGGTCGGTGATGTCTTCGAACCACGCGTGCATGGAAACACCAGCATTGTTCACAATCATGTCGATTCCGCCAAAGGCCTTCACCGCCTCTTCAACAAGGTTCTCGCACTGGGTTTGCTCGGTCACGTCACAGGCCACACAATGGGCTTGGCCGCCAGCAGCCTGCACTTGCCCGGCCACTTCCTGCAATTTGTCCAGGCGGCGTGCTGCCAGCACCAATTTGTTGCCAGGTGCCAGCTTGATTGCCAAAGCCGCGCCAATGCCTTCGGATGAGCCAGTGATCACGATCACTTTGTTTTGAATACTTGCCATTTGGTTCTGTCTCCCGTGTTGTGTTTGGCAAGGCGGGTGGTAGCATTTACCATCGCCTCTTTTTTGTACCGAGAAGTATCGCATGCGCAGAAGCTCACCGGTGGAATCCGCCCCGCCAAGACCTCGAAAACGAAGCGACTGGGGCACTGTTGCCCAACTGTTGCCCTACCTGTGGGAATACAAGTGGCGGGTGGTGTTTGCCATCGCGTGCCTGGTGTTGGCCAAGGTGGCCAACGTGGGTGTGCCGCTGTTGCTCAAGGAAATCATTGACGCGCTGACGCCGCTGCTGCAAAGCAATGCCCTGCTGGCGGCGGCCTCCATGCCGGTTGCGCTGTTGGTGGCCTATGGTGCCTTGCGGCTGTCCACAACGGTATTCACCGAACTGCGGGAATTCCTGTTTGCCCGCGTCACCCAGAATGCGGTGCGGGCCATCGCCATTCAGGTTTTTGATTACCTGCATGCCTTGTCACTGCGCTTCCACCTGAACAGGCAAACCGGCGGAGTTACCCGCGATATTGAACGCGGTTCGCGCGCCATTTCAAGCCTGGTCAGCTACACCCTGTACAGCATTTTGCCCACGCTCATTGAAATTGTGCTGGTGGTGGGTTACCTGTTTTTCAATTACGACATCTGGTTTTCTGCCATCACGGCGGTGGCGCTCTCGCTCTACATTTTCTTCACCGTGAAAATTACCGAGTGGCGGCTGCACTTTCGCCGCACCATGAACGACCTGGATTCCAAGGCCAATGTGCGGGCAGTGGATTCGCTGATCAACTACGAAACCGTGAAGTATTTCGGAAACGAGGCCTTTGAATCGAAGCGCTACAACAAAAGCATGATGGCCTGGCAGGAAGCGGCCATACGCTCGCAAAAATCCCTCACCTTGCTGAACACCGGGCAAAGCGCGATCATTGCCATCGCGGTTACCCTGGTGTTGTGGCGTGCCACTGCCGGTGTGCTTGACGGCACCATGACCTTGGGCGACCTGGTGCTGGTCAACGCCTTCATGATTCAACTGTACATACCCCTGAACTTTCTGGGCGTGATTTACCGCGAGATCAAGCAAAGCCTGGCCGATATTGAACGCATGTTTGGTTTGATGGGTGAACACCTGGAAGTGAAAGACAAACCCGGTGCCCCTGATTTGCAGGTCAATGGCGGTGCAATTGAGTTTCGCAACGTGAATTTTGCATACGACGAGCGCCGCAGGGTGTTGAAAAACATGTCGTTCACCGTGCCTGCAGGTCACACTGTGGCGGTGGTTGGGCACAGCGGTGCCGGAAAATCTACCTTGTCTCGTTTGCTGTATCGCTTCTATGAGGTGACAGATGGCGCCATTCTGATTGACGGGCAAGACATTCGGGACGTGGCGCAAATCTCCTTGCGCAAGAACATCGGCATCGTGCCGCAAGACACGGTGCTGTTCAACGACAGCATTGCCTACAACATCGCCTATGGGCGTCCCGATGCCACGCAGGCTGAAATTGAAGCTGCAGCCAAGGCGGCGCACATTCATGAATTCATTGTGAACCAGCCCGATGGTTACGGCACGCAGGTGGGTGAGCGTGGGCTGAAACTTTCCGGGGGTGAAAAGCAGCGCGTAGCGATTGCCCGAACCATTTTGAAGAACCCTGCCATTCTTGTGTTTGACGAAGCCACTTCAGCGCTTGATTCCAGGTCTGAGCGGGCCATTCAGGCCGAGCTGCAAATGCTCTCCCGCAATCGCACCACCTTGATTATTGCTCACCGTTTAAGCACGGTTGTGCATGCCCATCAAATTCTTGTGATTAATCAGGGTGAGGTTATCGAGAGTGGCAGCCATGAATCACTACTTGACAAGAATGGTGAATACGCCCGAATGTGGCTGATTCAACAGCATAGTCAACCCAACGCGTCTGCCCATGGAAACCAAATGGCTTGAAGATTTTATTACGCTGGCTCAAACTAAGAACTTCTCAAAAGCGGCCAACTTGCGGTGTGTAACGCAACCTGCTTTTTCGCGGCGCATTCAGGCGCTTGAGGGGTGGCTGGGTTGTGAGCTGATTGATCGTGGTTCCTACCCCACGCGCCTGAGCGCGCAAGGCGAGGTGTTCTACGAACAGGCATTAACCATGCTGGAACAGATTCGCCAGGCCCGCACTATTGTGCGGGGCGGCAGTTTGCAAAGCAGGCAGTCCATTCGGCTGGTGGTGCCCCACACGCTGGCGTGCAGCCGGGCACCCCATTGGGTCAGTAGCTTGAAGGCCAGGCTTGCCGACCGCTTGCCCGACCTCAGCTTTCAGCTCACTGCCAGCAATGTGCACGATGCAGTGCTGTACTTCACCGATGGGGCAAGCGATTTCCTGGTCTGCTACCACCACAGTCGAGAACCGATTGAACTTGATCCCGGCAAGTTTGAGGTTCGGGTGTTGGGCACCGAGCGTTTTGCACCCTACAGTGCGTTAAACGACGATGGGAGGCCCTTGTATGCGCTTGACGCGTTGGCACCTTTGCCAGTGCCTTTTCTGTCCTATTCCAAGCATGCGTACCTGTCAAAAATGACCGACATTGCCATGGAGTCGGGCCCCCTGTTTCTGAAAAAATCGCTGTATGAAACGGACATGTCTGAAAGCCTGAAATCAATGTGCGAGGCAGGCTTGGGTGTGGCTTGGTTGCCAGAAAGTGCTGTCATGCCAGGGGGCAGTTTGTGCAAAATTCCCGGACCTTACTTTACTGACATGGAAATTCGTTTGTATCGTCGCACTCAAAGGGCTCGTGATACAGGGGCAGGGCAGGATCATGTTGATCTGGTGTGGCACTATTGGCCGGACTGAAGCGGCTTTGCTGTCGGGGGATGGCATCACTCCTTGTGGATAACCCTTATTAGGGTCTCTTTGGATATGCGGGAAATGCATGGTTTAATGCTGATTAAGTATTGGAACGCCGGACACTAACAATTTAGCATGGCGCACATTCGAAATTCGTCAGGGGAAGACATGGTTAAGCTGCACTCGGAGCACCGCGTGGAAAAAGATCTTCTCGGCGAGAAGAAGATCCCCGCAGACGCTTACTGGGGGGTTCACACCAGTCGTGCCCTGGATAATTATCAAATCACCGGTTTTGCTCTTTATCATGCCCCTGAACTGATCAATGCCCTGGCGGCCGTCAAGTGGGCGGCAACCAAGGCCAACGCTGACCTGGATACGGTTTCTCCTGAACTGGCGAAAGCCATTACCCAGGCTTGCAAGGAAATCCGTACTGGCAAGCTGCACGATCAGTTTGTGG
>NZ_DAIUBR010000035.1:0-27227 GCF_036846585.1 Limnobacter sp. | reverse complement strand
CGTGCCGTGGGTTTCCTGCTGGTCCCGAACCTCGATGGCCCACGCGCCATTGTTGGCAACCACGATCAACACCGGTGCCTTGTGACGCGCCGCAGTGTCCATTTCCATGGCGTTGAATCCGAATGATCCATCCCCTGTGGCCACCAGTACAGTGTGGTCGGGCTTGGCCAGGCTGGCCGCAACACCAAAGGGTGTGCCCACGCCAATGCAGCCCAGTGAGCCTGGGTCCAGATACGTGCTTGCAGGCAAGCCAACCCGCGCAAAGCTGAGAAAGTCGCCACCGTCTGCCACCACAACTGATTTTTCAGGCAAGGCCTGTCGCAGGGCATACAGCAGCCTGTTGGGGTGCATCAATCCGTCTTTGCCCTTGGGCGCGTTGCGCATGCTGTCCAGCAGCTTGGCCGATCGGTCATTGTGTTGTTGGTGAAGCCCTGTGATCCACTGCAGGTCGGTTGCCGGTGCGCGGTCGCCCGCACATGCAAGAATGTCTTCAATCGCAAGGCGCGGGGTGGCAAACAGTTCCACCACGCCACGCCGATTGTCGCGAAGTTCGCTGGCGCAGTCTGCAATTCTTACGAATTCGGCTTGTCCAAACACAGCCGGTGAACCATAGGCCAACTGGAAATCAAGTTTGCGGCCAATGGTTAAAATAACGTCGGCCTGCCCCATGACAGCACCACGCATGGCTGCAACCACGCTGGGGTGTTCTTCACTGACCAGGCCCCGGCTTTCACCCGTGTCCAGGTAAGCAGCCTGCAGACGGTCCAGCAGCCTGGTCAGAGCAGGGCCAGCGCCCTGTGCACCACGGCCGGTAATTACAAGGGGGCGCTTGGCCGACCACAAACGTTCCATGGCTTGCTCGATGGCGGCCTGTGGTGCAGCAAATTCCTGGCGGTTTTTCGGGGCCAGGTGTTCTTGAAGAATCACCGCTTGCGGTACTTCGCTGCGCAGCGTGTTCACGGGAAAATCCAGATAAACCGGGCCGGGCTCGCCGTGGTGCCCCAGCGCGCGGGAAACTGCTTCATCCAGTTCTTGAAGAACCAGCTCAGGTTCCCGAACCGTTTTGGCATACCGGGTGATGGATCGAACCAGATCGGTGTGCACCATGTCTTGCAGGGCACCCCGGTTTTCCTGAAGGGTAGGGGGCGTACCTGAAAGTACCAGCACCGGTGCGCGCGCCACATTCGCATTGGCAATGCCCGTCATGGCGTTGGTCACCCCCGGGCCTGCCGTAACCAGTGCCACGCCAAACTGACCTGTCAATTGCGCTTCGGCGTGGGCCATGTAAACGGCGGCCCTTTCGTCGCGCACATCCACAATATGGATTCCCTCGGCATGCAGCCGCATCCAGATGGGCATGATGTGCCCGCCGCACAGGGCATAAACCCTTTTGATGCCCCGCGCCTTTAAAAACCGCGCGATGAGTGCGGCGGCGCTGTGCTCTGAAATTTGCATTGTGGCCATGGTGATGTCTCCTCTTTTTTCGGGTGCCGGTTCAAAACCGAGGTTGCAAACTCGTCAATTTCGATTAGAATAATATCGCATTCTGAATTCGGAATATAGAATTTAAAGCTATATTCTTTCAAATAAAATTGAGGAGACTGGCAACATGAGTCAATTGATGACTATTTCCGATGCGGTACAAGCCCATGCCAGGTTGCGCCCTGAAACGCTGGCAGCCCGTGATTCGAGCCGTGCTCTATCGTATCGGCAGCTTGATGAGCGTGCCGGCAAGCTGGCTTCTGCATTGCTTGACCTGGGGCTTGTACGCGGGGACCGCGTGGCGGTGCTGGCCTATAATTGTGTGGAATGGATGGAACTGTACGTGGGGCTTGCGCGCGCGGGCCTGGTGGCGGTGCCTTTGAATTTCCGTTTGAGTGGCCCGGAAATTGAGTACATTTTGCTGGATTGCAAAACCAGTTGCATGATTGCTGGCCTGGATTTCACGGCGGTTGTGGATACCATTCGCGACAAGCTTGAATTTCCTGAAGCGCGATTCATTGCCTTGGGCGACACGGCGCCATCGGGTTGGCTGTCTTATGAATCAGTGGTGTCGCAGGCGCCCTGGCCCCGAGAATTTGAGCCGGCGGCTGCCGATGAAATGTGTGCCCTGATGTACACATCGGGCACCACAGGCAGACCCAAAGGGGCCATTCGCCAGCACGAGGGGAGTACCCTGATTGCCATGGCCACGGCGCTTGAAATGGGCTTTACACACGAAGACATTGCCCTGCTGGTCATGCCCCTGTGCCATGCAAATTCCCTGTACTTTGCAAACACGTTTCTGCACACGGGCGGTGCCTGCATTATTGACGACAGCAAAAGCTTCAACCCCGAGCATTTGCTTCGCACCCTGTCTGAGGAGAAGGTGACCTTCACCTCGCTGGTGCCCACGCACTACATCATGATTTTGTCTTTGCCCGACGAGGTGAAGGCAAAGTACGATATGAGCACCGTGGGCAAGTTGCTGGTTTCCTCCGCACCTGCGCGAAAAGACACCAAACTTGCGATTCTGGATTATTTCAAAAATGGCAGGCTCTATGAACTGTACGGTTCAACCGAGGCTGGCTGGGTCACCTTGTTGCGCCCGGAGGAGCAAATTTCCAAACTGGGTTCCGTTGGACGTGAATGGGCGTGCAGCGGCGCAATTCGCCTGCTGGATGAACACGGCAATGAAGTACCCGATGGCGAGGTGGGCGAACTTTTTTCCCGCACATCGTATGTGTTCAAAGGGTACTGGCAAAACGAGGAAAAAACGAAAGAGGCCTTTCGCGGTGCCTGGTGTTCGGTGGGTGACATGGCACGGCGCGATCAGGATGGTTACATTTGGCTGGTCGACCGGAAAAGCAACATGATCATCAGTGGTGGCGAGAACATTTACCCCTCGGAAGTGGAGGCGGTGGTGGGCGCACACCCCAAAGTGAAAGATGTGGCGGTGATCGGCGTGCCGCATGAAAAATGGGGTGAAACAGTACAGGCGGTGGTGGTGCCACATGTGGGCCAGCAGCTTGACGAGGTGGAGCTGAAAACCTGGTGCCGGGAGCGGCTTGCGGCATTTAAATGCCCCACATCGATTGTTTTCATCCAGGACGATGAAATGCCCCGCACGGCTACAGGCAAGATTCTTCATCGTATACTACGGCAAAAGTTGGGCAGCACGAATACCGCTGCCGCTTAGCCGGTTCACGACATGGCGACACAGGTCGCCATTTTTTTTCAACCTGATTGTCTTGTCCAGATGCAACAAATTTTTCTGGTTACCTTGCCGTTCTTTGCCCTGATTCTTTGTGGCTACCTGGCCACCCGGGGGCGACTCTTGCCTTTGGGCGCCATTCCAGGCCTGAATGCATTTGTGCTGTATTTCGCCTTGCCCAGCATGTTGTTTCAGTTTGCATCCAACATGGACGTTGCTGAACTGTTTGATCCGCACACGATATTTGTTTACATGCTGTGTGCGTTGCTCATGGTGTTTCTGACAGTGTTCACGACCCGGCGCGGCAACACTAACTGGAACAATGCTGCTTTTGGTGCACTGGTTGCAGCGTTTCCCAATTCCGGCTTCATGGGCATGCCCATACTGGTTTCGCTGGTGGGTGCCAATAGTGTTGGGCCTGCGGTGGTGTCCATTTCAGTCGACATGATCATCACGTCATCGCTGTGCATTGCCTTGTCCCGTTTGGGGCAACGTGGTGATGGCGGTGCCGTGGAAGCCGCACGAAAAGCCATGAAGGGTGTGCTGCTGAATCCACTGCCCTGGGCGGTGGTGTTGGGCGCAATTTGTTCGGCCACTGCATTTCGTTTTTATGAGCCGCTTGACCAGATCATCAAGATGTTTGCCAATTCCTGCTCGCCCATTGCCCTGTTCACCATTGGTGCCATGCTGGCCCGTCCGTCCGAAACAGCCGCGGTGGATTCACCACCCGCCGGACGTTTCAAACTGGGCGATATTCACTTGATCGTGGTGTACAAATTGATTGTTCACCCTCTGCTGGTGCTGGGCGTGGGCTATGTATACACGCAAATGGGCTTTGATTTGTCGCCGCAGGCGCTTACTGTGCTGGTGTTGGTGGCTGCGCTGCCCAGTGCCAGCAGCATTACTGTGCTTGCGGAAAAATTTGAAGCGGATTCCAGGCGAATTGCGCAAATTGTGCTGTTCTCGACAGTCATTGCGTTTTTAACGTTTTCTACAGCGGTGAAGTGGTTGCTGTGACGTGCCAAAAACACAAGGGGCGATATTTACTGACCCCTTGTGAAGCAGAGCAACGGATGATTGTTGTTATCGGTTGGCAATGTACATGGTGATTTCAAAACCAAATCGCATGTCAACGAATGCCGGTGTAGTCCAGGTCATGAATGTCTCCTCGTGAATTGAATGGCGCATCTTCGAAGGATGCTGAACGTGAATTGATCACCGTTTAATACTACATTCTGTATTCAGAGTTCGCAATAGTTTTTTCAGTCTCTCCCTGTTCCTCCTGCCGCATTGCCTTGCGCCACCAATTCCCGTGCCGGGCGCACTTCAATGGAACCGTAACGCGCCGGTGGAATTTTTTCGGCAAGCGCAATCGCCTCGTTCAGGTCTTTGGCTTCCAGCATGTAAAAACCGGCCAGCTGTTCTTTGGTTTCTGCAAAAGGGCCGTCGGTGGTGTGGGTTTTGCCGTTGCGCACACGCACCGTGGTGGCGGTGTTTACTGGCAACAAGGGGCTGCCGGTGATGTAGTGGCCTTTGCTGCTCAAGTTTTCAGCGCAGGCCATGCATTCCTTGTTCAGTGCATCCCATTCCTGCTGCGACATGGCATTCATGATGCGTTCGTCGTAATACACCAGCGCCAGGTATTTCATGGTCAATCTCCGTAGCGGTTGTCTTCCCGCAAAGTGTTTTCGACAGGGCGAACTTCGATGGTTCCTAACCGGGCCGAGGGCCACTGGGATGCAATTCGCAGTGCTTCATTGAAATCGTGTGCTTCAATCAGGAAAATGCCGCCCAGTTGTTCTTTGGTTTCCGCGAACGGGCCATCCGACGTAAGCAGGCTTTGGTTGCGCACACGCACCAGCACACCATTGCGGGCACTTTGAAGTGCATGCGTTGCAATCAAATTCCCGCTGGCCTTGAGCGATTCAACATAATCGAGCGTTTCCTGGCGTAAAGCCAGCCACTGTTCATGTGGCATGGCTTTGAACAGGTCTTCCTCCTCATAAGCAAGGCAAAGGTACTTCATTGGATGTCATGCCTTTTTGATCAAGGTTGTGCGTCGAAAATGGCTTTGCCGGTTTCGGGATCAAAGGGCGATGAAAAGTGTTCATGAACAATCTTCCATTGTCCCTGTTCAAGCTGAAGGCAGATGGTGGCCCGCATCCAGCCCGCGTTTTCCTTTCCAAAATCTTGCACCGAACCACAGCGCAACAGGTAGTGGCAGAAGGCCACCTTTTCCGCCTCGTAAATGGCCAGTTCATGAATTTCCATGATGACTCCGCCAGGACACAGGCCCATGCAATATTTCCAGTGCTCGGCGTAATTGTTTTTGCCCACAATTTGAAGTGCCTTGATGGCGTCGAACGACACCACATCGTCGCTGTAGTGGCGCATGATGTTGTCCAGGTTTTCGTCAACAACGGCTTGCTGCCAGCTCTCCAGTACTGCCTTGATTGCGTTCATGTTTTCTCCTTGTCCATGGGGTCAGTGCGTGGCGCTTTTGTGTCGCCTTCATGGATTAGTCGAATGGCACTTTCTCAAATCGACAGTGGTTTTAAAAATTACTTCGGTTTTTTTTCAGTTCATTCAGTCGGCTTTGAAGAAAGCGTTGTTCCGGCCCTTGGCGGGTCAGTCGAAGTGCTTCCTCGTAGGCTGCTTGCGCTTCATCCAGTTTGCCCAGTCGCCGGCACAGGTCGGCACGGGTGGCATGGGCCAGGTGGTATTCATTCAACTGGCCTTGCGCAAGCAGTTCGTCCACCAGTGCCAGCCCCGCAGCAGGGCCATCGCGCATGGCCACTGCCACGGCGCGGTTCAGCGCCACCACGGGCGATTGTGTGTGTTCCAGCAAGGCATCGTACAGGCCCACAATTTGTGCCCAATCTGTTTGATCGGCGCTTGGTGCTTCAGCATGCACCGCACTGATGGCGGCCTGCAGGGTGTATGCCCCAAACCGTCGGGAGGCCAATGCCTGTAGCACCAACTGGCAGCCTTCCAGTATTTGTTGTTGATCCCATTGGCTGCGGTCCTGGTCGGCCAACAGAACAAGATCGCCGTTGGCGGTGCTACGCGTGCGGCGGCGGGAATCGTTGAGCAACATCAAAGCCAGCAGGCCGACTGCCTCAGGCTCGGGCAACAATTCAACCAGCAGGCGGCCCAGTCGAATGGCTTCGCTGCAAAGTTCCTGCCGAACCAGTGCATCGCCAGTGGACGCAGAATAGCCTTCGTTGAATACCAGGTAAATCACTTGAAGCACAGCATCCAGACGCTCTTGAAGCTGGTTTGCCTGCGGAACTTCGTATGGAATTCTGGCATCGCGAATTTTTGTCTTGGCGCGAACAATGCGCTGGGCCATGGTGGGTGTGCTGCTTAAAAATGCGCTGGCCACTTCCTCCGTGGACAAACCACACACCTCGCGCAGGGTCAGGGCCAATTGTGCTTCAGGTGACAGGCTGGGGTGGCAGCATGTGAAAATCAGCCGAAGGCGGTCATCTTCAATGCTGTCATCGGCGTAGTCGGGTTCGTGGTGCAATTGTTCGGCCAGTTGATCGGCCACGTCTTCAAATGAGGTGTCGAATTTCGCACGGCGGCGAATGTGGTCAATTGCTTTGAAGCGGGCAGTGGATACCAGCCAGGCGCGTGGGTTGGTGGGTGGGCCTGCGAGTTCCCATTGTTGAAGGGCAATGGCAAATGCTTCGTGCATGGCTTCTTCAGCCAGGTCGAAATCGCCGAGCAGACGAATTAAAGTGGCCAGAATGCGTCTGGATTCACGTTGATAAAACGAATCGAGCCAGGGTCGAAGTGCTTTGTTCATGGTGTTGAATTGAGCGAAACGATGCGACTTTCGGATGCTTGACGCTCAGCATAACCCAATGCTTGTGGATTGGGGTTTGTACTGACTCGAGTGAATAGGGCGTGAAAATTAACATTTATTAATATAAATAATAATAACTATCATTATAATTACGGAATTCTTCATTTTCAGAGTTTCGCATGATCTCCACCAACCCAAAACTGAGCGCAGTGGCCCTGGCTGTATTCGCTGCATTGTCTTCAACTGCCTTTGCGCAAACTGCGGAATTGCCCGCTGTGCAGGTCAACGCCAGTGCCGATGCATCGGCCGAAGGTTTGGCCCCCGAATATGCGGGAGGACAAGTGGCCACGGGTGGCCGCGTGGGTTTGTTGGGTACCCAGTCGAACATGGACACGCCTTTTGCCTTGACCAGTTACACATCAACACTGATTCAGAACCAGCAAGCGGCCAGCGTGGGTGACGTGTTGTTGAACGACCCCGCTGTGCGTGTGGCGCGTGGTTTCGGCAATTTCCAGCAAGTGTATCTGGTGCGCGGTTTGCCGATTTTTTCCGATGACATGTCGTACAACGGTTTGTATGGGTTGCTGCCGCGTCAATACCTAGCCTCGGAACTGATCGAGCGGGTGGAAGTGTTGCGCGGAGCCAATGCCTTTCTGAATGGTGCTGCACCCGGCGGCAGCGGTTTGGGTGGTGCCATTAATGTGGTGCCCAAGCGTGCGCCGAATTACGACATCAACCAGGCCACGGTGGGCATTCAGGATGGGGGCGAGGCCTATTTGGCAGGCGATTTTGCGCGCCGCTTCAATGAAGGCTCCACCGGTGTGCGGGCAACAGTTGCCAAGCGCGATGGCGACACTAGCGTGGATGGCGAATCACGCGAACTGACCCTGTTTGCCGTGGGTGCCGATTTCCGCAGCGACAAACTTCGCATTTCAGCAGACCTGGGTTATCAAGACCACAAGCTGCAGGCTTCCCAGCCCAACGTAACGATTGCCGCCAACCTTGCAATTCCGGCTGCTCCACGTGCCGACCGCAGCATTGCCCAACCCTGGACTTATTCCAACGCAGAAGACACCTTTGCCACGGTGCGCGCTGAATACGATTTCAACAACACCGTGACCGGCTGGTTGGCCGGTGGTGTTCGGGAAAGCAATGAAGCGGGCAACTTTGCAAATCCCACTGTAACGAATCAACAGGGCGATACCAATTCGCTCCGCTTTACGAACACACGCGAAGATTCTGTGCAAACTGCAGAAGCTGGTTTGCGTTTCAAGTTCAACACAGGTGGTGTGAAGCACACTGTGAGCACCTCTGCATCGGTGTTTGAACTGGAATCAAAAAATGCATTCGCATTCTCCAGTTTTGCCGGGTTCAGTGGCAATATTTACAACCCAATGCCTGTCGATGAGCCACCGGCCAATGCGTTTCTGGGTGGCGATTTGGGCAACCCCCTGGTGACCGCGAAAACAGAAACCTCAAGCCTTGCAATTGCCGACACCCTGGCATTCTTGAACGATCAGCTGTTGGTGACCGTGGGCGTACGCCGCCAAACTATCGAGTCCACCAGCTTTGATTTCAACAGCGGGGCGCAAACCGACAATTACTCAGAAAGCGCCACCACCCCGGTGGCTGGCGTGGTGTACAAAATCAATCCACAGTATTCCGTGTACGCCAACTACATTGAAGGTTTGGTCCGGGGTGACACCGCCCCGACCACTGCCAATAGTCAGCCCGTGACCAACGCAGGCCAGGTATTCAAGCCCTTTAAAACTGAACAAACCGAAATTGGCTTGAAGTACGACGGCGGCAGCGTGGGTGGTTCGGTGTCTGTGTTCCAAAGCGACAAACCCGTCTATGGCGTTGACAGCAACAACACCTACACCCAGGTGGATGATCAAACCAACAGGGGCCTGGAGATCATGGCGTTTGGCAAAGCCAGCAAAACAGTGACCGTGTTGGGCGGCATCAGCTTCCTGAATACCGATGTGGACGGCAAGGATGCAATTGGCGCACCGCAGCGGCAGGCAAATGTGGGTGTTGAATGGAGCCCTGAACAATTGACCGGTTTTGCGTTTGAAACGCGTGCCTTGTACACCAGCAGCCAGTACGCCAATTCAGCCAACACACAGGAAGTGCCATCGTGGACGCGGCTGGACATGGGTGTGCGTTACGTCATGCCTGTGGGCAACGATCAGGCACTGACCCTGCGCGCCCGTTTGGACAATGTGACCGACCGCAACTATTGGGCTTCGTCCGGTGGTTTTCCCGGGTTTGGTTACCTGACCATCGGCAACCCGCGCACCTTGACGGTGTCGGCTTCGCTGGATTTTTAAGTCATGACCAAGCAGTCTATTCGCACCTGGGTGTGGCTGCACAAGTGGAGCAGCCTGGTGTGCACGGTATTCATGTTGATGCTGGGGCTGACCGGTTTGCCCTTGATCTTCGAGCATGAAATTGCGCACCTCACCGGGGCCGATGTGGAGCCGGTGGATTTGCCTGCGGATCACCCCCGGATCAGTCTGGACCGGGTGATGGACATTGCCATTTCACAGTACCCGGACAAGGTGGGCATGTTCGTGTCGCAAGACCCGGACGATGACCGTGTGTGGTACGTCACCTTGTCCAAAGCACCCAACCTTGAAGAAGGTTTGAAGCAGGTGGCGGTGGACGCTCGCACCGGTGAAGTGGTGGCGGAACCCGCGCTGGAAGGCGGGGTGATGAACTTTATTGAATCCTTGCACGTGGACATGTTTGCGGGTTTGCCCGGCATGGTTTTTCTGGGCTTCATGGGGTTTCTGTTGTTGATTGCACTCGTGTCGGGTGTGGTGCTGTATTCGCCGTTCATGCGTAAGTTGGGTTTTGCGCAAGTGCGCACCGACAAAGAAAAACCGACCAAGTGGCTTGATGTGCACAATGCCCTTGGCATTGTTACCTTGGTGTGGTTTTTTATGGTGGGGGGCACAGGCGTAATCAACGCGTGGGGTGAATTGCTGTTCATGAACTGGCAACGCACGCACCTGGCCGACATGGTGGCACCCTACAAAGACAAGGCACCTTTGCAGCAGTTGGGTTCCTTGCAGGCTGCAGTAGACAGCGCATTGGCGCTTGAACCCAAGCGCACGATCCAGTTCATTGCTTTTCCCGGCACCAGTTTTTCAAGCCCGCATCACTATGGTGTGTTTTTGCGTGGCAGTGAACCGGTGACGGCGCACACCTCCAAACCTGTGTTGGTCGACGCCAGCACCGCAGAAGTGACCGCCAGTGAAAGCCTGCCCTGGTACCTCACGGCCTTGCAGGTTTCGCAACCCTTGCACTTCGGTGATTACGGCGGCTTGCCCATGCAGATCATTTGGGCGATTCTCGATATTTTCACAATGATTGTGCTGGGCAGTGGCCTGTACCTGTGGTGGGTTAAATACCGAAAGGTGGCCGCATGAACCGGGGCATGAAGTTGTGGTGTTGGCCGATGGTGGTTGGCATCGTGACCGGTGCGGGCTTGGTTGCTGCCTTATTGGGCGATGGCGCCTGGGATTACTGGTCCTGGCTTACCCTTGGTGGTGTCAGCCTGCTGTGCGCTGTGGTTGCCAGAAAAATTTAATCCGGATTCACAACCCGAACATCAAGTTGCGCAGCGTGGTTGACCGGGATGCAGTGCCTGATGCAAGATGTAACCGCCCAGTTACATCTGTGACCACACCATGCTGCCCACCCGCTTGCTGAACATTGCGCTGACCCTGTCGGGTTTTCTATTCGCGCACAACGCTTTTGCACAAGTCAAAGGGCCTGAAATACCGCCGGGTTTGATTGGCAATGTGTCGCGCCAACTGATGAAAGAAATGAAGCCGCTGGACAAGCCGCTGCACATCAAGATTTGCATTTTTGATATTTTGGGCAAGGCCGGCCCGGTGTTCAGCATTGCGCAAGACATCGCCCTTGAAGCCCGCAAGTGGAATGTGTTTGCCGAGCTGATTCCCTACACCAATGAAACCGTGGCAACAGAATCGTTTCGCACAGGGCAGTGTGAAGCGGTGGGCATTACCACGTTACGCGCGCGCATGTTCAACACCTTCATGGGCAGTTTTGATGCAGTCGGTGCAGTGCCTTCCTACGCGCATGTAAAAACCGCCTTGCAAGTGCTGATGGGCAACGATGCCTTGTACGATTTGTCGATTCAGGGAAAGTATCAAGTGGTGGGCATGGCCCCGCTGGGCGCAGCGTATGTGATGGTGAACGACCGTTCGATTGATTCCATCGAAAAAGCCGCTGGCAAAAAAGTGGCCGTGATGGACTGGGACAAAAGCCAGGCCAAAATGATTCAACAACTGGGTGCACAGGCGGTACCCAGCGACATCACCAACTTTGCCCAGAAGTTCAACAATGGCGTGGTTGATATTGTGGCAGCGCCCGCCGTGGCTTTTGCACCGCTAGAGCTTTACCGGGGCTTGGGCACCAAGGGTGGTGTGTACAAAATGCCGTTGCTCAACGTGACTGGTTCGGCAATCATCAACCGAACCCGCCTTGAAAAAGAAGTACCCGATCTGGATGATCGTTTGAAAAAAATGCGCAAGTTTGGTTTGGGTTTTATCGACCAGGCACTGGAAGTCGTAAAAACAATCGAGAAGCAGGTGCCCGCCAGATACTGGATGAACGTAACACCGGCGGATCAGGAAAAATACAATGTGATGATGCAACAGGCCCGCATTCAATTGACCCAGGAAGGTGTGTACGACAAACGCATGATGAGCCTTCTGAAAAAAGTGCGTTGCCACCACACCCCCAGTGCTGCCGAGTGCAGCACCACGGCTGAATCCGATTTCCCGTTGAAGCAGTAAGAAAATTATAAAAATACAATGACTGACAAAAAAACATGATCAATTCTCCACGCGCCATGGTGTCCATGGCAGCACTTGGCCTGCTGTTGTGCGCCTGCACTTCGGAAGACACCTCTGTCAGCAACAATTCAGGAGCCAACGTTCAAGCCGCATCAAGCAATGGTGCCCGCACCCGGATTGGGGCTGTGCCCATTGATGGCTTAAGCCCCATTCAATTGGCCAGGTTTAAGGAAGGCAAGGCCGTATTTGAAAAGGTGTTTACCCCAACCACCGGCTTGGGTGCTGTGTTCAATGCCCAAAGTTGTGTGGAATGTCATGGGCAACCAGCAACTGGCGGAACCGACCCTCAAAGAAGCATTCAGCGCTTCACCACCGTGTTGGCACCGCAGTTTGCCGTGGGTCTTGTGACGCAGGCTGATGGCGCACCGCATGTGCATCCAAGGTCGGTGGCACTGGAGTTTCCTGATGAAGTACCGGGGTGCACTGTTGAAGGCGAACGTGTGCCGCAGCATGCGCTTGCCAGCACCACACGGGTCACCCCCCACCTGTTTGGAATCGGATTGCTGGAGAACATTCCAGACACCACCCTGATTCAAAATGGAATTGACAGTGAGCAAGACAATCCAGAGATCAGTGGTCGCCCAGGCGCGATGTTTCCTGGTGGCGTTAATGATCCAGGCGCAATGGATCAACTGATTGGGCGCCTTGGTGCCCGTGGATTTGTGGCTGACGTACAGTCATTCACGCAAGGGGCGTTTTCAACCGAACTTGGCATGGCCACCTTTCATCCCCTGTTTGCCGCGCCGGTGCGGCCCAATGGGAATGTGGCGACGCCTGAATGCATGCCTTTCGTTGGAGAGGCCGTCAGTTTGGAGCAAACCCAGGCCACTGCAGATTTTCAGCGCTGGTTGGCACCACCCCCGAAACTTGAACTTCATGGAATCGCCGTGCGTGGCGAGCAGGTCTTCAGGGACCTGAAGTGCAGCAGTTGCCACACACCGATGATGAAAACATCGCCCTTGGTACCTGCGCCGTTGAATGACCGGGAAGTGTGGTTGTATTCAGACCTGCTGTTGCACGATATGGGCGAAGCGCTGGCAGACAACGCACCGGAAGGTTTGGGTTTGTCCACGGAGTGGAAAACAGCGCCTTTGTGGGGTGTGGGCCAAACCGAGAAGCCCTTGCTGCATGATGGGCGTGCCGGGCGCGATTTCGTTAAAGCAATCCAGTTTCACGGTGGTGAAGCCGAGGGCGCGAAACGCCGCTTTCAGGATTTGAATCCTGCCGATCAAGCGGCGTTGATCTCGTTTCTGAAAGAACTTTAGAATGTGTTGTTCACCAGCACTTCATTCAGGGCAAGTTGACCTGGCTTTGGCCAAGGCGCTTTGGTGCCTTTGCCAATCGCCACCATGGGGCCCATCACATAGTCGTCCGGCAGCTTGATCAGTTTCGCCACCTCTTCAATGTCGAAGCCGATCATGGGGCATGAGTCCAGACCAATGCCTTTTGCAGCCAGCATCAGCGTTTGCATGGCCATGCCGATCGAACGTTGCGCTTCGTCGCGTTGCAGCCACTCGCGTCCGTCATGAAACGGGCCCATCCAGCCAACCAGCAGGTCGGCCACTTCTTTGGGCGCAAGGGACCAGTAGCGGGAGGGGCTTTTGTCCCAAGCCTTCATGTCGGCCGTCATGACGACCAGCAATGATGCATCGGTGATCTGTGCCTGGTCATTGCCCAGCTTGCGCATTTCTGCACGCAAAGCCTTGTCGCGTACCACCACAAAACGCCAGTGTTGAATGTTGAAGCTTGTGGGCGCCTGAATGGCGGCTTCAAACAGTTTCTTTTCTTCGTCGGCTGAGATGATGTATTCAGGATCGAATGCCTTGATGGCACGGCGTTGATAGATTGCGTCGAATAATTCCATGTACCGCTCCGTTTTTTTTCCGTATAAAAAAAGCCGAAACCCTGGAGGGGATTCCGGCCAATAGTGTACAGGCTAAAAAGGGGAGGTTATGTCAGGTTGTGGGTAGCATGTTCTTGATTACGGTTTCGGCCACGCGCTGGTTCATGTAGCGTGGCACTGCGTAGGTAAAGCGCGCTTCAGCAATTGCAGAACGCGCCACCTTTGGAATGTCAGTGGCCTTCAGTGCGGCCAGGTGGACTGGAATGCCGAACTTCGCATTCATTTCCCGAATGCGTGCAATGAAGGCGCGTGCCAAATGAATATCGTCCGCCCCTTTTTCACCAATTGCGCAGGCGCGCGCCAGAATGGCCAGGCGGTCGGCACAATTGGGCAGGGAATAATCCAGCACATGTGGCATTGCAATTGCATTGGCCAGCCCGTGGGGGGTGTGGTACAAGGCGCCAAACTTGTGGGCAATGCCATGCACGTAACCCACGCCAGCTTGCGTAAACGCCATGCCTGCCAAATGCGAAGCACGTGCCATTTTCTGGCGGGCTTCAATGTTGCCGCCATCGGTGACGGCGGTTTCAAGGTATTTCATCACCAACTGTGTGGCCTCAATGGCTTTCTCGTCGGTCTTTTTCATGGCGTTTCTGGACACGAACGATTCAACCGCGTGGGTCAGCGCGTCCATCCCGGTGGCGGCGGTAATGTGTGGGGGCAGGCCTGCCATCAAAGCGCCATCCAGTGCGGCGGCGGTTGGCATCAGTTTCAGGTCCATGGCGGCAGCCTTGCGCTGGTTTGCGGGGTCGCTCACCACGGCGGCAATGGTCACTTCTGAACCAGTACCTGCCGTTGTGGGCACTGCATACAGGGGCAACATGCCGCGCCACACGCGAAACAGACCGGTCATTTTCATGATGGGTTTCTGGTTTTTGGCACGTGCGCCTATCAGCTTGGCGGCATCAATCGGGCTGCCACCACCCACGGCCAGAATGGCATCGCAATCATGTTGTGCCAGCACTTTGTAGCCGGCTTCAATCTGGGCAATGGTGGGGTTGGGTTCCACACCATCGAAAATGGCGTACTTCACTTTCAGCAATTCCAGCTCGGTTTTCATCTGGTCGAGCACGCCCAGTTTTACCAGCACGGCATCGCTGACAATCAACACGCTGGTGTGCCCCTGGGCTGCCATGTGGCGCACCAGTTCCAGAGAAGATCCGCTGCCTTCGAACACCCGGGGCCACTTGAACGGAAGCAGGGCGGTGACCACTTTGAACAGGGCCATGTAGAGGCGAAGGAACAGCACTTCGAGTGCGTGCAACATGCGGGAGTCTCCAGATTTTTTATAATAGGGTTTACAAGTGTTACCACGATTGTACAAACACAGTGGGGGTTTGTCGCAGAGGAAATATTCCATTTTCATGAAGATCGGGAAATTTTCACGAGACATTTCATGCAAGCTGGCCGCACTTTAACCACAACAATTCAGAGACATCTTTCATGAAGCACCGCAGTTCATCCTTGTTGGCGACCATTGCCGCATTGGGGCTGATGCCCGCCGCCTTTGCGCAAACCGCGAAGCTTGACGACTTCGTGGTGTCGGCCACCCGTGAAGCCCGCGATCCGTTTGAAGTGTCCGCTTCGGTCGACAAAATCAACCAGAACACGCTGGAGAAAGCTGCCAGTTTTCAGGTGAATTTGTCGGAAACCCTGACCCGTGTGCCCGGCTTGGTGATCAACAATCGCAACAATTTTGCGCAAGACCTGCAAATTTCAATTCGTGGTTTTGGTGCCAGGGCTACTTCGGGAGTGCGCGGCGTGCGTTTGTTTTCCGATGGCATTCCGGCCACCATGCCTGATGGTTCCGGGCAAATTTCGCACTTCAGTTTAAGTTCGACTGAATCCATTGAAGTGTTGCGCGGGCCATTTTCATCGTTGTACGGCAATTCTTCGGGTGGCGTTATTTTGCTGACCACCGAGAACCCGCGCGTTGGCACCGAGCTGGAAGTGAACCAGATTTTTGGCACCGACAGCACGCGGCGAAGTGGAGTCAAGCTGAACAAGGGTAATGAGGAAGTGGGCATTGTGATTGATGCGTCTACCTTTCGAACCGATGGTTATCGGGACCACAGCAAAGCCCGCCGCGACAACTTCAACAGCAAAATGGTGTGGAATTTAAGCAGCTACACGCGGCTAAGCTGGGTGGTGAACTACGTGGACATTCCCCTGGCCCAAGACCCAGCCGGTTTGACTGCCGAACAACTGGCACAAAACCGCAGGCAGGCCGGCACCAACACAGTGGCCAGAAACACCAACAAAACTGTCGAGCAAAGCCAAACCGGTATTGTGCTTGAACACCGGTTTACGCCTGCCACCAATGTGACCTTCAGCCCTTACTACGGCGACCGTAAAATTCGACAGGTGCTGGCCAGCAGCGCGGTGATCGATTTGAAGAATGAGTACAGCGGTGCCGACCTTCGTTTTGGTCACCAAACCAGCTTGCTGAAAAAGCCTTTGTTTTTGAATGCAGGTTTAACCGTGGGCGAGCTGGAACAGGCACGTTTGGGTTTTTTCGGGGCCAGCACCACGCCCAACCGGGATGAAGCCAATACGGCCAGCCAGTTCGACCAATACTTGCAGGCTGAATACTTTTTCACCGACAAATTCAGTGTACTGGGTGGTGTAAGAAATTCATCCATCAAGATTGAATCCCGCGACCAGTTTTTGAGCAACGGCAATGGCAGCGGCAGCAAAAAGTACGACGAGGTGACCAGCAATCTGGGTTTCACTTACCGTTTGCAACCCAACATCAACACCTACATTTCCTATGGTGAGGGGTTTGAAACACCTACCTTGCTGGAAACTGCTTACTTGTCGGTTGCGCCGCCAAGCCCCAACTTCAATTCTGAATTGGAGGCCGCCAAAAGTGAACAACTTGAAGTGGGTGTGAAAGCCAGGTTTGGCGGCACCAAAGTGAATGCTGCGCTGTACACGGTGGACACCGAGAATGAAATTGTGGTGCTGGCTGCCAATGGTGGTGCCACATCGTTTCAAAATGCGGGCTCCACCAGCCGTGAAGGCGCGGAATTAGGCTTGCAACATGCCTTCAACAATCAGTGGCAGGCCAATGCTGCGGTCAATTACATTCGCGCCACTTACGGCACCTCGGTCAACAGCATTCAGGCGGGCAACAGCCTGCCCAGCATTCCGAAAAAAACCTTCTTTGGTGAGGTGGTGTACAGACCTTCCAGCCTGTACGAGGCCGCAACTGAATTGCGCTATGTCGATAAGCTTTTTGCCAATGATGCGAACGATGCCTTTGCGCCATCCTATTCAGTGGTGAACCTGCGTGCCAGCAAAGACTGGCCGCTGGACGGTGGCTGGAATGTGCGCACCTATGCCCGGGTCGACAACGTGTTCGATAAGGAATACGTGGGTTCGGTGATCGTGAACCAAGGGGCAGGGCAGTTTTTTGAGCCCGCCAGCGAGCGTCAGTTTTTGTTGGGTGTGACGGTGGGATTGAAGTGGAAGTAAAATTTTAAAAACAGTCAGTACAGCCAAACTCGATTTGTGAATCATCGGGGTAGATGACCCTGGCGGTTCCTCCAGCCCTGATTTCCCAACTCACAGTTTGTTGTTGGTGAGTTGATGTGCCCCGTATATAGCAAGGTAGATACTCGAATTCATCGTGAATTTCACGTGGTGTTTTCACATTGGCCTTAATGAAGAATTGTTCAATTTCTTTTTCTTGCATGGTGAAGTCTTTACAAAACTCTCCACCAGATTGAAACCCCCGCTCGACTATTTGGATATCAGTGAAAGCGTTTTTATTTTGACTGGAGTCGCAAGCGACCAGCCAGAATGCGCAAATCCAAAAAATGAAATGAAGTTTTGTCATGCGACGATCATCTCCACGTTGCAGATTTTGCTTCAGAAGGTTTTTTGTATGAAACCTCTGGGTGTCGATAAACGTCTTCATCGTCCATATCGTCGTTGGTGGGATAGCGTTCAGGGTAGGTTTTGCCGGATTCGAACCGTTTGAACCACCGTACCATCTTTCTCGATCAAAAAATGGGCGCCATTTTGACCAGATTTGTAGCTTGAATATGCTGATTCAGAACCTGAAGAGCCAGTTTGGTGAACAACAATGGCATTAACCTTTGCCATGGTTCCTTTTTCAATTTGCGAGTAAATATCCGTTTTAATGGATGTGTTCTTGATTACACCGTCTTTAATTTCAATGATCATGGCAAGATTTTTTAACGTGAACGCGCCAAGTTACCATTGCTTGACATGTAGTCCCAACTGTTCACTCGAGTGGATTAATTATTATTGGCTAATCAAGGGTGGGTTTAGAATGTCAACACCAATGCACCAAGTCATCCCGCTGTTAGAATCTGACACACATCATTTTCACAATTGAATCAGGTTCCCCGCCATGTCCACAGCACTCAGTCTTCGCCGCATCGGCCACATGTCCAGCAACGGCTGGAATCGTTTGTTCAAATCGGAATCCATGGTGCGGGCTGGTTTGCAGCCATTTGAAATTGTTCACCAAAGCGGTATTCACAGTGTTCGCCACTACCTGCCTTTGATTGAAGAAAGCATCACGGTGTGCGACGAAACGCTGCCTGTTAGCAAGAAGCCAAACAAAATTCCCTTGGTGCTGGTGGCCCCACTGGCCGTGAACATGTTTGTGTACGACCTGCTGCCCGAACGCAGTTTTGTGCGCTACCTGATGGCGCAAGGCTTTGATGTGTACCTGATCGATTGGGGCAAGCCCACGCGCAAACAGGCTGGTTTGACGCTTGAAAATTACATCAAGGAATTTTTGCCTGCCTGCCTGAATGCCGTGCGCGAACACAGTGGCTCGAAAAAGCTGAACCTGCAAGGCTGGAGCATGGGCGGTGGTATGGCACTGGCCTACACCGCTTTGTTCAAGGATGAAAACATCAACAAGATCGTCACTTTCGGCACACCGATTGACGGGCATGCCAACGGCCCAATCGGCCAGCAGTACAAGCGCCTGGCCCACCTGTTGAAATCGGCCCGAATCAATTTCCGCAAGGTGCCTGCCAAGTTGCTGTACACCCCGGGTTGGGCCAACGTGATCGGTTTCAAACTGCTCGACCCCGTGGGCAGCCTGAAAGGTTACTGGAACCTTGTAACCCAGTTGCACGACCGCGAATTTGTTGCGCAACACGCCAACCAGGCCGCCTTCATCGACAGCCTGGAAGCCTACCCCGGTGGCGCCATTCGCGACTGGTTTGCCAGCATTTGGCTGGAAAACGAAACCGCGCATGGTCAATTCAAAGTGGGCAAGGCCGTGGCCAACTTCAAAGACATTACCTGCCCCGTGCTGGGCATCGCAGGCAAAACGGATAATCTCGCCAACGTGGCCTGTTGCAAGCCAATTACCAAAGTGGTGGGCTCTGAAAAATCAGAATTCTTCATCGGCCCCGGTGGCCACATTGGCATCATGAGCGGCAAGGAATCGCCCAAGACCATTTGGGCGAAAACCGTGAGCTGGTTGAACGCTTAACTTGTCATTTCAAGGGATAGGCTTCGTTGGTGAACTTCAACACCATGAAGCCGTTGTCCTGACAGGTCACCCAAACTTGATCGCTGCCCACAAAGCGGGGCGGTGAACTGCACCAGTCGGTGCTCAAATCTGCGGTAAAACCAAGCGCACTGCTGGCATGTTCGGAACCTGCAAGTTGTGCTTTTTTCTCGGATTGCGCTGGCGGGTTGTAATAAGCAATCTCTTTTGCGGCAAGTGGATCGCGTATGTCGAACACCCGCACACCCGATTGAAAATAGCCGCAGGCAATCGCGGTGGGGTTTATTTTTCGGTCCACGCCGCAGTAATGGCCTTCGTAACCAAAGGTTCCGTTGTTTGCCGTGTCTGCGGCCCGAATGTCGGCGTTTTCTTCCGCATGAATGGCCAGCTTCAGTTTGGATACAACCACGGGCGCAGTTTCATCAGAAATGTCGATAATTCGTGCTGCACCAGCGCCGCCTTCATCCACCGCAATCACAAACGGTTTGCCGTTGTAGGAAACCGGAATGGTGTGCTGGCTCAAGTCGCCGTCTTCCCAATACACGCTGCCCACCTCGGTCAGCATGGGCACCGGGTCGCGGTTCTGAATGCTGCTGGTGTCCAGAATGATCACGCCGGGCGGAGTCAGCGATGTCAGGTACATTCGGTTGCCGTCTTCACTCAATTCAAAACCGTGGTTGCTGGGTGAAGCAATGGTGGTGTACAAAATTCTCGGCAGGCTGGGGTCGCTGGTGTCAATTGCCGTAATGCTGCCCGGGTTTAAACCAGTGGCCCAGTACGTGTTGCCGTCGGGCGACCAGGCGCCTTCATGGCCAATCAAGTTGGCGGGCAGTGTCAGGTTGGCTGCAAAAGAATTCAACAAAATGGGTTGTGCGCAATCGGTGCCAATGTCGTAAATATCGAAAAAACCGGCACTGAGCACAGGCCCCACCGCAACGCCACCCAGCAGGCCGCGGGCCTCGTTCACTTTCAACGATTCCCAGGGGCTTTGCAAAAACGCAGGGCTGGTCAGGTTGGTGGAAAGTGTCGGGTTACTCGGGTTGCTGGCGTCAATGACCTGCACCCCTTGCGACACTTTGTTGGGAATGCCCGTGAAGGTGGTGCCCATGTACGAACAGGTTTTGTACGAAGGATTCACCCAGGTACTGCCTTCGCCCTGATATTGGCCAACCAGTTCCATATTGCACTTGTAGCCTTGCTTGCTGCGCCCGCTTTCCCGGTCTGCCAGTGAAACCTGGCCTTGAATGCCGGTTTCCGGCACGGAACCTGCGCCGCACTGGGCGGGTTCAACAAAGCTTGCCCCGCTTGATCCACTGGGTGTTGTTCGGGTGGTTGGGGTGCCGCCACTGCCATCAGAGCCACATGCCGCCAAAGTGGCCGTGCCTGCAATCAACCAAAGTACCTTCTGTTTCATCCCTGTCTCCTCTGTCATTTTTTTATCATCGTAGGGTTTGGGCACTTACTGATTTCTGACAGTTAACAAACTCCTTACAAATCTTCGCCTTGTGCTGTCCGTGTTGTTACAGCATGAGCCCGGCAAAATATTCAATCTCAGGCATTGAGTTGGGACAACAGTTTTCTCATCAGGGATATTTCGGCGTTTTGCTCCCGAATTATCGCTTTGGCCAAACCCTTGACCAGCAACGATTCGCCGTTGTTGACAACAAACCGGGCCATCGGAATGGCCGCTTCATGGTGCTTGATCATCGATTCAAGAAATTGGCGTTCAAGATCAATGCCAGACAGACTACGCATGTGGTTGAATTCATCCACATTTAACATTCCGGGCATTGCGCCTTTTTCGGCCTTGCATTGCGTGATGTACAACAGGTCTTGAACATTGGTGACGTTGCGGGCGTTTTCTACCCATGCCATCGGTGCTTTCGCTTGGGGCGTCACTTTCTGGTTCCAGGCTGTTAGCCAGCCTTTCATCTGACCAATTTCCTGCAACTGCGCCGTTAAAATGCCGTGGGCCAGCAAATCGATGTTGGGCGAAACTTTGCCTTTGACCAGGCTTGCCATCGAAATGGCCTGGTCGTGATGAATGATCATGCTTTGCGCAAACCCGATGTCCACTGCATTGGGTTGCAGGTTGCGGGCTGCTGTCTGAGTTGTGTTGGGCATCCACTGGGGCTGGAACCCGTGCATGACCAGTGCCCCCACCAGCAAGCCAATCGTGAATATGCCCAATTGTGGGAAGTGCCGTTTTGAATTCATGTTGCGTTGCCCCAATTCATCATGCGTTTGATTTGGTACTGAGCCACGGTTTGATTTAGATGTAATATCAGATCAAGGTGTCCGCGCAATTCGATGGCTACCCGTTAAGTTATCAAGAACAACAACAGTGCATGGTTTTGTTGAAAACCAGCAGGGCGGTGTGGGTATGAAGGTCACGGGTGCTTTGCATAGGCGCGTGCTGCTGACGCATGTCAGTACCTTGGCTTTGTGTATGGCGGTCTTGTTTTCGACCCCGCTTCATGCCAATGGTTTTGAAAATCTCGAAGACGCAGAACTGATTGACCACATTGCTGGCACCGTGGCCCGCAACTACGGTGAAATGTATGGTTATCAGGTTGCTTTCAAACTGATTGGCAAGGAAGTGTTGCACCACTCAGCCCTGCTGGTGCAGTACAACGCGCACGTGAAGCGGTGCACATTTTTGGTTAGTACCCGGGACAGAAACTGGTACAACTTTCAGCAGTACATGCGGTTTTTCAAGGACCTTCCCAAGAAGGTGGTGTACGAAGCCTTTTTCGCACACGAGTCTGGCCACTGTGTACAGAAAAAGGAAAAGATTGACCTTGGCTCGACACAGCGGCGTCATCGGGAAGAGCTGTATGCCGATTTGTTTGCACTTTCCCATGTTGAAAGGCATTTCCCGGAACATCGGCATGCATTTGAAGTCGCCTTGCTGGACATGCGCCGTGCAGCCTTTGGTATTCAAAAAGACTACGGTTTTTACAAAGAACTGCTGAAGTTCCAGCACAGCCCCGATTTACACGCAGCGCTCACTGTAAAAAATCCCCAAGAACGCGCTTATTCAATTGCAAGAGTAGTCGATTTGTTGTGATCCATCGGTTTTTGCCCTAGACAAGGGTGACTCAAATCGTTCAAGCGATTACACTTAAAGCACCCAAACCGACTGGTTAAAACACTTATAAAATGAAACCCGAAAACCCGCTCGCTTTAGAAAACCAGCTTTGTTTTTCACTTTATGCCACGTCCCTTGCGATCACTCAGGTTTACAAACCCTTGTTGCAGCCCTTGGGTTTAACTTTTCCACAGTACCTTGTCATGATGATTCTCTGGAAAGAAGACGGTGTCAGTTTGATCAATGTGGCACGCCAACTTGGCCAGCAACCGGGTGCATTGACACCGGTTATCAAGCGCATGGCTGAGCAGGGTTTGCTGACCCGAAACCGCAGTGCAGACGATGAACGCCAATTGCAAATTTACCTGACCGAGGAAGGCAAGCGCATTCGGGACAAGGCATTGGATGTGTACGCCTGCGTCGTGGATCAATGCGGCATGAGCCTAGAAGAAATTCATCGCCTGAAATTCGAGTTGGACGCACTTCGCGAGCGATTGTTGAAAAGCTGATTGCTTGCTTTTAGAAAGTTATTGCGATAACATAATTGGTGATTGCGATAACTTTATCCAGAAACTTCAAACCAAGGAGAAGAGAACATGGACGTTGTTTACTCAACCAAAGCAACCTCGACGGGCGGCCGGGAAGGCCGTTCAGCCACCGAAGACGGTCGTTTGAATGTACAGCTCAGTACCCCCAAGGAACTAGGCGGCGCTGGTGGCCCAGGTACCAACCCAGAACAATTGTTCGCAGCAGGTTATTCAGCCTGTTTTATTGGTGCCATCAAGTTTGTTGCCGGGCAGGACAAAATCAAGCTGCCCGCAGAACCTGAAATTACTGCCACAGTAGGCATTGGCGGCAACCCCAAGGGGGTGGGCTTTGCCATCACGGTGGACATGTCGATCAAACTGGAAGGCATGGACAAAGCGGATGCCGAGGCATTGGTTGAAAAGGCGCATCAGGTTTGCCCGTACTCCAACGCAACCCGTAACAATGTGGATGTAAGGTTGACTGTGGTGTAATTCACCATAGCCAGCAAGCCGTTTGAAAGCGGTGGGCTTGAAAAGGCCCGCCGCTTTTTGTTTTTTTGCAGAGAGGAATATGCGCAGCAAGTTTGCTAAACCCCTTTGGATGCTCAACGAGCGTGGTGAAACCCGTTGCGTTGGTTTTGAACTGGAGTTCGCCGGGCTTGACCTGAAAACTGCAGCGAACGCAGTTGCAAGTGCCTTTCAGGGCGAAATTCTGGTCGACACGCAAGCCGAATGCAAAGTGAAGCACCCGCAGTATGGCAATTTCAAAATTGAACTGGATTGGCTTTTTGCGAAAAACATGGCGCGGCGCAGCTTGCAAAGCCAGCGTCCCAGTGAAGAGGCAGTGATCAGCCTGATGACGAATTTGGCGCGCCAGGTCGTGCCACTTGAAGTGGTGTGCCCGCCTGTGCCTGTGAATCAACTGGATGTGTTGGGCCAGGTGGTAAACAACCTGCAGCAGGCCGGTGCGCTGGGCACTGCTGATTCACTGATCTATGCATTCGGCGTGCACATCAATGCTGAATTGCCCGGGCTGGACCCAGAAACGCTGGTGGCCTACATGCAGGCTTACTGCGTGGCCCAATATTGGTTGATCAAGGCCCACGGCGTAGACCCGGTGCGTCGATTGATGCCCTACATCGATCTTTATCCGAAACGCTATGTTCAAAAAGTATTGGGGTACACAACGCAAACTTCCATGGCCCAAATCATTGATGATTACCTGGAAGACAACCCCACGCGAAATCGCGGAATGGACCTTTTGCCCCTGTTCAAACATCTGGATGAGGCGCGGGTATTGGCTGTTGTTGAAGACGAACTTGTCAACGCACGGCCCACCTTTCACTATCGCCTGCCCAATTGTGAAATTGAAGATCCGCAGTGGCAGTTGGCCAGCAGCTGGAATATTTGGTGTGTGGTGGAACACCTGGCGGCCGATCCGGTCGCATTGAAGTCCCTGCGCGAGCAATGCGTGGCCTATAACAACAACTTGATCAACCTGAAGGAAGAGCCTTGGCACCAGGAACTGGCGCAAATTCACGAAAACCTGTTGTCGGTGTAACTGGCAATGCCCGGTGGTTTTCCCCATCATGGTTCTGCATCCGGTTTGCTGTGTGGCTAGCGGGTGGCAAGGCCAGGCGAATCAGCGTGAAACACCAATGGCCCATCGGGCAGATTGATGCCCTGATTGTCAGTGGTGGCGACGACATTCACCCGTCCCTTTATGGCGAAGAAGAAATGCCCAAGGCGCAGTACGACCCCATGCGCGATGCACTGGAGCAAATGCACATTGCCTGGGCACTTGAACACAATTTGCCCATGCTTGGCATTTGCCGGGGCACGCAACTGATCAATGTCAGCCTGGGTGGAAGTTTGTACAGCGACATACGTGGGCGCCGAAAAATGACATCCAACCGTGGCACGGTGTTGCCGCGTAAAACGGCAGCACTTCGCGCAAAAAGTGTTCTGGGCCAAGTGGTGAAAGCCAGCCGCTTGCGCATCAACAGCCTTCACCATCAGGCAATTGACGATTTGGGCGAGAATGTGCGCGTGGTAGCCCGCGACCTGGACGGGTTTGTGCAAGGCATAGAGCCCGCCGGGCAGGGTTGTTGGCTGGGTGTGCAATGGCACCCGGAATATCTGTTCTACCGCACGCATCACGTGCGCCTTTTCAAATGGCTTGTGCAACAATGCAGGCAGACTGCGCAAGGCGCTTGATCCCTATGTCGTATCTTTTTTTGTTTATCTCGGCTTTTTTGGCGGCTACCGTGCTGCCTTTTTATTCCGAGGTGGTGCTGTTCGGCATGATCCGTGCCGGTGAACCCGCGGGCCTGTTGCTGTTGGTTGCGGCGGTGGGCAATACACTGGGATCGGTGGTGAACTGGGTGTTGGGGCGTTACCTGCTGCGTTTTCAGCACAAAAAATGGTTCTATTTCAAGCCCGCGCAAATTGAAAAAATGCAGGTCTGGTTTCAGCGTTATGGCGTGTGGAGCCTGTTGCTGGCCTGGATGCCCATTGGCGGTGACCCGTTGACACTGGTCGCCGGTATCATGCGGGTAAACCTGTGGCTGTTTATTTTGCTTGTGGGCATCGGTAAAACTTTTCGATACATGGCTGTGATCTATTTTTCTGAATTGTCAGTGGCCTGGTTTTAATTTTTTCTGGACTTCAATTTTCATGACTACTTCGGACTTGCCCCAACTGGACATCCATTGCTTCAAGCAGCCCGACCGCGTGTTGCTGGGTGACAGCCTGGATCACCCACCCCGAATCCTGATTTTGTATGGTTCATTGCGCGCGCGGTCATTCAGCCGCCTAGCCGCCGAAGAGGCAGGGCGCCTGCTCACCTTGATGGGCGCGGAAGTGAAGTTTTTTGACCCCAGTGGTTTGCCCCTTGTAGATGAAGCGAATGAGCAGCACCCCAAGGTGCAGGAACTGCGTGAACTGGCGGATTGGTCCGAAGGGCAGGTGTGGAGTTCACCCGAACGCCATGGTGCCATGACCGGTGTCATGAAAACCCAGATCGACTGGTTGCCACTAAGTGGTGGTGCCAAGCGGCCAACGCAGGGAAAAACGCTGGCAGTGATGCAGGTGTGTGGCGGTTCCCAATCGTTCAATGCCGTGAACCAGTTGCGCGTGTTGGGCCGCTGGATGCGCATGATCACCATTCCCAATCAGTCCTCGATTGCAAAAGCGTTCATGGAATTCGATGACAACAACCGCATGAAGCCTTCGCCGTATTACAACCGCCTGGTGGATGTTATGGAAGAACTGATGAAGTTCACACTGATGACCCGCGGCCATGCGCAGTATTTGGTTGACCGGTATTCCGAGCGCGTAGAGTCGGCAGAAGAATTGTCCAAGCGCGTGAACCAGCGAAGCATTTAACGCCATGTTCAAAACAATCGGATGTGCATTGTTGTTGGTGTGGACAGGCTTTGCCCAAGCGGGCACGGCCACTGTTGCGGCGGCCGCCACCTTGCGCTACGCACTGGATGACATTGCACCCCGGTTCCGGCAAGCCACAGGACACACCGTGAAAGTGGCCTATGGTTCGTCGGGTAATTTTTACAGTCAGATCAAACAGGGCGCGCCGTTTGATGTGTTTTTATCGGCCGACATGGCGTTTCCTCAAAAACTGGTGGCTGAAAAACTGGCCAACCCCCCTGTGCATGCCTATGCAGAAGGGCGGCTGGTTTTGCTGGTGTCCAACAAAAGCCCATTGAAAGCGGATGGCAGTTTGCAAGACCTGGCTGCTGCGCTGATGGACGGCCGCCTGACCAAACTTGCAATTGCCAACCCCAGCGTGGCCCCCTACGGCATGCGCGCCCGGGAAGCATTGATGCATGCAGGCTTGTGGGCGCGTATTCAACCCCGCCTGGTGGTGGGTGAAAATATTTCACAAGCCACGCAGTTTGCCAGTTCGGGGGCCGCACAGGCAGGGCTGGTGGCCTTGTCGCTGGCCGTGTCGCCACAGCTGGTTTCGCACACGCGTTTTGAGCGGGTGCCCAAAGAATGGCACCAGCCACTTCGCCAGGGCATGGTGCTGATTCACGCCGCAAACCCCGCAGCCCAGGCTTTTTACGATTACCTGAAAACCGCCCCAGCACAGGAAGTGCTGAAAAAATATGGGTACGATGAACCGGTTGCACAATAACACCCCATAGCAAAACACATGGACTGGTCTGCTTTTTCCCTTTCAATACAACTGGCCTTTGGCACCTTGCTGGTGTTGCTGCCCATGGGCTTGTGGGTGGGGCGCTGGCTGGCGCGCACACAGTTCAAGGGGCGGGCATGGCTTGAGGCGG
>NZ_DAIUBR010000034.1:0-29888 GCF_036846585.1 Limnobacter sp. | reverse complement strand
AATTTGATTCATCGGTCAGTCGCCTTCAGTGTCAAGCACTGTCGTGCGCTGCCTTATGTCCTGTTATCGATGTCTGGAATTAAAACTTTAGGTCTTGGGTGTGAAATAAAAAATATTGTTTTTCCACCCTCAAGTTCGCCTGTCGCCCGTCGTAATCCGGTGTTTTTTTTGTGATGCACTTTGGGGCGAATCTGGATCCCCTCAAGTTTTCTTGAAAGGTGTACGTTATCCAATCAACGTGCTTAACAACTTAGTGTCCACCAAATGGGGCAATTCGAAGGGGGCTCGAACGAATGGGGGGATCCCCCAAACTGTGATTCTCCTTTGTGGCCATTTAGAGCACAGTAAGTACATGTAAGGCGGCTTCCTACACTTGGATTGCCGGGCCGGTGACTGAATGAATAGAGCTTGGATGATTCAGGTTGCCGACAGAACGACCGATGATGCGTATGAGGGAATTGTCGCTGTGATTCAAAACACGGCACAAATTTGGGATGCAGTAAAACAGAGATTGAATTGGAGGATGTTCAAATGAAAAGTACCCGTCTGCTGGATGAGATTCGCGAAACCAACCTGTCGTATTTGCTGCTGGCCCAGCAATTGATTCGCGAAGACCGCGCTGAAGCAACTTTCCGTCTTGGTATTTCCGACGAAGTGGCCGAGTTGATCGACCAGCTCACCACCGCCCAGGTGTTGAGAATTGCATCCAGTAACATGCTGATGTGCCGCTTCCGTTTTGATGATGAGGTGGTTTGGAACCTGTTGACCAGCCACACGAAAGATCGCAGCGTGTCTGGAATGCATGCCGCAATCATCATGTCGGGCAAGGCTGTTAACACGGCTGCTTAAAAGACGAAAAACATCCGGGTGTAATAACAAGAATTCACGCACCCAACATTGACATCAGACAGGGGTCAAAAAAATCATGGCTAAAGTAAAATCAATCATCGACGAAGCAGCGCAAATCCAGTTGGCCACCGAGCTGATCCGCCTGGACGCACGTTTGCAGGTTCTTGAATCTGAAACCCAGTTGTCGCGTGAGCGTTTGCTCAAGCTGTACAAGGAACTGAAGCACAAGTCGCCACCCAAAGGCATGCTGCCTTTCTCGACCGACTGGTTCATGACCTGGCAGCCCAATATTCATTCGTCGCTGTTTGTTAATATTTACCAGACGCTGATCAAGAGCACCGACATCGAAGACATTGAAGCCATCATCAAGGCTTACAGAATGTACCTGGAACAGATTGCCCAGCTGGGCTTGCCGGAAGTGTTGTCACTGACGCGCGCCTGGCGCCTCGTGAAGTTTTTTGATGCAGGCATGTTGACCACCACCGAATGCAAGGATTGTGAAGGCCGCTTTGTTGTTCACACCTACGAACTGGTCAATGACTATGTTTGTGGTTTGTGTCACATGCCTTCACGCGCGGGGAAAACGCGTCAGTCAGCCGCCGATCGTTTTTTTAACGAAGAGGCGAGCATCGAAGCCTGATTGTGTGGTTTGAAAAGCCCGCGGGAGAAGGGCTTACTTTTTACCCCCGCTGCAACTAAAGGTCCGGTTGCATCCTCCCACCCTCTGTCTCTTCCGGGTCTGCAGTGGGGGTTTCTCAACAATTCAATGGTCAGCCAATGTTGCTGGCCATTTTTGTATTCCCCCCCTAAAACGGCTAGCACCAAGGATTGTGAAATTCCCTGGGCCATGTGGTCATGCATTGAAATCGCCTAGAAAAGCCACTTTATTCAGACAAAAGATTTTACAAATTCTGCCGACAATACCTATACAGAAAAATCACTTTCCAACAGAGAACCCCATCCCATGTTAGTAGCAATAGGATTTGTCATTGTGACCTTCTCGGTGTTGGGTGGCTTCGCTTTCATGGGCGGTCACCTGGTAACCCTTTGGCAACCAGTCGAGGTATTGATTATTGGTGGTGGCGCGCTGGGTGCTTTTGTCGTCAGCAACACACCAAGCATTCTGAAGGCCACCGGCAAAGCCTTGGGTGGTGCATTCAAACCCAGTGCAATTACCAAGGCTTTTTACATGTCCCTGATGGCCTTGATGTATGAAATTCTGACCAAGGTTAGAAAAGAAGGTTTGATGTCTATTGAAGCGGATGTGGAAGAGCCGGATCAAAGCCCCTTGTTTCAAAAGTACCCCGAGGTGCTGGCCGACCATCACGTTGTTGAATTCATGACCGACTACCTTCGTTTGATGGTCAGTGGCAACCTGAACCCCATGGAAATCGAAAACCTGATGGATGGTGAACTTGAAACGCACCACCAGGAAGCGCATACCCCGCAATCGGCGGTTCAACAAATGGCCGACGGTTTGCCTGCGTTCGGTATCGTGGCAGCGGTAATGGGCGTGGTACACGTCATGGGTTCGGTGGGTCAGGTCAGTAACGCCGAGTTGGGTGTAATGATCGCCGCTGCCCTGGTGGGCACCTTTCTGGGGATTTTGCTGGCGTACGGTTTTGTAGGCCCGCTGGCCAGCATTATCAACCACAAAATCGCCGAGTCGTCCAAGCCGTTTGAGTGTGTGAAAACTACCTTGCTGGCCAGTTTGAACGGTTACTCGCCTGCCCTGGCTGTGGAGTTTGGGCGCAAGGTTCTTTATTCAACCGAGCGGCCAACTTTCATCGAGCTGGAAGA
The DNA here is from genome assembly GCF_036846585.1 of Limnobacter sp. Taxonomy (GTDB): domain Bacteria; phylum Pseudomonadota; class Gammaproteobacteria; order Burkholderiales; family Burkholderiaceae_B; genus Limnobacter. Next base: position 27,239 of record NZ_DAIUBR010000034.1, on the reverse strand, counting down.
GCACGTGAAAAGTACCAAGGGCAAATAAGGACAAACACGCAACATGGCGAAGTCTGACGAAGAACGTCCAATCATCGTAATCAAGAAAATCAAGAAGGGTGGTCATGGCCACCACGGTGGCGCATGGAAAATTGCGTATGCCGACTTCGTGACTGCCATGATGGCGTTTTTTTTGTTGATGTGGTTGCTGGGTTCCACCTCGGAAGGCGACTTGCGGGGGATCTCCGAATACTTCAAGTCACCCTTGAAGGTCGCGTTGGTTGGGGGGCCTGGATCGGGTACTGCCACCAATATCATTGATGCTGGCGGAACTGATTTGTCGCGGTCTGTCGGTCAGATAAAAAGCGGCAGTAGTGACAAAGCAACAAACGCATCCACCTCCACCGCATCCAGCGAAGCCTTCGAAAAGGCAGAGGCCAAGCGCTTGCTGGAATTAAAGGGGGAAATAGAGGGCCTAATCGACGCATCAGATTTGATGAAACAGTTTAAAAATCAAATCATGCTCGACATTACGCCCGAAGGTTTGAGAATTCAGATTGTGGATGAGCGCAATCGCCCCATGTTTGATTCGGGCAGTGCAGTGCTGAAAGATTACATGAAGGATATTTTGAGAAGTTTGACGAAGTTGCTGAATCAGGTGCCGAATAAGTTGACCTTGTCTGGCCACACCGATGCAACCCCGTACGCGGCAGGCAACAAAGGTTACAGCAACTGGGAACTGTCGGCTGACAGGGCCAATGCCAGCCGGCGAGAGATGACCCTGGCAGGCATGCCAGACAACAAAATGCTGCGTGTGGTGGGCCTGGCTTCGTCGGTGTCGCTGGATGAGAAAGACCCCTACGCAGCGGTGAACAGGCGAATCGCGATTGTGGTGATGAACAAGCGCGCCGAAGAAGCTGTCAGGGCGTTGGCCAATCTGGATGAGGGAGAGGATCCGAATCTGATTGAGTTGCCCCCGGTGCCAAAAGTTGAAGGATTGCCGTTCCCGAAGAACGGCGAGAATACGAATTGAAAGAAATAGTCTATCTGTCAGGAGCAACACAATGCAAAACGATTACCGCTTGATGAACATGATTGATGAGAAGGCAAGGCTTGCGGGCTCCAATAAAATGGAGTTGCTCCTGTTTTCTTTGGGCTCAACCGAGGTTTTCGGTATCAATGTGTTCAAGGTTCGCGAGGTCTGTGAAACCTTGCCCATCACGCGCACACCCAACATGCCTGCTGGCGTTGAAGGGATCATTTCCCTGCGTGGCAGTATTTTGCCAGTCATCGACCTTGCCCAGTGCTTGCGCATGGACAACAGCGAGGCGCGTACCAAGCTGGTTATCACCGAGTTCTCATCCCACACCCAGGCCTTTCTGGTTCAGGACGTGGACCGCATTGTTCGCGTGGATTGGGAGCAGGTGAAGTCCCCGCAAAGCATCGGGCAATCGCAAAGCGCAATGATCACGGCGCTGACTGAATTGCCGGATGGAAAACTGGTGTCTATCCTGGATGTTGAGCAGATTCTCGGCGAAGTCATTGGCGAGGGTGATGTGCCCAACATGGACAGCCTGCGCCCGGATCACCCTTACCCTGTGTTTTTCGCAGACGATTCGAACATGGCCCGCAAGAAAATTACGGAAGTGCTTGAAAAGCTGCACCTGCCATACCAAAGCGCCACCAATGGCCGTGAGGCATGGGAGAAGCTGCGCAACATTGCAGGCCGTGCCGAGCAGGAAAACAAAAACCTCAAAGACGTGGTGTCACTGATTCTGGTTGATGCAGAGATGCCGGAAATGGATGGCTATGTTTTGACACGCCACATCAAGGAAGATCCACGATTCAAAGGCATTCCTGTCGTAATGCATTCGTCGCTTTCTTCCGTGGCCAACAAGAAGCTGGGTCAGCAAGTGGGTGTGGACGCCTATGTGGGCAAGTTTCACCCCGAAGAGCTGGCACAGATGGTTACCTCAATGCTTCACCCAGCGTAAGGAGCAAGCATGAACCCCGAAGATTTAAGAATCCTGATTGTTGATGACTTTTCGACCATGCGTCGAATTGTACGCAACCTGCTCAAGGAAATTGGATACAACAATGCCGACGAGGCAGAGGATGGTGCGGTTGCATTGTCCAAGCTGAAGGCAGGCAATTTCAATTTCGTGGTCAGCGACCTGAACATGCCAAACATGAACGGCTTTGAGCTGCTTCAGAACATTCGCGCAGATGCCGAGCTTAAACACCTGCCGGTGTTGTTGGTCACTGCCGAGGCGAAAAAGGAAGACATCGTGACCGCAGCGCAGATGGGCGCCAATGGTTATATCGTGAAGCCCTTTACCAAGGCCACCTTGGAAGAGAAGTTGGGCAAGATCGTCGCAAAGATGTCTGTATAAACCAAAAACCAGCAAAAGAAGAGAGGTCGCAAGGATGAATCCAGACAACCTGAAAAGCGGTGACAACGACGATTTGGAAGCGTTGTTTGACGAGATTGCAGAACAACGTGTTTGGGATGAAGAGGTGCCTGAGGCGTCCGAAGTACCGGCGGCAAGTCAAGGCAGTTCGGAAGACGAGCCGCGTGATGTGTTTCGCCGTGTTGGTTCATTGACCCGGAAACTGCACGATGCCCTTCGTGAACTGGGTTACGACAAAAGCGTTGAACATGCGGTCAATGCACTGCCTGATGCACGCGCACGCCTGAACTACATTGCCGACCTGACTGGCAAGGCCGCAGAGAAAGTGTTGGCCGCCGTAGAGGCATCGCAAAAGTTGAACGATGATTTGTCCGCTCGCGCGGCTGATTTGGATCGGAAGTGGGATCGGCTCTACAACAACGAGATGAGTCTGGAAGAATTCAAGTCGCATGCCCGCGAGAACCGTGAGTTCATCAAGGAATTCAGTCAATCCAGCAGCCAGTTGGGTGGACACCTGACCGACATCATGATGGCGCAAGACTTCCATGACCTGACCGGCCAAGTGGTCAATCGAATTGGCAACATGGCGCAAGGTCTTGAAGAACAGCTTGTTCAGTTGCTGCTGGACACCACGCCGGCCGATCAACGCAAGCAGGTTGAAGAAACATTCCTGAATGGCCCGGCCATGAATGCGGAAGGACGAACTGATGTGTGCAGCAATCAAAGTCAGGTTGATGACCTGCTGGAAAGCCTCGGCTTCTAACAACACGAACAACCAGGCTGAAGTGGGAGAATACAAATGAGCGCATTCAGTGACGTCGAACTGTTGCACGACTTCTTGACAGAAGCCGGTGACTTGTTGGAAGACGTGGACAGCAAACTGGTGGAGCTGGAGCAAAGCCCTGAAGATGCCGAGCTTTTGGCCACAGTGTTCCGTGGATTCCACACCATCAAGGGTGGTGCCGGTTTTCTGGAGGCAACACACCTGGTTGAGCTGTGTCACAAAACCGAAAATCTGTTCGACAAGCTTCGGTCCAAAAAACTTCTTCTGGATGCGGAAATGATGGATTCCATCATGGCTGCAACCGGCGAAGTGCACCGCATGTTTGGTGAAATGCGCAATGGTCACCAGCCGGGTGCGGCACCTGTTGAATTGCTGGATGCGCTGGACGCTGCAATTGAGGGTCGAACTGTGGCAGCCGCTGCGGTAGTGGAACAAGTTGCGATTCAGACTGCAAGCGAACAAGCTCACAGCCCCGTCGTAGCCGAAGATGATCTGGACTGGGCCGGATTGTATGAAGCGGTCGTGGGTGTTGCGCCCCGTGAACTGGAGCAGGCCGCATTGAGCACAGGCATGGCAACAGAAGCCATTTCAAGACAGGCCGCAGCGGCAGTTCGCCCCAAGGCGCCCGCATCCAAAGCCAAGGCCGCAGGCCCAGCTACAACCACAGCCAAGGAAAACAGCATTCGCGTAGATACGGTACGGTTTGACCAGATCCTGAACCTGAGCGGTGAAATTGGTTTGACCAAAAACCGCTTGAGTTGTTTGTTCCAGTCGATCAACGCGGGTGTGGTTAATGATGACTTGATCAAGTCCCTCGACACAGTGGTGGGCCAATTGGACATGCTGGTTTCCGATCTGCAATCTGCAGTCATGAAAGCCCGTATGCAACCCGTTGGGCGCGTGTTTCAGAAGTACAGTCGCCTGGCCCGTGATGTGTCGCGCCAACTGGGCAAGGACGTGGAACTGGTTATTGAAGGCGCAGAAACCGAAGTGGACAAGTCCATTCTTGAAGAACTGAATGACCCTCTGATTCACTTGGTGCGTAACGCGGTGGACCATGGTATTGAAACCATTGAAGACCGTATTGCGTGCGGGAAAAATCCGAAGGGCATCGTGAACCTGTCGGCCCGGCAGACAGGCGATCACATCGTGATTGAAATCCAGGATGACGGTCGAGGCATGCGCCCCGAGATCATTCGTGAAAAGGCAGTCGAGAAGGGGCTGATCAGTTCCGAAGAGGCCGGGCAGTTAAGTGTGCAGGAAAGCCTGCAACTAATCTTCCTGCCTGGATTCTCTACCAAAGATCAAATTTCAGACATTTCCGGGCGAGGTGTTGGCATGGATGTTGTGAAAACCAACATTCAACGCCTCAATGGCCGGATCGAAATTCAATCTGAACCGGGGCATGGTTCCAAAATTACCATCCTGTTGCCATTGACCCTGGCCATTTTGCCAGTGTTGATGTTGAAGCTTGAAGAACAAATTTATTCGTTGCCTTTGTCCAGCGTACGGGAAATTATTCCGATTGAAGAAGACAGGGTGCAGTTTGTCAGTGGAAAGCCCACCATGGTGGTTCGCGGTGAGGTTATTCCATTGCTCGATCTTGCAACATTGATTGGCCGTGAATCAAATCCCGGCCCCAAGGTGGGTGTGTTGGCTGTTAGTGGCGACAGGGCCTGCATTCTGGCAGTCGATTCTTTGGTTGGTCAGGATGAAGTCATGATCAAACCCTTGGAGGGGATCAAACCCAAGGGTGTTGCAGGGGCAACTTTGTCAGGTGAAGGCTTGCTGGTGCTGGTGCTTGAGTTGCGTGAACTGATTGAAGGAAAGTTGTAGATTGTGACAAGAACTAAGGTGCTTTTCTACTCGTTCTAGCCAGTTTGGGTAGTCCCTTCAGCCGTGATAATCAGACAACAGCGCACGCCGCGAATCTAATTTACACACTCGGCGAATCAAGCCGGGGGCAAGGAGTATATTTCATGAGTTCACTGTATCGCTCGATTGAGAAAAGTTTTTTCTACACCCTCAGTCGGAAATTGTTTGGCAATGTCATGGGCATTGCAAGTGTTGTGCTGATTGCTTATCTGGTTCTGTATGTCTGGGCCATCGGCAAACTCGATGCGGTACAAATGAGCGAATTCCGATTGATTCTGGGAATGTCTCTAGGGTTCACTCTGCTGGCCTGCGCCGGGGCGTTTGTGTACCTGCGCCACTTGATTGTGCGTCCGGTTCATTTGCTCAGTGACCGAATGGATCAACTGGCCAATGGTGAAGGCGATTTGTCGGTGAATTTGCCCACAGTGACTCAGGATGAGCTTCGTGATCTGGCCGAAAACTACAACGCATTCATGGTTCGCCTGCGCGATCTGATTCATGAAATTCGCAGAATGACGTCCCAGGTTTCAATGGAATCTGTTCGTGTATCCGGCAGTCTGAAGGACGCAAGCCGCACTGCGGAGAAGCAGGGCAGCATCACCACCGAAATTTTTCAGGCAGCAGACATGGCGTCGCAGGCCATGGAAAATGTTTCCAACAGCGCGAATTATTTGTCCACAGCCACTGGTGAGCATCTGGAGACCGTGAATTCCTCTTACCGGGAATTACTCAGCGTGGCCGATGAAATGAATCAGGCGTCTGGCAGTTTGAGCAGCTTTGGCAACACGGTTGAAAAGCTTGCGCAAACCGGCAAGGGCATTGAACACATTGTCAAATTGATCAACGACATTTCCGACCAAACCAATCTGTTGGCTTTGAATGCAGCCATTGAAGCGGCGCGTGCCGGCGAGCAGGGTCGTGGTTTTGCTGTGGTGGCCGATGAAGTGCGTGGTCTGGCTGAACGTGTGAAGTCTGCCACTGGCGAAATCCGTGGGAATATTTCTTCCATGCTGAAACTGGTGGGCGAAACACAGGAAGAAACCCGCGAAATCAACAAAAGCATTACAAAAGGGCAGCAAACTGTCAGCACCTCGTCTGCCAAGTTTTCTGGCATGGTGCACAGTTTTGAGGAAATGAGTGTCCAGATCAATGACGTGACGCAGCAAGTGCAGTCCGTCAAGCAAATCAATATGGAAGTGTCGGGAATGGCCTCGCAGATTCGCGATACGGCGCAGTCTGTTATTACTCAAACCACTGAATCCGAGAAATCGAGTACCGAATTGGCCACTGCCACAGACCGCATTAAGGAACTGGTTGCTCGTTTCAAAATTGGCAAGGGCGCATACGAGCAGATTATCGAGCAGGCTCTGTTGGCGCGCGAGCAATGTAAAAATATTCTGATCGACGCAATGGACAACGGGCACGACATTTTTGATGAGATCTACAAACCCATTCCGAATTCCAATCCGCAAAAGTACAGCACACGTTACGACCGTGCTGTGGAGCGTCAGCTTCAGGGCGCGTACGACCAATTGGTGGCCAATGTGCCGGGTTCGGTATTTTCGCTGTGTGTGGACCGCAAAGGTTATGCGCCCACCCACAACAGCAAGTATTCACGTCCATTGACCGGCGACTTGAAAAAAGATTTGGTGGAAAGCCGCGACAAGCGTATGTTTAGTGACCCCGTGGGTTTGCGTGCTGCGCAAAACCTGTCGCCCTGGTTGCTGCAAACCTATCGCCGCGACACCGGCGAAGTGTTGAATGATTTGTCTTTGCCCATTGAAATCAATGGGCGCCACTGGGGTGGCATACGCCTGGGCTTTAGTCCCGAGCTATTGATCAAAGACTGACGAATGACGGATAGGGGTCCGTTTTAGGCCGCGCACTGTCGCGGCTTTTTTTATGTTCACTGAATATTGTTAACCCACAGTTTCAAGGGCGCTTCGCAGTTTTGTAGTACGTCAATCAGCCTTGAAGTGCTGTTTTCAAAGCTGGCAATGCTTTTCACGCCGGATTGACGACAGGCCACCTCCAGGTCTTCGGCCAACCTGCGGGCCGTTTCAAAACCGATGGCTGCTGCAGACCCTTTCACAGTGTGGGCCGCTTCGCCCAATCCCTGAAGGTCCTGACGTTCGCAGGCGGCTTGCAGCTGGCTGATGTAGCCCTGACATTCTTTGATGAACACGGCAATCAGCGCGGTCATTAACGCAGCGTCGTTGTCCAGGCGGATCAACGCCTCGCGTGGGTCGTATTGCATGGTGTTGTCGCCTTCAATTTCAAGTAGTGTCATGTTACCCGCTCAATTCGGGGTTTTGAATTGCACCCATCCTTTTCATAATAAGAACATTCCAACACCACAGGTGCTGCTTTGGCAGAAGAAACCGATCAGGAAAAAGACTTACCCGCGTCGGAACAGAAGATCCGTAAAGCGCGAGAGGAAGGCAATCTCCCCCGATCCAGAGAACTGGGCGGGGGCGTTGTGCTGCTTGCCGGGGTTGGTTTGCTGTATTCCATGGGCGGCGAATTGGTGGGGCAAAGTGAAAAGCTGATGCGACAAGGTCTTGTGCTGGAACGTGCGCACGCCTTTGATACCAAGTACATGGGTTTGAAATGGGTTTCCATGCTTCAGGAAAGTCTGGTTATTCTTGGGCCACTTTTTTTGGTGGTGGTGTTTGCCGCCATTTTTTCCAATGTGATGGTGGGTGGGTTTAACTGGTCCACCAAACCGCTGGAACCAAAGTTTTCCAAGTTGAATCCAGTCAAGGGTTTGAAGAATATTTTCTCGGTCAATGGATTGGCTGAGCTGGTCAAAGCCATACTGAAAACATTGGTGCTGGGCGGGGTTGGTTACCTGCTGTTGATGCAGGACCTTGGTGAGTTCACGCAACTGTCCGCCATGCCTCTTGAACACGGCATGGCCGAGACGGCGCGCATCACCATCAAAGACGCCCTGATTCTGGCAATCTCTTTCCTGTTGATTGTATCGATTGATGTGCCATACCAGTTGTGGCGCTATTACAAGGGTTTGCGCATGAACCTTGAAGAACTCAAGCGCGAATCAAAAGAATCGGATGGTGATCCGCATTTGAAAGGCAAGATCAAGAGCATGCAGCGTGAAGCGGCACGCCGACGCATGATGGCGTCTGTTCCAAATGCAGATGTGATTGTCACCAACCCGACCCACTATTCCGTGGCCTTGAAATACGACAAGGATGGCAAAGGTGCGCCGCGCGTGGTCGCCAAAGGCATTGGCCCACTGGCCCTGAAAATTCGGGAAGTGGCCAAGGAACACAAAGTACCCATGGTGGAAGCACCGCCGTTGGCCCGTGCCTTGTATTCCAACGTAGACCTTGAGCAGGAAATTCCCGGTGCCTTGTACACGGCTGTGGCCAAGTTGCTGGCTTATGTGTATGCCTTGGCCGAGGGAAGGGCGCATTTGGTTGAAGTGCCAGGTGATGCGGACATTCCGAAAGGCATGGATCCAGGGCCGGCGGTTTGATTTGCTACTCGGCTACGGTTTTCTGGCCAACTAGGCAGTGGGTTGCTTGATCCCCACTCCGATTGGGGTAAAAGAATCTGCAGGCGAGCAATCCAATCCACAATAAGGCGGTAATTCACCCTCAATTCCATCATTGAGAAAAGCTAAAGTTTCCCATAATTGAACCGTTAACCACTTGATGGGCGGGACTGTGGCTTCCTCCGCATTTTCACTAGATTTTATAAAAGCAGGCTTGGGCGGCGAAAAGGCAAAAACCTTGGGCGCACCCATCTTCATCATCATGATTCTTGTCATGATGATTTTGCCTGTACCGCCTTTCGCACTCGATCTGTTTTTTACATTCAACATCGCGCTCAGCCTCATGGTGCTGGTCGCAAGCCTGTACACCACACGCCCGCTCGACTTCGCTGCATTCCCCACCATTTTGCTGGTCACCACGCTATTGCGCCTGAGCTTGAACGTGGCCTCCACCCGCGTGGTGTTGATGAACGGCCATGAAGGCCCCGATGCTGCCGGCAAGGTGATTGAAGCTTTTGGCCACTTCCTGGTGGGTGGCAACCTGGCTGTGGGTATTGTGGTGTTCGTCATCTTGATGTTGATCAACTTTGTAGTGATCACGAAAGGTGCTGGCCGAATTGCTGAAGTGTCCGCACGCTTTACCCTGGACGCCATGCCCGGCAAACAAATGGCCATTGACGCCGACTTGAATGCCGGTTTGATTGCTGAAGACGAAGCCCGCAAGCGCCGCGCCGAAGTAAGTCAGGAAGCCGAGTTTTTTGGTTCAATGGACGGTGCCAGCAAGTTCGTTCGTGGCGATGCAATGGCCGGTATCATGATCCTGATCATCAACATCATTGGCGGTTTCGCCGTGGGTGTGATGCAGCACGACATGACTTTCGCCGACGCAGGTACCAATTACGTGTTGTTGGCCATTGGCGACGGCTTGGTTGCCCAGGTGCCCGCACTGGTTATTTCGATCGCAGCCGGTCTGGTTGTGGCCCGTGTGGGTCAAGGCCAGGACATCGGCACCCAGTTGGCCAGTCAGTTGCTCAAGTCGCCCCAGGCTGTGGGCATTACCGCAGGCATTATGGGTTTGTTGGGCATTATCCCCGGCATGCCCAGTTTTGCATTCCTGCTGTTGGCCGCGGGATTTGGTTATTTGTCATATCACTTGTCGACCAAAGGCAATATCAAAAAAGTGGTTTCAACCACGGAAGACCAGGAAAAAATCAAGGCCGCCACCACCGAGGCACAAGAAGCAACCTGGGACGACCTTGTGCCCATCGACACCATTGCGCTGGAAGTGGGCTACCGTTTGATCGCCCTGGTGGACAACAAACAAGACGGCGACCTGCTCAAACGCATCAAAGCCATTCGCAAAAAGTTTGCACAGGAAATTGGTTTCCTGCCACCCGCTGTTCACCTGCGTGACAACCTGGAACTGCGCCCCTCTGTGTATCGTATTTTGCTCAAAGGCGTGTGCATGGGCGAGGGCGAAGTATTCCCGAACCAGCACCTGGCCATCAACCCCGGCCGTGTGACCATGCAATTGCCCGGTCCACAAACCACAGACCCCGCATTTGGCTTGCCCGCTGTGTGGATTTCTGACGATCAAAAAGAAAAAGCCAATGCGGCGGGTTACACCGTGGTTGATGCCTCCACTGTGGTGGCCACTCACCTGTCACATATTTTACAAACCTCGGCTGCCCAGTTGCTGGGTCGCACGGAAACCCAGCAGTTGCTGGACCATTGTGCGAAGTCGTCGCCCAAGGTTGTGGAAGACCTCACCCCCAAGCTGCTGGATGTGGCCGTTATTCAGAAAGTGCTTCAAAACCTGCTGGAAGAAAGTGTTCACATTCGCGACCTGCGGACCATTTTTGAAACCCTGCTTGAAAATGGCGTTCGCACCAAGAATCCGCTTGAACTGACCGCTGTCGTGCGCATCGCACTGGGCCGCGCCATTGTGCAGGCCTTGGCGGGTACCAACGACGATCTCAACGTGTTGGTGATGGAACCCAAGCTTGAGCAAATGATTACCCATGCCCATTCTGCGGCTGGGCATGACCAGGTGGGCATTGACCCCAATCTGGCAGAAACCCTGGCCCGCCAAACTGCGGATGCCGCAGGTCGTCAGGAACAGCTGGGTCAAAGCCCAGTGTTGCTGGTGCCTGATGCATTGCGTTTGTCCATGGCCCGCCTGTTAAAGCGCGCCACACCCAATCTTCGGGTGCTGTCGCACAGTGAAATTCCCGAAAACCGAACTATCCGCGTTGCGCAAGTCGTAGGAGCGAAAGCATGAAGCTGAAAAAATTCACAGCCCCCACCACGCGGGAGGCATTACAAAAGCTGCGTGCTGAACTTGGCGAGGACGCCATTATTTTGTCGACCAAGCAAACCGCGGCAGGCACTGAAGTGCTGGCAGCTTCATCTCACGATCTGGACATGGTCACTGAAAAGCCAGCAGCCCCAGCACCAGCATCGTGGACCAAAGCCGATCGCGCCCAGCTTGCCGTTGGGGAACCTGATCGCCAGCCCACACCGGCTGAGCGCGTTGCGCAGCAAGTGGCGGCCCAACGCGATGTGCTGATTAATCGAACCCCGGTGGTGGAACAGGTCGCGCAGAGGGCCCTGCCAGCAAACGACATGGTCAATGAACAGACCGCCGTGCTGGATGAAATCAAACAGATGCGCCAGTTGTTGAAAGATCAAATGGCCATGATGACCTGGCGTGATGGGCTGGAAAAAAATCCCCAGCGCGGTGAGTTGTGGAACCTGTTGACCCAATCGGGTTTCTCGCCTTTGTTTGCACGCACTGTGGTTGAAAACCTGCCGTCAGGCCTGTCCGAAACCCAGATGCAGGATTGGGCCATGAATGTGCTCAAGAAAAACCTCAGCGTGGTACCCGCCAGCAAAGACATTGTTGAAACCGGCGGCACATTTGCACTTGTGGGCCCCACGGGTGTTGGAAAAACCACCACCACAGCAAAAATGGCGGCACGTTGCGTGGTCAAGTACGGCGCTGATTCGCTGGGTTTGATCACCACTGACAGTTATCGGATTGGCGCACAAGACCAACTGCGCATTTACGGCAAAATTCTGGGCGTGCAGGTGTACACCGCACAAACCCATGCAGACCTGCTGCAATTGCGCAACAGTATGCAACGCAAGCGTTTGATTTTGATCGACACCGTGGGCATGGGCCAGCGCGATTCACGTGTGTCCGAACAAACCAAAATACTGACCGACAGCCATGTAAAGCGTGTGCTGCTTCTGAACGCCACCAGCCAGCCGGAAACGCTGGACGATGTGGTGCGCCATTACAAAAGCACAGGCCTGAGTGGTGCGATTTTGTCCAAACTGGACGAAGCCATCAAAATTGGTGGTGTGCTCGATGTGGTCATGCGTCACAAGCTGACCCTGCAATACATTGCGACTGGTCAGCGCGTGCCCGAAGACTTGTTCCCGGCCGATCCCCGAGTGTTGGTGCACCGCGCCATGCGTTCGCGCAGCAGCCAGGCCTTTCAAGCCTCGAGCGAAGAATTGAAATGGAAAATGGCCCAAGTCTCCACGACTGGCATTTAAACTTTCATGGTCAACTGAAACACATGGATCAAGCCAAAACACTGCGACACCTGCTGGGCCGGAAACACGCCACCATTCACCCGATACTGGGCGACATGGCTTGCGACTATGCCGCCTGCCTGGGGCGTTTTGTACTTGAACAGCAAGCCCGCCAGGACCGGGTCGCCGTGTTGTTCGACGGCTCCGTTGCAGGTTTATTGCAATTGCTCCCCAGTGGGGCTGGCACTGACCTGATTGAATTCTTCAATGGCAAATTGAATCTTGAAGACCAGGTGGTTCAACTGGCCCAAGGCCAGTACCTGGTGGTCGCCAGACAAGGGCTGCAAGCACTGGTTCAAAAACCGGCCCAGGCTGCAGCATTGCTGGGCAAGCTGCACCGCATGCCGGTCAGTTGCGACCGCTATTACGCCACCTTGCCCTACGAGGCTGTTGCGCTGGCGCAGGCATTTTCACCCGGCGACGAATGGTATTGGGTGGTTCAACCCACTGCCAGATCGGTTACACGTACCTTTCAAGCCATTCGAACTTCGAAAGGGGGAGACGAAAATATTCAACACCGTGTTATTGTTGCAGGTGTTAAAGATGCAAATGAAGCTGATCACGTGTTTGCGAACCTGTCCGAGAGCACCTCGCACTTTTTGGCAAACCCCTTGCAGTATGCGGGGCACTTGCCTGCGTTGTTGCCGGGCAAGGCGCTGAATCAGGTCAGTCGGGAGATGATTGCAGCAGGCCGGCGAATCGCGAAAGCCATTTGTTCTTTCGACGAACACGCACTGGCGTAATAACAAGACAGGAAGCAGAATTCCATGTACACAGCCCAGGGCACCCTAGACAAATCCAGGCAGATCGACCAGTACATACCACTGGTGCGCAGGCTCGCCCACCACTTGATCGCCAAGCTGCCAGCTTCGGTGCAAATTGACGACTTGATCCAGGCTGGTTTGATCGGCCTGATGGACGCCATTACCCGATTTGAAGAAGGGCAGGGTGCACAGTTTGAAACCTATGCCAGCCAACGTATTCGTGGTTCCATGCTGGATGAATTGCGTTCGGCAGACTGGATGCCGCGAGGCGTTCGCCAGGCGCAACGAAAAATTGAAACGGCAACCATGAAGGCCGAGCAGAAGCTTGGACGGTCTGCCTCTGAAAAAGAAATTGCCGATGTGCTGGGTGTGAGCCTGGAAGAGTACCAGGACATGTTGTTTGATTCACGCGGCGCACAGCTCGTGTTTTACGACGATTACGCCGATGACGGCGATGGCGAGGGCTATCTCGATCGCCAGATGGACGGTGATGAAGAAGCCAACCCCCTTGAAATGCTGGGCGACCATCGATTCAGGGAAACCCTGATTCAGGCCATTGAAGACCTGCCCGAGCGTGAAAAAATGCTGATGGGCCTGTATTATGAGCAAGAGTTAAACTTCCGTGAAATTGCGGCAGTTCTTGGCGTGACAGAATCCCGCGTGTGCCAGTTGCACACCCAGGCCGTCAGTCGCCTCAAGATCAAGCTTCGCGACCACTAAATCCACATGGCTGAACCCAACGCCCGGGGAAAACCGAAAACTTTCGAACAGTCGCGAACGCGCATCAATCGTTCGCTGATTCTTGTCATCATCACCTCCGTCGGCCCCTTGGCGCTTGCTGCGCTGTACATGTCGGGCAACACCTCAGACACACCCGGTTGGCAATTAACAATATTTCTCACCCTTGTGTTGGGCATGGTCGGTGCCTGGTTCATGGGCAACAAATTGCTGTCCGGGTTGCTTGACGTCATCAAATCATCTGCTCAATCGGAAAACCAGCTTCGCCGCCTCATGGAATTGTCGGGTGACTGGTACTGGCAACAAGACTCCACCCACACGATTGTGCGCATCATTTACCGCGGGAAGGATCAAAACGGCAGCGCCCGTGGTGCGCATTACCTGCCTTTTGATGGCTTGGCCCGCTGGGATGTTGAGGGGTTGAAGTGCATTGACCCCCGTTACAACTGGGACACGTTCAAGGAATTGCTTGATAGCCATCAACCCTTTGACCGCGTGTGTTTTGAATATTGGCCCAAGGATGCCGAACGAATTATTTTTGAATCGACAGGTCGACCCCTGTATGGCCCCTCAGGTGAATTCATGGGCTATATGGGTGTTTCAAGCGACCTGACCCAGAAACGTCTGAATGAACAGTTGTTGTCCTTGCAACGTTCCCTTTTGCAGGGTGTGTTGTTGTCTGCACCCATCCCTGAATTGGCGGCTTCGTATGCTCGCGGTCTGAAAAATTGCCTTACGGCGCGCGCCGAGGTGGTGCTTGGCTTTCGGGACAAGTCTGATCAGAATCATCACTGGCGTGTTCGTGGCACCGAGCCTGCACTGCGCATGCCCTTGGAGAAGGGGCAGGCATTCTGGAACAATGTCGAGCAATTTTGCGAACCACTGGAGGGCCATGACCAGCAAGGTTTGGTGTGGCTGGGGAAAATGAAGTCCGAGCATTATTTCGAAGCCAATTGGGCTGCCGAACTGGGCATTACTTCCATCTGGTTTGCGCTGCGAAAAGCGGTTGAACCCAACCAGCCGGAATACTGGATCATGGTGGCACAGCAGGGTGTAAAAACGGCATGCCATGACGATGTGTTGCGTGTGCTGACCGCCATCCGCTTGTTGGGCCTGTGTGTGGAACGTCGGGTTTTTGAAGATGATTTGCAAGGTTTGAATGGCACGCTTGAGCAACGCATCAACGACCGTACCGCCGAACTGACGCGCAGCAATTCCGAGCTGGAGGCTTTTACTTACACTGTGTCGCATGACCTTCGTGCCCCTTTGCGCGCCATCGATGGTTTTTCCAGCATTTTGAAGGAAGATTTTGCCGAAACCCTGCCCGAAGATGCCCGGGGCCTGCTGGATCGCATCAGCAACAATGCCCGGCAAATGGGCGGCTTGATTGATGGTTTGCTCGACTTTTCCCGTCTGTTGCGCACGGATGTAGCCCGTGTGAAAGTAGACCAGCAGCAATTGCTGGAACAAATTCTTGAACAACTTGATGCGAAGCGAAAAAACGTGGTGGAATTGTGCGATTTGCCACAGGTGTACGCCGACCCTGTTTTGCTCAAGCAGGTGTGGATGAACCTGATCGACAACGCCTTGAAATTCAGCAGCAAAACCAAGCAGCCCAAAGTGCTTATTTCCTGCGAAAAACAAGGGCGTTTCTATCGCTTCAGTGTGCAAGACAATGGTGCCGGGTTTGACATGAAATACTCAGACAAACTGTTCAACGTGTTTGAGCGTTTGCACCACAAAAAAGACTTTGATGGCACCGGGGTTGGCTTGGCTATTGTGAAACGAATTATCGAGCGTCACGGTGGCGAGATCGGTGCGAATGCTGAGCCCGGCAAGGGTGCCTGCTTTGCCTTCACACTGCCTGATCAAATCGATCTCTACGAATAAAGGATTCATCCATGGTTGATGTAGTACTGGTTGATGACAACTCCAATGATGCGGATCTGGCTTTGCGTGTTGTGCGTAAAACCTCGTCCAGTTCCACCACGGTGCTGCTGGAAGACGGAGAGCGCGCAATTGAATATTTCAGGCAATTGATGGAGGATCACCCCAAAGACAATACCACCCTGAATTTGCCGAAACTGGTGTTGCTGGATTTGAAGTTGCCCAAACTGGATGGGCTGGAAGTATTGAAGTTTTTGCGTTCACACGATGTGTTTAAAACCATGCCAATCGTGGTGTTGTCGTCCTCGCGGGAAATCAGCGATGTGAAGCGTTCGTATGAACTGGGTGTTAACAGCTTTGCAGTCAAACCAGTGCAGTTTGATCAGTATTTAACCCGTATTTCTGCGCTGGTATCTTATTGGTTGACGGTCAACGAATTACCGCGCGGGGCATAGCACCGCCGGTCAGTGCGGACTGGCTCATGCCACCCCTTGGGCCATATGTGTCGCTGGCGGTGGGTTTTTGCTCGGCCACTGCAGCTGCCGTTAAAATCGAAATTCTTTCCTGCAAACCAGCCAGTTGTTCACTCACCAAATCACCGTTGGTGTTGTTCAGGCGTTGGGCGTGGGTCAGGGTAGTGCGCAGCGTGGAATACGTCCCGAGCAGGCGGGGTTCATGGGCTGCCAGTACATCCACCCACAAGGCAATGCCATCCAGGTTGGGTTGAAACCCTTCTGCCTTGGCCAACTGAATATTGGCCAGGTATCGCTTTTCAAGTTCCAGCATCATGGCTTCTTTGCGAAGCGCCAGGCTGTTCAGTTCAGTGGTCTGAAGTTTCACCAGGCACGCTTGTTCTTCAAGCAAAATATCAACCAATGCCATGGCCATGTCACATTCATAGGCCAGGTTGCGGTACAGGTTCTTTGCTGCGTCAGCGTGCGACATAATCAGTTTCCTCAGTTAGAGCCCGAGGGGGTGCCTGGCGACAATTATTTCTGGCCAAGCAACTCGCGAGCACTTTCAATCACCTTGGCTGCAACAGCCTCGGCATTGACCTTAAATTCACCATTGCTGATGGCCTCTTTGATCTCGGCCACTTTCTCAGCATTGAACGGAGCGCCAGCGGCGCTTAATGCACTGGATTGCCCTGAAAGCGTTGTAACCGCCCCTTCAGAGCTTGGTTTTTCCGTAGCACCAGTTGAAGCCGACTTGCTACTGCCTTGCGGCTTCGTCAGCTTGTCAATTGGGTTGCTTCCCGAGTTTATTCTGTTGATACTCATATTTTTCTCCGCGTTGGGCAGAGCCTAAGTGGGTTTCGTATGTTTTCTTAACGGCTCGAATCTATCCAACTTTAACGAATTATCAAAAGAATTCCTACTTTTTGGTTATCCCCATTACAAACTAACCTCTACCAACAACGCGTCTCGCGCAATACCATGCAGAATTTTGCCCTGCGCGGTCTTTATTTTTACCACCTCACCCAGCTCGGCCTCGCCCATGGCGATGGCCGTGCCTCCAATTGCAAAACCTGGCCCTTTCATCATCACCTTCACGGTGTCGCCGTTTTTTACCATGGCCTGGCCACGCAAATAATCGTGTTTTAACAACATGCCGGGCCACAATTGCCTGGCAGCAGTTTTGTTGCCCAGGTGTGAAAGATCGGTCACCCAGCCGTGTTTTAGTTCTGTCAGGTTCATGGTCCGGAATTCAACATCGTTTGCGCCGATTGCCTGCCCGGATTGAACCGTGCCTTTCACCACCAGCACTGGTGCCCACACTTTTACATCCACACCGAGAAAGAACGGTGGTGTGTCAGAACCCACGCACTGCACCCGGACAAAGGTTCGGCCCCACATTTTGTTGCCTGCGCTGTTGGCAAACAGTGCGGCAGGGCATTGAATACTGCCGATTCGTTCATCCGCTTTTACAAAGCTTACTTGCACGCTTGCACCCGTTGGCAACAGCGAGGTGTCCACCAGTTCATGGAGTTGTTTTTCAGTCACCCACCGTGATCCCTCGGCATGGGCGTTCACCGCCGCAGCACTGAAAGCGAAAAACAGCACGCCAGCAATGGTTTTGCCCGGCAAGCGGAGTAACTCTGTCTGAAAAAATGTGTGAAATTTCATTCAAGTTTTTGCAGTTGCAGCCGTAAACAGGTCTGTAAGAAACAATTTCTGTCTCGATGACAACATCCTAGGCGGAGGCTTGCTACACCCTAAGCTGAAAAAGAGCCGCCTTTTCCCCCTTTCTCTCCACTTTGATTTGACAGCGTCAGTTCAATAATCCATTCATCCGTCCGTGTATGAAGGATTCAAACGATGTTGGACAAACTTACCGATTCAATGCAGTTCTCTGCCGAGGCCCTGAAACTCAGAGCGCGTCGTCAGGAGGTATTGACCTCCAACATTTCCAACGTAGACACCCCCAATTACAAAGCCGTTGATTTCGATTTCAAAAGTGCCTTGAAAGCCGCAACTGGCGAGAAAGGCCAGATGAGCACCCCCAACACCCCAGGTTTGGGCAATGGCGCAGGTGCATTGGCTGTTACGCATCAGGGTCACATCACCGGCCAAGGTAATGCAGGCATGACCACCGCAGAGATGTTGCAGTTTCGCCGTGGCAACAATGCCGCCATTGATGGCAACTCGGTCGACATTGACCGTGAGCGCGCCGCATTTGCAGAAAACACCGTGAAGTACGAAGCCGCATTGCGTGCCATCAATGGTCGAATTTCGACATTGAAGCAGGCCATGGGCTCGGGCAATCAATAAGGCCTAGGGAGCAAACATGTCGCTATTTAATTCCTTCAAGTTGGCTGGTGGTGCCATGCAGGCGCAAACCACCCGCCTGAACACAGTGGCCAGCAACCTGGCCAACGTAGACACTGCCGCGGCAAACCCCAACGAGGTGTATCAGGCCCGCAAGGTCGTGTTCGAAGCGGTGCTTCAGAAAGCCGCACCGGGCAAGGCCGCTTTGGCGGAGAACGTGCAGGTCAAAGACATTGTGGAGGACAAAACTGAAGCGAAAAAAATGTTCGACCCCAAACACCCCATGGCCGATGCAGACGGTTACGTCTACATGCCCAACGTGAACGCGGTGGAAGAAATGGTGGACATGTTGGCCGCTTCCCGCAGCTACCAAACCAATGCCGAAGTGATGAATACCGCCAAGCAGCTGATGCTGAAAACCCTGAACATGGGCAACCAGTAAGGAGAAATGAAGAATGACAATTGATGTAACTTCCGCGCTGGGCAACAACAGCGGCACCACAGCAGCCAAGAAGAAAACCGACGAGAACAGCCCCGAAGCAATTCAGGAACGGTTCATGTCTTTGCTGGTGGCCCAACTGAAAAACCAGGACCCACTGGCCCCCATGGACAATGCCCAGGTGACCAGCCAGATGGCGCAGTTGAACACGGTGACGGGCATCAACAAACTGAATTCCACCATGGAAGGTGTGGCGGCTTCAATCAATGGCAACCAGACCGCGCAAGCCACCAGCATGCTGGGGCGTGCCGTGCTGACCGAAGGCAATGACCTGGCCTTGGTTGAAGGCAAGGCCGTCGGCTCCCTGCAGCTGGACCAAAGCGTCGACATTCTTCGCGTGAACGTGCTCGATGCGGGTGCCAACGTGGTGCGCACCATCGATGTGGGGCCACAAGCCAAAGGCACACATGAATTCACATGGGACGGCAAAAGCGACGACGGCAGCACTTTGCCCGCCGGTAATTACAAGTTCGAGATTGAAGCCAAGGCTGCAGGCAAAGACGCCAGCGCGACACCGCTGACCCTTTCAGTGGTTCAAGGGATTCGCAACGCAGGCGCCGAAGGCACCAAACTTTTAACCAGCAATGGTGGCGAAGTGAGTTTCGCTGACATCAAGCAGGTTTTCTAAAACAAAGATTTTTCAAGGAGTCAAACATGGCTTTTTCAGCAGGTGGAAGTTTTCAGCAGGGTTTGAGCGGTTTGAACGCAGCTCAACGTGGTTTGGAAGTGATTGCCAACAACGTGTCAAATGCCAGTGTTATCGGTTTCAAGGGTTCTGAAGCTGAATTTTCTGATGTGTTCGCACGGGCATTCAACGGTGCCCGTTCCACGAACGGCATTGGCCTGGGTACCAGCCTGGCAGCTGTTACTCAAAACTTCAAACAGGGCAACATCAACGTGACCGGCAACCCCTTGGACCTGGCCATCAGTGGCACCGGTTTTTTCAAGGTGCAAGCCGACAACGGCGACAACATCTACACCCGCAACGGCCAGTTCACCTTGAACAATGAAGGTGTGATCGTGAATTCACGCGGCGACAAATTGCAAGCCTTCCCGGTGGATGCGACCACGGGCCGTCCATCGGACGTGGCCCAGGACATCACCGTGCCCCGCGGCAGCATTCCGCCAGCGGCGACACGCGCCGGCAGCCTGGAATTGAATCTGGATGCCCGTGCCACAGCCATTGATCCTGCTTTGGTGTTTGATCCCGCCAACCTGAACACCTTCAACAATTCGACATCGATGACGGTGTACGACGAATTGGGCGGTGCACACATTATGGCTGTGTACATGCGCAAGGAAGCGTCCAACGACTGGTCCGTGTTTGCAACAGTAGACGGCACACAGGTTGACATTGGTACTGCACCCGTGGCTACAACCACAGCGCCTGCGCAGTCCACCTCGGCTTCGCTTCAATACGGTGTGGATGGTTTGCTGGTGACCCCGAACGACGGAAACCTCACCGTGGACATGTCGCGTTTTGTCACGGCCAGTGGCGTGCCTTTTTCATCCACCGGTGTGGCACCCAACCAGTTCACCTTTGACATGACTGACACCACCCAGTACGGCAGTTCCTTCGTGGTACAGAACCTGGGTCAAGACGGTTATGCATCCGCACCATTTGCCGGTTTCGACGTGGGCGCCGATGGCATATTGACCATCAGCTATGCCAACGGCAAGTTGGTGAATCATGCGCAAATTGGTTTGTACCGTTTCCCGAATCCGGAAGGTTTGCAGCCCGTGGGTTCAAACGGCTGGCTTGCCACCAATTCATCCGGCCCCGAACTGGTGTCGCTGAGTGAAGACACAGCCTTCGGTCTTATCCAGTCCGGTGCACTGGAAGAATCGAACATTGATTTGACGGCTGAACTGGTCGCCATGATTTCCGCGCAGCGCGTTTATCAGGCCAACTCACAGACCATCAAAACCCAGGATTCGATTTTCCAGACCATCACCAACCTTCGTTAATTTGAACTGAGTTGAACTGAAGCGGGATAAAAAGAATGGACAAACTGATTTTCCTGGCCGCCCAAGCCGCCAAAGGCACAATGTCTCGCCAAGAGAACATTGCCAACAACCTGGCCAACGTGAACACGCCCGGGTTTCGGCAACAGCTCATGGCGTTTCAAAGCGCGCCCGTAACAGGCGAGGGCAGTGGTTCGAGAAGCTTCGCGGTGGAAACCAGCGTTGGCTTCGACACCACGCCAGGGCAAATCCAGTCCACAGGCCGGGAAATGGATGTGGCCATTCAGGGCGAAGGCTGGTTTGCAGTCAATGATGCCAAGGGCAATGAAGCCTACACCCGCAACGGCTCTTTTCAGCTGGATGGCACGGGCAACCTGGTAACCCAGGAAGGCTATTCAGTGATTGGTACAAATGGCCCAATCAATGTGCCGCCTGATCATCGCTTGTCCTTTGAAGGCGATGGGTCGGTGTCTGCCATTCCACTGGGTGGTGACACCAATGTGGTTCAACTGGGCCGCCTGAAACTGGTGAATATTCCCGAAGGTGAAATCAACCGGGGCGACGACGGCTTGTTTCGCGCCGCCAATGGCGACCCGGCAGAGGCAGATTTGAATGTACGTGTTGCTGGTGGATTTATTGAATCCAGCAATGTGAATGCGGTGGACATGATGGTGCAGATGATTACCGCTGCCCGCCAGTACGAAACCCAAATGAAAATGATCAGCACGGCCAAGGAAAACGGCCAGGCTGCCAACAGCCTGTTTGGCATGAATTAAGGAGAAACCCGCCATGATGCGTTCTTTGTGGATTGCAAAAACAGGTCTGGATGCGCAGCAAACCCAGCTGGATGTCATTTCGAACAACCTTGCCAACACAGCCACCAACGGCTTTAAGCGTTCGCGCGCGGTGTTCGAGGATTTGCTGTATCAAACCCTTCGCCAGCCCGGTGCACAAACCACCGAGCAAACCCAGGTGCCTTCCGGCTTGCAGATTGGTACCGGTGTAAAGCCTGTGTCCACCGTGCGCAATTTTTCGCAGGGCAATTTGCAGCAAACCGGCAACACGCTGGATGCGGCCATCAACGGCCAGGGTTTCTTTCAGGTACAAATGCCCGATGGCACCACCAGCTACACCCGCGATGGCAGCATTCAGATTGATGCCAACGGCACACTGGTCACTTCCAACGGTTATCCCATCCTTGGTCCGGTCACCATTCCACAAGGTGTACAAGACATTTCGATTTCTCAAGACGGTGTTGTATCAGCCGTCGTGCAGGGCCAGGTTCAACCGCAGGAACTGGGTCAAATCCAGTTGGCCAGTTTTGTGAACCCGGCTGGTTTGTTCAGCATGGGTCAAAACCTGTATCAGGAAACTGCCGCTTCAGGCGCACCCACGCAGGCTGTAGCGGGCACCAATGGCGTTGGCTTTGTTTCCCAGGGGTTTGTTGAAACATCGAACGTGAACGTGGTGGAAGAACTGGTGGGCTTGATTCAGGCGCAACGCGCCTACGAAATCAATTCCAAGGCAATCACGACATCAGACCAGATGTTACAGCGCTTATCCCAGCTTTGATTTGTAAAACATTGGGCACACTGAATGTGTTCTGATGGAGTGGATGGCATGAAAAAATTAACTCTCAATGGTTTAACGGCAGTGTTCTCGATAACTTTAGGTGCGTGTTCAACTTTCGCCCCTCAAGTGGACATGCCTGAAAAAACCACCGTACAGCAGCCTGTTCAGCAGCCAGCCCAACTGGCCATGGCAGCGCCAACCGGCAGCCTGTACAGCCCTGCAAGCTATCGCCCCTTGTTCGAGGACCAGCGTGCCCGTTTTCTGGGCGACACCTTGACCATTCAAATTCTCGAGCAGATCAACGCAGCTCAAACCAATTCCATGAACGCCTCCCGCAGCGACTCAGCCAGCATTGATGTGCCGCTGATTCAAGGTTTTTTCGGCAGCCGCGACTTGAAAGCGATCAGCGGCAGCGCCAGCAGCGAGAAAGATTTTTCTGGTCAGGGTGAAAGCAAAGCCGCCAACAACCTGACTGGCACCATCACCGTAACCGTGGCGGGCGTGTTGCCCAACGGCAATTTGCAAGTGGTGGGTGAAAAACAGATTGGCACCAACCGCGATGTGGAATACCTGAAATTCAGCGGGGTTGTGAACCCCATTACGATTCTGCCCGGCAACGTGGTGCCCAGCACCAAAGTGGCCGATGCACGCATTGAATACCGTGGAAAAGGTGCGCTGGATTCCGCAACCGCCATGGGCTGGTTGAGCCGCTTTTTCCTGACCGTACTGCCATTTTAAAGAGCGTATCCAATGTTGAAAAACTTATTGTCAGACTTAAAAAACAGATTGCTCAAAATGCTCGTGCTGACTTTGGTGGTGGTCGGGATCACCGCGATTGCCTCGCCAGCCGATGCGCAAACCCGGATTCGCGATTTGGTTACCGTTTCCGGCGTGCGCTCCAATCCGGTGTACGGTTATGGCATCGTGATTGGTCTGGACGGCACAGGCGATCAAACCACACAAACCCCGTTTACCAGCCAAAGCATTGTGTCCATGTTGCAGCAGTCGGGCATTACCTTGCCACCCGGTGCCAACCTGCAGTTGAAAAATGTAGCCTCAGTCATGGTCACCGCCAACTTGCCTGCATTTGCCCAACCCGGTCAGGCCATCGACGTTACAGTGTCCTCCATTGGCAATGCCAAAAGCCTGCGCGGTGGCATGTTGTTGATGACCCCCTTGAAAGGCGCAGACGGCCAGGTGTATGCCTTGGCCCAAGGCCAATTGATTGTGGGGGGCGCTGGTGCTTCTGCCGGTGGATCCAAAACCGTGATCAACCATTTGTCAGCAGGTCGCATTCCGGCTGGTGCCTTGGTTGAGCGTGAAGTGGCCTCGCCATTCCTGCTGGGTGAAACCCTGCAACTTGAATTGACCACCACCGATTTTTCCAATGCCATTCGCGTGGCCGAAGCCATTAACAACAACATGGGCCCGAATGTGGCGCAAGCACTGGATGGCCGTACCATCAAGGTGCGCGCGCCTTCCAACCCGAATGATCGTGTGGCCTTTTTGTCGCGGGTTCAGGAATTGAGCATCAACAAATCGATTGGCAGTGCCAAGGTGATCGTGAATGCACGCACCGGTTCTGTTGTCATGAACCAGGCCGTGATGCTGGAAAGCTGCGCTGTGGCCCACGGCAACCTGACCGTGAAAATTACTTCCACGCCTGTTATTTCCCAGCCAGCACCTTTTGGTCAGGGTGAAACAGTGGTGACCGAGCAGGCTGACATCCAGATTTCTGAATCCGGTGGTGAACTGATCGAAATCAAGGGCGCTGCACAGTTGTCCGATGTGGTCAAAGCCCTGAATGCCTTGGGCGCCACCCCCAGCGACCTGATTTCCATATTGCAGGCCATGCAAACCGCAGGCAGCCTGAAAGCTGAACTCGAGGTGATCTGATGACGCCATTGTCCAACAAGCCAGCAGACATGCAACAAATGTTGTCCATGGATTCGCGCAGCCTGGAAGGGCTGAAACGTGGTGCCAGGGCAGAACGGGGCAGTGAAGAATTCAATGCGGCGGTGGACAAAGTGGCCGTGCAGTTCGAATCCATCTTTTTGCAGATGGCCCTGAAAAGCATGCGCGATGCCACGCCTGAAGGCGGTTTGTTCACAGATTCCAGTACCAAAACCTACCAAGGCATGTACGACCAGGAGCTGGTTCAGAAGCTGTCAGGCAAAGGTTTGGGCCTGGCCAGTGAAATTGCTCGGCAGTTGAAGGCTGGTGCGGGCGTGGGCGGTGAGCAAACCGTTTTTTCACCGTCGCAGGTCAAGAAAGACTTTCCCTCAACTTTCCCGAAAACCGACCGTTAAGTCGTTCAAGACACCAAAGGATCCTGAATTATGTCGAACTCGGTCTACGGAATTGCGCTCAGCGGCCTGAATGCGGCCAGATCTGGGCTATCCACCACATCGCACAACATTGCGAACAGCAACACCGTTGGCTTTAACCGGCAGCAGGTGATTCAACAGTCGCGCCCATCCACGGGCAGCGACATTGGCTACATTGGCCAAGGGGTTGATATTGCATCGGTTCAGCGTGTGTATTCTGATTTTATTAATGCACAGGAACAAAAGGCCACCTCCGATGCTGCCTTCTTCGGTGCCAAGGCCCAGCAAATTGCACGCGTAGACGCCATGGTTGCCGATGATGCTTCGGGACTGTCCAGTGCGCTCAGCATCTTCTTTGGTGCGGCACAAACCTTGTCGACCAACCCGGCAGACCTGGCCGCCCGGCAAAACTATTTGTCGGCTGCCGACACACTGTCCACCCGATTCAACGGGCTGAACACGGTGATGGATGAATTGCGCACTGCCACGAACTTGAAAGTGCGCGACACGGTGGAGCAGCTGAACAACGCGACTTCACAAATTGCAGCATTGAACAATCAAATTGTGACTGCGCTGAACCAGACATCGAACGGTGGACCACCCAACGATTTGCTGGATCGCCGAGATCAGTTGATTTTGCAGTTGTCTGAACAGGTACAGGTTACCCGCGTGGATGTAGCCGATGGCTCAACCAACCTGTTCCTGGCCAATGGTCAGTCGTTGGTTGTAGGCACCACACAATTTCCGGTTCAAACACAGGTCGATCCACAAGATCCACAAAACCTGCTGGTTGGAATGACAAGCAAAGTAAACGGCCAGGATCGCCTTCTCGCCTTTGATTCGAAAAGTCTGGGCAACGGTGCACTGGCAGGTTTCCTGAGTTTCCGTGAAAATGAGCTGACCGAATACCAGAACACAATCAGCTTGCTTGCTGCGCGAATTGGCCAGGCAGTCAATGACATTCAAACCACGGGTGTGGACCTGGACAACAACCCGGGCAATGCACTGTTCAGTTTTGGCAGCAGCGGCAATTTTGTGGACGACATTTCCCGTGTTGTGCCCAATATCAACAACAGCACCGCCAACCCCACGCAAATCACCATGCGCGGTCTTGATTTGTCCAAGCTTGGCTCAGCCGAATATGAAGTCCAGATTGTGGGCAGTCAACCCCGTTATCGCGAAATGGGTACCGACGGTCCATTTGTTCCCGCGGCATTGGTGGCAGATCCGGGCGGCGATTACTACGAAATTCGTGACCCCACAGGCGCACCATTGCTGAGCTTTCAGCTTGACAATGCCGCACCGCAGGAAGGCGACCGGTTTGTGTTGATGCCAGTGCGTGAAGCTGCATTGAACATGCGCACTGCAATTGATCGGCCTTCTGAAGTGGCTGCATCGTCGGCCGTTAACCCCAGCATTGGCAACAACGAAAACATTCTGAAAGTCGCTGCACTGCAAACCGCGCGTACTTTGTCTCAGTCCAACAACTCGGCCGGCGTTTCCGTTTCGGATGGTTTCAACCAACTGGTCAGCCGGGTGGGCAATAAAACCCGTGAATTCAATCTGGCTGCTGAATCGCGTGAAACCGTGCTGAACCAGGTGGCTGATTCACGCGATGCATTGCAGGGCGTGAACATGGATGAAGAAGCGGCCAACCTGATCAAGTTTCAGCAGGCTTACCAGGCTTCCGGGCGAGTCATTTCACTGTCCAAAGAATTGTTTGATCAAATCCTCAGCATGTTCTGATAGGGTTTCAAGGAAAAATTATGGCAATCGGCAGAATCAGCACCAACCAGTATTTCAAGCTCAGCACTGACCGCATGAGCAAACAGCAAACTGAACTGGTCAAAATCCAGGGGCAGTTGGCGACCGGGCAGCGGGTGCTGAAACCATCCGATGACCCTTTGGCGATGTCGGTTGCATTGGGTGCCAAAGCGGGCGTGAAGACCATCGACAGTTATCAAAGCAATATCACGTATGTAAACAATCAACTGGGTCAAATGGATGTGGCCTTGCAGTCTGCTTCCGACATCATGGTGTCCATCAAGGAAGCTTTTTTGCAGGCAGGAAATGCCACATTGAGCCCTGCTGACCGCGAAATTATTGCGCAAGACATCGAAGGCCGAATGGAAGAATTGCGTGGCATTGCCAACCGCACAGATGCCAATGGCTATTACATGTTCTCCGGAACATTTCAGGATCGCGAGCCTTTCCAGACACCCGGCCCGGGCATAACAGGCACGTTTCTGGAAACCACAACTGCCGCCGCGGGCGAGGCCGTGATTGGTCGGGAAATTCAAGTGGCCAGTGGTCGTTTTGTCAACCTGAACATCACCGGCCAAAACGCATTTGTCGACCCCAATACCAACGAAGATGCATTCGCCATTTTGCGTGATGCGGTGGCCTTGCTGCGGAATCCGGCCTACCCCAACGGGCAAGAAGGTGCCACACCACAAGACACGTACCTGAAAGCATTCAACGACAAGGGCGCGCAGCTTGACGATGTTTTTGATCAGGTGCAAATTTCCCGAACCAAAGCAGGTGTGCGCT
>NZ_DAIUBR010000033.1:0-30001 GCF_036846585.1 Limnobacter sp. | reverse complement strand
TTCTGCAAAGTGGTTGTAGGATTGTTCAAGCCAACGTTCTGGCCCGGCTTTTTCACGCGCCAACCACACCCCTTCCCCTTGTTGCAGGGTGCCGATGCGGCGTGGCCGTGGCTGCAGGGATTGTATTGCATTGCGGTGAACTGGTTTGGCTGCCCAGCACAACTCGAAATCATCTCCGCCTTTCAGGGTGGTTGAAACCAGCAGGGTGAGCAATTCGGCAGCACCGGGAAAACCTGCCAGTTCTGGCCAGTGTTCAAGCCACATGGCCTGAATTTCAGTTACAGACAAATTTGCCATCAAGCCACTGGAATTGACAATGTGGCCAATGTCGCCGCCCAACCCGTCTGACAGATCCACGCAGGCATTGGCCAAACCTCGTAGTTGTTGCCCCAGGCGGATTGTCGCCACAGGCTTCTGCAACGCTGTCAACGCGCGCTGTTTCAGGTGGCTGGGCAATGCCGCGAGCAACTGCTCAACACCCGTTAATTCAGATGGCTTGCAACACGCTGCCAATTGCCCCATGCGCTGGTATTGCAGCAACAAACCAAGACGTGCTAAACCGGGGGTGCCACTGACCCACACATCGTCACCTGCCATGGCATGGGCACGGTGAAATCCCTTGTGCTCAGTCGGGGCTTGGCCGAATACGGTGATGGATATGGTTTTGGCTGTGTTGCTTCCTGCCGATGTGGTGTCGCCGCCCACCAAGGGGCAGTTTTCCTGTGCTGCAAGATCATGCAGCCCCCTGGAAAAACCAGACAACCAACTTTCGTCAACCGAGGGCAGGCTGAGGTTCAAGGTAAAACCAAGCGGCGTGGCACCGCAGGCGGCCAAGTCAGACAAATTACACGCCAGGGATTTCCAGCCCACCACATACGCGGGGTCGTCGCCGAAAACATGCACGCCTTCAACCAGGGTATCGGTAGAAATATAAAGCGTGTGGTTCAAGGCTGGCTTTACAGCAGCACAATCGTCCCCGATACCCGCCAAGACCGATTCGCCCCTGGATTGAACCAGGTCGGCGAAAGGTTCTTTGAAGTAGCGCGAAATGAGGTCGAATTCCACAACGCCCCTTGCGGTTTAGCTGGACTGGACGTTGGACTGGGCTTTGATTTCCGTGTCGCGGGCTTGCGCGGCGACTTTATCGAGCACACCATTGACGAACTTGAATGCGTCTGTGCCGCCGAAAGTTTTGGTCAGCTCTACCGCTTCGTTGATAACCACACGATAGGGAATTTCCGAATGGGAATTCATCTCATGGCTGGCCAACACCAGCACCGCTTTTTCAACCGGGCTGAGATCGCCCCATGGGCGATCAATGAAAGGCTGGATTTGATGCATCAAATCTTCGAGGTGATGCACTGAACCATGCAACAGTGATTCGTAATGGTCGCGGTCGGCTTTGTCGAAACCAGGGGCATCGCGAATATGTGCGTCAATTTCACCCACATCGCTTGGGTTCAAAAACCACTGGTACAGCCCCTGCAGCGCCAACTCGCGTGAACGGCGGCGCGCATTGCGGGTATGGCCTTGTCTTTTGCCTGAATCAGGCTTGTGGACTTCACTCATCGTCTTCTGCCTCGTCGTCGTCCACGCCCGGCAGGTTGTCATCCAAAGCCATCATGAGGTTGCCCATTTCAACGGCACAACGCGCTGCGCTAACGCCTTTGTCTTCAATGCGTTCAATGGCCTGGTCTTCGGTGAAAGTGGTCAACACCATGTTCACCACTGGGACGTCGTGTGCCAGCGCCACGCTGGAAACACCACGGGCACTTTCGCCACACACAATTTCAAAATGGTAGGTGTCGCCCTTGATCACGGCACCCAAGGCAATCAGCGCATCGAATTCACCGGAAAACGCCAGGCGCTGCAATGCAATTGGAATTTCCATGGCACCGGGCACGGTGATGTGAAGAATGTCTTCATTCAACACACCCAGGCGCAGCAATTCGCTGCAACAGGCAGCCCAAAGGCCATTGGTGATTTCTTCGTTGAAGCGGGCCTGAACCACGCCCACACGAATGCCATCGCCATTCAAATTAGCAGGCACACTTCCTGGACTGTTGCTCATTTCGTTTCTCCGTTGACATAACCTGACACTTCCAAATCAAACCCGGTCATGCTTGGCATTTTCCGTGGTCGGGACAGCAATTTCATTTTGTTCACACCCAGGTCGCGCAGAATTTGTGCGCCAATGCCGTAGGTGCGAAGGTCGGGGTTTGAGCCCGCACCCTTGCGCGCGGTACTACCGCGCTGTTCGATGTCGTCGAGGGACGCAAACTGACCCAGCAGTCGGTCGGACGATACATCACAGTTCAGCAGCACGATAACCCCTGCCCCCTCTTCCACCACTTTTTTCATGGCAGCTGGAATGGAGAACGAGTGTTCAGACAGGTTCACCTCCAGAAAATCGATCAGCGAGGTGGGTTCGTGCACGCGCACCAACGCCTCAGTGTCCGGATTCAACTGCCCGTACACCAGCGCGAAGTGCGCACTGCCCGTGGGCTTGTCACGGAATGAAATGCAATTGAACTGGCCCTGCACGGTGTCGATGATGCGTTCGTGCATGCGCTCGATCAGCGATTCCTTGGTGCTGCGGTACTGAATCAAATCGGCAATGGTGCCAATTTTCAAATTGTGTTCTTTGGCAAATTCAACCAGATCGGGCAAACGGGCCATGGTGCCATCGTCTTTCATGATCTCGCAGATCACGGACGCGGGGCTTAAACCAGCCATGGCTGACAGGTCGCAACCCGCTTCCGTGTGGCCAGCGCGCATCAGTACGCCACCGTTGACCGCGGTCAGCGGGAAAATGTGTCCGGGTTGCACCAGGTCTTCAGGCTTTGAATTTTTGTTCACGGCCACACGAATGGTGTGGGAGCGGTCTGCCGCAGAAATACCCGTGGACACACCTTCAGCTGCTTCAATCGACACGGTGAAATTGGTGCCGTGCGATGAACCGTTGGCTGCCACCATGGGGCGCAGGCCCAACTCGCGACAACGCGCCTCAGTCAAAGTAAGACAGATCAGGCCACGGCCATATTTGGCCATGAAGTTGATGGCTTCAGGCGTGACAAAATCGGCGGCCAGCACAAGGTCTCCCTCGTTTTCGCGGTCTTCTTCATCGACCAGAATAACCATGCGGCCCGCGCGCATTTCTTCAACTATTTCGTTGATTGGACTTATTGACATGGCAATGTAAATTCTTGAGATTGATTTAATGGGCTCTATTGTAAGCCTTCAAGCGCCATTCACGCACGCACAGCAGTAGAAGGACTGCTCCCCAAATGGAAAACCACAGACGATCGCCCCACTTCGCAAAGAAGGTTTGCCCTAATCGCCCTTCGATTTGCCCGGACCACACCAAGGCCTGGCCGGGCATGGCCTTCTCGACCCAGCGGCCTTTTTCATCGACCAAACCCGACAAGCCGGTGTTGGTGACGCGCAAACCGGGTTTGCGGTGCTCCGCTGAACGGGTTCGGCCCATCTGGGCATGCTGATCCAGTGCCCAGGATTGCCCGAACCAGGCCAGGTTACTCAAATTCACGAACACGGTGGGTTCTTGTGTGGAGTTGGCCACCAATTGGGCAAATTCGCCACTAAAAATGTCTTCATAACACACCGTGGAAGCCAATGCATTGCCCTGAACCATGAACGGCTGCAGTGGGCCGGTGCCGGACGTGAATTCGCCCATGGGCATGTTCAGCATGGCAACAAACCACTTGAAACCCAAGGGAATGAATTCACCGAAAGGCACCAAATGGCGTTTGTCGTGACGCGTCTTTGGCACCTCAAGGTCTTCGAGCGGCTCGTCACCCTGAAACATGACAATTGAGTTGAAGTAGCGCGGGCCTTCCTGAATCGCCGACCCCATGATCACGGTGGTGTGATTTGGTGTGGCAAAGTCGCGAAAACGAGTTTGCCACTCCACGGGGGTGTCGGTCCACACCAGCGGATTGACGGTTTCCGGAAAAACAAGCAAACCACCTTGGTCTGCAAGCTGCTGTTTTGCCACATCGCCCAAGGCAAAAGCCTTTTGCATGTTGAACACAATCAAATCCGGATCAAACTTAATGCTTTGGTCCACATTCGTTTGCACACCCGCCACAGGCAGGATGCCCGCGCTTTGGGTTGGCGTGGGCAACTGGATCAGCCCGACAGTTCCGGCAACAAGCGCACCGAACACCAATGCGGTTCGCGACTGGCGGCCCAACACCAGTGACACCAGCAAATGCCCCAATAAAATGAGAACAAACAAGGCTCCATGGCTGCCCAACCAAGGCAACAAGTTGGCAAAAGGAGAATCCACCAACACATCGCCCAGCCCCAGCCAGGCAAAGCCGGTCATGAAGGTGCCGCGTGCCCATTCAAAAAACGTCCACAGCGCGGCCCACAACAGGGCATTGAACACGGCCGCATTGGGCGATGGATATTTGGCAGAAAACCGGCTGTACAGCCACACAGCCAGCGCTGAGAACAAGGCCAGATAAAAAGTAAATGCTGCCACTGCCGCCCAGGCCAGCAACGAAGGCAAACCGCAAACCGCCATAAGTGTGCAGGCTGATGTGCAGCCAAGACACTCCAATGCCGTAGGCAGACCAGCCAAACGCAAGGCCGGTTAGCCAAGGGCGGCGGGTTTTAAGGGCAACACAAGGCAAGGCGGTGATCAGGACCAGGCCCAGCCACCACCAGGAGGTGGGCGCAAAAGACAGCACCCAGGGGGCGCCCAACAAGGCGCCAACAACAAGAGGAAACATCAGGAATGCCTGTCGGTGTCGAGGGGCTGGGTGGAATTGCCGGAATTGTTGTCGCTTGTGCCTGGTTCCATTCGCTGAACCTTTAACAAGTGCACCAAACGCGCGTCGGCTCGAAGTATTTCAAAATGGATCGGAAACAATTCGATGACCTCACCCCGACCGGGCACACGTGCCAAATGATCGGTCAGCAGCCCGCCAACGGTGTCTGCGTGTTCATTCGAGAATTCCGTGCCAAAGGTTTCATTGAATTGCTCAATCGTTGTCAAGGCCTTCACCCTGTACAAACCCGCCTGGGCATTTTCCATGCTCACAATGTTGTCGGCGGCGTCATCAAAGTCGTATTCATCTTCAATGTCACCTACAATTTGCTCAAGCACATCCTCAATAGTGACCAAACCCGCCACGCCGCCGTATTCATCCACCACCAGCGCGATGTGGTTGCGGTTTAAGCGAAAGTCGTGCAAGAGCACATTCAACCGTTTGCTTTCTGGAATAAATACCGCCGGACGCAGCATGTCGCGCAAATTAACCTCGGAATCCGCATGAATACGCAACAGGTCTTTGGCCAGCAACACGCCGATCACGTTATCGCGCTCGCCATCGTAAACCGGGAAACGGGAATGGGCTTTATCAACGGCAAAAGCCACAATTTGGTCAATGGAGTCTTCGGCGTTGATGGCGTCCATCTGGGCACGGGGCACCATGATGTCGCGGGCGGACAGCTCACTGACCTGCATCACCCCTTCGATCATGGACAGCGCATCGGCGTCCAGCAAATTGCGCTCGTGGGCCTGTTGCAGCATTTCGACAAGCTGTTCCCGGTCTTCGGGCTCGCGAAGAAGGAGCCATGAAAGGCGTTCTAGCAGGCCACGTTCTTTTTTGTTGGGGGCCTGCGACGGACTCGATTCGGACATACGGGAGGATGAACCTCTACTGACGATAACACCTTAAGGATAACCGAAAAAAATGACGAAATCAGGCAACCACAATGGGCACTAGTCCGCGCAGGGAATTCGGGTAGGCCTCCACAATGTCCAGCTCAACGATTTGCCCCACCATTCTGGGGTTTCCGGCAAAGTTGACCACGCGATTGTTCTCGGTGCGACCCGCCAATTCAGCGGGATCTTTTTTGGAAGGCCCTTCCACCAACACTTTCTGGCGAGAACCCACCATGGACTTGCTGATGCAGGTGGCATGGTCTTGTATGGTTTTTTGCAAGCGGGCCAAACGTTTCAGTTTTGCGACCTGGTCCACACCATCTTCAAGGTCAGCTGCGGGCGTACCGGGGCGCGGGCTGTACACAAAGGAAAATGACGTATCAAACCCCACCGCATTGATCAAATCCATGGTTTTCTCGAAATCAGCCTCGGTTTCACCCGGAAACCCTACGATGAAGTCAGACGACATGGCAATGTTGGGACGAATTTCCCGCAGCTTGCGAACAATCGATTTGTATTCCAGCGCAGTGTAGCCACGCTTCATGGCCGCCAGAATGCGGTCTGAACCTGCTTGAACGGGCAAATGAAGGTGATCCACCAGCTTGGGCAGCCGGGCGTATGATTCGATCAGGCGCGGGCCAAATTCCTTGGGATGCGAGGTGGTAAAGCGAATGCGTTCAATGCCCGGCACTTCAGACACATATTCAAGCAGCAGCGCAAAGTCTGCCATTTCAACGGTGTCGCCCATCTTCCCCCGATAAGCATTCACGTTTTGGCCCAGCAAATTGATTTCCTTGACGCCTTGGTCGGCCAAATCTGCAATTTCCGTGAGCACATCATCAAAGGGGCGGGAAATTTCTTCGCCACGGGTGTATGGCACTACACAGAAACTGCAGTATTTGCTGCAGCCTTCCATAATGGACACAAACGCTGATGCGCCGGTGTTTTTGGCCAGGGGCAAATTGTCGAATTTCTCGATTTCCGGGAATGAAATGTCCACCTGCGGGCGATGGGAGTCGCGGCGCTTCTTGATCAACTGTGGCAAACGGTGCAGGGTTTGGGGGCCGAACACCACGTCCACATAGGGTGCGCGCTCCACAATGGCCTTGCCTTCCTGGCTGGCCACGCAACCGCCCACACCGATAATCAGGTTGGGGTTGGATTTTTTCAAGTGCTTCACACGGCCCAGGTCGCTGAACACCTTTTCCTGCGCCTTTTCGCGCACAGAACAGGTGTTGAACAAAATGACATCGGCCTCTTCCGGGTTGTTCGTGCGCTCCAAACCTTCGGAGGCGCCCAGCACATCGGCCATTTTGTCGGAATCGTACTCGTTCATCTGACAGCCAAAGGTTTTGATGAAGAGTTTTTTCTTGGAAATCATGGTTTGCCTGAAAGTTTGCCACCATGAAGCAGACCCGTTTCTGAACAGAAACAGGAGCCAACACGGGGACGTTGTAAATCGTTGCGCGTCGGGACGGATTTTACTTGCATCCCTTGCTAAAATGAAGGCCTCGTTGAAAAAACACAGGATTGGTGCGCATTAATGCCAAATCAAGGTTCCCGCTTTCCAAAATTCCCCGCTTTTCCAACACTTCCATCAATGGATGCGGTGCTGGGCGAGGTCGACAAAGCCCTGAAAACCCTGGCGGCCACGCCAGTGGCCCAACGGCCCAACCCTGCGGGCCGGAATCTGCCTCAGAACAATTTGACCGACACTGAAAAAGCACAGGTAATCGGCCTGATGCGCGTGAACCATGTGGGCGAAATTTGTGCCCAAGCGCTATACCAGGCACAGGCCCTGGCCAGCAAAGACCCACACAAGAAAGCCCTGTTTGGCCATGCAGCGAAAGAAGAAGCCGACCACTTGGCCTGGACACAGGAACGGCTGGACCAACTGGGCGCACGCCCCAGCCTGCTGAACCCCTTTTGGTACGGCGGTGCTTTTGCACTGGGCTTTGTAGCAGGCACGCTGGGCGACAAAGTTAGCCTGGGCTTTATGGCTGAAACCGAGAAACAGGTGGAAAAGCACCTGAATGACCACTTGGGCCGGCTGCCCGCAGGCGATCAGCAATCGCGGGCAATACTGGAACAAATGCGTCAAGATGAAATTGTGCATGGGCAAACTGCCATTGACCAAGGGGCAAACAACCTGCCCATGCCCGTGAAGCTGGCCATGACCGCCATGTCGAAGGTCATGACCACACTTGCGCAGAAAATTTAGTCTTCTATAATTTCGTGCGTGAACACCAGTTCGGCTGTTTTACCCAGCATGGCAGACGCTGAACAGTATTTCTCGTGCGACAACTTGATGGCACGGTCAACCAGGTTGGGCTTGAGGCCGCGGCCAATCACCTGAAAGTGAAAATTAATTTTGGTGAACACCTTGGGTGCCTCTTCAGCACGTTCGGCACTCATTTTCACTTTGCAATCGCGAATGTCTTGCCCGCTTTTGCGCAAAATCAACACCACATCGTAAGCGGTACACGCACCAGTGCCCGCCAGCACCACTTCCATGGGGCGCGGTGCCAGGTTATTGCCGCCACCATCAGGGGCGCCGTCCATACACAACATATGACCACTTCCGGTGGTGGCTACAAATGACATGCCGGGCAACCCGGACCAACTGACTTCGGCTTCCATAGAACTCCTTCTTTATGATTGATTGCTCATTGTGCCACGCACAATATTTACTGAACAGAAACTGAAAAACACCTCTATTTCAAAATACCGCCTGAAAAAATAACCAAGTAGTCACTTTTATTTATCACAACACATTGTTTTTATTGAGTATTTTTTTATTTATTTAGAATTTAATTATAAGTTGCTTTTTTCGGACAAATAAAATCAACTCTTGCGCCGCAGCAGAAAAGTATCTAGAATTTGACTTGTAGTCACTTGGATGAACCACTGAAAACCTTCAGAAGCGTTTTTTCCCCAGTGCAAAGTTGTCTCCTCCACCCTCCTCCTTTGGTGGATTAAACCCAAGCGCCTCACAGTGCTTGGGTTTTTTTTACCCAGAACCCAAAAAAGTTTAACCGAAAGCAAAAAACTTTGCTAAAATCGCGGGTTACCTGTTGGGAGAGCCCTTCGGCTGCCGACCTGCATACTAATTGTGGGCTGCATGTACAAGTGGGGAGACAGGTAAAAAAAAGCACTTTTTTATCTTTAAGGAAAAATCATGGGAACCTACTCAGCCAAACAAGGCGAGGTTAAACAAGAGTGGTTTGTGATCGACGGCACCGACAAGGTGTTGGGACGTGTAGCCAGTGAAGTTGCACGCCGCCTCCGTGGTAAGCACAAACCTGAGTTCACACCGCACATCGACACAGGCGACTTCATTGTTGTTGTAAACGCAGGAAAACTGCGGGTTACTGGCACAAAAGGCCTGAACAAAAAGTATTTCCGTCACTCTGGCTACCCCGGCGGCATTTACGAAACGAACTTTGACAAGATGCAGGAACGCTTCCCCGGCCGCGCGCTGGAGAAAGCTGTGAAAGGCATGTTGCCAAAAGGTCCTCTGGGCTACGCGATGATCAAGAAGTTGAAGATCTACGCCGAAGCAGAGCACCCGCATTCCGCACAACAACCCAAGCCACTTGAAATCTGAGGTGAACCATGATTGGTGAATACAATTACGGAACCGGTCGCCGCAAAAGCTCAGTGGCCCGTGTTTTTATCAAGAAAGGTACTGGCCAGTTCATCGTGAACGGCAAGCCTTTGACTGAATACTTCGCTCGCGAAACAGGCCAGATGGTTGCACGTCAACCTTTGGTACTGACCGAGAACGTTGAGACTTTTGACATCAAGGTAAACGTACGCGGCGGCGGCGAAACTGGCCAGGCTGGCGCAGTTCGTCACGGTTTGACACGTGCCTTGATCGACTTCGACGCAGAACTGAAGCCAACCCTGTCCAAAGCAGGCTTGGTTACACGTGATGCACGTGAAGTTGAACGTAAGAAAGTGGGTCTGCGTGGCGCACGTCGTCGCAAGCAGTTCTCCAAGCGATAAAACAAGCGTTAAGATTCAAAGAACGCTTACACCCAGCAGCCCTCCCAGCTGGGTTACAATCGAAAGCCGCACAAATGTGCGGCTTTTTTTCTTTTCAGCACAAGGATTACTCATGATCAAGGTAGGCATCGTCGGCGGAACCGGTTACACAGGCTCTGAACTTCTTCGCCTGTTGGCCCTGCACCCGCAGACCGAACTGAAAGCAATCACATCGCGAGGCGAAGCGGGTCAACCGGTGGCAGACATGTTCCCGGCGCTACGCAAACGCGTGAACATTGCTTTTTCAGAACCTACGTTTGAATCATTGAAAAATTGCGACGTGGTATTTTTCGCCACGCCCCATGGCGTGGCCATGGCCCAGTCTGCTGAACTGGTGAATGCAGGCATACGCGTCATTGATTTGGGCGCAGACTTTCGTCTGAAAAACACTGCCGAGTTCGAAAAGTGGTACGGCATGCCTCATTCAGAGCCAGAACTTTTAGGCCAAGCCTGCTATGGCCTGGTGGAATCAGCACGCGCTGAGCTGAAAAAGGCCAAACTGGTGGGGCTGGCAGGCTGTTACCCCACAGCGGTTCAACTGGCGTTGAAACCCTTGATCAGCCAGACAACACCGCTGATCGATGAGAACAACATTGTGGCCGATTGTAAATCGGGTGTTTCGGGCGCTGGCCGCAAGGCTGCAGTGGGTTCGCTGTTCTCGGAAGCAGCAGAGAGCTTCAAGGCCTATGGCGTAAGCGGCCACCGCCACCTGCCCGAAATTGAACAAGGCCTTGAATTGATTTCAGGCCGCAAAACCCAAATTACCTTTACCCCCCACCTGGTGCCCATGGTGCGCGGTATTTTGGCAACATGCTATGTGAAGCTGAACGAACAGGGCAAAAACACCGACATTCAGGCGCTTTACGAGCAACACTATGCCAACGAGTACTTTGTAGATGTGATGCCCAAGGGCTCACAGCCCGAAACCAAGTCGGTTCGCGGCTCCAACTTTGTGCGCATCGCCTTGCACCGCCCGCAAGGCCGCGACACGCTGGTCATTTTGTCGGTGATCGACAACTTGGTGAAAGGCGCTGCAGGCCAGGCCGTTCAAGCCATGAATGCCATGTTTGATTTGCCCGAACACATGGGCCTGGAACAGCTACCGCTGTCGCCTTGAGTCCAAAGGATTTGCTGGTTTGAACCCGAAAAAAACACACCATTCACGACGAACACTGCTTCCGGGGGTTAAACGGTCCTCCCGGTTTGCATTCGCTTACGGCCTGCTGCTGGGCCTTGTCATTTTGGGCGCATGCGCAGCTTATGCGATCTGGGGACCCAAGGACAATGCCATTCAGGGCTTGTTTTCCACCCAGGAAATTGAAGTGTTGAATGACCAACTGGCCGAACTTCAAGCCAAAACCATTGAAATGCAGGACGAAATTTCACGCACCAATGAACTGGTGAAGCTGGACAAAGAAGCGAGAAGCAAGCTGAACTTGCTGATCAGCAACCTGGAATCGGAAAATGCCAAGTTGAAAGAAGACCTGGCATTTTTTGAAGGTTTTATCCCAGGCAGCCTTCAGGGCGCCATTTCGCTGAAGCGTTTGCAGGTGAGCAAGGACACCATTCCAGGTCAATACCGCTACAAGGCACTCGTGATTCAAGGTAGCCAACGCCCGGAAATTACCCTGAATGTGCAGGTACTGATTAAAGTGTTGAACAAAGACGGATCCAGTGTCATAGTTTTACCGAACGCAGAGTCGTCCGAGGATCCCCAGTTCAAAATCAAACTGACCCGTTTTTCAAGGGTGTCGGGCATGTTTTCCCTCGCGGAAGACAGCAAGCTGCAAAGCGTGGAAATGAGAATTCTGGATGCGGGCGCCATACGCGCCCAATCAACCATCAAACTGTGAAGGGGTTTACACATGTTTTCGAAGAAGAATGCAAAGCGGCTGTTACCCATTCAAAGTTTGGTAGGCGCCGACATGGTGCTTAAAGGGGATTTACACTTCAAAGGTGGTCTGCGAATTGACGGTGAGGTGGATGGCAACGTGGTGGCCGACGAAAGCTCACAGTCACTTTTGGTCATTTCCGAGACCGGCAAGGTGCGCGGCAGCGTGCGCGTGGGCCATGTTGTGGTCAGCGGCCTGATTGAAGGCCCGATAGAAGCCAATCAGCTTCTGGAACTTCACCCTTCCGCAAATGTCTCAGGTGACGTAAGATATAGAGCATTGGAGATGCATCCGGGTGCTGTTGTTGACGGCACTTTGCATCACGAAAGTGAAGAAGTGGTGCCAAGCAGGCTGGCATTGGCATCAAGCAAGTAAAATCCAGCACATAGGCAGGACATGATGGAAGTAACTACGACAGAACAACCCAGCGTATTGGTCTTCACCGATTCAGCCGCAGCAAAAGTGCGCGACCTGATCAACGAAGAAGGCAACCCCAACCTGAAGCTGCGCGTATTCGTGCAGGGTGGTGGGTGCTCTGGTTTCCAGTACGGCTTTACCTTTGATGAAGACGTGAACGAAGACGACACCGCTTTGGACAAAGGCGGCGTGACCCTTTTGATCGATTCCATGAGTTACCAGTATTTGACTGGCGCAGAAATTGATTACAAGGAAGACATCAACGGCGCGCAATTCGTGATCAAGAACCCAAATGCCACAACTACCTGTGGCTGCGGATCCTCTTTCTCGGTGTAAACCGGAAGCGGGCTGGCACATTAATCCAGACCTGATCGATTAAACCCACCCTAGGGTGGGTTTTTTATTGGCCAAACAAACACATTCAATTGTCTCCACTACTTCTTTTTCCTGATTTCGCCATCATTGCGCTGGGCTATTTACTGCGCCGCTTCTGGATGGCACCTGCTGCCTGGGTCACCATTGAGAAACTGGTGTACTTCGTGCTGTTTCCCTGCCTGTTGTTTTTCTCGGTGGTGT
Source organism: Limnobacter sp. (assembly GCF_036846585.1). GTDB lineage: Bacteria > Pseudomonadota > Gammaproteobacteria > Burkholderiales > Burkholderiaceae_B > Limnobacter. The sequence continues at coordinate 17,374 of NZ_DAIUBR010000033.1, read as the reverse complement.
CCAGCAATTTCAACGTAAACACCGTGGGTTCATTTGCTTTGGGTGGCCCCGCGATCGTGCTTGCATCATTTGTACTGGGCTGGCTGGGCCTGCTGGTCAACAAAATGGGCCGAGTGGATTTTGCGTCAGGCCTGCAAACAGCTTACCGGTTTAATTCTTACATCGGTCTGGCCCTTGCCAGCCGCCTGGGTGGGCAATCGGCCGTGGCGAACATTGCCATTTTGCTGGCCCTTTGTGTGCCACTTTGCAATGTGTTGGCTGTAGGCACCATGAGCAAGGGCGGGCGCTTTACCGCCTTTCTTGAAATTTTGAAGAACCCGCTCATTATTGGCACCAGCCTGGGCATTGCGGCCAAACTGCTGGGCGTTCAGGTGCCAGAACCCATGATGCTGACCCTGGAACGGCTGGCACAAGCCGCCGTGTCGCTGGGCTTGCTGGCAGTGGGGTCGGGGCTGGTGTTTTCCGGCTTGAAAGGAAATTGGGCCGTTTCGATCTGGTGGTTGACCGTCAAACTGGTGGCTGCCCCATTGGTGGCTGTGCTGTACGCGCACTTCATGAACTTGCCGGAAGAACAGGCGGTGGTGCTTCTGGTGTTCTCGGCCATCCCCTCGGCATCCAGTGCCTACATTCTGGCCGCACGCATGGGCGGCAATGCACCGCTGGTGGCATGCCTCATTTCAATGTCGACTGTGGGCGCGGCATTTACATTGCCATTGGTGTTTGCGGCTGTGCAGCGATTTCCGTTGTAAATGCTTTGCTGGTGCTTTTGCCAACTCGGCGGGGTTGCCCGATTCCGCACTGATTTGGACAAATATTCAAGTTGACTCGCCAGCCGACATCGGTTCTGGCATTTACCGCGGCATCAACAAGTCAACTTGCCGCTGTATCCAGGGCTTGATGCGATCAAGCCAATCAGGCGACAGCGGGTCAACCACTTCCTTGTTGGCAGTGGACCGCAGCCATGTAATTTGCCGCTTGGCCAGTTGACGGGTGGCGGCAATGCCCTTTTCCGTCATGTCCTGGTGGGTGCACGTGCCGTGCAAATATTCCCACACTTGCCGATAGCCCACACAGCGCATCGACGGCATGGTTTCGTCCAGTACATGGTTGTGGCGCAGTTCAATCACCTCTTCAATCAAACCTTGTTCAAGCATCGCGTGAAAACGCGCTTCGATGCGTTTGTGCAGCACGGCGCGATCGGAAGGCTCGATGGCCAGTGTTGGAATGACGGCGTCGGCCTGCTGATCGCGCACATGAAAAGCGGACAGCGGTTTGCCTGTGATTTGAAACACTTCCAGCGCACGTTGCAAGCGCTGCGAATCGTTGGGTTTCAGGCGCGCGGCTGTGGCCGGATCCACCACGGCCAGTTGTGCGTGAATTGCGGGCCAACCCTCTGCTGCGGCTTGCTGCTCGATGGCCTGACGAATGGCGGGATTGGCCACGGGCAGGTCGTCCATCCCGCTGACCAGGGTTTTGTAATACATCATGGTGCCCCCCAGAATAACGGGGACTTTACCCCGGGCCCGGATGTCATCGATCAGGATGTGGCATTGCTCAACAAATTCGGCAGCACTGAAGGCTTCACTGGGGGTGATAATGTCGATCAAATGGTGCGGCACCATGGCCAGCTCCTGCGGCGTGGGCTTGGCAGTGCCAATGTCCATGTCGCGAAACACAAGTGCGGAATCCAGGCTGATGATTTCAATTGGAAAGCCTTGGTCGGCCATCCACAAACCCAAGGCTGATTTGCCCGATGCGGTGGGCCCAAGCACGGCAAGTGCGGGAATGCTATGGGGTGCCTGATCAGCCATGATCCAACTCCTTACTGCCCACGCAAGAACCACTTGTCCATTTCAGACAGGCTGAAATGGCGCCAGGTGGGCCTGCCGTGGTTGCATTGGTCCGACCGTTCGGTGCGTTCCATGGAACGCAGCAAGGCGTTCATTTCCGGAACGGTGAGTTTGCGATTGGCCCGCACTGCCGTGTGGCACGCCAGCCCGGCGAGCCATTCGTTGCGCTGCCGTTCCAACACGTGTGCCACGCCGTACTGATGAAGGTCTTCAAGCCACTGTTGCAGCAGGGCCGACAAATCCTGGTCAGCCAGCATGGTGGGCACAGCGCGCACGGCAATTTCCTGCGTTGAAATCAAGCTCAACCTGAAACCCAGCTTTTCCCACAAGTGCTGGCCGTTGTCCACTTCACTGGCCAGGCGTGGGTCGATTTGCACTAGCAGTGGCACCAGCAGTTCTTGCGATGAAATGGTTTGCTGGTTGTCCAGCGCATGTTTGAATTGCTCGTACAGTACGCGTTCGTGGGCGGCGTGCATGTCCACTACCACCATGCCATCGGGCCGCAGGGCCAGAATGTAAATGCCGTGCACCTGGGCAATGGCCTGGCCCAAATAGTCGACGTCCTCTGCTGTGTGTTTCGCTGGTTCGGCATACACCGCTTTGGGCTGCGCAATGATTTGCGTGGGCCGGGGCGCGGCGTCCAATGGCCGGTAGGCCTGAATGTAATCGGCCAGTTCTTCGCGCAAAAACGGCAAGGCCGCGCTTTTGGGCTGAACCTGAACAGCAGATGCCCCGCCGTTGGCGCTTCGCCACACATTGCCGCTTGCCACAGTTGGCGCGCTGGGTGCAGGAAGTTCACCAGCGTCATTGGCCCCGCTGGCCTCGCTAAGCTGAACCACGGCACGGGAAGGCGCCAGGCAAGCCTGGATGGACTGCCGGACCCACTGGTGCACGGCGCGTGCGTTGCGGAAACGGACTTCGGTTTTGGCGGGGTGCACGTTCACGTCCACTTCGTTGGCGGGCAAATTCAAGAACAGCACAAATGATGGAAATTTGTCACCATGCAACACATCTTCGTAAGCAGACCTGACAGCGTGGTTGATCAGCTTGTCTTTCACAAACCGCCCATTCACATAGAAAAACTGCATGTCGCCTTTTCCGCGGGCTGCATCGGGCAGGCCCACGGCACCATGCAACTGCATGTCAGCGGCCCGCACTTCAATAGGCTTTGACGCACCATTGGCCATGGGCTCGAGAATGCTGAACACGCGGGCGCTCCAGCTGCTTTCCTGAAAGCGACTTTGCAGTTTGCCATCGCGATACACGAGCCAGGTAACGGACGGGTTGGCCAAGGCCATGCGCTTGACCACATCCAGACAATGAAAAAATTCAGTTTGCTCGGTTTTCAGAAACTTGCGCCGGGCCGGCGTGCTGAAGTACAGCGATTGAACATCCACGGTGGTACCGGGGCTGGCCGGCGATGGCTCAACAAGCCAGCTTCCGCTGTGGTTGCTGATGCAGTAAGCACTTTCCTGCCCGGCCGGGAAGCTGCTCAAGCCAAATTGGCTGACCGATGCGATGGATGCCAGCGCTTCGCCCCGAAAGCCAAGGCTCATCACGCTTTCCAATTCATTCAAAGACTGGATTTTTGAGGTGGCGTGGCGCATAACGGCCAACTCGAGTTCGTCTTTGGGTATGCCTTTCCCGTTGTCTTGAATGCAGATGCGCTGAATGCCCCCACCGTCAATGCGGATGGTGATTTCAGACGCACCCGCGTCCAGTGCATTCTCAAGCAACTCTTTAACAACAGAGGCTGGCCGGTCCACCACTTCGCCAGCGGCGATTTGGCTGATCAGCACATCGGGCAACAGGGATATTGGGCGGTGTTTCATCCGCCCATTATAAGTGGCTAAGCAGTAAATTTAGGTAAGCGGAGTGCGGGCCACAGGCGGGTTCTTGGCAAAGTATTTGGCGATGCCCCGCGCAATGGCTTCGGCCAGTTCCTGTTGATGCGCAGAATTGGCAAGCTTCTTTTCTTCGGCCGGGTTACTGATGAAGGCTGTTTCAATAAGAATCGACGGGATATCGGGAGCCTTCAACACGGCAAACCCGGCCTGCTCCACCCTGGGTTTGTGCAAGCGGTTGACCTTACCCAGATTGCCCAGCACGGCATCGCCCAGCTTCAGGCTGTCATTGATTTGCGCAGTGGTGGACAAGTCGAGCAAAACCCTGGCCAGCTGTGCATCAGTGCCTTTGATGTTCACGCCACCAATTAAATCAGATGCGTTTTCCTTGTTGGCAATCCACTTGGCCGCAGTGCTTGTGGCCCCCCTCTCGGACAACACGTAGACCGATGAACCACCCGCAGTTGGGCGGATGAAGGCATCTGCATGCACCGACACAAACAGGTCGGCATTCACGCTGCGGGCCTTCTGCACACGCGTATTCAAGGGTACAAAAAAGTCGCCATTGCGGGTCAGCATGGCGCGCATGCCAGGCATTTTGTCAATTTCAGCTTTCAGCTTTTTGCTGATGGCCAGCACCACGTTTTTCTCGTAGGTTCCGCCTTTGCCCACTGCACCGGGGTCTTCACCACCATGCCCGGGGTCAATGGCCACGGTGAACATGCGCTTCATTTCCAATGCCGGTTTGCTGTCAACGGGTGCATTGGGCTTGGCCTTGGCCACGTCGGTTTTCTGCGATTGTTCTGGCGCAATGCCTTCGAGCTTGAAGGCACCATTGGTCTCGGATTCAGCCAGACGCAGCGCGCGGGAAATTTCGTCCTCCCGCATTGCGGGGTCTTCTGACTTTTTTAACAAGGCCAGCAGCGGGTCTGTGGGGTTCTTGGGGTAAAAATCGACCACGAAGCGGTTTTTGTATTCTGCAATAGGATCGATCGTGAAAATTTCCGGCTTCACCTCGGTTTTCAGGTCGAACACCAAGCGTACGGTGTTGGCATCGTACTGCGCAACACGAATTTGCTGAACATAAGGATCGTCAGCCTGCAAGCGGCTGGTGAGGTCTTTCAGTGTGCTGTCGAGCCGCATGTCGAGCAGGTCGATCACCATGCGCCAGGGATTTTCAATCAGGAAGTGTTTGTACTTGATCGCGCCAGCGTGCTCTAGCGTGACCCGAGTGTATTCATCAGCGGGCCACAGGCGCACATCAACAAACCTCACCAGATCGGCCGCAAAAGCACCCACCGGGATCAGCTTCAGGAGCATTCCAGCCCCCACGGTTTTCAACAAGTCGCGACGCGAATTCATAGGCTATTGTTGTTTGCTCAGTTGTTCTATCAGCACCTGCCCTTTCGGCGAAAGGGCGTTCACTTCAATGCGCCGGCCTGCTGTTTCAGGACTGGCTTCGGGTTTGTCGTCAAGCTGATAACTCAACTCGATTTCAAGATCCGCTTGGGGCAGTAAACCACCGGCTTTCTCTGGCCATTCGACCAAACAGACGGCATTTTCCTCAAAGTAATCGCGGAACCCGGACTCTTGCCACTCATTCTGATCGAAGAATCGATAAAAATCAAAGTGATACACAGAATAATTCGAGAAATTGTAAGGTTCTACCAACGCATAGCTGGGGCTTTTGACCGCGCCCTGTACCCCCAAGGAGCGTAAAAACGCTCGCACCAGTGCTGTTTTACCGGCCCCAAGTGGCCCGGAAAGATAGATGCGAAGCGGTGCCTGGGCAAGTTGCGCCAGCTTTTCACCTACACTGTAGGTTGCGGCGTCATCAGGTAAATAGCGGGTATACGTTTTCATGCAGGCTCATCAGGAACAAGAGAACTGGGCATTGTTGCAAAGTGTAGCCAAAGCACAGGGCTTGGGCTGCATGGGCGTAAGCGACACCAATTTACAGGCCTGCGAACCCCATTTGCAGGCTTGGCTCAACGCGGGCATGCACGGCGAGATGGCGTACATGGAACGCCATGGACTGAACCGCCTGAATGCCGACACGGTGTTTCCCGGTGCGATTCGAATCGTATCACTGCGCGTACCCTACGTACCTGTAACAACGCTGAACCAACCCGATGCGGCGACATTCACCGAGAAAACCCTAAGTGAGATTGAGGCCTGCGAGAAACCCTATGTCAGTTTGTATGCCCGGGGACGCGATTACCACAAGGTAATTCGCCAGCGATTAAAACGATTTGCCGATGCGGTGAATACCCAAGTGTGCGGCTACGGGTTTCGAGTGGCCGTGGACAGCGCGCCCACAGCTGAAGTGGAAATTGCACGCAAGGCTGGCCTGGGCTGGCGGGGTAAACACACCTTGCTGATTCACCCGGATGAAGGTTCGCTTTTTTTCCTGGGCGAAGTGTTCACCAACATGCCACTGCCGGTAAGCGATGCGTTTGAAAAGAACCACTGCGGCAGTTGCAGCAGCTGCATGACCGTGTGCCCTACCCGCGCCATTGTGAAGCCCTACTTGGTGGATGCCCGGCGTTGCATTTCGTATTTGACCATTGAGCACGACAGCGCAATACCCGTTGAACTGCGCCCACTAATAGGCACCCGGATTTACGGCTGTGATGACTGCCAACTGGCCTGCCCCTGGAACAAATTTGCAAAGCCGGCAGAATACGCAGATTTCAATCCGCGAAAGGAATTTGATCAGCCGGACTGGTTTGTCATGATGCGCTGGACCGAGGAAGAATTTTTAAAACTTACCGAGGGCAGTGCCATTCGGCGGATTGGCTACAAAAGGTTTAGAAGGAATTTGGCCGTGGCCGCAGGCAACAGCGTGGGGGTTGCGGGTATTCGAGACGCGCTGCTTGGCATGCGGGCCAGTGCTGATGCGTTTTTGACCGAGCACATTGATTGGGCGCTTGAACGATTTTCAGTGGATTGAATGATGAATTGGATTCAAAAATTCCTGGCAGGCAGCTATCTCGCCTTGATTACAAACCTATGTTGGGCAGAAGGGGTTGAAGACCAAATTCTCAAGAACAATCTTGCCTACGCGGAAGTTATTGAACTGAATCAATACAGCCCGGGACATGAGAAAGGCCTGATGCTAAGACTTTTTGCTACACCGGCTCGCGATGAAAGGTGTGCTCTGGAAACAGGAGGCGTTTGCAAAAACAAACATGTGATCACCTCTGCAACTTTTGATGAACTGCCGGAAGTTCAAGTGCACGCACTGCAGGTGAAAGGCGAGTTCGTCAAAGCGGACTGGGCCGACTCCAAAAGCAAAGTAGCGAGTTCCGATCAAGCGGAGCTAATACTGACGTTTCGTAAATATCATCGATTGGCGACGCGAGCAAACCCAAAACTGACCAAAAAATTTTTCCGTGTAAAACTGAAGGTTACACAACAAGGAATCGAAGAGCACGATTTGTTTTGATGAATAAAACCAAGTGGTTTTTTGCTTTTTTACTACTTGGGTGCGGTCAAACTTGGATGCCCCAAACCGCCACAAAACAAGTCGATGTTTACAAAAATGCAGACGAAAAAGATCAAATCATTTTTTCAGTTGACCAAGGGACGACCTGCCTGCTGGGCAAAGAAACCATTGTGAAAGCGTACAAGCATCGCCAAATCAAATGCGACAAGGGCGAGGGCTGGGTTGTTTATCCCTACCACTTTAAGAAAACCAAGAATAGCTCATGAGCCGCATAGCCAACTTAATACGATTTACGCTGTTTGCATGTCTTTTTGCTTGCTTGAGCGAGACCCCAGGCAGCCACTGGATAACGCTCAAAGATTTAAAAATTTACACCGCTGTAAATTCAGATCAATACTTCACTGTTAAATCGGGCACTGCGTGCAGCAAAGGTGATTTCAGCTACGGCAAAGTGGATCGCTATTTGGAGGTTGAGCGTAACGGGAAAAGAGGTTGGCTGCTAGAGGACTCACTTTTGACTGAGCAAAAAGAACAACCCAAGTGAAACGTAAGTCGATACAGCTGGCCAAGCATGATTCAAACCTGAACCAGCCCAATCCGCTTGGGCTGGTTCAGGTTTGAATTGATGTTACGTCAAATAACTGGCTCGGTTTATTTTGCAGGCCTAACGATCGTATGCGCTTCACCCTCAGCACGCGGACGCACCACACCCACCTGGTAAACCTTTTCACCAGCCGCAGCCAGCAAATTCATGGCAGCCGTGGCTTGTTCTGCCGACAACACGACAATCATGCCAATGCCGCAGTTGAACACACGGTTCATTTCATCAAACGGTACCTGGCCATTTTCCTGCAGCCACTTGAACAATTCAGTTTCTGGCCAGGTCCCGCGATCCAGTTCGGCCACAAGGTTGTCTGGTAATACGCGGGGAATGTTTTCAACCAGACCACCGCCAGTGATGTGGGCCAATGCATGCACAGGTACTTTCTTGATCAATTCCAGCACGGGCTTCACATACATGCGTGTGGGGGCCATGATGGCTTCACGCAGCGGGATACCGTCGCACAGCTGGTTCAAATCAGGTTGCGCACGTTCCAGAATTTTGCGCACCAGCGAAAAACCATTGGAGTGAATGCCGTTGGAAGCCAGGCCAAGAATAACGTCGCCCGCTTTCACTTTGCTGGCATCCAGAATTTCAGACTTCTCAACAATGCCCACCGCAAAACCAGCCAGGTCGTATTCACCGTCGGGGTACATGCCAGGCATTTCCGCCGTTTCGCCGCCGATCAGTGCGCAACCCGCCTGTTCACAACCGTAAGCAATGCCGCCCACCACGCTGGCTGCTGTTTTTACATCAAGCTTGCCACACGCGAAATAGTCGAGGAAGTACAGGGGTTCAGCACCCTGCACCAAAATATCGTTGGCGCTCATGGCAACCAAATCAATACCCACCGTGTTGTGAATATTCCATTCAAAGGCCAAACGAAGTTTGGTACCTACACCGTCGGTACCGGAAACCAGCACGGGCTCTTTAAAGCCCTTGGGCACTTCAAACATGGCACCAAAACCGCCAATACCTGCCAACACGCCGGGGCGCATGGTGCGTTTGGCCAAGGGTTTGATGGCATCTACCAGATCGTCGCCGGCTTGCATGTCGACGCCAGCGTCTTTGTAGGTCAAGGGAGAATTCATTGAAATTCGATCCGAAAAATTGTGGGGCTGAGGTGCTTGCATCAGGTTTTTGGCCGCAAGCGCGATTGGGCTTATTTTAACCGAGACAAGGCTTAAAAAGTGCCATTCAAGGGTATTATTGGGGGCTGCTTGATTCTCCCCCCGCTTTGGCAATGCCCATGCAACAGTTGCTTCTCGATGTCTTCACGCCCCCAAGGCCCACGCTGTCCAACTTTCTGGTGGGGCAAAATGGCCAGCTTGTGCATGAATTGCAGCAACTGCGTGGCAAGCAAAGCACCAGCCCCTTTATTTACGTGTATGGCCCCCCCGGTTGCGGCAAAAGCCATTTATTGCGGGGTATTGCTGCCGAGTTGGGAGTGAATGTGGTGGCGGGCAACAACCGCTTTGTGTTCAAGCCCAGCGAACAGGCTTTGGTGATCGACAACATCGAACAACTGACCCCCTATTCACAGGTGCAGTTGTTCAACGCCTTCAATTCAAGCCTGGCCGAGAACAAACCCGGTAAAATCATTTTGGCGGGCGGGTTTCCAACGGCTGAATTAAAGCTGCGAGACGACTTGCGCACGCGCATTGAAGCGGGCCTGTGCCTGCGCGTGCAACCCTTGAGCGACCACGAGAAATACGAAGCACTGCAAGCCATGGCAACATCGCGCGGCCTGCAGCTTAGCGAGGAAGTGATTGAATACGCTCTGCGTTATTTTCAGCGTGACATGGGTTCGCTGATGGCGGTGATGGATGGGCTGGATCGCTTTTCCCTTGAACAACAAAAACCAGTGAGCGTGAATTTGCTGCGACACTGGATGAAACGACGAGAAAGTCTGGTAATTCGAGAATATGAAACTCGCACTTTTTGACCTGGACAACACCCTGTTGCCGATTGATTCCGACCACGGCTGGTCGCAATTCCTCATCGACAAAGGGGTGCTGGACCGCGCTGAATTTGAAGCCAGAAATGATCAGTTCTATGCCGACTACAAAGCGGGCACCTTGAACATTGATGAATTTCTCGACTTCCAGCTGCGCCCCCTGCGCGACAACAAACGCGCCCAACTGACGATTTGGCACCATGAGTTCATGGAGGAAGTGATCCGCCCCAACATCAAGCCCGGTGCAGTGGAACTTGTGAAACAGCATCAGGCCGACAATGCGGTGTGCGTGATCATCACGGCCACCAACAGCTTCATTACCCAGCCCATTGCCCGGGCATTTGGCATCGAAGCCTTGATTGCCACCGAACCTGAACTGGTGAACGGTGAATACACCGGCAAAGTGGATGGCCTGCCAAGCTTTCGGGAAGGCAAAGTGACACGCCTGAACGATTGGTTGGCGGAAAAAAACTGGGCCATGGACAGCTTCGAGAGTAGCCACTTTTACAGCGACTCGATCAACGATCTGCCCCTGCTGGAATGCGTCACCCACCCTGTGGCTGCAAACCCCGACCAAAAACTGACAGAAATCGCGCAAGCCCGAGGCTGGCCCGTACTTGAGTTGTTCAAATGATCAAAAAACTGTTCAAACGCATGTTCTCAAAACCCGCCACACTGGGGCGTGAGGCCCAAAAACCGGCGGCCCACCTGAACATGGGCGAATCCAGAAAAGTCAAAGCCAGCTATGGCGTACACAAACCCAAAGTGTGGGGTGTGGCCGAGCACAAAATTGACAAACGGCTGGTCAGCCACAATGCCATTCGCGTGTGTGAAACCCTGCAAAGCAAGGGTTACAAAGCCTTCGTGGTGGGCGGTGCGGTGCGCGACCTGCTGCTGGGCATGCGCCCCAAAGACTTCGACGTGGCCACCGACGCCAGCCCCGATCAAACCCAGCGCCTGTTCCGCCGTGCGCGGGTTATTGGGCGCCGCTTCCAGATCGTGCATGTGATGTTCGGCCCGGAAACCATTGAAACATCCACCTTCCGTGCACTGGCCAGCGCCAGCAACGAGAAAGACGAACATGGCCGCGTGCTGCGCGACAATGAATTCGGTCGTCAGGATGAAGATGCTTCGCGCCGCGACTTCACCGTGAACGCCATGTATTACGACCCCAGTACCGAAACCGTGTGGGACTACCACCACGGCATGGAAGACCTGCGTGCCAATTTGCTGCGCATGATCGGCGAACCCAGCCTGCGTTATCGCGAAGACCCGGTGCGCATGCTGCGCGTGGTGCGCTTTGCCGCGAAGCTGAATTTCGACATTGAACCAGCCACTTACGCGCCCATTGCAGAGCTGGCCGACTTGCTGCGCAATGTACCGGCTTCCCGGCTGTTTGATGAAATGCTGAAACTGCTGATGAGCGGTTCGGCCATGGCCTGCCTGAAAGGTCTGCGTGAAGCGGGTTTGCACCACGGCGTATTTCCGCTGCTCGACGCCATTCTGGAACACGAGCGTGGCGAGCCTTTCCTGACCGAGGCGCTGGCCCGCACCGACAAGCGAGTCAAAGAAGGCAAACCACTCAGCCCTGGCTTCCTGTTCGCCTGTTTGTTGTGGCACCTGGTTTTGGAAAGCTGGGAAGAAAAGCTGGAGCAAGGTGAATTGAAATTCCCTGCCCTGTTTGCAGCCATGGACGATGTACTGGCCGAGCAAGCCGAACGCACCGCCATTCCGCGCCGCCTGACAGGCGACATGCGTGAAATTTGGGCCTTCCAGCCCCGTTTTGAAAAACGCGCCGGCAAGGCCCCGTTTCGCATGCTGGAACAACAGAAATTCCGCGCATCGCTTGATTTTTACGAGCTGCGTGCCATGGTGGGTGATATCGACGCTGACGTGGAATTGGCCAAGTGGTGGCGTGAATTCAGCGACGGTGAAGTGAACAACCGCGAAAACATGCTGGAGGCCCTTCGCGGCACACCTGCCGGCACGGACGGCGCGGCCAAGAAGAAAAGACGCCGTAGAAAACCCAAAATCAGTGTTGGCGGCCAGAACACTGGCGCGACCGAACAAGGGCAGCAAGACGAGTGAAAGGGCTTTCCAGTGACACCCCGTGTTATTTGGGCCTGGGTGGCAATTTGGGCCACCCCATGGCGCTGTTCGACGAAGTGGTGCAATATTTTCAGCGCCACCCGCTGTCCCGGAATGTAAAAGAATCGCCCCGCTATGAAAGCGCCCCGGTGGATGCCACTGGCCCGAATTACGTCAATTCCGTGCTGGAAATTCAATGGCTGGGCAGCGCTGAAGAGTTGCTCAAGGCCTGCCTGGGCCTGGAAACCCAATTGGGCCGTGTGCGCACCACGCGCAACGCCCCGCGCCCCATTGATGTGGATGTACTCTTGTTTGGTCAGCAAACCGTTAATACGCCAACCCTGACCGTGCCGCACCCCCGCATGCACCTGCGCCGCTTTGTGCTGGAACCGCTGCTGCAACTGAACCCGGATGTGCAAATTCCGGCTTTGGGTTTTGCCCGGAATTATTTGCCCGCCACACAGGATCAGATCGTCAAGGCAATTTGAGCCTTTTTTCCAATGCCCGCAGTACCCGTGCGCTACACTGAGGCCGCGCGCAAGCCACACCCACCGGAGATTGAATTTGTTGTCAGAAAAGTATCGCCACATCGTGATTGAAGGGCCCATTGGCGTGGGTAAGACCTCGCTGGCCCGCTTGATCGCCCAGCGATTCCAGGCCGAACTGCTGCTTGAAAAACCTGAAGACAACCCGTTTCTGGAAAAGTTTTACCAGGAGCCCGCGCGATATGCACTGCCCACACAATTGTTTTTTCTGTTTCAGCGCATTGGCCAGTTGCGGGATTTAACGCAACGCGACTTTTTCGAGAACATGGTGGTAAGCGACTTTTTGCTGGAAAAAGACCGCATGTTTGCCAACCTGACGCTGGACGAAGAAGAACTGAAGCTTTACCAGCAGATCTATCAGCACCAGCGCCCACAAACCAGTGTGCCCGATTTGGTCATTTATCTGCAGGCCTCGCCACAGGCGCTGATTGAACGCGTGCAGAAACGCGCCACGCCTTACGAGGTCAACATTACCGAGGCTTATCTGTCGCAGTTAAGCGATGCATACAGCCGCTTTTTCTACCACTACGACGACGCCCCCCTGTTGATTGTGAACACCGAGCACTTGAACCCGGTTGACCATTCAGAAGACTTCGAGCTGCTGCTGAACCAGATCGACGGCATGAAAGGCCGCCGCGAATTCTTCAACTGGTCGGAATAAAGCACAACACGCACAACACGAGAGCACACACCATGAGCGCACAACCCCAAGCCGCTGCCGGCAGCAAACGCAAAGCGATTACCTTGCCTGCGCTGCTTGAGATGAAGCAGAATCAGGAAAAAATTGCCATGCTGACCTGTTACGACGCCTGCTTTGCCAGCGTGCTCGATGCCAGTGGCGTGGACATTTTGCTGATTGGCGATTCACTGGGCATGGTGTTGGCCGGTATGCCCAGCACCCTGCCGGTGACCATGGACATGATGGAGTACCACACCCGCTGCGTGGCCGCGGGCAACACCAATGCCTTCGTGGTGGCCGACATGCCGTTTGGCAGTTACCAGGAAAGCGTGGAACAAGCCTACCGAAATGCCGCCCGCCTGATGTCCGCTGGCGCCAACATGGTGAAACTGGAGGGCACCGCCTGGCTGGCCCCCACCGTGGAATACCTGACCACGCGCGACATTCCCGTGTGTGCGCACCTGGGTTTGACCCCACAGTCGGTCAGCGCGCTAGGCGGTTACCGTGTGCAAGGCCGCGACGCAAAAGCAGCCAAGATATTGAAAACAAACGCCAAGGCCATGCAGGAAGCCGGCGCACAACTGGTGTTGTTCGAACTGATTCCGGGCAAACTGGCCGCCGACATTTCAAAAAGCCTGACCGTGCCCACCATTGGCATTGGCGCCGGGGTTGATTGCGACGGACAAGTTTTGGTGCTGCACGACATGCTGAATGTTTTCCCAGGAAAAAAACCGAAGTTTGTGCGCAATTTCATGGATAATCAGCCCTCGATTCAAGCTGCCGTGCAGGCCTATGTGTCTGCTGTAAAAGACAAAACCTTCCCCACGGCCGAACACACATTCTGAGTATTCAATGAGACAGATTTCCTCCATTACCGAGCTGCGCGACCAGCTGCGCGGCCAGAACCGGGTGGCTTTTGTGCCCACCATGGGCAATTTGCACGAAGGACACCTTTCCCTGATGCGCATTGCGGCCAAGCATGGCGACCCCGTGGTGGCCAGCGTGTTTGTAAACCGCCTGCAGTTTGGCCCCAATGAAGACTTTGACAAGTACCCGCGCACCATGCAGGAAGACGCGGACCAACTGGAAAAAGAGCACGTGTACGTGATGTTCGCCCCCACCGAGCGCGACCTTTACCCCGAACCGCAAGACTACCGTGTGAAGCCACCAGACGACCTGGGTGGCACACTGGAAGGCGAGTTCCGCCCCGGCTTCTTCGAAGGCGTGTGCACCGTGGTGACCAAGCTGTTTAACTGCGTGCAACCCAAAGTGGCGGTATTTGGCAAAAAAGACTACCAGCAGCTGATGATTATTCGCCGCCTGGTGGCCCAGCTGGCTATGCCGATCGAAATCATCGCCGCACCCACCATTCGGGCCGAAGACGGCTTGGCGCTCTCATCGCGCAACCGCTACCTGAACCAGCAAGACCGCGCCGAAGCACCGTTTTTGTATCAACTTTTGAATGATCTCTCGAATCAGGTAAAATCGGGTCGCCCGAATTTGGACCAGTTGGTACAATTGGAGCGCAAATGTGCCGACACACTGGCAAGCCGTGGCTGGAAGCCCGATTATTTTGAGGTACGCAGGCAAGCAGACCTGCAGCGCCCCACCGATGAAAACCTGTCCGATCAAACGCCGCTGGTCATTTTGGCCGCGGCCAAGCTGGGTCAAACCCGCCTGATCGACAATCTGGAGATTGCGTAATGCAACGTGAAATGTTGCTCGGTAAAATTCACCGGGCCAAAGTGACCCACTGCGAACTTCACTATGAAGGCTCGTGCGCAATTGACGAAAACCTGCTGGAGGCTTCGGGCATTATCGAATTCCAGCGCATTGACATTTACGTGATCGACAACGGTGAGCGTTTTTCAACCTATGCCATCAAGGGTGAACGCGGTAGCGGCATGATTTCCCTGAATGGCGCCGCAGCACGCCGCGCCCAAAAAGGTGATTTGGTAATTATCGCGGCCTATGGCACGCTGGACGACACGGAATGCAAAACATTCCAGCCCAAGCTTGTGTTTGTGGATGACAACAATGTGATCGCTGAACAGCGGGGGTATATTCCCACGCAGCAGATTTAAACAGAGGATCAGCGTAGCCTACAGTTGACTTGGCTCATGGTGTTATTGATCACCGTGACCGAACCCGATTCTGTGCCAAGCGTCTTTAAACTCCGGTTTTTCATACGATTTGGGTTGTAGCCAAAACGAAACTTTCCCATCCTTCTCTCCACGATGGGCAAGTTCTCTCACCTCATCGGGTTTCAAAACGTAGACATTCGGCTCAGAAGTGACGTTGTTCACAATTAACCAAAAATCTCCCAGGATTGAGTCGATTGAGCTTCCCAATGGAACTGGGCTTCTTTTGGACAACGCTTTTACCTGTACACCAATAAAATCCGCACCTTCTTTGCTGTAGGCAATGATATCTATTCCACGTGCATTCCTTGCAGTGGGCATTACATTCCACCCCATACACGACAACTTATAGCAGGCGTAATACATACCAACATTACCCGTGACCTGTGTCTGCATCTTCATTGGCTTAATTTCTCACAGTTGCTCAACTTGCAAGAATACTTTGACGACAGCGGAAGCGCTAATATTGAGGCCCGTGATATTAATCAAAGCTTCAGATTCTTTGCAACATTGAATCCGTGACGAACCGCTGCACCACTTGAACCATCGGCGTTCTGAGGAATGAACTCTTCCACATACTCGGCAAAACTCAAGGTGAGAGTCTCTTGATCGAGCTGATCAGCCTCGCCTAGATGCATTGATACATTCGAAATAATCACATCCTTCATTGTGAACTTAAAATACTCCAGTGGCATCGCGCCAGACTTTCTCTTCACCAGCACATCCTGCTCAAACTGCATGCCTGCACAACACAGCGCGTGCAGTACTGGTGATGAACGATCAACATATTTGGTAATGGAGAGCGCTTGGAGTTCGGGTCGCCCAACACAGCCGCCTCGCCCGGTTTGATTTGTTGACGACAAGCTAATACCCCACTTAGCCCGAATGAGTTCAATCTCACCCTTGTGTTTGGCATCGACAGAATCACCCTTCACATCGCCAATTTTCAAAAACATGTCTACTTTCAAAAAGTACTCCTTTAATTCAAATTTTTACCCAATCGCAAAGGCAATGAAAATCAAATGACCCGTTATCCACCAATCTTTTTTAGTGCTGGATCCAATCTGTCACGCAAGTTTTTGTAGTTTCCCTGCGTACCATCCCAAATACGCAAGCTACTAAAGAACTTGTGCATTTCGTCCAAACTGGGTGGACATTTCAACTCAAAACCAGTTGCGGGCCCTGTGGCCGTTTTTACGTTTTTTCCTTCAAGCCAATCTTGAAATACGCTCTTATTTTTTGGATATCGATTCAAATTGGCCAACAGGTAGGCGAACAAGTGCAGGTTATCTTTGCTCCCGTCTTTAAAAATACCTGCGTCACAAATCAATGACGAATTTTTACTTACCTTGCTCTCCCACACCTTTTTGGCTTGTAAGGTCATTGCGTTGTACTCAAGCATTTTTCTTTTCGCATATTTCATGGTGGTCGCATCAATCATCACTTGCGCGTCCTCATTGGCCAGCAACGCTTTGGCTATTTGCCAATCAGGCGTGTTCATCATTCCACCTGCGTTACGCCGTTCAGCCTGATCGTAGATTCTGTCCGCCGTTCTCGCATCAATACGCCCATCAACTTCAGCTTGCCGCAAGATAGCACTCAACACAGCCTTGGCTTCATCATTCGTGGAGACATCAAACTGAAAAACACCGAATGACAAACCGCTATTCTCGTTGGCCACACTGGGCTTGTAGCGAACGTCGGTGGTATTGAAAAAACTACCTTCCGCAGCACCCGCAATCACCAGTGTTTGTTCAAGGGTTGGCATTCACATCCTCGACGAGCGGTATTGTTGTGAATTGAATTCCGTAGATTGAGAAATCTTCAGGTGAATTCGCAGGCATCACGGCAATCAGGTTTCCCGTATTGATGGCCAAAACCCGACAGCCGGAGTCGATGGAATAGCCCACAGACTCGCGCCAGTCCTGCGGTTCTTGCATCAGGCTTGGGGGATAAGGATTTGTTTTGTTTGACTCGGCAACAATCAGGATGCACTCTGATTCATCCATGCTTTTCAAAAGAATTCTCTCTGCGGACGCAGCAACGTTCTCTCGAACACTCAGTTCAACACGATCTGTAACATTCAAAGTCCCCGTTGAATTCAAGATCAATAGCTGATCCGTTTCAATCAAGCTGTTGGAATACTTCACAGTTCGCCACTCGCCCTGCCCTTCAAAAGAACACCTGACATCAAAGATCAGGTTGTCTGGACCAATGCGTA
>NZ_DAIUBR010000032.1:0-30435 GCF_036846585.1 Limnobacter sp. | reverse complement strand
CCCCAATTTACTTATCGAGCGGGGTCAAACTGTTCAAATCAACCGAGCCACTTCTCGTTTTACTCACGGTTGTCGTAGATCACTACGACCAGCGAAACAATGAAACCAACTATAAAAAAATCGCTGATTTTTTTAAAAAATCGGGAGTTGCTTTTGCCATTCTGTCCATTCTTGGATGGGCATTAATGGAGATCTTCTGATACCGTTTTGCCCATGATAACAACAATTGATTCAAGCCTTATTGCTTGGGTAATGAGTAATAAACCCCCAACGCACCATCTTCCTCCAGCGTCACCATTCGGTGCGCATCAATCGACACCACAAACTTTCTCTGCTCCCACTTGCCTTTCCAGGCAGGGTCTCTACATTCAAGTACGCCGGTTTTAACCACGGTCAGCTGCTCTCCATAGGCAGAAAATCCGAGGCCTGTGTTCTCCAATGAAAACTGCAAGGGCTTTCCTTGGTTATCTACAGCCTCTTGGGGCAGGGCGGCATTCATTCGAGTCAGCACGTCTTTCAACGGCAGTTCTTCAAGCACAAAGTGCAACTGCCCTTTTGCACAAGCGCCCACTGGCGATGTTTTGTTTTGCGTTGCTTTCAAATTGATACTCTTGCCGGTCTGCGGTTTGAATTGATTGGCCGTGGTTTCAAAACATCCAATCGGGCAGCGAACTTCCAGCAGTGTCCACGCCTTTAGCAAATCAACAGCTGAATTTTCTGAAGCGTGAATCGGTGCGAGGCTCAGCATCAGCGTGGTCGCTGCGATAGCGAATTTATTCATGTCCATTTCCTTAGCGACCAATGCTTTGCAGGTAACTCGCGATTGCTTGAGTAGACGAGTACTTGTAGCGAAGAAAGTATTTTGGTCGCTTGGACCAATACCCCGGTTTTGAGAACAGCACAAAGCTGACTCCAGTAGAACTTTGCGAACCGACCCAGCCATGCTCGTTTTGAACAATACCAATGTGATTGACCCCTTTGTAAGGCCCCGTCACTTGCTCTGGAAATATGATCAAGTCGCCAGCTTGCGGTGTGTCTACCTGCTCAAAATGCGGAGAGGCCATGAAGCCAGCGACATTCGTTTTGAAGGCCGCTGATCGTTCAGGGAAAAGATGTTCAAACACATACGCCACAAATCCTGAACAATCAAATCCGCTCGTGTTTTTGCCTCCCCACTTGTATGGCTTGCCCTCCATAATTTCAAATACCTTGTCAGCGCGATGGGCAATACCCCTGCCAGCTTGAGCAACAAGTTCTTGCATGTAACTTCTCCTTTTTTTGTCTGGAAAAGCAATGTAGTTGCAAGGTGTTCCGCTGTCAAAACACTACTCACAATGGGTGGGGTTTAAATAAAAAAGCCAGGCACTTTTCAGCACCTGGCTTTTTTTACTTTCAACCGCTAAATCAACTTAAGCAGCTTTCACCTTCAAGCGCCATGCATGCAGCAGTGGCTCGGTGTAACCGGCAGGTTGTTCCATGCCCTTGAACACCAAGTCACATGCAGCCTTGAATGCGGCTGATGTTTCAAAGTTGCCAGCCATCGGCTTGTAGGCGGGGTCGCCAGCATTTTGCTGGTCAACCACGGCTGCCATGCGCTTCATGGTTTCCATTGCTTGGGCTTCACTCACAATGCCGTGGTGAATCCAGTTGGCAATGTGCTGGCTGGAAATACGCAGTGTTGCGCGGTCTTCCATCAGGCCCACGTTGTTGATGTCGGGCACCTTCGAGCAACCCACACCCTGGTCAACCCAGCGAGCCACATAACCCAGAATACCTTGGGCGTTGTTGTCCAGTTCCTGCTGCTTTTCTGCCTCGCTCCAATTCGTGTTGGTGGCCACTGGCACTTGCAACAGGTTGGCCAAAATGCCGGGGCGTTCTGCGTCCGCGTCAATTTTTTCCAGCTCGGCTTGAACAGCAGCCACGCTCACCTGGTGGTAGTGCATGGCGTGCAAGGTGGCAGCGGTTGGGCTGGGTACCCAGGCTGTGTTGGCACCGGCTTTGGGGTGGCCAATTTTTTGTTCAAGCATGGCTTTCATCAGGTCGGGCATGGCCCACATGCCTTTGCCAATTTGTGCACGGCCTTTCAGGCCACAGCTTAGGCCAACCAACACGTTGTTGCGCTCGTAGGCTTGAATCCAGGCGCTGCTTTTCATGTCAGCTTTGCGAATCATGGGGCCTGCGTGCATGGCGGTGTGCATTTCGTCGCCAGTGCGGTCCAAAAAGCCGGTGTTGATAAACGCCACGCGGCTGGCTGCCGCAGCAATACAGGCCTTCAGGTTGACCGATGTGCGGCGCTCTTCGTCCATAATGCCCAGCTTTACGGTGCTGTCGGGCAGGCCCAGCAGCTTTTCCACATGGCTGAACAATTCGGCAGCAAATGCCACTTCTGTGGGGCCGTGCATCTTGGGCTTCACAATGTACACAGAACCTTTGCGGCTGTTGCGAATGCCGTTCACGCCGTTGCCTTTCAGGTCGTGCAGTGCAATGGTGGTGGTCACTACCGCATCCAGAATGCCTTCAGGAATTTCTTTGTTGTCGCCCCACAAAATGGCGGGGTTGGTCATCAAGTGGCCCACATTGCGCAGGAACAACATGCTGCGGCCATGCATGGTCACAGTTTCGCCATTCACGCCGGTGTAAACACGGTCAGCGTTCAGGCCGCGTGTGAATGTTTTGCCGCCTTTGCTCACGCTTTCTGTCAGGGTGCCTTTCAAAATGCCCAGCCAGTTTTTGTAGGCCACAATTTTGTCTTCAGCATCCACTGCTGCAACAGAATCTTCCAGGTCCAGAATGGTCGACAGCGCTGCTTCCAGCACCACGTCAGCCACACCGGCTGCGTCGCTTGAACCAATGGGTGTCGAGCGGTTGATAATAATGTCGGCGTGAATGCCGTTGTTCACCAACAGCACAGAAGAGGGGGCTGCTGCATCGCCCTGGTAACCCACCAGTTGCGCGGCGTTTTTCAGGCCGGCTGTGCTGCCATTCTTCAGGGCAACCTGCAATTTGCCACCAGCCACTGCGTAGCCAGTTGCGTCTTTGTGTGAAGCACCTTCCAGCGGGAAGGATTGATCCAGAAAGTTGCGTGCGAATTCAATTACCTTGGCGCCACGCACCGGGTTGTAGCCGCCTGCGCGTTCTGCACCGCCTTCCTCGGAAATTACATCGGTGCCATACAGCGCGTCGTACAGGCTGCCCCAACGTGCGTTGGCGGCGTTCAAGGCATAGCGTGCATTCAAGATGGGAACCACCAGCTGGGGACCAGCCTGTGTGGCCAGTTCACCGTCCACGTTGGTTGTGGTGGCTTGTACTTTGGCGGGTTGTTCCACCAGGTAGCCGGTTTTTTTCAGGAATTCCTGATAGGCGGCCATGTCGGCGATGGGGCCTGGGTTGGCTTTGTGCCATGCGTCCATTTCCAGCTGAATGCGATCACGCTCGGCCAGCAATGCGGCGTTTTTTGGAGCCAGTGTGCTAACGATTGCATCGAAGCCTTTCCAGAAGCCAGCTTGGTCAATGCCGGTGCCGGGCAGCACGTCATTGTTGATGAAGTTGTACAGGGGCGTGGCCACTTTCAAGCCATGCACGGTGGTGCGTTCTGTCATTTTGGAACCTCGAGCTTTGTAATTGTTGGCTAAACATTCGATTGTAAAGTATTTGTATTGAATTCTGACATGTCCCGATTCGTCACAAGCATTGGCGATTGGTCATTTCATCTTTGACTTTTTAACAAAACTCTGGAAAACCCCAATTCGATTGCTGCCGCCTTTGGCCCCATACAATTTCGATGATGGTTACTATCATGTAATCAATTCGGGATAAATATGCGAACTTTCGATTACATCGTGGTGGGGGCGGGTACCGCAGGGGCTTTGATGGCCAACAGGCTGAGCGCCAACCCCAATAATTCAGTGCTTCTGCTTGAGGCGGGCGGGAAAGACAACTACCACTGGATCCACATTCCGGTGGGCTACCTGTATTGCATTGACAACCCCCGCACCGATTGGCGTTTCCGCACAGAACCCGATGCGGGCCTGAACGGCCGTTCCCTGATTTACCCCCGCGGGAAAACCTTGGGTGGTTGCTCCAGCATCAACGGCATGATCTACATGCGCGGGCAGGCGCGCGATTACGACGCGTGGGCCGCACAAACGGGCGATGAAGCCTGGAACTGGGAACATTGCCTGAAAGACTTTCTGGCCCATGAAAGCAACTGGCGCTACGACAACCCCGATGCCGAACTGGCAGACACCGAGCTGCGCAATTTCCACAGTGGCCATGGCGAATGGCGTGTGGAAAAGCAGCGCTTGCGTTGGGAAATTCTGGAAGCGTTTTCACAGGCGGCACAACAGGCGGGAATACCTGCCAGCGACGACTTCAACCGTGGCAATAATTTCGGTGTGGGTTATTTCGAGGTGAACCAGCGCAGCGGCTGGCGGTGGAACACATCCAAAGCCTTTCTGCGCCCGGTTTTGAAACGGCCCAACCTGACCGTGTGGACCCAGGCCCAGGTTAAAAATTTGTTGATTGAAAAAAACGCCAGTGGTGAATTGGTGTGCAACGGTGCTGTGGTGGTGCGGGCAGGCGAAGACGTGGCGGTGAAAGCCGTGCGCGAAACGGTGTTGTGTGCGGGCGCCATTGGTACGCCTCAAATTCTCGAGCTTTCAGGCATTGGGCAAGGCAGTCTTTTGCAGCAGCACGGCATCGACGTGAAGCTGGACAAACCCGGCGTGGGTGCCAACCTTCAGGATCATCTTCAAATTCGTGCCGTGTTCAAGGTGCATGGCGTTAAAACGCTGAACACGCTGGCCAACAACCTGTGGGGCAAGGCGCAAATCGGCATGGAATATGTGTTCAAGCGCAGCGGCCCCATGAGCATGGCGCCCTCGCAATTGGGCGCTTTCACCAAAAGCAGTGCCGATCGCCCCTACCCCAACATTCAGTACCATGTGCAGCCGCTTAGCTTGCCGGCGTTTGGCCAGCCCTTGCACAACTTCAATGCTTTTACTGCCAGTGTGTGCAACCTCAACCCCAGTAGCCGGGGTTCGGTTCACATCAAGAGCGTTGGCTTTGATGAAGCGCCCGCCATTTCACCGAACTACCTCAGCACGGCGGAAGATCAGCAAGTGGCAGCCGATTCATTGCGCGTTACGCGCAATATTGCGCAGCAGCCTGCACTGGCGAAGTACAAGCCCGAGGAATTCAAACCCGGGGTTGAATTTCAAACCGACGAAGAATTGGTGCGTTTGGCCGGCGACATTGCCACCACCATTTTTCACCCGGTGGGCACGGCGAAGATGGGTTCAGCCAACGACCCCGCTGCGGTGGTCGATTCGCGCTTGCGCGTAATTGGCGTGAAGCACCTGCGAATTGCCGATGCCAGCGTAATGCCCACCATTACCAGTGGCAACACCAACAGCCCCACGCTGATGATTGCGGAGAAAGCCGCGAGGTGGGTACTCGAAGGCTGATACACTTCTGGCATTAATTGCAGAGAGCATTTCGCCATGAACGAAGTCATCATCAACAAAGAACCCGTTGAACTGTACAAAATCCTGAAGTTTCAGGGTTGGTTGTCCAGTGGCGGTGAAGCCAAGAACGTGATCGCCGATGGCCACGTGCTGGTCAACGGTCAAATTGAAACCCAGAAGCGCAAGAAAATTGTGGGTGGCGATGTGATCGAGTTTGACGGGGTGAAGTACACGGTGAAACTGGGCTAGGGGTAGACGGTCATGGCAGCTGAAGACCAACAGGCAGAATCACAAGCCCAATGCGCTCAGGTTTATTTCGATGGCTCATGCCCCTTGTGCCGCCAGGAAATTGCGGTGTACCAAAATGCCAAACCCGACCAGCCCATTGAGTGGGTCGATGTGTCCAAACCTGAAACGTTGCTTCCCCAGGGCCAATCCAAAGAACAACTCATGGCACGTTTTCACACGCGAACAGCGCAAGGTGAATTGCTGAGTGGCGCTGCCGCTTTTGTGCATGTATGGGCGCAGTTGCCGGGTTGGCGCGTGTTGGCTTGGCTGGCCAAAGTGCCCGGCATGCTGTGGGTGATGGAAAAGGCGTACAACGGCTTTTTACCGTTGCGCCCGGCTATTCAGCGGTTTGTTTTGAAATTCGACAAGGGCCATTTGCCACCGCAAAAATAACAAAGCCCGGCGCAATGTTCTCGCCAGGCTTTGGGTGCATGCCGTTGCAATCGGGTCAAATCAAATAGCCATCGCCGGTTTTTGAACCTGATTCACCAAGGCTTGCAGGCGCTTGCGCTGCAGGCGCATTTCAACTTCCATGGCTTTGAACTTGGCTTTGTAAGCCGCCAGGGTTTCGCCGTTCTTCAAGGCGGTTTTGGTGTCTTGGTACCAGGCTTCTTTCAGTTTGGCCCATTCTTGCAAGGCTTGGCTGAAGTGTTCATATTCCTGCGCCAGGCGGGCCTTCATTGCATCCACATGCGCTTGCATGGCAGAAGGGTGCGCCAGCATTTTTTCTTCAGCACGTTTGAATTGCATGGCAATGCGGGCCTTTTCAATGGCAAAGGTGTCGCAACGCTTCAGGTTTTTGGTCAAGCCCACGAATGACAAACCAGCGATCAGCCACTTGGTGGGGTCGATGTGATACCACTTGATGCCGTTGCGGTAGTCGTACTGAAACAGGTGGTGGTAGTTGTGATACCCCTCACCGTAGGTGAAGATGGCCAGAATGTCGTTGTCACGCGCTGTGTTTTCATCGGTGTAAGGGCGGCGGCCCCACATGTGCGCCAGCGAATTGATGAAGAACGTGGTTTGATGGCACCACACAAGGCGCAACAGACCGCCCAGCAGCATGACGCCCCACAGGTCGCCTACCAGAAAACCAATCAGGGCAGGGAACAGGAAGTTGATGCCCAGCGCCAGCGCAGTGTAATGCTTGTGCTGGAACATCACCAACGGGTCTTTCAGCAGGTCGGGTGAATTGCTCAGGTCTTCCTTGCCGGATTCGTATTGGCGAATCATCCAGCCCATGTGTGAAAACCAGAAGCCGCGCTTGGCAGAATAGGGGTCGTGCTCGGTGTCGTCCACATGGCGGTGGTGGGTGCGGTGGCCAGAAGCCCAAATCAGCACACTGTTTTGCACGGCCATGGTGCCGAAGAACATCAGCATCACGCGCACGCTCCAGTGGGCTTCGTATGTGCGGTGTGCCCACAGGCGGTGGTAACCGGCGGTAATGGCAATACCATTCAGAATGGCCAAGACCACGAAAGATACCCAGGCAGCTGTGCTGTAGTCGTTGAACCAGGCGTAGGCCGGCACAAGAATCAATGCAGCAATAGTGGTTCCGAACAAGGTGATTGCGCCGGGCCAGTGGATTGGGCTATTGGGGTCAACTCGAGTGGTCATTGAAGGTTGGTTTTTACCAGTTGGTTCAAAGGATACCGAATCATACTGATTCTTCTGCCTTTCCATAAGCCCAATTTAAATATTTAATAATTGTTTTTATTTCGTTGTGGCGGTACCGGTTAACTCGCCACCCAGTACATCAATCAGGTTTGGTATCAATTTTCGTAGTTCGCCTGTCATCAGGGCGACATCTGTATCAAATGCGTCGTCATCTGCGCTTAATGCGGCCTGTTCCTTGATCACGTCCAGCGGGGCAAGTCGCTTCACTTGTAGGTTCTCGTGCAGCACGAATGAAACCTTGTCTGCCCAGGTCATGGCCAGCCGGGTCACATCCTTTCCACCCTTGATGTGTTTGGCAATTTCATCGGCCTCCGGCGTGTGCTTCACATAGCGCACAGTGGCCGCCTGTTCACCACGGCTTTTCAGTTCGCAGTCCTGGTCTACTGTGAAAGGCGGTGGGTTGTCATTTTCCGCCAGCCAAGTGGTCATGGCCACGGTGGGTGAAATTTTGGTTTTTACAAGGGCCATGCTGACCCCTTCGACACACTTCATCAGCATGCCCACCAGTTCATCGGCCTTGGCCGGGCTGGCCGCGTCAATTACCAACCATTTCCCGTCGGTGTCGATCCACGCATTAATTCGGCTGCGAATTGCAAATGCGCGGGGCAGCAGTTCATCGGTCACCGCTTCCTTGATTTCCTTCATCTGCTTGCGGCCCGGCTTGTAACCCTCGCGTTCCTCAATTTCTGCAGCGCGTGCCTTGGTGAACTGGTTGATCACGGTGGCGGGCAGCAGCTTTTTTTCCAGACCCAGCGATATCAGCAATTGATTGCCGGTTTTGTGTACAAACGGTTCACCCTCGGCCTTGGGTGCAACCCAGCCGCGGGTTTGCAAATCCATGCCGCCACAGGCTTGCAGGGCCTGTTTGGCCAACTTGTCTTCCAGTGAATCGGGTGTTTCTTCCCACTTTGTGAGGTGAAAGATGAACAGGTTTTTAAACCACATGGCAGGTGTCCGTCGTGTTGGGAAAGGGGGGGTGAAGTGTAACGCAAAGCTTGTAATTTTTTACAGAAGTTGTACTGTGAAATGCCATGCCTTGGAGAAAGACCGCATGAAACTACAGCATCAGCAGAATCCGGGTCTTGTAATGCGGTCGCTTGCAATTGTACTTATTGTGTTGGCTATTCTCGTGGTAAGTTTTTGTGCCACCGTGATGACGGTCATCTACATGCATGCAGATGAAAAAGGCATGCTGCCAGCCATGTTCTCGCTGAGCGCCCAAACCACTCGGCCCGTTATCACGATTTTGCCACGCCAGCACCTTGCACCAAACGGCGACTCAGCCGACAAACGCCCGAAATACCAGATCTAGAAAATCACCCTGTCTGGGTGTGGGCCAATTTCATGCCGGTTGGGTTGAACGTCCAGAATCTTGACGCGGCGTGGATCAAAACTGGCGATGAAATGGTGTTTACCTTTCTGTGTGGTGGTCAATGAAACAGGATGCACCAACACCGAACATTTCAACAGGTCGAACACGGCGGGCAGGTGTTCCAGGCAATTGGGCATGAAGCGAAATGGCTTGCGCCAGTCGATCTCGTCCTCGTTCGCCAGAGTTTTCAGGGTGCTGCAATTGCGGTATACATCGGCCACGGCAGACACCACCTCTTTTGATACCCTGGACAAATTGACAAACTGCGCGGCAGATTCGTTGGCAATGTCGTCAAGGTGAACTACGCCAGATACTCTGGGTGTTTCAAGCCCCACGGTAACCGTGGCGGTGGAAAAGAAATATTCCTGCCGCTGCGCTTCGGCAAGCAATTCACCCAGCGCCAGGTAGGCATTGCGGTTGCCATACAAAGCGTTGAGGTAGGTTTTGGGCATGAGGCCATCCACCGGCAGCTTGTAGTCTGACAGTTTCAATTGGCTTGGCGGTGGTTTCTTGCCCGTCCACACTGCGATCAGTTTTACCTCGGTGTAGTCCATTGTTTTGTCACGATGCCAAATATTTGTACTTCAACGGGTACTTTTGCAGCAGCTGCTGCTGTGGATCAATGTTCTCAAGCGGTGGTGTCAAGCCACGTGCGCGGTACTCCTGGTGAACAATGTCCAGCCATAAATAACACACTTCAGGTTCTTCCATGCCACTGCCCAGCATGTGGCGCATGCGTTCCAATACGATGCCAACCTGCGGTGTGGCATTGCCCGAACCACTTAACCAGCGGTAGCCTGAACCTGCGCTGCGACCCAGCAACTGGCCGAAGGAGCTTTCATTGACCATGTTCTTGCCAAAGACACGCTGGAACATTCGGTAGGTGTCTTCAAGGCTTAATTCATTGTTCAATGGTACGAGGAATTCATGTGTCTCGTAGAGCCTCAAAATGAGGGCCACCGTGGGGTCCAGGAGTTCCTCTTTGGAATTGCCTTCTACAGGGCGAACAATGGAATTGAACTTTGCCTGTGTGCTGATTCCGAACAGTGCGCACATTTTTGACACCGTTAAACCATAGCGCTGCTTGAAAAGGTGCAGAAATGCACCCGTGCGTGGCTGGTTTATGTGTTGGATCTGAGGCATTTCATGTCGCTATTGAATCTGGTTTCTTAGTATTGATACGGAGAACGAAGCAAGCAATAAGTAATTTGCTTCTGCGTTTTTTATCCCTGTAAAAAGGAACGGGGAAGTGGTATTCCAGGTTGACGAGTTATATTTTAAGTAATTGAAAACAATTAGTTTTTGTTGTTCCAGGTGACGGCTTTCTCGCGTATGTCAAAATGCACATGGGTGTGATAAATTCCGACCCCTCCAAATGCGGGGTACTGTAGTATTTTTGCCAATTGGTCAATGTTCACACCAACTGGTTTGATGTCCATTGCAAAAAACTGCCCTGTCGAATCTGGCAAATGCCTGGAGTTTCTTGCTGCACCCTCCACCACAGAATTGGTCTGGCGCGTGCGCAAGCCCGATGTAATTTCAAAAACGGTGTAGGCGTGGTGTTCTGCCAAAACAAGTTGCGCCCATGCGGCCAATTGCAGCATTTCAACATTGGGCACGCCAACCCGGTTGGCCCGCAGGTCACGAAGCAGCCATGCAGCGGTTTGGTAGCCTTCGGCTGTACTGAAATCGATCTGGAAACGGTCTTGCCCGCGTTGCACATCCAGCAGGGTGTAACTGGGTACCTGCGTTGAATGAGCCAATGAGCCCAAACTGCCTAGTAGCGTGCCTGCAGTTGCCCCCAATAAAAACTGTCGCCTTTTCATGTTCAGGGCACAGCGGGTGGGGTGCAAGCCTGGTTACCGTTTTGGCAACAGCTGCTGAGAATGGACAACTGGGCTGGCGGGTTCGCGTTTGGGTTGTACACACAGCGAATGAATGCGCTGCCGCCCGCGCCCGCGCCGCCACCCGTGTCGGCGTCCACTGCCACAAAGCGGTAACCCACGGGCGTGTCATTGAAAATAACCGTGCTGCAGGAACTGGTGCTTTGCACCCAGTTCAAGGTTCGGTTGCCTCGGCAAAAGTCGACATCAGGGATCGGGTTGCGAACATCGTATCGGGAAGCCAATGCACCCACGCGCACGCCGGGCAAGCCTGCAAATGTTGTCGAATCGGTTGCGCCATCACCATCTATGTCCAGGTCAATGGTGAAGTTGCCGCCTGCGCTGCTGGCGGGTGTATTGGGCCGTAAGGTGACAAAACCGTTGCCACCCATGAAACTGAGCATGTCGCCGGCAATGTCGCTGTCGAATTCACCCGTTGCGGCACTTTGGCCACCAATGGTGACTGGCTGGCTCAGGGTGATGTAGCCCTCGATGCGGCAGTTGTCTGCGGCCATGGAGCAGCCTGCCGGAAGTATCGACAGGCGGGTAATGAATTGGCCGTCCGATGCAGCAGGGCGGTTGGTGAAGCTTTCAGGAAGCAGGCCCGCGTCAATCAGGTTCTGGATGGTGGGGGTTAACTTGCTGCCCTCGTTGCCGCTGGGCGCGTCTTCCGGGATCAATACGTCGGTAATTCCGTCATTGTTCAGGTCGATTTGAAGGTCGCCGGGGGCTGACAAGCCGCGCCGGTACAAATCGGTGTAGGAATTCAGTGCATTGCCCACCTGGTTCAGCTGGTCTGCCTGTATTTCGGCCACCGATGTTTTGGCTGAGCGAGCCTGTTGTTGAACCACTGCAAATGCGATGATGGCACTGATGATCAAAACCAGGGCAAGCTCGATGCTGAGAAAACCGGGGTACTTTCTGTAGTTTTTCAGTGAGTCAAGCATGTGAAACCCGCCTTGATTCAAACGACAAGGGGACAGTGCTGTCCCCCTGGTTTACTTCGTGAGCAATAATTAACGACGGCCGAAGGTCATGGCGAGAGTCACAGGCGCACCTTGATCACCACAAACTGTTGATGCTTGCGTCAAAGTCAAAGTTCCGTCGACAGCAGCCACCGTGCCACCAGTGCCTGTTGTTGGAGTTCCCGTGATTGCTGTTATTCCATTTGATACCGCCAATACAATATCTGAGCACTGATCAGCCTCAACGCCGGTCCATGTCAGAGTAGCGTTGTCGGCATCGGTACCCACCAAGGTAACAGCTGCATTGTAGCTATTTGGCAGGGCGTTACCGCTTTGATCGGCGGGTAATATTGCCAGTTGGGCGGCAATCTCTGTGGTCAGTCCCGTATAACCAGAAGTGGAACCTACTTTTTGCTTCGACTCACTGATGATTTCAGTAATTTGCTTGATGTTGTCCTGTACTTCCGTACGGCGCGCGTTGTTCTGGAATGCAATGAAAGCCGCAGCAGCCACAATCGCAGCAATGATCAGGCCAATTGACACTTCAATCAGGGTAATACCGCTTTGTTTGCGGCGCATATTCAGTGTGTGCGATGTGATCATTTTTCCGGTTCCTCTTCGAAGGGGTACTAAGTGTTAAATGTTGATAAATAAGTTCCGTATATATATCAACAGACGAATTAATTGTAGTTCAAATGTGTTTGGTGTCAAGCACTTATTTCAGCGCATTCTTTGCATGCGTTTTACCGGGTCCAGTTCCTCTGTCATGCTTTGGCTGATCGACAGCTGCCCCACATAAAGAAACACCACCACAGCCGCAGCAGCGCTCAGCAACACGGCATTCAAGCCTTTGGCTGTATTGCCAATTTCATTGCGAATGTCTTCACCGCCTTCGGTGCCCAACTGGATCAAAATCTTGTCAAACTGGGGGTTGTTTCGAATCGTGGTGGCCAGGCGCGCAAGCAACTTCGGGCTCATCAAGCCCTTGCTGAATGCGGGTATGTAGTCGGTGGGTGCCACGTTCAGGTGGTTCATGATCTTTTTCAGGTGCCAGCGCATCCACGGGTCGGCGTTGCGTTTCAGGGTTTCCAGTGCAGATGACAAAGTGGCACCGCTTTTCAGCAGCACCGCCAACGATGTCACCAGCAGGCTGACCTGAAAGTCGCGGTAAATCGACAAGGGCAACAGAAATGGGGCCACTGGAAACAGCAGAAACCCCCAGCCTTGTGGTACTTGTTCCAGCGTGCTTCGCACATTGCCTTTCCAGCGGGGCAGTGAATAGGTGAAGGCAACAATGGCACCAATTACACCGAGCACGATCATTCCGCCATGTGATGCAAGCGTTTCAGCCACCATGCGAACGGACATGTTGAAGGGTGTCCACACCTCGGGCGGGGCCACTTTCACAATGATTGGGATCGACTGCGTGGCCAGTACATAGCTGAAGCCTGCCACGCCCGGGATCAACACCATGGGTGGAAAAATTGCTTTCCAGATCACGCTTTTGGCGTCTTTTTGCGATTGAATTGCAGCCGCCAGGGCGCGAAGGGTTCCCGGCTTGTCTTTGGCCTCATCGACTGCGGCCAGCATCATGCGGTCATTCTGGGGCATCACGGTGCCCAGAATCTGGCTGATCAGAAAGTCATCGCCCAGGCTCAGCTTGCGAACCATCAGCTTCAATGCGGCTTCGCGGCTGCTGTTGCGCGTGCGCTTGTGGCGTGCAATTTTCAGTTCTTCTTCCAGAAAGGTTTTGAACTGTTCCTTGTTTTCGATCGATTTGGCCAATTGTTCATAAAACGCCTCTCGCTTGCCGCGAAAGTCCATCAAGTTAATGGCGTTGAACAGGTTGCTCAGTTTTTTTTTGAAATTCATGTTCAGGTATAGGTCGCTGTTTCGGCGCGGTCGGCGGCGTTCATGATTTCGAAGCGGTCAAAGCTGTCGAAACGTTCGCAGTGGCGAGGATCTACTTCTCCTAGAAGGGCTTTGTGCAGGGTGTGCTCGAACACGGTTTTTCCGTCCATGTTCTCTGATTTAAAGTCGCCGTTTGATTTCGATCGGTAGTACATCATGGCTTCGTAATCTTTGCCCTGGCGAATCAGGTTCAGCCATTTCCGGTCCGGGGTCAAAATTTCAGCTACCACGCTCAAGCCCGCAGTGCCACGGTGTTTGCACTTGTGGCAGCCCCCCTGTTTCTTGAAGTAAAACTGTTCACGTTCCAGCGCAAAGCGGGTTTCCAGTGTGTCGAGCAGCTCGAACACGTGCTCTGCATCCTGCATGTCTTTCTGGAACAGGCGGCCACCAATTTTGCAGTGCGGGCACAGTTTTGGAACCAGGGCCTGGTACACCAGCAAGGTGAGAATGTTCGGGTTGGTCAGCACGTCACGGCTCATGCCGATTTCTTCGTTGGTCAGGCGCGGCACGATGCCTGAAACCAGGTGTGCGTGTACGGTTCCACAAGCCATGTGCCCGGTTTCAACAATTTGCTGGGCAGAAATTGCAGTGGCAGGGTCCCGAATTTCACCCATCAACACGCAGCCGGGGTCAGCACGCATCAAGCCTGCAACCACCTCGGCATATTTTGCTGCCGAGCCCTTTCGGTCCAGCAAGTCGCGCTGAATTGGAATTTGGTGAACGCCACGCAGCGGGTATTCCACCGGGTCTTCAATCGAGTAGAAAGCATCGGTGCCATTGCCCGGATGTGTTTCGATGAATGTTTTAAGCGTGGTGGTTTTACCCGACCCAGTCACACCGGCAAAAATGATGGTGCCCGATGGGGTGTTGGATGCACTTTTCAGTTGTTTGATGTGTGACGGCGCATAACCCAGTTGCTCATAGCTCAGGGTGGGTGCATCAATGTCCACATACAGCAAACGGCACACCACCTTGATGCCCGCCCATCCGCGAATTGATTGATAACGCATGGCCACGCGCTTGCCACCTACTTCCCGGGCGGAAATCATGCAGTACAGGTTTTCGCCTACGGAAAACTGGCTGTTGCTGTTTGAACCCTTGCCGGAAGCATTGTTGTAAGCCCAGGCTACGGCGCGTTCAGCTTGCAGCGGGGTGTATACACCGCCTTGCTGGTCGCGCAGAAATTCAAGCTCTCCGTCAACTCGCAGTTTCACTTCAGCAATGTTGTTGACCACCTGTACGTGAATGTCAGTGGCACGTTCTTGCACGGCCAGTGCCACCCACGATTCAAAAATTTCCTTGGCTTTGGATTGCGACAAGCCATGGTCTTCTTCTTTGTCTGCTGCATCAACATTGGTGCGGGCGTTTTCAATCAGGTGTTCAATTACACCGCCGCCGCAGGCAATTTCAGGGCGCTCAAATGAAAACTTTTCGGCGATCAGTTTGCCCCGCAAGTGCGAGATAAAGGGGCGGATCAGCACAATTTTCTCGGCGTCGTACAGAATGATTGCGCGCTTCACGCCGGTTTCAATTGCGCACACGTATTTTTCTACAGCAGCAGGCAATTTCATCAAAGCGCCCGCACTTCCGTCTGTCAGCACGCGGGAAAACGCAGGCAGTTCACTCAGCTTTTCAACTTTGAGTGATTTTTCAGCCTGATTGGCCAACACGTTCAATGCAAGGTCACGTTTCATGTTCAAAATCTCACTTGTGCACCCACGGAAACATGTTGGGTGTTGCCGTTGCTTGCGACCAGTTCAAGGCCGCTGTTGCTGATTCGCCTGACATTGAATTTGCCCAGTTGTTCACCCTCGCGAAGGGTGCGGACATTGCGCCCTGCGGTTTGAATTTCTGCGGTCATTGCGCCAGCAGTGCCGTACACGCCAAGCAGGGTGTTGGGGCTGATTGCGGTGGCCGGTTTGCTTGTTCTGCTTGGGTTGGTGCTTGCAATTTTTACCGGGACAACTGTTGATTGCGGTTTGCTCGCTGCGCTTGGCGCGGCTTTGCCGCTGTCCTTCAATGCGGTGATCAGTTCTTCGCGCATTGCTTTTTCTTCTTGCAGTCGTTGAATTTCAGCCAGTGTCTTGATGTTCAATGGCACTGATATGCCATTCAAGTTGATGTTCTCCACGGGTGTTACGGCTGTTTTGTTTTCAACTTTTGCGGTGGTGGTTTCGGGCAATGCTGGTGTGGCGGTGTTCTGTGCATGGCTGTTCATCACAGCCAGCAGAACTGCACCACCCAGCAGAAGTTTCTTAGTATGCATAAAGTGCTCCCTTCAATGTCACCATTACGGCAGCATCAAGATTCTTGGGTTCGATCTTCATCGAAATCTGGTTCCAGTAAATTCCGGATGGATAACGATCCAGAAAGTCTTTCATCAAGGTCAAGCTGCCGGTCACTTCGGTGGCATGGCGGTTCACAGACACATTGGGTGGGATGCTTTTAAAACCAGCCGGCCAGGTTTGTCCCTGCGTGTCTACCTTGAATTGAAGTCCGGCCTTTTGCCAGGCCTGCTGTTCAAGGTAAAGCAGGTCGCTGGCGGTTTGTTTGTTCGGTAAATCTTGCAGGCGGTCAATGCCCTTGGTCTTCATGTCGTATGAAAACGAGAACTTGAGCTTGTTCACATCTTTCGGGTCAGGGTTGGCTTGCTGGTTGTTCAAGAAGCTCACCAACTCTTGGGTGTAACCACCTTGCGTTTGCCAAATGCTGGCGCACTTGCCCAGGTTGCACTGAATGCTTTCAAGCAGCCAGCCGCGTGCCATGAATGGTTGTTCGCTCAGCAGGTCAAGCATTTCGATTGCATCGGTATTTGCAAGCCCCACATTGCGCTGGTCGACCGCCAGCTTGTTCAAATATTGGGGCGTTTGAATGCTGGCCTGTGCCTGTTTCATGCGTTCTTCGCGTGCACTGGCTTCCAGGTATTCATTGCCGCCATACAAACCACCGGCCAGCACTAGCACCACTGCCAGCACGCCCGATGCCTTGATCAGGTCTGTGGGCAAACCAGTCAATGCATGTTTGCTGTTGAACGTGCCCAGTTGGGTTGCAATATCCAGCGGCAGGGCGCCCGGAAACAGTTCAGTCGCGTTGCTGTAAACCTGGTATTCAGAACTTTCGATGGACCCGTTGGTGTAGGTGTTGATGGTACTGGTCACCTCGGCATCGCTGCCGATCAGGTCCATGGAGGGCGCACCCTGCTCAATCACCACCAAGGCCAGTTGGCCTTTCTTCAAGCCGTCTTCAATGCGTATGGCGTAAATGGCATGGTCGTCCGGGCCGCTTTGCGATGCAAGCATGCCTGCAAGGCTGAACACCTGCCCGGTGCGTTCTTCATCGGAAATGTCGGGGTCGTAGTTGTACAGCCCCAGGTATTCACTTTGGCTGCCCTTCAGCAAAATATGCTTGGTGGCGTCAATGCGGTCCGCGTATTCCCGAATGTCTGCAATGCGCTTGCTGTAGCCCGAGCGCGCCATGGGCTGCCAGTTCAGGCCCGCAATATAGGCCTTCTTGCCAACCTGATGAACAACTGCAGACTGCTCGGCCATGGTCGCTCCAATTCCTACAGCACCACGGCGCGAACCAGAACGATGAAGTTCTCGCGCATGGTGGACAGGTTGCGTGAACCGCCTGCAGCCAAAGGTGCTTGCTCGGTCAGTTTGCGTTCAGAGAAACCGGACACATCGCGTGACAATCCGGTGATGGCCATCACTTCGCCGGGGCGCAGTGCAATGGTGTACTGGTCAGAAATGCTGCTGGTGTTGGGTGTTTGCACACGTTGCAGTGTTTCGCCTGCGCCTGTTGTAATTTCAAGCAGGCTGGTCAGGTCGGACAGGCTGATGCCCATTTTCAACATGATGGTGTTGTTGTCGAGAATAAACGGCATGGCAGCGAATTGATCGCCCGTGGTGATCTCGTCGGTGGTCAAGCCGGGCACGCCTGTGCCGCCACCCAGTGCGCCGGAAGATGCCGGTTTTGTTTCAGACAGGTAGCCTGTGGTGGTTAGCCGTGCTTTGCGCGCCCACTGCCTGTTCAGTGCCACCAGTGAAATAGGGCGGTGCTGAACATTGTCGCCAATCTCGTTCAGTGCCTGCAAAATTGCAGAGCTTGTTCCAAAGCGCTGGTTGGTCTGGGTGTTTGGTGGTGTTTGGCCTGGAATGAATGTTTGCAGGTTTTCGGGAATGACCAGGCCGATCAAACCCGCCTCGGGTGCAACCAGTGTGTCTGGCGATGTCAATCCAATGCCGTATCGCTGCGAAAGGCTTCTGAAAAACACATCCCAGTTCACGCCCTGTTGATCGTCTTTTCTGGACATGACCGAATAAATGTCCAGTTGCACATGCACCTGTTTCAGCATGTTGGCGTTTTCACCGCGAATCAGGTCGCGCACTTGCGTTTGCATGTCGCGGCTGGTTTTCACCATCACACGCCCAGTGCCTTCAGCCACAATCACTTCCGATCCCGGAACCGATGCCACCATGCGGTTGATCACATCCAGAATGCTGGTCTGGCTGTCAATCTTGCCTTTCTCAGTCACGCTCAAATTTGAATTGCTTTGCACTTGAGTACCGCGAACCCGGCCTTGCGTGCCGCTGCTCATGGCGTATTCGTAACCGTTTGGAAACGATGCCAGTTCATACATTGCTGTGGTGTAACGCATGATGACAATCGAGTTGTCGCGGTATTCCCAGGACAAGCCCAATTTGTCGGCGGTGCTGTTCAGGAAGTCGATCAGCGTGCCATCCCAGTTCATGGCCACGGCGCCCACGGTTGTTCTTGGTGCCAGTGCCACACTGTTCACCGCAGCCGGGGTTTCTACCGGTACAGGCTTGGCGTCAGCCGGTGCTGCAACGGGCGGTAACTGGCGTGCGCCACGCCGTGGTTCAGCACTTACCGGTACATTGAAAACATCTTGCTGAATGCGAACAGGAATACCAACCATTTGGGTAAGGCGTGCGGCCACCGTGTTCAAGTCAACAGGGCGGCCTTTGTCCGCGAAGTTCATTTTGTAGGTTTCGTGGAAAACCGCCGGCAGCTTGTCGTCGTCATTCACATGAACGAAGGTGCCGCCAATCCAGCTTTTGCTGGCGCGTTTCAACACCTTGGCATTTTGTTGTTGCCGGGCTTGTTCGTCGGCGTACTGTCGACCACCGCGAAATGTACCGTTGGTTGGCAGTGTGCTGTTGACCTGCTCAACTTTATTGACCCCCGATTGATTGTCGGCCTGAACCTCAGCCTGGATTCTGGGCCCCGTACACGCCGTAGTGCCAAGGCTTAATAAAGCCAGTACTGCGGTGTAAATCAATGTATTTTTTGTGGGTGTCTTCATGATTTATCGGCACTCTTCTTTTTGATCGCCCAGGCGGGTAATGCGCAGCAGGGGTGGCTCGTTGTTGTACACGCAAGCTTCAAGCGGATATTCGCTGTTCTTGATGCCTGGTGTTTCCAGCACCTGCTCAACCGCGTATTCAAACGTGCCGGAAAAGGTGGTGCCCGCAGCAATCAACACGTAGCGGTCTGCGTCCCAGCGAAATGTGTAGCCAGCTTCTTTCGCCCAGCGGCGAATGGCCTTGTCCAGGCGGCCATCTTCAACCTTGAGTTCCCACTGAATAGCGCGTGGCGTTACCACCAGTTTTGCACCCTCGGGTTTCATGGGCAGCGCGGCCAGCTGTTCGGCTTCCTGAATGACTTTGGGGGGCAGGTCAACGATGTACATGTCTGAGGCCGGGGCCTGCATGGCCAGTTGAATGTTCAGGCTTTTCGCGGGCTTTACGGTTGGTACGGGCGGTTCAAGTAATGACTGTTTCACAGCGGCCATGGCGACCATTCGCGGTTGCGGGTCGGGCGCCGTATGCCGGGCCAGTTCAACATTGCGCGAAAGCAGTTCATCGGCGAAATAGGGCAACGCGGGGTCCGGGTTGCTGTGCAGGGCGGCGGCGGGTGGGGCAACTTCCACTGCAACACTCACGGTGGTGTTCAGTGCCATCAAAAGCATGGCAAGCCCAAGGGCAAATTCCATAGTCGTTTCACCTCTGCGTATGGATCAATGTATTAAAGCTTCTGGAAAAAACCGGCAGGCTGGTTTTCCAGGCTTTAAATAAATTCGAATATAAATCAATATACGAAATAATTTTAAATCCGGCAACGCATTAAATGTCCTTCTGCGCTGGTGGGGGGCTGGCTGAATTAACCTTGGTAGATTGCTTCCAGCCACTGATTGCCTTCATGCGGGCTGTAATGCACCAACAGGTAGGCTGCTGTTTCAAGCACGGCCAAATTGGAAGCTTGTTCTTCCACATGGGCTTCCTGATTCAGATTGTCAAATTCTTGAATACACACCTTGAGCAACTCGCCAATCAAGTGTGGAATGGGCTTTGTCGTTTTTACTTTTGGGCGCAGTTCGAAATAAGCGTTCATGAGGCCGCGAAAGTAGTGCCAGGCAGCACCTTCAGTTTCGGCCAGACCTTGAAGAATGAATGGCAGGCTCAGGTTCAGCAGACCCGTGTCTTCGATGTGCGCAGACAATTCACTGTATTCACAATCGCAAGGGTCTACAGGGTGGTGCGCCCTGAAGTAGGCGATAGCGCTTTCTGCCTCTTGACAAAATAGCGACACACCCGCCGGGTTTGTTGCTGTTCTTTCAAATGCCTTTGTGTGTGTGCCCATGTGCTTGGCTCTTGCTTGTTTGGTTGTTGAATACTTGCCCGTTTCTGTTACACCAACAAGTGTTGAATGAACAAATGTTTGAAAAAAATCACATTTATTGTCATTTCATGTAACTTTGCTTACAAAAATTGCAACAAATTCTAAGTGTTTAAATGAATTAATCATCGAAAACTCATGATTTATAAAGGTATTAATTTCCTTTTTTAAGTCATTTTCATCTGGATATTCCTTGCTGCTTTTGTAGTCCCCTCACCGAGCTTTCGGTCTTTCGCCGTATTTCAAGTTATTCAGTATCCTCTGTGACAGATTCCCCCCCATGCGCAATTAAATCAATCACACCAAAGGGTAGGGAGGGGGGGTAGCTATCGAGACAGCACCACCCGAAAGCGGGGGCTGCCATTGCGTACCTTCTCCAGTGCGTCATTGATCTGGTCAAAGCCGAAGGTTTCAACAATGGGCTCAATGTTGTGCAAGGCAGCAAATTCAAGCATGTCCGAAATGACACGGGGGCTGCCCACAGGCGAGGATGAAATAGTGCGTTGCTGCCCCATCAAGCCAAACACGCCAATGTCTAAAGGCTCCAGTACGGCGCCCAAAAAATGCAACCTTCCTTTTGGAGCCAACGTGGCGATATAGGCATTCCAGTCAAGCTTCACATTAACGGTCGACAAAATCAGGTCGAACGATCCAGCTGCTTTCTTCAGGGCAGCGGGGTCTTTGCTGTTCAACACATGTTGTGCACCCATGCCCAACAGTTCATCGGTTTTGGATGCATTGCTGCTAAAAGCCGTTACCTCGCAGCCCCAGGCCTTCAGAAACATCACCGCCATGTGGCCCAAGCCACCTACGCCAATTACGGCCACCTTGCTTTGTGGGGAAATGTTGAATTGCACCAGCGGGTTGTACACGGTAATGCCGCCGCACAACAGTGGGCCAGCGGTTGCAGGGTTCACGCCAGCCGGAATTTTTACCGCGCTGATGGCTTGCGCGCGCACTTTGTCCGCAAAACCGCCATGCCTGCCCACAATGGTGCCCTTGGCCGTGCTGCACAGGTTGTGGTCGCCACCCATGCACATTTTGCAGTTTTCACAGTAGCCCGAGTGCCAACCCAAACCGACCACGTCGCCAATGGCCAAATGGCCAACGTGGCTTCCCAGTTTGCTGACACGCCCAATAATTTCATGGCCTGCCACCATAGGGTATTTCGCCCGGCCCCAATCGTTGTCAAGCATGCTGACATCGCTGTGGCAAATACCACAGTGGTCCACATCAATTTCCACGTCGAATGCGCCCAGTTCGCCCGGGTCGTATTGATAAGGTTGAAGTTTGCCTTTGGCCTCGAAGGCGGCGTATGCATTAATCATGTGGTCTCCCGTTGTTTGCTTGATGGTATTACACCTTCAACAGTAGTATGTAAGTAGAGGTAATAAATTGAAAATTCAAGGAGAGCCGCTTTGCAAACCCATCGCCGTGCGTGCCATTTGTGCGAAGCCATTTGTGGCTTGAAAATTGAAGTGGAAAACAATCAGGTTGTTTCCATCAAGGGCGATGAGCAAGACCCCTTTAGCCGTGGGCACATTTGCCCCAAGGCGGTCGCACTGAAAGACATTCAGGAAGACCCTGACCGCTTGCGGATGCCGGTTAAGAAGGTCAACGGGGTCTGGGTGGAAACTTCCTGGGAAGACGCCATTGAGCTGGCCTGCGAAGGGCTGTTTCAAATTCAGCAACAGTACGGTGCCAATGCCGTGGGTGTTTACCAAGGCAACCCGAATGTGCATAACTGGGGGTTGATGACGCACAGTGCCAACTTTCTGGGCTTGCTGAAAACGCGCAACCGGTTTTCCGCCACCTCGGTGGACCAGTTGCCCATGCAGTTGCTCGCGTACTGGATGTTTGGTCACCAATTGTTGATCACGATTCCCGACATCGACCACACCGATTATTTCCTGATGCTGGGCGCCAACCCGATCGCATCCAACGGCAGCCTGATGACCGTGCCCGATGTGGCCAAGCGCATCAAAGCCCTGCAAAGCCGTGGCGGGAAGCTGGTGTTGATTGATCCCCGCCGAACCGAAACGGCAGAAATTGCGGACACCCACCATTTCATCAAGCCCGCCAGCGACGCAGCATTTTTGTTTGCACTGATCAATACCATTGTGGGAGAGGGGCTGACCCGTTTGGATCGTTTGGCCCCTTTCACAGAAGGCTTGTACACGGCATTGGGCGCAATTTCAAAAGTGACCCCGGAAGTGGCGCAAGCTGAGTGCGGCATTGATGCGCAAACCATTCGCCAAATTGCCCGCGATTTTGCCAATGCCGGAAAAGCGGTTGCTTATGGCCGGATGGGTGCTTGCACGCAACGGCATGGAACCCTTGCCCAGTGGGGCATTCAATTACTGAATCTGATCACGGGTAACACAGACCGCCCCGGCGGCAGCCTGGTGGCAAGCCCTGCGCTTGACCTGATTGCAGCACCGAACAGCAAGCCAGGCAGTTATGGGCGGTGGCACAGCCGTGTCAGCAACAAGCCAGAAGCGTTGGGTGAATTTCCCAGCGCCATCATTGCCGAGGAAATTCAAACTGAGGGGGAAGGGCAGATCAAAGCCCTGCTGACCATTGCAGGCAACCCGGTGTTGTCGACACCCAACGGCCAGCAACTCGACAAGGCAATTACAGGCCTTGAATTCATGGTGTCGGTTGACCTGTATATTAATGAAACCAATCGACATGCGAATGTAATTTTGCCCACCAGCGGCCCGCTGGAGCATGACCACTACGACTTGATCTTCAACATTTTTGGTGTTCGCAACCAGGCCAAGTACAGTGCCGCAACCCTTCCCAAACCTAATGGCTGTGTGGACGACTGGGAGCTGATGGACAAACTGGCCGCTTGTTATGCCGCAAAACTGGGCAAACCGGCGCGACCTTCCATGCCGCCTCAGATGATCCTCGACATGGGGCTGCAAATGGGCCCTTACGGCATGGCCAGTGAACACAAACTAAGTTTGGACAAACTGAAGCAGCACCCGGAGGGAATTGACCTGGGGCCACTTCGCCCAAGCTTTCCCGGCCGGCTGCAAACCACAGGCAAAACCATCCAGGCCGCCCCGGCGGAAGTATTGCAGGCGGCTGCCAGTTATGTGGCTTACCTGCTCAACCCCAATGAACGCGCAGTTCACGACATGATCTTGATTGGTCGGCGGCACATACGCAGCAACAATTCCTGGATGCACAATTCTGAACGGTTGGTCAAAGGCAAGAACCGTTGCACAGCCATGCTGAACCCCGTGGACGCAGAAAGGTTGTTGTTGGCTGAAGGTCAGCAAGTGCGTGTGATCAGCCGGGTCGGTGAGGTGAGCCTGCCAGTTGAAATTTCCGCGCATGTGATGCCTGGTGTGGTCAGCATTCCCCACGGTTGGGGGCACGACAGGAAAGGGATCCGGCAGCGCGTTGCTGCCGAACACGCAGGTGTCAGCTGCAACGACCTGACCGATGAACAATGGCTTGACGAACCCAGCGGCAATGCTGCCGTGAACGGTGTGCCGGTGAAGCTTGCCGTGGTGCCTTGAAGGCCCCGGCAAATGTTAAGCGGAGCGCCGTTCCCACACGCTCATTTCAGCAGTGCTGTGCTGGAATTTGCGCGCGGTTTCGCGAATAACAAAAGGCACATCACGCGGGGCAGCGACCAGCTTAAAGTGCGCATCAAGCACAATTTGCATGCCCTGCAACACCGTGCGTGGTTCACCGTTCACTGTCAAGCCGCCAATCCAGTTTTGCCTGGGCGTGTACTCGGTCAACAAGGTGTATGGCGAGCTGATCACCAACAGGCCGCCAGGCACCACGCGGTGCGGCAGGTCGTTCAAAAACGCGCTGGGGTTGTTCACCCGGTCAATCAAATTGCCCGCAAATATCAAATCGTACTGGGTGTGTTCACTGCCCAGCTGGCAGGCATCGCCCACTTCAAATTGAACCCTGTTTTTCAGGCTTTCGAATTCCGGCGCATTCAATGAAATTTCGACTGTGCGGCCCAGTTCGCCTTCATCGTGCAGGAAATAGGGCAATGTTTCGCTACACTTCAAGCGATTGGCCGCATCAATGAAACGCGATGACAAGTCAATTCCAATCACTGCATCGAATCCTTCGGCAAGGTCGAAACTGCTGCGGCCTACTGCACAGCCCAAATCCAGTGCTTTGCGGCGGGGGCGAGTGCCCATGAATTCGATGCAAAGCTGCGCGCAATGTCCCGGGTAGTTGGGCACGCCAAAGTAAGCACTGCCGTAATGAAAAGCCAGGTACTGGTTCAGTAATTCATCGGTTTCGTAAGGGTTGTTCATATGGGTTTATTTTGCACAGGTTCGAAAGCCGACAAACACATCGTTTCTGTCGGGCTGGTAGGCTTGGCGGTAAGTGCCGCGAATCAGGATTGACGATGTGGCACAGGACCCGCCACGCACCACCTTGTGGTCACCAAACTGCAGGGTGGACATGAACGGGTACATGTCCATCGTGAAGCCGCTGTACGGGAAGAACAGACTGTCCGTCCATTCCCACACCGTGCCAATCATTTGCCTGCATCCGAAGGGGCTGTCGCCTTGAGGCAAGGCGTGCACCGATTGGCGGGCCAGTGCGGCGCTGTCCATGTCCACGCGGTGGGGTTCCATCGTGTTGCCCCAAGGGAACTTGTTGAATGCGCCGTGTTCATGGTTGCCCAAGGCAGCCACTTCCCATTCAAATTCACTTGGCAAGCGCCGGTCTGCAAAGTTGCAGAAGGCTTGCGCTTCCCAATAACTGACGTGCTTTACCGGGAAGTCGGTTTGCAGGGGCAGCCATTGGTCGAAGTGGCGTTCCAGCCACTGGCCGTTTTCCTCTTTCCAGAAAAGGGGGTGCCGCGCCTTGTTGCTGTTGCGCCATTTCAGGCCAGCCATGCTCCACAGCGCGTCATTTTCGTACCCACCCGCCCGCACAAAAACCAGGTATTCTGCGTTGCAAACCAGCGTGGGCGACATTCGAAACCCTTTCATGTCGATCACAAAGCCTGGCTTTTCGTTGTCGAAGCAAAAATCATCGCCAGCAAAGTGCGCAGAATTTGCTGGCATGCCAATGCGGTAGCGCCCCACCGGAATTTCCACATCGCCCTGAATCCTGCTGCTGACTGGCGCTGCATTGTTGGTATTGTTTGCGCCCGGTGGCGGCGCGTAGGCCAGTGTTTGCCTGCACCACACCATCGACTCGATGTGCATGTTCAAATGAAAAATGGCGTACCTGTACAGGTACAAGTCGGCCTGGGTCAGCGGCTTTTCGAGGATCCGGTTTCTAACCCTTGCAAACGTGTCGTCAAAGTAACGCAGGGTGTCGGGTTTGTCAGGAAATAATCCTTCCTGCCAGCGGTCCTCGTGGGCCAACTCAAAAGAATCCCAAATGTCGTCCAAGGCGGGGTTGTACGAGGGCGCCTTGTCAAGATTTTGCAGAATAAAGCGTTCGAAGAAAAAAGCCGCGTGCCCCACCTCCCAGACTGGCGGGTTGATGCCGGGGAAATAAGGCACCTTCACCTGGCCATTGTTCAGCGTGTTCAGTAGTGCAAGGGCGCGTTCACGGCTTTGATCAAGTGCGCAGAGCAAGGTTTGCTGGTCATTCATGGCGGGCGTAATGCGAGTACTACTTGAAAGCATTATATGCTTCTGGAGAATTTCACGCGCCAGGCGTATGCTGAAGCGTAGTTTTCGCTACCTATAATAAGGAATTGACATGACCCTCCCTTCCATCTCCCGTAGCGTGATAGTGGCCATGACCACACTCATCATTGCCTGCAATAGTGCGTATGCCGAAAAACCTGACAAAGGAAATGGCAATGGCAATTCAGGAAAGAACAAATCAGAACAGCAACAAAAACGTGGCGGTGGGCCTGATCACGGTGTTAAAAAAGCTGACAAGGGCTCAGGCAAAAACTCAGACACAAGCAATGTATCGGTGTCATTTAACTTTGGCAGCAGCGAGACCCGTATTGTGCGCGACTACTATGGTGGCCAGGTTGCCAAGGGCAAGTGCCCACCCGGTTTGGCCAAAAAGGGCAACGGCTGCCAGCCCCCCGGGCAGGCCAGGCAATGGCAGAAGGGGCGTGCGTTGGGTAGCGATGTTCGTTACTACGACATACCCAATGAACTGCGGATTCGCCTGCCAGTGCCGCCGCTGAATCACAAGTATGTGCAACTGGGCACCGACCTGCTGCTAATCGCCGTGGGCACAGCCATTGTGGTGGATGCGATTGACGGGATTTTTTAAACTATTGTGTGGTACCCCTTGGTTGAAGCCCCGTGCCGATTCGATCCAGCACGTGATCTACCAGGTTTTTTAAAACTGACTCCCGCACCGGCAATTTGTCGGTCAGCGGGTTTTCCAGCAAAGAAACCAATCCATGCAAGCACGACCAGATGAACATGGCATCGGCTTGCGGGTCCAGTTCGCCGGCTTCAGGGT
Organism: Limnobacter sp.; assembly: GCF_036846585.1. GTDB lineage: Bacteria > Pseudomonadota > Gammaproteobacteria > Burkholderiales > Burkholderiaceae_B > Limnobacter. The sequence continues at coordinate 3,734 of NZ_DAIUBR010000032.1, read as the reverse complement.
TTGATTTTTTGATCAATTCCAATTGATCCCGAAGTAGCAAAAATGAATACTGCACCTGCTTCAACACCTCGCCTCCCATGCCATTGCCCGCTTGGTATTCGTTGAACATCAAGCGATAACGGTGCGGATAATTCAAAGCATAGTGAATGTAGGCCACACCCATGGACCGAAGGTTTTTCCATTCGTAGTTACCTTTTGCGCGCTTGTCCAGTGTTTCAGAAAATTGCCTGAAACACGCCAAGGTCATTGTTCGCAAAAGATCGTCTTTGCTTTTGAAATGTCGATAAGGCGCCTGGTGCGAAACACCCAGATCGCGCGCAATCGCCCGCAAGCTCAAATCATTGATTTGCCCGCTGTCGAGTTCATTGAAGGCCAAGGTCAGGCATCGGTTTTTCAGGTCATCTTCATCCATCTGATCCTAGCCCTCTTGGGGGGGGGTAATCCGTATCGGACGGGTTCCTATTTTTGCTCCCGTGGACTCATCAATCGCCACCGGTCTGATTTCCGTTCCTGCTTCTGCATCAAAAAACTGCACTAGCTTACCGCCGCCGCGGTATTTGCGGCCCCAAGCGCCAATCATGAAAAGCACCGGCAAAAAGTCCCGACCCGCCTCGGTCAGCAGATATTCCTCCCGTGGTGGGTGTTCTGAATAGCGACGCTTCTCCAGCAATCCCTCTTCAGTCAATACCGAAAGGCGCTTGGTCAGTATGGTCGGTGCAATGCCAAGACTTTTGCGGAATTGGTCAAAACGGGTAACGCCTGCATGCGCATCGCGCAATATCAAAATGCTCCATGCGTCACCGACGAAAGCAAGGCTACGTGCGATCGGGCAGGGGCTTTCTGAAATATTTTTACTGTCCATACTGTTTTGATAGTGACTTTATTTAAAATTACGAGTAGAGTTAGTTTTGTTTTGATAGTAACAATTTGCCAGCCAGAAATCTACTCACCATGGAGATTTAAATGATGAACAAGAACAAAGGACCTGTTGCCCTGGTAACAGGTGCATCCTCCGGTATCGGGCTAATCACAGCACAAAAGTTGGTGGCAGCCGGTTACCGTGTCTACGGCACCAGCAGGCGTCCAACCCCCGCCCAGCAGCGCTCTTTTGAAATGTTGCCACTTGACGTAGACAAAGATGAATCTGTTGCAGGTTTGGTGAATCAAATTATTGGGTCAGCTGGTCGCATCGACCTTCTGGTCAACAATGCAGGGCGTGGTTTGTCGCCAGCCGGTGCAGAAGAGTTTTCTCTTGATCAGGCGCAATCCATTTTCAACACCAATTTTTTCGGTGTTGTTCGCACAACAAACGCCGTTTTGCCTCACATGCGCAGTCAGGAAAGCGGGCGCATCGTGAACATCGGTTCGGTGCTGGGGTTCATGCCCATGCCTTACATGGCTTTTTATTCAGCAACAAAATATGCGCTCCGGGGTTATTCCGAATCCCTCGATCACGAGCTTCGGTATATGGGTATTCGGGTGTCTGTGATCGAACCCGCTTTCATGAAAACGGCCATTGAAGTGAATTCAGCGCAAGCCGAATTCCAGATGGACGAGTATCAAGACATTCGCACTGCCTTTGAGGGGCGTCTTGCAGAAATGCTTGATTCAGCAGAAGACCCAAGTGTGGTGGCCAACGTCATTCTCAAAGCAGCACAAGAACCAAATCCGCGCCTTGCTTATACGGCAGGTACAGCGGCAGCCCGCCTGAAAATTATGAGCACGGTGTTGCCTTCACGTTTTCTGGACACCGGAATTCGCAAACATTTAAGACTGAGAACACGATGAACCCGCTTGCCAACACTGAACCCAATTTGTTAAATCGCCCATTCGTGTTGCCCAGCGGCGTTCAATTGCCGAACCGGTTGGCCAAGGCATCCATGAGCGAAACGCTAGGAACCTACGACAACCATGCCACATTGAAAATCGTTGAGCTGTATCGCCGTTGGGCGAAATCCGGAATCGGCCTGATGTTCACGGGAAATGTCATGATTGATCGCCGAGCCTTGGGCGAGCCCGGAAACATTGTTATTGAAGATGAGTCAGATTTGCCGATACTGAAGCAATGGGCCAGCGCCGCCAGGGAAGAGGGCGCCTCATTGTGGGTTCAGTTGAATCACCCAGGCAAGCAGTCGCCCAAGGGCTTGAACAAATTTAATCTGGCACCTTCAGCTATCCCTTTTCGGCAAGACATGGCGGCATTTTTCCTCACACCGCGTCAAGCAACTGACGCTGAAATTGAAGACATCATTTACCGTTTTGGGCGCAGTGCCGCGATATGCAAGAAGGCCGGGTTCGGCGGCGTACAAATTCATGGTGCGCATGGCTATTTGATCAGCCAGTTCTTGTCGCCCCATCACAATCAGCGAACCGATCGGTGGGGTGGTAGTGCGGAAAATCGTCGGCAGTTTGTGATGGCTGTTTATGCAGAAATTCGTCGTCAGGTCGGTCCCAACTTTCCTGTGGGCATAAAGTTGAACTCAGCCGACTTTCAGAAAGGCGGATTCACTGAAGAAGAATCCATGGCGACCATTCACGCCCTTTCTGAAGCCGGAATCGATCTCATCGAGATTTCAGGTGGAACCTATGAAGCACCCGCCATGAGTGGCATGGTGGAGCAAACCAAAACAGCTTCTACCTCAAATCGTGAGGCTTATTTCCTAAGCTTTGCTGAACGGGTAAGAACGCAGATTAAAACGCCGTTGATGGTCACCGGCGGTTTTCGAAGTTATGCCGGCATGAATGCAGCGCTGCAATCGGGTGCGCTCGACCTTGTTGGTTTGGCTCGCCTGCTCGCCATTGACCCAGATGCACCGAAGGCATTGCTCGATGGTAAGGATTGCAATTATCAGGTGCGACCCATTTCCACGGGCATCAAAGCGATCGACAAAATGGGTATCATGGAAATACTTTGGTATTCCCGCCAGTTGAAACGAGTTTCTGAAGGGCGCAGTACAAAGCCCAATGAAAGCGGACTCTGGGCTTTCCTGAGTTCGGTGATAAAAAGTATCTGGGGAACCAACAGAACGCAAAGGTTGCGGGCTTGAAAAGCAAAAAGCCCAACTCCGAAGAATTGGGCTTTTTGCTTTGTTTGGTTGCGGGGGCAGGATTTGAACCTACGACCTTCGGGTTATGAGCCCGACGAGCTGCCAGACTGCTCCACCCCGCGTCTGAAGCTGAAATTCTACCATTTTTTAGGGGTCTCTGTCGAGGTATACCTTCAAATGGAGTTGAAATAAGCGGTTTTTTGGGGCAAATAAGACTCCTGAGTCAGGCTGTATAAGGAGTAACATATTGCCGTGCAACATCACCTTAAGGTTTTGAGATGTCGATTAGCAATCCAGAATTTTCAAGTTCCACGCTTTTAAATCCCGTAGAGGTTCATGGGCCTGAGGGCGAGCATAAAAAAAGCCTCGGCGTAATGATGCTTGCGGCAATCGGCGTGGTCTTTGGAGACATTGGTACTAGCCCACTCTACGCGCTGAAGGAATGCTTTGATCCACATCATGGGATCGCATTTACGCCCGAGGCACTCTTTGGCGTGATCTCCATGATGATCTGGGCATTGATTTTGGTAGTGACGGTTAAATACGTCCTATTTGTGATGCGCGCTGACAATAAAGGTGAGGGTGGCGTTTTATCTCTAATGGCTTTGGCGCTGAGATCATTTGATAGCAAATCAAAAAGCTATTTCTTTTTGATGATTCTGGGCATGTTAGGCGCTTGCATGCTAC
>NZ_DAIUBR010000031.1:12419-30477 GCF_036846585.1 Limnobacter sp. | reverse complement strand
TTGCAGTTCTGATATTCGACGTCGACAATTTCCAGCATGACTTTGCGCATCAGGCCGTCTTTGTCGCGGGCCAGCAATTCATCCCAGTAGCCGCCCCAAATTACCTTGAGTACGTTCCAGCCTGAGCCACGGAACTCGCCTTCCAGTTCCTGAATGATTTTGCCGTTGCCGCGCACTGGGCCATCCAGGCGCTGCAGGTTGCAGTTCACCACGAACACCAGGTTGTCGAGCTTCTCGCGCGCAGCCATACCGATCGCGCCAAGTGATTCTGGTTCATCCATTTCACCGTCGCCACAAAACACCCAGACTTTGCGCTTGGATGTGTCGCAAATACCGCGCGCATGAAGGTACTTCAAGAAGCGCGCCTGATAAATACCCATCAATGGGCCAAGGCCCATGGACACGGTGGGGAACTGCCAGAATTCCGGCATCAACTTGGGGTGCGGGTAGCTGGAAAGACCCTTGCCATCCACTTCCTGACGGAAGTTGTCCAGTTGCTCTTCGGTCAGGCGACCTTCAAGAAAAGCGCGGGCATAAATACCGGGGGACACGTGGCCTTGAAGGTACAGCAGGTCACCGCCATGGTTTTCGTCTTCCGCGTGCCAAAAGTGGTTAAAACCCACACCCAGCATGGTGGCCAGCGACGCAAACGACGCAATGTGACCACCCAGGTCACCACCATCGGGCGGGCTTTTCTTGTTGGCACGCACCACCATGGCCATGGCGTTCCAGCGCATCCAGGAACGAAGACGTTCTTCGTATTCCATGTTGCCGGGACAGCGGGTTTCAAGGTGCACCGGAATGGTGTTCACATATTCGGTATTGGCCGAAAACGGGATAAAAGCACCGCTTAAACGGGCCTTGGCAATCAGTTGTTCAAGCAAGTAATGCGCGCGCTCGGGGCCTTCGCGTTCAAGCACGGCCTCCAGGGCATCTAGCCATTCTTGGGTTTCTTGGAAATCGGGATCGTCCGATCCGGGGAAATTGAGTTGCGCTGACATTGCTTCCTCCTTGGGGTCTCTGGGTCTTTTTTCAGAAACACGAGCTTTTGGCTGCATTTCCTGTTGATATTAGAGTATCACGCCTAATTAAGAAAGTTTCAAATTATGATTTACATTTTCACATTGTGGAATTTATAAGGATTTTCACGGATCCGTTCCAATCCATTTACCCCAGCCTACCGCTTGTTTTGTACACTTCAAGCATCTTCTGGTTTTCGAGAACATTTCGACCGTGCGCCTTCGCGACCAACCCCGTACAAGCCCCTTGGTGTGGGCCACCCCGCTGGTGGGTATCATTCTGTTCCTTTTGGCCATGGGTGCGTTTTTTTATACCCTGCATTCCGAGGACCAAAACCAGACCCAACTGCGGGTGATCCGCGATGTGGAGCTGGCCCGCCAAACCATTCGAACCCGTTTGCTAGCATCGCAGGAACGCGTGAACCAGATTGCCCGGGCCTTCGAACAAAACAGCACTGACATTGACGGATTCCGGTTTTCCGCCCAGGCCTTGATGAATGAATTCCAGGAAGTCAGCAGTGTGCTGGTGATCGACAACGAGCGGCGCGTAACCAATCTGGCAATGCCGAACCTGCGATCATCCGAAGTACTGCACCCGCTTTACCAAACCATTGAGGATGCCGAAAGTTACTGGGCGTTCAACATGGCCCGGGAAACCCGACTGCCTGTTTTTTCCCGGCCATTTCTTGGCCCTTCAGGCAAGGTGTTCATCGAAATACAAAGCCCAATCATCAGCAAAGGCGAATTTCAGGGCGCGGTGGCTGCCACGATCCCTGTGGCATCGCTGCTCAACGATGCGGTGCCCGACTCTTTCGTTCAACTTTACCTGGTCAGCATTGTCGATGGCGGCGGCAACCCGGTGGCATCCAATGTCAGCCGCTCGATCGACAACGCCAAGTTAAGCCACGAGGTACCGCTGGACCCACCGGGCCACGGCTTGAAACTGCGTGCAGTACTTTACAAAACCAACACGGAATTGTTTTCCAATATGCTGGCGTGGACAGTATTTGGGTTGTCATTGGTGATCGTGTGGAGTTTTATCTTGTTGTTTCGCCACGCCAAATTGCGCAGCCAGGCGGAGAAACGCCTGTTGGCCGAGACCAAGTTTCGCCGGGCGATGGAGGATTCGGTGATCACCGGGATGCGGGCCATCGACATGCAAGGTCGCATCACTTACGTTAACCCGGCGTTTTGTAAAATGACAGGTTACAAGGAATCGGAACTGGTGGGCATGGCACCGCCTTTTCCCTATTGGCCTGACCGTTCTTATGAAGAACAGCAAACCAACCTCGACCTTATTTTGTCGGGCAACGCCCCACAAAAAGGCATTGAGGTGCAGGTTCGCCGCCGCGACGGCAGCCTGTTCGATGCGCGCATGTACGTGTCGCCCCTGGTGGACAGTGATGGCCAGCAAAGCGGCTGGATGACCTCCATGACCGACATCACCGAGCCTCGCCGGGTTCGGGATGAACTGGCAGCCGCCCACCGCCGCTTTGTGCGCATTCTTGAAGAACTGGACGCTGCCGTGTGCGTGCAGGGCCCTGAAGCCGGGGGGGATGAATACATTTTCGTGAACCGCTTGCACCGCGAGTGGTTTGCCAACGCCACCCCACCACGCATGTCGAAAAACCGGCGTAACCGGGCCAACCTGTACGAGCCGTTTGAATGGTTCAACCCCAACTCGCAGCGCTGGTATGAAGTACGCCGCCGATCCATTTCATGGGTGGACGGGGCCACCGTTGTAATGCAGGTTGCCACCGACATTTCTTCGCGCAAGGAAGCGGAAAACATGTCGCGCCAACAACAGGAAAAGTTGCAGTTTACGTCCCGCCTGATCACGCTGGGAGAATTGGCTTCCTCGCTGGCCCATGAAATCAACCAGCCCTTGGCCGCCATTTCGAACTACAACATGGGCAGCGTAACCCGGCTTAAAGCGGGCAAGGTCAGTCCCGAAGAACTGCTTCCGGTGCTGGAGAAGGTGAACGTGCAAGCCCAGCGGGCGGGTGCTGTTATTCGCCGCATTCGGGAATTCGTGAAACAGCAGGAACCCAAACGTGCACCCTGCCCGATCGGTAAAATTATCGAGGATGCAATCAGCTTTTCCCGACTAGAGGCCAAACACCAGTCAGCACGGATCGAAATGAACCTGCCCGATGCACTGATGTCAGTTGTGGCCGACCCGGTGTTGATTGAGCAAGTGCTGATGAACCTGATCAAGAATGGCCTGGAAGCCATGGGACATTTGCCGCCGGAGCAAAAACGGATTGAAATCCAGGTGGGGCAATCGGCCCAGTTTGCGCTGATAGAGGTTCGAGACCACGGCGTCGGGGTACCCGAAGAGATTCGTCAACGGCTGTTTGAGTCGTTTTTCACCACCAAATCCGACGGAATGGGCATGGGGCTGAACATCTGTCGTACTATTATTGAGTATCATCAAGGCCAATTGTGGGTAGAACCCGCGCAAGGCCAAGGCAGTGTGTTCAAGTTCACATTGCCCCTGGCCGAAGACGCTGTGCTTGCGCACATGAACCCACCTGTTATGGAATAAAGCCAATGCTTCACACCCAACCACGACCCACAGAAGTACAAGAGACCGTGTTCATCGTGGACGACGATGAGGCGGTGCGCGATTCACTTCAATGGCTGATCGAGACCGAAGGTTACCAGGTCCGTACCTTTGAGGACCCGGAGTTGTTTCTTGAACAACTGCAGTGGCCACAACCCTGCGTGTTGCTGCTGGATATTCGCATGCCGAAGCTTTCAGGCCTTGAAGTCCAAAAAACACTGAACGAACGCGGCATTCCAATTCCCATTGTGTTCATTACTGGCCACGGCGACGTAACCCTTGCTGTTGAAACCATGAAAAACGGCGCGGTTGATTTTCTGGAAAAACCCTTTGATGAAAGCAAAATCAAGGAACTGATTCACCAGCACATGCGTTTGGCCCACGATTTGGCCCAAAACGCCAAACTGGACGAACAGATCAACAAGCTGTATTCCAAGCTGACCACTCGTGAACTGCAGGTCCTGGAACGCATTGTGTCGGGCCGCCTGAACAAGCAGATTGCTGACGACCTGAACATCAGCATCAAAACCGTGGAAGCCCACCGTGCCAATATCATGGACAAACTGCAAGTAACCACTGTGGCTGATTTGCTGAAAATTGCCCTGCGCAAATCACCAGAACTGGCGCAACCCTGAACACCCCCCAACAAGGCCCATTTCTCAGCTAATGAGCGGGCCTTGTTCAATTGAACCATTTCAAATTTTCGAACTCACTTCACCATGTCTGCACAAATCATCAGCGGCACCGAACTGGCCGCCTCCATCCGCGAAACCATTGCAACACGCGCAGCCGAACTGACCGCGCTTGGGCATCAACCTGGCCTGGCCGTGGTGCTGGTGGGCGAAGACCCCGCCTCGCAGGTGTATGTGCGCAACAAGGTGTCGGCTTGTGAAAAAGCAGGTTTTAAATCGGTTATGCACCGCCTGCCCGACAACACAAGCCAGGATGCGCTGGTGGGTTTGGTTGAACAACTGAATGCGGACCCCACCATTCATGGCATTTTGGTGCAATTGCCCCTGCCCAAGCACCTGGATTCGCATGTGGTGATTGAATCGATCAGCGCCGAGAAAGACGTGGATGGTTTTCACGTCAGCAACGCCGGGCTGCTGATGACAGGCAAACCCCTGTTTCGCCCGTGCACACCGTACGGCGTGATGAAAATGCTGGAATTGACCGGCATTGAACTGCGCGGCGCAGAGGCCGTGGTGATTGGTGCCAGCAACATTGTGGGCAAGCCACAAGCCATGTTGCTTCTGCAACAAGGTGCTACCGTAACGCTGTGCAACAGCAAAACGAAAGACCTGAAATCGCATTGCCAGCGTGCGGACGTACTTGTGGTTGCGGTGGGACGCCCCAATATGATTACCGGCGACATGATCAAGCCCGGCGCGGTGGTGATCGACGTGGGCATTAACCGCCTGCCCGATGGCAAGCTGTGCGGCGATGTTGACTTTGATTCAGCCAGGGAAGTGGCGGGCTGGATTACACCCGTGCCCGGTGGCGTTGGCCCCATGACCATCACCATGCTGTTGCAAAACACGATTGAAGCGGTTGAACGTAGCCTTTAAGAATTTTTTTGCAGGACCCAAATACTATGACCATGAGCAACCCCCTACTCGACTTTTCCGGACTGCCCCGTTTTTCGGACATTCAAACCGGGCACGTGGAGCCCGCCATTGACACGATGCTTGCGGCCGCAAAAAAACAATTGGAAATTACGGCCAGCACTGCACCTGAACAAGCCACATGGGAAGAAACCTTGCTGCCGCTTGATGTGATTTGCGAGCAGCTTAGCCGTGCCTGGGGCGTGGTTGGGCATTTGCATTCCGTGGCCGACACCGAAGAACTGCGCGCAGCCTACAACGCCTGCTTGCCAAAAACCACCGAATTTTGGACCATGGTGGGGCAGGACGAACGCCTGTACGCCATTTACAAAGCCATTGAACAAAGCGAGGCGGCAAAAAGCTTCACGCCCGCGCGTCTGAAGGTGCTGGCCAATTCCATTCGCGGTTTCAAGTTGGGTGGCGCCGAGTTGCCTGCCGACAAGAAGCCACGCTACGCTGAAATTCAGGATCGCCAGGCGGCCATCACGGCCAAGTTTTCTGAAAACGTGCTGGACGCCACCAATGCCTTTGAATTGATCGTGACTGACAAAGCCGATTTGGCTGGCATTCCTGAATATGCAGTGCAGGCAGCCGAAGAACTTGCAAAATCAGAAGGCAAGGAAGGCTATAAATTCACATTGCAATTCCCCTCTTATTTTCCGGTTCTACAGTACGCCGAGAAGCGTGAATTGCGCGAAACGCTGTACGAAGCGTATGCCAAACGTGCCTCGGAATTTGGCCCTGCGGAGCTGGACAACACCGCGCTGATTCGCGAGCTGCTACAACTTCGCCTGGAAGAAGCCCAAATGCTGGGTTACAAGAATTTTGGTGAACTCAGCCTGGTGCCAAAGATGGCGAATACGCCAGATGAAGTGGTGAACTTTCTGCGTGAACTGGCGGTGAAAGCCAAGCCATTTGCCCTGCGCGACCTGGAAGAAATCAAGGCATTTGCCAAAGCCGAACTGGGCATGGACGAACTGCAAAGCTGGGACATGAGCTATGCCTCGGAAAAACTGAAAGAAAAGAAATACGCCTTCAGTGATCTGGAAGTGCGCCAGTACTTTCAGGAAGACCGGGTACTCGATGGCCTGTTCAAACTGACCGAAAAACTGTTCAGCGTGCAAATTGTGAAAGCACAAGCCGACACCTGGCACCCGGATGTGCGCTTCTTTGAAGTACAGAAAGAAGGCAAGGCGATTGCGCATTTCTACCTGGACCCCTACGCACGCGCCAGCAAGCGTTCCGGTGCCTGGATGGACGACGCCCGTGGCCGCAAGCGCACCGAACAAGGCGTGCAAACACCAGTGGCCTACCTGACATGTAATTACACCAAACCGGCCGCAGGCAAGGCTGCGCAATTGTCGCATGACGACGTACAAACCCTGTTTCACGAATTTGGGCACGGCATTCACCACATGCTGACCCGCGTGGATGAACTGGATGTTGCAGGCATTAATGGTGTGGAATGGGATGCCGTTGAGCTGCCCTCGCAGTTCATGGAAAACTTTGCCTGGGAATGGAGTGTGGTTGAATCGCTGACCGCGCACGAGACCACGGGCAAACCCATGCCAAAAGCACTGTTCGACAAAATGGTGGCTGCCAAGAATTTCCAGAGCGGTTTGCAAACACTGCGACAAATCGAGTTTTCCTTGTTCGACATGCTGGTGCACACCGAATTTAACCCCCACAGCGAAGCGAATATTCTTGAGCTGTTGGCCCAAGTGCGCAAAGAAGTGGCTGTACTGGTACCACCAGCGTATAACCGATTCCCGAATTCATTCAGCCACATTTTTTCAGGTGGTTATGCGGCGGGTTACTACAGCTACAAATGGGCTGAAGTGTTGTCGGCCGATGCATTTGCGATGTTCGAGGAAAACGGCGTGGTCAGCCCCGAAACCGGAAAGAAGTTTCTGGAAGAAATTTTGTCGGTGGGGGGCAGCCGCCCGGCAGCAGAGTCGTTCAAGGCCTTCCGTGGCCGCGAACCGAGCATTGACGCGCTGCTTCGCCACACAGGCATGGTCGACAACAGGCAGGCGGCATAATGGCAGACATTCAACTGGCCACCTGGAACGTGAATTCGCTCAAGGTGCGCCTGCCGCATCTGCTGCTGTGGCTTGAAAGCAACCCGGTAGATTTGCTCGGACTTCAAGAACTGAAGCTGACCGACGAGAACTTCCCGCTGGCTGAACTGGACGCCGCAGGATATGGGACCGTGTTTGCAGGCCAGAAAACCTACAACGGCGTGGCCATTCTGTACAAAAAAGCCACCATGCCTGAACCGATGGATGTGCTGGTGAACCTGCCCAGTTTTCCTGACGAGCAAAAACGCGTAATTGCCGCCACTTTCGGTGAATTGCGTTTCATCAGTGCTTATGTAGTCAATGGCTCGGAAGTTGGCTCGGACAAGTTCGAGTACAAAAAGGCATGGCTTGATGCTTTGCTTAAAGACTGCCACGGTTGGCTGGCTCAATACCCAAAACTGGCTTTGGTGGGCGACTACAACATTGCCCCCGATGACCGTGATGTACACGACCCGAAAGCCTGGGCGGGGCAAGTGCTGTGTTCAGAAGAAGAACGCAGCCGCTTCAACACCCTGCTCGGTATGGGCCTGGTCGACAGTTTCAGGCTGTTCGAGCAGCCTGAGAAAACCTATTCCTGGTGGGATTACCGCATGCTGGGTTTTCAGAAAAACAAGGGCTTGCGAATTGACCATGTTTTACTCAGCAAACCGTTGGCCGAACAATGCACAGCCAGTGTCATTGACCGCGCGCCGCGCAAGTGGGAAAAACCTTCTGACCACGCCCCGGCGATTGCCACCCTCTCCTTCTGATTTTTCAAGCTCCCCCTCTCAAAAAGGGGGAAGGCTTTGGGCATATCACCTTTCTTAGGGACTTATTACAGGTGAATTACCCCTCTAATTAGGCAATTAGTTGCAGGGATGCGATGCGATGATGAAAACTGTTCATCACCCTCTCAATCGTTACGCACCATGAACTTAAAAACTCTTCCCCTTTCCAAACAGATCAGCTTGACAAGTGCCGCGCTGGTTGCATTGATTGTATTAAGCCTGGTGGGCATCACGGCCATGTTTACTTTCAATGCAGCAGTAGAACGCACCGAGCGCACGGTGTCCACACAGGCAGAAGGCCTGCGACAGACCATGGAAATTGCCTACAAACTTTCTGAAAGTTCGGTAACCCAACTGGCCGATCTGTTTGAAGGTCAGTTCAAAGGTGAATTGCTGGTTGATCAAAACCAGATGATCTCCATCACGCCCGAGATTGAAGGCCCCATGGTGACGCTGGACTCCAACTTCATCACTGGCAACTTCGGTGTGGTCGACAATTTCACGCAAATGACCGGTGGCGTGGCCACTGTGTTTGTTCGCACAGGCGACGATTACCTGCGCATTTCCACCAGCCTGAAAAAAGAAAACGGCGACCGCGCTGTGGGTACGAAACTGGACCGCAATCACCCCAGTTATGCCAAGATCATCAAGGGCGAAACCTATCTGGGCGAGGCCTTGCTGTTTGGCAAACGCTATATGTCGAAATACCTGCCCATCAAAAGCACCGACGGCCAGCATGACCTGATTCTTTACATCGGCTTTGACATGACCAACCTGTTTGCCGACGTTCAAAACGCCGTGCTGAGCACGCGCATTGGCGAAACCGGTATTCCTTATGTGCTGTACACCGCAGGGGCAAATGCGGGCAAGGTCATGATTCATTCCCAGTTCAAGGGCGATGAATTCAAGGAAATGGCTGGCGCGCAGCCCGAATTGCAAATGCTGCTCGACAAGATTGGCAAAGAAGATTCCGGTGTCACACAGATCAGTTGGGCCGACCCAAAAAGCGGCATCAACCGTGATGAATTTGTTGCGTTTGCCAAGGTTCCACAATGGGGCGGCGCAACCGTGATAACCCCTGCCCGGACCAGTGAAATGTTCAGTACCATTTATTCAATGAGCGTGCTGATGATTGCAATGGGCTTGATCGCCACGGCAGTAATTGCACTGGCCCTGTTCTGGGTAACCAGCCGCCTGACCAGCTCGACCAAAGGCCTGACCGCGCTTGCCCTGAAACTGGGCAATGGCGACATGACGGCCCGCGCCGAAAGCGAAGTCACCAATGGCAACGTGAATACGAAAAACGAAATCAGCCTGCTGGCCCGCAGCATGAACCGCATGGCGGAAAGCATGGAACAGGCACTGGGCGCGGTAAAACGCAGCACAGACCAAGTCCAGGAAGCTTCGGAAGACTTGGTGCACACCAGCGACGAATTGAGCAAAGGTGCGGCCTCTGGAAGTGATGCCGCTTCGGGCATGGCCGCTGCCGTGGAAGAAATGTCATCCTCCATTTCCAGCGTGGGCGATTCTGCCACCGAAGCCAAGGACGTAAGCAACAAGGCCCGCCAACTGGCCGACGACGGTCTGGGTGCCATCAATTCCGCCACCCAACAAATGCACAAGATTTCCCAAAATGTGCAGGGCACCGCCGATGTGATCCAGCAGCTGGGCGAACAGTCTCGCGAAATTTCTGAAATTGCATTGATCATCAAGGGCATTGCCGAACAAACCAACCTGCTTGCTTTGAACGCAGCCATTGAAGCGGCACGTGCAGGTGAACAGGGGCGCGGCTTCTCTGTTGTGGCCGATGAGGTACGCAAGCTTGCAGAGCGCACACGCAAATCGACCGACGACATCCACGGCATGATCGAAGCCATTCAGACCAGTTCTGGCGTGGCAGTTAACAACATGGACATGGCTGTAGAAAGCGTGAGAAAGGGCGTTGAACTGGTAGACCGTGCAGGCCAGGCAATGAACCAGATCACAGCCGACTCTTCCGCTGTGGCCCATTCCGTGGAAAACATTCACGCAGCACTGCTTGAACAAAACCAGGCCTCGGAAAGCATTGGTCATCAGGTTGAAGTGGTTGCCCAGCTGTCGGAAGGCAACCTGGACATGGCACGCCGAGCATCCAACGCAGTTTCAGGCTTGAAAGGTGTGGCCACTGATTTGTCCAATATTCTGAAGAAGTTTCAGGTTAAAAACATGTAATTCAGGTTGCTCAAATAAAAAAACCTCTGCATGCAGAGGTTTTTTTTCGTCCAGAAACAGGGGAGCACTTCAATCAATGTCTTTCACATCGATGTTCAAGTCCTGAATTTTTCTGGTAATCGTGTTGCGCCCTATTCCCAAACGCTGGGCCGCTTCAATTCGCTTGCCATGGGTGGCTTTCAAGGCCGCCTGGATCATGGTGGTTTCGAATTGGGCAGTTAGTGCATCCATGACATCAGGCTGCCCGCTTTCCAGTGCCTTTTCTGCTTCCAGAAACAACAATTCAAGCCAGCTGGCACTTCGACCCACCGGAACCTGCGCATTTACCATGGTTTCCGGTGCACTGGTTTCAAACGGATACTTGCCTGCAGACATGCCGGAAGCACCCACAGATGGCACGCCAGCCGGCATGACCGGACTGGTTTCAGCCAGCCACAAATTGGAAGCGGCTGGTGTGGCAGGTGCCTGCTCCGCAACAGGCAAAGCCCCTGTTTGAAATGCTTTCAATTCAGGGGGCAAATCACGCGCTTCAACCAACTGGGCCGGCGCCATGACCGTGATCCAGCGGCACACGTTTTCCAGTTGACGAACGTTGCCAGGGAAGGGAAATTCACAGATGACACGCACCGCCGCCTCGGACAAACGCTTGGTTTCCGTGCCTAACTCACGGGCAGAAACACTCAGGAAATGTTTGGCCAAAATCGGAATGTCTTCCTGCCGCTCACGCAGCGGTGGTAAGCGCAAGCGGATCACATTCAAACGGTGGTAAAGGTCTTCCCGAAACAGGCCCTGCTTCACCCGCTCATCCAGATCCTGGTGGGTGGCCGCGATCACCCGCACATTGGCCTTGATGGGCTGCTGCCCGCCAACGCGGTAAAAATGTCCGTCTGACAAAACTCTCAACAAGCGGGTTTGCAATTCAGCGGGCATGTCGCCAATTTCATCGAGAAACAGCGTGCCGCCCTCGGCTTGTTCGAAACGGCCGCGGCGTTGTGCCTGCGCACCGGTGAACGAACCGCGTTCATGACCAAACAATTCCGATTCCAGCAAGTCTTTCGGAATGGCTGCCGTGTTCAATGCAATAAAAGGTTGCGTGGCACGGGGGCTGTGGCGGTGCAATGCACGCGCAACCAACTCCTTGCCCGCACCGCTTTCACCGGTTATCAGCACCGTGACATTGGATTGGGACAAACGCCCGATGGCACGAAACACTTCCTGCATGGCGGGTGCCTGCCCAAGAATTTCAGGCGCAGCCGCATCGGTTTCGTCCACGAATTCTTCGGTTTGCGATTCCCGAACCGCCCGCAAAATCAGCTCGACGGCTTTTTCAATGTCGAACGGTTTGGGCAGGTATTCAAATGCGCCGCCCTGGAATGCCGACACGGCACTGTCAAGGTCAGAGTACGCAGTCATGATGATGACGGGTAAATCAGGCTGCAATTCACGAACCTTGGACAACAGGTCCAGCCCGCTTTGGCCCGGCATTCGAATATCGGAAACCAGCACTTGGGGTACCTCGGTTTCCAGTCGTTCCAGTACTTCAGCGGCTGAGGAAAAAATTTCACAAGGAATTCCTTCGCGGGAAATTGCTTTCTGCAAAACCCAGCGAATGGAGTGGTCATCATCAACAACCCAAATTGGACGCATTAATTGTGGTTCCTTAAAACCGCTTAGCTCGCAGCGTGATCAAACTGAAGCGGCAATGTGACTTTAAAAAGCGTTCTTCCCGGTGTGGAGCTGCATTCAATAATGCCTTCGTGTTGTTGCACGAATGTTTGGGCCAATGTAAGGCCCAAACCACTACCGCCCTCACGCCCCGAAACCAGAGGAAAGAAAATCCTTTCCATGATTTCCACAGGTATGCCGGGTCCGTTGTCGATCACTTGCAAGTCTAATGCCAGCCTGTGTTGCTTGCGGTTTAAGGTTACTCTACGCACCACCCTGGTGCATAGAATTATTTGTGCAGTGCCTTCGGCAATTTGAGGTGTCAAAGCTTGTGCAGCATTGCGCACTATATTCAGGATCGCCTGAATCAATTGTTCAAGATCACCCAGAAATTCAGGAATGGATGTGTCGTAATCCCGAATGAATTTCAGGCCCTTGGGGTGTTCGGCCAAAATGACGGAACGCACGCGTTCACACACCTCGTGAATGTTCATCATCGAGACAATGTGCGGTTTTCTGTGCGGGGCAAGCAAACGGTCTACCAGCGTTTGAAGGCGATCCGACTCCTTGATCACCACCTGCGTGTATTCCTTCAATTCCGGGGATGGCAGTTCCACCTCCAGCAACTGGGCTGCACCACGAATTCCCCCCAAAGGGTTTTTGATTTCATGTGCAAGGTTGCGGATCAATTCCTTGTTGGCCAAAGATTGATCCATCATGCGTGCCTCGCGATCCACCTTCAGTTGTTGTTCGATTTCGCGCAGCTCAATGATGGTGATGCCGTTGGCGCCCTCCGGGCATGAAAGCGTCACGTGCACATGTTCTGCCGTGCCGCTCGGGCGTATCAGCTCAAACACCTGGCGCTTGACGCCAAACGGGTCGGCCTGCGACTTCCGAAGGAATTCCCGAAACGCATTGGCTTCGACAAACAGGGCGGCCAGTGCCTGACCATCAAAACTTCGCCTGGACACTTCCAGTAATGTTTCTGCCGACAGGTTGGCGTACAACACCACGCCCTCGGGGTCACTTACCACCACCGCAGTGGCCAACAATTCAAGACCTTGAAACTGTTCTTTCTTCAATTCGTCCCTCGTGCTGACCCGCTGCTTGCGTAACAAGTGTTATTTTGACAGACGGATCAGTTCTGATTTCAGTATTTCAATACTGTCATTGGTCACCATGATTTCCTGCTCAAGACGAGCAACACGGTCCAGATATTTCTGATAATTGCGTTCGCTGCCCAAGCGGTCTGGCTGACCGTTCTTGTATTCGTCTTTCAAAGACTTTAACTTACCCTCTTCAATGCGCAGCTCTTCCTGCAGTATTTTCATTCGATCGTCCTTGGCGTTGAAGTCGCCTGCAGAACGATTATCATAGGCCGCAGCCGATTCGGCAGCACCCGCATTGCGACTTGAACTTCCCTGACTGCCACTGTTGGTGCTCGGCTTGGGTGCCGGCACCACCGTAATCGGATTCAAATTCAAAGGCACACAACCATCGCCACCGTCTGAATTCTGGTAAGTACGAACGCCTTCACTGTTTGTACACACAAACATTTCCGACCCTTTGGCCTGTGCGCCTGAAAACAGGAACAAACCCAGGCCCAATGTCAGTAGCGAACGTTGAACAGTCGATTGCATCAGCATGATTACATCTCAGAAAATTTAGGGACAATTTTCATGATAACCGATCACCTATTGACTACCCTCCCCATTAAAGGCGAATGCTGATACCAGACGGGGTAGCCACTTTACAAAACCACAAAAATAAAAATGGCCCTTTTTACGGGGCCATTTTCACATCGACTCAATACAATCGGCTTTTTTACAGACCGTAGTACATATCGTATTCGATGGGGTGCGGTGTCATGCGGAAACGCTGCACTTCTTCCATCTTCAACGCAATGTAGGCATCCAGCATTTGATTGCTGAATACGCCACCACGGGTCAGGAACTCGCGGTCCTTGTCCAGGTATTCCAACGCCATTTCCAGTGAGTGGCAAACGGTTGGGATCTTTGCATCTTCTTCAGGAGGCAAGTCATACAGGTTTTTGTCAGCAGCCTCACCAGGGTGGATCTTGTTCTGAACACCGTCCAGACCAGCCATCAACATGGCAGCGAATGCCAGGTAAGGGTTGGCCATGGGATCCGGGAAACGGGCCTCAATGCGGCGACCCTTGGGGTTGGCCACGTGTGGAATGCGAATTGACGCCGAACGGTTCTTGGCAGAGTAAGCCAGCTTCACTGGTGCTTCGTAGCCAGGCACCAAACGCTTGTAGGAGTTGGTGGATGGGTTGGTGATAGCATTCAGGGCGCGTGCGTGCTTGATGATACCGCCGATGTAGTACAGGGCAAATTCAGACAGGCCCGCATAACCGTTGCCGGCAAACAGATTCACGCCGTCTTTCCATACAGACTGGTGAACGTGCATGCCTGAACCGTTGTCGCCCCACATTGGCTTGGGCATGAAGGTGGCTGTTTTGCCATAGCTGGCGGCCACGTTCCACACGGTGTACTTCAGGATTTGAGTCCAGTCAGCACGCTTGGTCAATGTAGAGAACATGGTACCAATTTCGTTTTGACCAGCGCCAGCCACTTCGTGGTGGTGCACTTCAACGGGCACGCCTTGCTGTTCCAGCAACAGGCACATTTCAGAACGGATGTCCTGGAATGAATCAGTTGGGGACACTGGGAAGTAACCACCTTTTACCGTGGGGCGGTGACCCAGGTTGCCGTGTTCGTAATCAATGCCGGTGGACCAGGAGGCTTCTTCGGACTTGATCTTGAAGTGGCAACCAGACATTTCGTCGGACCATGTGATGCTGTCGAAAATGAAGAATTCGGGTTCCGGACCGAAGTAGGCAGTGTCGCCCAAGCCAGAGGACTTCAGATACGCTTCCGCACGGCGGGCGATGGAGCGTGGATCACGATCGTAACCCTTGCCATCGGTTGGCTCGATCACGTCGCAAGTCAAAATCAGTGTAGGCTCTTCACGGAATGGGTCCATACGCGCTGAATCAGGATCAGGCATGAGCAACATGTCAGACGCTTCAATGCCTTTCCAGCCCGCGACAGAAGATCCGTCAAATGCGTGGCCAGACTCAAATTTGTCGTCGTCAAACATTTTTACAGGCACTGAAACGTGTTGCTCTTTGCCTTTGGTGTCGGTGAAGCGGAAGTCAATGAACTTCACTTCGTTTTCCGCAACCATCTTCATTACATCTTGGGCGGTCGCCATTGAAAATCTCCTGGTACGTGAGAGGTGGATGTTGATCTAAATAAATTCTGAGTGGAACTCTTTGGAATTAGCGAAACAATAGCACGTTCGATGTTGCTATATATGACGCTTAACGCGAATTCACTCATCGACTTGGAGGGCTAAAGCAAAGACCGTACCAAGACGGTGCACACGAAGAATCAAGGTTTGCAGACCCCCCTCCATTCAGGCGGTGTAATTTACGCACCACAAAGATGCATTGCGCACCACGATGGGGCTTGGCGGGTCTTTTAACTAAACCGCTTAATGCTTGTATTACAATATACTCATCTTAATTGTGAATTCTAGGGAACAGGCACATGGCCCCAACACCCACCGCACCAAAACTGATTGAAATTGCCAAACAACGCGCTCAGGAAAAGGGATTGAATTATCTGGGGGCTTTGACCCCCGAGGAAGCCTGGAATTTGCTGAATGAAGATGAAAACGCCGTGTTGGTGGATGTGCGCACCGATGCGGAACTGGACTGGGTGGGGCACGTCAGTTTTTCTGAAGACCGGTCATTCCATGTGGAATGGAACAACTACCCTGATGGCATGCGCACCCCCGACTTTCTGGCGCAGATTGCTTCCCGGGTGGAACCCCACCAGCCCGTGCTGTTCATTTGCCGAAGCGGTGCACGTTCCCACCATGCGGCCACCCTGGCAGCAAAGCATGGCTTCGAATTTGCAATCAATGTGCTGGAAGGGTTTGAAGGTGACAAAAACGAGAACCACCAGCGCTCAAGTATCAATGGCTGGCGATTTCGCGGCCTGCCCTGGGAACAGCATTGATCAGTCCGCCACGACCTACTGCCCGAACAGGCCAAACAGTTTGCCCGCAATAAAAAAGGCAATCAAACAACCCACCACATGGATTGCGGCGTGCCCCAGCGCCAGCGCTGGTTTGTCCAACAACAAGTTGGCACCTTCGGCGGTGAAGGCTGAAAACGTGGTCAGGCCGCCCAGCACGCCTGTCATCAGAAACAAACCAAGGGGGTTGGTTTTCAACCAGGCGGGGCCAAAAACTGCAAACAAGGCACCCGCCAAAAAACCGCCAATCAGGTTGGCACCCAGGGTACCGATGTGAAACGGCAGCCAGGCCGGTTGTGCCAGCACCACGCCCAAGCCATAGCGACCCACGCCACCAAGGCCAGCACCCACAAAAACGGCCAACGCATTGAGGGCATTCAATCGGCCTTCTCCCAGCGTTTCATGGCAGAATCGTCGCTGTCGCGGGCCGACACCCAGCGTGCACCTTCCGGGGTGTCTTCCTTTTTCCAGAAAGGTGCCTCGGTTTTCAAATAATCCATGATGAATTCGCAGGCCAGAAAAGCCTGTTGACGATGCTCGCTGGTGGCCGCTGCAAACACAATTTGATCCTCGGGGTACAAAGGACCAACGCGGTGGATGATCATGGCCGAGGTAATTTCAAACCGCTCATCGGCCACTTTCAAAATATTTTCCAAGGCTTTTTCAGTCATGCCTGGATAGTGTTCAAGAGTCATGGCTCGCACGGTGCTGTTCTCGTTGATGTCCCGAACCGTGCCAATGAAGGTGGCGATCGCACCAATTTCGGGCAAGCCTTCCCGAAGCCAGCGAATTTCGCTGGACACATCAAAATCTGCTTCTTGCACCAGTACTTTGGAACGCAACATTCAACCCCCTGTTACCGGTGGAAAAAACGCCACTTCGGCCTGTTCGCCCACAGGGGTGTCGTCGTCGGCCATGTCCTGGTTTACCGCTGCACGCAGGCGCCCCACCTCTGCAATCGCTTTGGCAAAACCGGGGTGCTGCTCACAAAGGTGTTGGCGCAAACCCGCCACGGTGGCGGGTGCGAAAGGGGCATTTACCACCACGCTGTCGCGCCCGAACTGTTCTTTCAAACTGGCAAAAAACCGCACCTTCACATTCATTTCATCAAGTCCTGATACGACACATAATTCAGCACATCCCCCGGGGCAACCACCTGGCCTTTGGCCAAACGCACCAAACCGCTGGACTGCGCAAGCGATGTCAACACGCCCGAACTTTGGTTGGGAAACAGGCCTGCACAACCAGATTGTACATCCACCCGCAAAAACTCTTCACGGCGCGTATCGGGCTTGGCCCATGCAAAACCGGCTGTTACCGGGTGCATGCGCAAACGCCAGTCCACTTGCCGCATGCTTTGCCCCTGCAACAGCCCAAGAAAAGGCTTTACAATTAGCTGGAAGGCCAAGGCGCTGGACACCGGGTTGCCAGGCAAACCAAAAAACCAGCTTTGCCCACCGCCTGTCCGGTTGATATGACCAAAGGCAATGGGCTTGCCCGGCTTCATGGCCACTTTCCAGGCGCGCAATTCCCCCACTTTTTCGATGGCGGGTTTCACGTGGTCTTCTTCACCCACAGACACACCGCCGGAACTGATGACCGCATCGCATTCGGCCAAGCTTTCAAGCGCGCTGCAAGTGGCCTCAAAGTTGTCGGGCACAATACCCACCGACTCCACCTCAATGTTCATGGCCTTCAGCAGGCCACACCACACAAACTCATTGGAATTGTAGATTTGCCCTGCTTCCAGCGCCTTGCCCGGGTTTTGCAGTTCGCTACCCGTTACCATCACGCCCACTTTCAGGCGTTTGACCACTTCCACACGATCAACACCAATAGACGCCAGCAAACCCACATGCACGGCGTCCAGCACCGTGCCTTTCGGCACAACCACCTGCCCGCACGCAATGTCTTCCCCGGCACGGCGTATCCATTGATTGGGCGTGGG
This sequence comes from Limnobacter sp., assembly GCF_036846585.1. Taxonomy (GTDB): domain Bacteria; phylum Pseudomonadota; class Gammaproteobacteria; order Burkholderiales; family Burkholderiaceae_B; genus Limnobacter. The sequence goes on along the minus strand of NZ_DAIUBR010000031.1, from coordinate 12,549 downwards.
TACTGCGTTGAAGGTAACAAGGCCATCAGCCAGCACACTGCTGTCCTCCTGCATCACCACGGCGTCTGCCCCCGGAGGAATGGGTGCCCCCGTAAAAATTCTTGCCACTGTGCCCGCCTGCAAAGGCAAT
>NZ_DAIUBR010000031.1:0-12409 GCF_036846585.1 Limnobacter sp. | reverse complement strand
GAACATCATTCATCTGGTTCTCGCCCGCCTTCCCGACGCACCCGCCGGCACGCGTTGCGACACAGCGAACTGCACGCCTTGGACAATGTCGGCACAACGCACGGCATAACCATCCATGCCGCTGTTGTCGTGCTGCGGCACATTCAGTTGTGAAAACACATCACAGGCCACCACGCACCCCAATGCCGCATTCAGGTTCACTGTTTCAGTTCTCGGGGTATTATTGCTTGCAGCCAAAGGCCACACCTGCGCCAGCAGGTCATTGAGTTCAACCATTCACAAACCGTTTCAAAATAAACTGCGCAATCGATGCAGGGTCGTTCAAAGGCAAGGTGGGCAAACCACGGAATTCGATGGCCGTGTCGCAGGCCACCGCCACAATGTTGGGATCTTGGGGATGCAACATGGGCTTGCCATTGGCTTCCCGCCAAATTTCAATTTTTGGAATATTGGCCCGCTTGAAGCCTTCAACAATCACCAGGTCACAGGGCGAGAGCTTGCTCAACTGATCCTCGAGCGTGGGCTCGGCTTCGTCGCGCAATTCATGCATCAGCACCCAGCGCTTGTTGGCGGTAATCAGCACTTCATAGGCACCTGCTTCGCGATGCCGGTAGGAATCCTTGCCGGGGCGATCGATGTCGAAATCGTGGTGGGCATGCTTGATGACTGACACACGAACCCCCTCCCCGATCAGGATGGGCAACAGTTGCTCAATCAATGTGGTTTTACCCACGCCGGAGAAACCGGCAAATCCAAAAACCTTGGGCACTTCAACTTCCTTCTGACAGTTGCTTCTCGATCAACAAAATCTGCTGACCAGTTTCTTTCAAAATATCGGCCGACGGCCGGGCCTTGCATCGCAAGACGATTTCGAAACATGCGCCGAATTGTGGCGCATTTTCCGGCACCACCGGGCTTTTGGCCTGTAAATCACCACCATACCGCTGCACCAGCATGCGGGAAACCGGCAAGCCAAGTCCCGTGCCTTTGCCTGCATGTTTGGTGGTGTAGAACATTTTAAAAATAAGCTGCAGACGTTCTGGAGCAATCGGCTCACCATTATTTTGCACCTGAATACTGACTGCTTTTTGACCATCTGCCAATGCCATGTCGCGTGTTTCAACAGATATCAAGGGCGGTTCGTCCAGCACTGCAGCCTGTTCATGAAACGACCCCTCCAGTGCATGCGTGGCATTGATCAACAAGTTCACCATGACCTGCTGCAATTCTGTTTTGCTGATTTGCACGGTTTCACGCGCGTTGAGTTCCAGCTTGAGCTGTGCTCGCGCCGCTTCTATTTCGCTGCGCACAAAAAGAATGCTGTCCTGAATCACCTCGTTTACATTCACTTCTTCAGTGTAGGAGGCATATTCATCGGGTCGGCAAAACTGCAGCAGCTTTTGCACAATGTTGCGCATGCGATGTACCTGCTCATCAAGCAGGCGCAGGGTTTTCATGCTTTCGGGGTCGTTCAGGGTGATGCGAATCAAATCCAGATGCCCCATCATGATGGCCAGCGGGTTGTTGAATTCATGCGCAATACCGGCGGTCAGTTGGCCCATTGCCGCCAGTTTTTCCGAGGCCAGCAACTGTTCCACTGCCTGATGCAGTTTTTGGTTAACGGCCTGAAGGTCCGCGGTGCGCTGGCGCACACGTTCATCCAGTTCTTCATTGAGCCCCAGCAGTTCACTGCGGCGTGCGTCCAGTTGATCCAGCAGCACATCGAAGTGATTGGCCAGGTCTGCAAATTCGTCTTCACGCCGAAGGTCGCCCACACGGGCCGCCGCATCGCCCCTTTCCTGCAAACTCATGATGTAGTTCATGCGCCGCAATGGATAAAAAATACCCGATGTTAAACGCACCACCATCATGGCACCCAGCACCATGGCAGCGCCCACGGCCAGCAAAAATAAAATCAGCAATTGGGTTTTGATGTTGGCATAAGGTGCTTCAAGAAATCCCACGTAGAACATGCCGATTCGCGCGCCGTCCGGGCTTAACAGGGGGGCATAGGCTGCCACATACCAATCGTTTACTACAAAAGCCCGTTCAAGCCAGACTTCCCCCCGACCCAATACACTTTGACGAACCACATCGGAAACCCGGGTGCCCAAGGCACGGGATTCCCCGTCCCGCCGAACCGTGGTGGCCACGCGCACATCTTCCAGAAATATGGTGGTGGTGCCAATCGATCCTTCAAGCAAGGTGTTGGGCGAATAAATCAGGTCATTGATTTTATCGACCAACTCAAGGTTTCCGTTGAGCAACAAGCCACCTTCCAGATAGCCCAGCATGTTGCCATCGCTGAACAAGGGCTGAAGCACCTGTACCACCAGCCCACGGTCTTCGGCACTTTTTGATGAAGGGCTCGCATTCCATGTTGGCAAAATGGCCTGCACGGCACGGGAAGCCAGTTCCGGTGAAATGTCATTCAGCTCGGCGTTTGACAGCAACACGGTGTAACTGCCCGATTCACGAAACTTGACTGATTTCTGAATCTCGGTGCCCAACATGTAAGGCAAACGCGCAGGGAAAGAATTCACGACCATTCCTGTCGGACTGATCAGGCGAAGGTAGGCAAAACCCAACTTCTCTGCCTGCGCCCGAAGGTCTTTGTTGTTCAGCTTGCCACCCTGGCGCTGCAACAGGTTGCGAAGATGCGCGCTTTCAGACCAGGCCTTCAGCGCGTCATATTTATTTTCCTGTACATCGGTGAATTCCTGCTGGGCAAGCACCAGGTCGCTTCGCACTTTGGAGATCAAGATTTTTGTGTAGGCCGCCTGACCAGCCGACCACACCAGCAGGGCCACAACCGGGATAAGCACCAACAACGGAATGCAGGCCGTCACCACCAGTTTGGTTTTAACGGTCCAGTGGCTGGGCCAAAAATGCCCGCGTGGCGGGAACGGCCGCTGACCTATTCTTGGCTCCACGCCATGCACTTTCTTTCAAGTGTTTTTCGGGACACGCCCAAACGGCGGGCCGCTTCGGACTTGTTGCCGCTGCACGCATTCAACACGCGAAGAATGTGGGCTTTTTCAACCTGTTCCAGCGATTCATTCTGCAGGTCTTCTTCAACAGCGGTGCGCTCATCCAGATCAAGATTCAAAGGCAAATCTTCTTTGGGGAAGTAACCCAGGATCAGAGACCTTTCGATGAAATTTCGCAATTCACGCACATTGCCCGGCCATTCGTAGGCCTGCAAACGGGCCTGCATTTCCTGGCTTATTTTCAAGGGGTCAATGCGCAGTTTTTTGGCAAACACCTTGATGAAGTAATTGGCCAGTAAATCAATGTCATCCGGGCGCGAACGCAGCGGAGGCATTTCAATCGGCATGACCTGCAAGCGGTAATACAGGTCTTGGCGAAAGCGCCCGCGTTTCACTTCCACTTCAAGGTTCACGTTGGTGGCCGCGACAATGCGCACGTCCACATCCACTTCCTTGGTGCTGCCCACGGGTCGGATCCGACGGTCTTCCAGAACCCGCAACAACTTGGTTTGCATGCTCAGTGGCAGTTCACCAATTTCGTCAAGAAACAGCGTGCCACCCTGCGCATAATAAAACAAACCTTGGTGCGACTCAGTGGCACCCGTGAACGCGCCTTTGGCGTGACCAAACAGTTCACTTTCAATCAGTTCAGGCGAAATGGCACCGCAGTTGATGGGCACAAAGGGCCTTTCACTTCGCAGGCTCATGCCGTGCAGGGTGCGGGCCAGTACCTCCTTGCCTGAACCGGATTCGCCGGTGAGCAACACCGTTGAATCGGTGGGTGCAACCTTGGCCACCAGCCTGCGCAACTGGCGAACAATGGGGCTTTCGCCCACCATCACTTGCTCATTTTGCTGAAGATTGGACACAGCCCGCTTCAACACAAAGTTTTCGCGTTTCAAGCGGTTTTGATCGGCAGCACGGTCCAGCGCATACCACAGCTGATCAATTCGAAAGGGTTTTTGCAGGAAGTCTTGTGCCCCGGCACGCAGGGCACCAATTGCTGTGTCCATGTCGGCATAACCGGTGATCAGGATCACATCGCCTTCGTAACTGCCCTGGCGCAATTCATTCAACCAGGCCAAACCACTTTTACCAGGCAAACTCACATCCAGCACAATTGTGCTGTAGTCGTGGTTTTCAAACAGGGCTTGGGCCATTTCAACGGATCCCGCAGTATCGACCCGCGCAAAACGGGTTTCCAGCGCTTTCTCAAGGAAATGGCGCATGCCAGGTTCGTCATCCACGGCCAGGGCGGACAAACCCTTTCTGGGCTGGGCATCAATGCCTTGGCCGGGTGCCACTTCGGGAGAATCAACAATGTCGGATGGCGAGGTCAAAACGATGGCTTCAAGCGGTGTTTCTCAACCTTGCTATTGTTCATGATTCCGTTTGGACCTGCAAGTTAGGTAAACCCTATTACTTGCAGGTAAACGATTGATTGAAAACAGACTACAGACCGGTATTTTCTGCAATGAAGGCTTTCACCTGATCAACGGAAACCGGCATTTCAACCACGCGTTGTGACAGTTTTTCAATGCCTTCAAAAGCCTTGGGGACAGGCGGTGTTTGCCCGGTGGCTTCTTCGATGGTTTCCGCAAATTTCACGGCCAGTGCTGTTTCCAGCACCACCATGGGCACACCCGGCTCAACAAGCTCACGAGCCACTTTCACCGCATCGGCGGTGTGGGTGTCGATCAGTGTGCCGGTGCGGGCATACACTTCCTTGATGGTGTCCAGGCGGTTCTGATGGCTTGATGAACCGGACTGAAAACCGAAGTCTGATTCAATGTGCTTGAAGCGCGAATCATGGGACAAGTCAAAATGACCATTTTTGGCCAAATCTTGCCACAAGGCCTTCAAGGCCTTGGGGTCGCGGCCCAGCAAGTCGTACACAAAGCGTTCGAAATTCGATGCCTTGGAAATGTCCATCGACGGGCTGGAGGTGATGTACGTTTCCTTCGAAGTCCGGGGGCGGTACACACCGGTTTTAAAAAATTCATCCAGCACATTGTTTTCATTGGTTGCCACAATCAGCTTGCGGATTGGCAAACCCATTTGGCGTGCAATGTGCCCGGCCAGCACGTTGCCAAAGTTGCCCGAAGGCACAGCAAAGCTGACCGGGTCGCCGATCTTTTCTGCCGTGCGCAGGTAGGCGTTGAAGTAGTACACAACCTGGGCAGAAATGCGGCCCCAGTTGATGGAATTGACCGTACCGATTTTCTGGCGGTTTTTAAACGCCAAGTCTTCACTGACAGCCTTCACGATGTCTTGGCAATCGTCGAACAAACCTTCCACTGCAATGTTGAAGATATTCGGGTCTTGCAGGCTGTACATTTGGGCGCGCTGGAATGCGCTCATTTTGCCCAAGGGGCTTAGCATGAACACGCGCACGCCTTTTTTGCCACGCATGGCGTATTCGGCTGCCGAACCCGTGTCGCCGCTGGTTGCCCCCAAAATGTTCAGTTCACGGTTGGTGCGTGCAAGCTGGTATTCAAACAGGTTACCCAGCAATTGCATGGCCATGTCTTTGAAGGCCAGCGTGGGGCCATTCGAAAGCTCCAGTACCTTGATGCCGTCGAACAGCTCGCGCACCGGGGTAATTTCTTCGGTGCCGTACACGGCCTTGGTGTAGGTTTTCGTGGTCAGCGTTTTCAGGTCGGCTTCAGGAATGTCAGTGGCGTAAGGACGCAGCACTTCAAAGGCCAATTCACCGTAACTCAGGTTTTTCCAGCTTTCCAGCACATGCAGGGCCACTTGGGGATAAAACTCGGGCACGGCAAGGCCACCATCAGGCGCCAAACCTTCCAGCAAAATTCCAGAAAAATCTTGGGGGTCCATTCCCCCACGGCTGCTGAAGTATTTCATTTCAGCTCAAGTCCTCTACACGAATACGGGTCAATGGGCCATGCACGCTATCAAGTGCTTCAATTTTGGCGATGGCTTTGTTCACATCGCCTTCCACACAACGGTGGGTCAGCAGAACAATTTCAGCGGTTTCTTTTTCGCTGGTGGCCTGGCGTTGAATCATGGCTTCAATTGAAATTTGGTTGTCCGCCAGCAAGCGGGTCACTTCAGCCAAGACGCCCGGGCGGTCGTCCACAGCCAAACGCAAGTAAAAGGCAGTGACCACTTTATCCATGGGCAGCACTTCCAGATTCTGGATACCTTCCTTCTGGAAGGCCAACACAGGTACACGGCTGGCCAAAGGGGCCTGGCTTGCACGCGCAATTTCAATAAGGTCAGCCACCACAGCAGACGCAGTGGGCAGGCTGCCAGCGCCAGCACCATAATACAAGGTTGGGCCGACGGCGTTGGCTTTCACCAGCACGGCGTTCATCACCCCTTCCACATTGGCGATCAGCCGTTTGCCCGGAATCAGGGTGGGGTGTACGCGCAGCTCCACACCGTGGTCTGTGCGCTTGGCAATGCCCAGCAACTTGACCCGGTAGCCCAGTTGTTCGGCAAACTGAATGTCTTCCTTGGTCAGCTTGGTGATGCCTTCAATATAAGCCTTTTCAAACTGAACGGGCACACCAAAAGCAATTGAGCTCAGCAGGCTGATTTTGTGGGCAGCGTCCACGCCTTCGATGTCAAAAGTGGGGTCGGCTTCGGCGTAGCCAAAAGCCTGGGCTTGAGCCAAAACATCGGCGAAGGGCAAGCCCTTGTCACGCATTTCGGAAAGAATAAAGTTGCAGGTGCCGTTGATAATACCTGCCACGTATTCAATTTTGTTGGCGGCCAAACCCTCCTTGATCGCCTTGATTACGGGAATACCACCAGCCACAGCGGCCTCGAAGGCCACCATCACATGTTTGGCTTCAGCAGCCGCAAAAATTTCATCGCCGTGCACGGCCAGAAGCGCCTTGTTAGCGGTTACCACGTGCTTGCCTGCATTGATTGCGGCCAACACCAATTGCTTGGCAATGGTGTAGCCACCGATCAGTTCAACCACCACATCAATGTCGTCGCGCTTCACGGCTTCGAATGCATCGCCCAGCACCTCAACACCGGGGCCTGCCAGTTCACGGGCTTTGTCGGTGTTCAGGTCGGCAATAACGGTGATCTGAATTGGGAAACCCACACGGCGTTCAATTTCGCTCGCATTGTCTTTCAGCACATTGAAGGTGCCGGAACCGACGGTACCCAAACCCAGCAGGGCCACTCGAAGAGGTTTGTTCATTTTTAAATCAGCCAAGGTGTTGTTTTCGATAACTTTCCAGGAAGCGTGCAATTCTACCAACTGCGTCCGTCAAATCATCGGTGTTGGGTAGGAAAACCACCCGGAAATGATCCGGATTGATCCAATTAAAACCGGTACCCTGCACCACCAGTACCTTTTCGGCCTCCAACAGTTCCAGCACAAAGCGCTGGTCGTTCTTGATGGGGTACACCTTGGGGTCCAGGCGCGGGAACATGTACAGCGCCGCCTTGGGCTTGACGCAGGTAACACCGGGAATGGATGTCATCAGGTCATAGGCCAAATCGCGCTGGCGTGTTAAACGCCCGCCAGGACCCACAAGGTCGTTGATACTTTGGTAACCCCCTAGCGAGGTTTGAATGGCGTACTGACCGGGCACATTGGCGCACAGGCGCATGGACGCCATGATGCCCAAACCGTCGATGTAATCGGCGGCGTGGCGCTTGTCGCCCGAGATAACCATCCAGCCAGCGCGGTAACCACAGGCACGGTAGTTTTTCGACAGGCCGTTCATGGTGATGAACAGCACGTCGTCGGCCAACGATGCGATGGACGTGTGCTCAGCACCGTCGTACAACATCTTGTCGTAAATTTCGTCTGCGAAAATGATCAGGTGGTGTTCACGGGCAATTTGCACCAACTCCTGCAACACTTCTTCGGGGTACAAGGCACCCGTGGGGTTGTTGGGGTTGATGATCACCATGGCCTTGGTTTTTTCATTGATCAGGCTGCGCAGGTGCTTGGTGTCGGGGTACCAGTCGCTTTGCTCATCGCACAAATAGTGGCGCGGCGTGCCGCCGGAAATGCTTACAGCCGCTGTCCACAACGGGTAATCGGGTGCGGGTACCAGCACCTCGTCGCCATTGTTCAACAGACCTTGCATGCTCATCACGATCAGCTCGGAAACGCCATTGCCCACAGTAATGTCATCAAGCGTTACGCCCTTGATTTTCTTTTGCTGGGTGTAATGCATGATCGACTTGCGCGCCGCGAACAAGCCCTTGCTGTCACTGTAACCCGAGGCATCGCCCAGGTTCATGATCACGTCTTGCCGCACTTCATCGGGTGCCTCGAACCCAAATGGGGCCAGATTGCCGATGTTCAGCTTCAGGATTCGATGCCCTTCCTCTTCCAGCTGCCGCGCTCGCTGCATCACGGGCCCGCGGATGTCATAGCAAACATTGGCCAGCTTGGCAGATTTAAGAATGGGTTTCATGTCGACCTGTGTGTGGATTGTTGAGGTGATATTTAAGATGCTTATTCTTTTGCTTGCGCAAAGTCTTATAATTTAACCGTTTAGGCCAGTGCCTGCTAGGCTTTGGCCCCATCCTGGAGCATCTTTCGAATGAAATTTCAACCTGAATCGCTCGACAATCAATTCGTCGTTCAGCGGTATGACGAAGAAGGTGTCGTGATCAGCGGCAGGCTTCAAACGGAAAGTGTGGTGTTTGGCACCGATTTCACCCCCAGAATTTGGGAAAATGCGGGTTCTGGCCCCTTGACGCTGGCGCATTGCGAGTGGCTTTACAGCCAGTGCCCGCCCACCATGGAAGTGTTGCTGATTGGCACCGGCGCAAAACAGGTGTTTCCCGGCATGGACATCCGCAAGTTTTTTGCCAACAAGCGCTGCCCGGTAGAATACATGGACAGCCAGGCGGCCTGCCGCACCTACAATATTTTGATCGGGGAAGGCCGGCACGTAATTGCCGCAATTTTGCTATGACCACTTACGCCGCAATGCTTGTACTTTCCGGCGTGGTGTTGAATGCGCTGGCCCAGTTTTTCCTGAAAATGGCCACCAACAAGGTGGGGGTGATCGAGGCATCCAGTGCGCTTAGCCTGGGCGCTATGTCAGCCCTGTTTTTACAATGGCCGATGATCCTTGGCCTGTTCTGCTACGGGTTTTCACTGCTGATCTGGCTCATGGCCCTTTCACGGGTCGACGTTACCCTTGCCTACCCAATGCTGGCCATTGGCTATGTGATTAACGCCTTTGCCGCACAATACTTCCTCAATGAACCGGTCAGCCTGCAACGCTGGGTGGCCATTGGCGTGATCGTACTGGGTGTGGCGCTTTTGGCACGTTCCTGACACTGCATCCATTTTGCTGCCAAAAGCTGTGGTTATACTGATCTTGAAAATTCAAACCACAGACGCCAGGGAGCAGCACCGTGTCGCTTGAAGTCAACAGCAAAGTGCCTGATTTTTCAGCAGCTTGCACAGGCGGAGCAAATTTTGAGCTGTCCGCCCACGCTGGCAAGAATCTCGTTATTTATTTCTACCCCAAAGACAGCACGCCGGGCTGCACCACCGAAGGTGAAAACTTTCGCGATTTACACGCCGAATTCGCCAAAGCGGATTGTGTCATTTTTGGCGTCTCGCGCGACTCCCTGAAGTCGCATGAAAACTTCAAAGCCAAACTGGACATGCCGTTTGAACTGATTTCCGACCCGGATGAAAAAGTTTGTTTGCTTTTCGACGTCATGAAGATGAAAAACATGTACGGCAAACAAGTACGTGGCGTGGAAAGAAGTACCTTTGTAATCAACAAGAAAGGCCTTCTTGTGCAGGAGTGGCGCGGCTTGAAGGTGCCGGGTCACGCACAGGCGGTGCTTGACTTTGTACGCACAATCGGGGACTAATATCCCCACGGGCGCAGGATTGACGACCCTGCGCGATTTATGAGCTTCCTACTTCAGATCGTTGACAATGCCTCTTCCAAAAGAACCCAGCAAACCAGCAACCACACTGAACGAAATTCCTCCAATTGCGGCGCCCAAACCGAGAAAGCCGACCAAGAAAACCGAGGGAATTGACGGCTTGCCCAACAGTGGCAAAGCTGCACTAACCTTGGCCACCGACAACACGGTGACAGCCAAGTCCCCAGATTCAAACCGGAACAAGTCGATTCCAGGCGCAAGCACTGGCAAAGCAGGCAAGCCAACGGGCATGCCCATCGCGAAAGCGAAGCGACAGGTTACGCATGCGGGGAAAAAAATCTTCGTACTCGACACCAATGTGTTGATGCACGACCCCACGTCGCTATTCCGCTTTGAAGAACACGATGTGTTCTTGCCGCTTATAACCCTTGAGGAACTGGACGACCACAAAAAGGGCATGTCGGAAGTGGCACGCCACGCCCGCCAGGTAAGCCGGGCGCTGGATGCATTGATGGAGAACATCGATGACATTGAAAAAGGCGTGGCACTGAACCGCTTGGGCAACGTAGACGCCTTGGGCCGCCTGCTGGTGCAAACCACAGAACTGACCGCAGAACTTCCAAAAACACTGCCCGTGGGCAAAGCCGACAACCAGATTCTGGGCGTGGTATTTGCACTCAGCAAACACCACCCCGACCGGGAAGTGGCATTGGTGTCCAAAGACATCAACATGCGCATCAAGGCCCGTGCCCTGGGTTTGCTGGCCGAGGATTATTTCAACGACCAGGTGTTGGAAGACCGTGATTTGCTGTATTCAGGCTTCATGGAATTGCCTTCCGACTTCTGGGAGAAGAACAGCAAAGGGATTGAAAGCTGGCAGCAAGGTGGCAGCACCTTCTACCGCATCAGCGGCCCGGCCGTAAAAGACATGATGGTCAACCAGTTTGTGTATTGCGAAACTGGCATCCCCTTGATTGCACAGGTACTGGAAGTAAGCGGCCGCACCGCAGTGCTGAAAACCCTGCGGGATTTCAGCCACAACAAAAACAGCGTGTGGGGCATTACTGCACGCAACCGCGAACAAAACTTCGCGTTGAATTTGTTGATGAACCCGGAATGCGATTTCGTCACACTGCTTGGACAGGCAGGCACCGGCAAAACCTTGCTGGCCTTGGCCGCAGGTTTGTCGCAGGTTCTGGAAAGCAAACAGTATTCAGAAATCATCGTGACCCGTGCCACGGTACCGGTGGGTGAAGACATTGGCTTTTTACCCGGCACCGAAGAAGAAAAAATGGCCCCCTGGATGGGCGCTTTCGAGGACAACCTGGAAGTGTTGAACAAACCCGACCCTGGTAGTGGCGACTGGGGCCGATCCGCCACTACCGATTTGATTCGTACGAAGATCCGTATCAAGTCGATGAACTTCATGCGCGGGCGCACCTTCATCAACAAGTTTTTGATTATTGATGAGGCACAAAACCTGTCACCCAAACAAATGAAAACCCTGATTACCCGGGCGGGCCCTGGTACGAAGGTAATCTGTTTGGGCAACCTGGCGCAGATCGACACGCCTTACCTGACCGAGGGCTCTTCAGGCCTGACGTATGTGGTGGATCGATTCAAGGGCTGGCCGCATGCAGGGCATATTACGCTGCAGCGTGGTGAGCGTTCGCGCTTGGCTGATTTCGCGTCGGATAACCTTTGATGCGTTGATGGGCATGTGAGAAGTTGCATGCCCGGTGCGTTACAGGGCATTCGAGAAGTCGCATGCCCTCTTCCGCCGGATCGAAATGGAATAAAGCTAAAATGAGTTTCGTCAATTAAACTGGGTGGATGAGCAGCATATCCACAGAAGCGAACCAAGATTCGGTGCATGTGGTACCAGATACACACGGAGCCTTGATTTTCCTTTATCGATTGGTATACAGGCATGAAAATTAAATAACGCCATGTGCCACGGGGACGTATGAATATTCTTCAGTTCCTTCTTGCTGTGGCCAACTTTGTTCAGGCCGCCCGGCATCAAGCTATCGTCCTGATGCTGACGCTCTGCCTTTTCGTTGCCGCCACATACTTAGGCGCATCAGCAGCTGTGCAAGACACACTGCAAGGCTTTGAGCTTCCACCTTGGGTTGTGGCGATCGGGATCTTAATTTTCTGCTACGTTCTTGCGCACCTAGCCGTATCTTCGATGTGTTGGTTACTGAAAACAGCGAAAGTATTTGTAATCACCGGCTGGTCGAAGATCCGGAGCTGCTGGCGTAAGCTTCTCTCCGTACGCAGATCCAAGAGGCTCGCTCTTCAGCACATTGAGAGCCTCGTCGCTTCACTCAGCGTCGAAGAGCTTTCGTTCATGCAACTTTTTGAGCCAAGCGGCGAACGCCTCGCGCAGATGACCAACACGCTGCTGCCAAACACCGTATACAACGCCCATTACTCCCTCACGCAGAAAGGTCTCCTAGCAAAAGAGACAACGGCGCGAGAACACACTGAGCTCTTTTCCCTGGCCGAGGAAGTGGTAACACCTCTGCGCCGTCTTCTGTTCAACGGAACAGTTC
>NZ_DAIUBR010000030.1:0-30853 GCF_036846585.1 Limnobacter sp. | reverse complement strand
CGCCCGTTCACCGTGGCGCGTTTTGCAGAATATGCACTGGATGGCCGCAAAGAACTCGACAATGTCCTGGAGGTGGGGGCAGGCTGTGGCTATCAGGCTGCCGTGTTTGCAAACCTTGCCAGGCGAGTGTTCAGTATCGAGCGCATTGAGGCCTTGTACGACAAGGCCCAGCGCAATTTGAAACTCGCCGGTTTTCACAAAGTGAAAGTAATTCATGGCGATGGTTTGCTTGGCTTGCCCGCACAGGCACCGTTTGATGTCATCATTGTGGCCGCTGCTGGTCTTGAAATTCCGCAGGCTCTGCTTAAACAGTTGAAAGTTGGCGGGCGCCTGATCGTGCCAGTTGCCGATCACAATCAACAGAATTTGGTCGTTGTGGACCGTCTTGCGGCTGACAAATGGCACCGTGAGAAAAAAGACTTGGTAAAATTCGTACCCCTGTTACAAGGAACTCGCATCGTATGAAACGTGGCGTATTTGAAAAACCCCCTTTATTGGGTCACACACGTGCATTGGCTGTCGGTTTTGCAACCCTGGTTTTTCTTGGCGCGTGTACTACAACTGGTAATCAAGCCCCGGTTGTGGACCGTTTGCCGTCCAGGTCCTCCGATACATCAGTGGCCACTGACGGCATTTACACCGTGAAAGCTGGCGATACTTTGTACAGCATTGCCCTGGATTTTGGTTTGGACTGGCGTGAACTGGCCCGTGCCAACAATTTGAGTGACCCCAGTAAATTGAGCATTGGCCAGAAATTGCGCGTGACTGGTGCGCCTGGCCCTGTGGCCGGTGGTTCCGCCGGCGGAACAATCACTGAAGACAGCGGTGTGGAAATTACTCCCATACCCCCTGCAGGCGGTGCCAGGCCGATTGAGAACACCCCCGCGCCGGAAATCAAGCCACCCGCGCCCACGGCGGTGACCATGGGTTTTATCTGGCCTCATCCCGGTGAAATTGTGCAGGGCTACAAACCTGGTGTGAACAAAGGCATCGACCTGACTGCAAAAGTAGGGGATCCTGTGCTGGCCTCACAGGCCGGGCGTGTGGTGTATTCCGGCAATGCCCTTCGTGGCTATGGCAATTTGATCATTCTGAAACACGACAACAACCTGTTGACGGCCTATGCGCATAACAAAACCCTGCTGGTCAAAGAGGGCGAGCCAGTCACCAAAGGCCAGAAAATTGCCGAGGCAGGGCAGTCCGACACCGATCGCCCCAAGCTGCACTTTGAAGTGCGCAAGCAGGGCAAACCTGTTGACCCGATGGACTACCTCCCGGCCCGTTAATTTTTATCGAATGTAAGCCATGGGCCGAAAAAAGAAAAAAGACCGCACACCTGTGGTGTTTCCACAGGTGCAAGTTACCATTGAGTCCATTGACCTTGATGCAAACGGCATTGGTCATGTGGATGGCAAAGTGCATTTTATTGATGGTGCAATCACCGGTGAAACCGTGATTGCAGAAGTGGTGCGCATCAAGCCCAGTTATTCGAAAGGCAGAACGCTACAGGTACTGAATACCGTATCCACCCGCACCACCCCCAAGTGCCCGCATTACGGGGTATGTGGCGGCTGCGCCATGCAGCACATTGAGCCGAATGCGCAGGTGGCCATTAAAAACCGTGCGTTGGAAGACTTGCTGCTGCGCATTGGTCGCCAACAACCCGAACAGATGATGCCGCCTATTTACGGCTCGTTTTGGGGTTACCGCCACCGTGCGCGTTTAAGCACCCGTTTCGTGATCAAGAAAGACCGTTTTTTTGTGGGTTTCCATGAGAAATCGTCCTCCTATGTGGCGGATATGCAGGAATGCCATGTGTTGCCCAAGCATGTGTCCAACATGATTGTGCCGCTGGGCAATATGCTGGTCACGCTCAGCATTTTCATGCGTTTGCCGCAAATTGAACTGGCCGTTGGCGAGGGCGTAACGGCCATGGTACTGCGGCACCTGGAACCCTTGAGTGAATCGGACCTGGACACGCTGAAGGCGTTTGGAGACGAATGGGGGGTGGACTGGTGGCTGCAGCCTGGTGGCCCGGCCACAGCGCATCGCCTTGAAGCCGACAAACCCGTGGACTTGACCTACCGAATTCCCAGTTTTGGCATTCGCATGCGTTTCAAGCCGACCGACTTCACGCAGGTCAACCACATGATCAACGATGCGATGGTCAGTCGTGCCGTGTCCCTGCTCGATTTAAACCCAGAAGACCGGGTGCTGGACCTGTTCTGTGGCTTGGGCAACTTCTCCTTGCCTTTGGCCACCAAAAGCAGTTTTGTGAAGGGTTTTGAAGGGTCGCAGGATCTGGTAGACCGCGCTGGCGAAAATGCTGAATTCAACGGCTTGACCGATAAAACCGAATTCCATGTGCGCAACCTGTTCGAAGTGGAAACACCTGAATGGGAAAGTTGGGGGCAGTTTGACAAAGTGCTGGTGGATCCACCGCGCGATGGTGCGCTTGAAATTTGCAAAGCCATTGTGGGTGCCCGGGCTGAATTTCAGCCCAAGCGTATTGTGTATGTCAGTTGCAACCCAGGCACCCTGGCGCGCGACACGGGGGTGTTGTGCAATGTGGGTTCGTACAAGTTGATGAAAGCAGGGGTGGTGAACATGTTCCCGCACACATCGCATGTGGAATCAATCGCAGTGTTTGAGCGGGTGGCTTACAGCGTGTATTCCTGAGGGGCACAGTGCGTACAAATAACAAACGGGGCCGTTGCGGCCCCGTTTTCGTTGGTGTTTTTGCCTCACCAACTCGGCGGTCAGTATAGATACCGACCCACTGAAATTGCATGTTGCGCTTTTAAAATTTACTTTGCAACAACTTTCGATGTTGCAAAGTGTCAAAAAAGAGCTTTCAAATCAGTTACTTTCAGGTAACTTTGGGTGGTTTTTCCTCAGCTCGCCTATGCTTACTCGCGGCTGCCGCCAGCGAACACCATGAGCAGCTGCAGCAAATTCACGAACAAATTATACAAACTCAAATAAATGCTTAGCGACGCGGAAATGTAATTGGTTTCTCCGCCACGCATTACACGTTGCAGGTCATACAAAATGAACAGCGAGAACAGGCCCACACAAATTGTGGAAATGGTCAGCGACAGGGCGGGCATTTGCAGGAAGATGTTGGCCACTGAAGCCACAATCACCATCACCAGACCAATCAACAGGCCTTTGCCCATATTTGTGAAGTCGCGCTTGGTCACGGCTGCGTAGCTGGCCAAACCAAAGAAAATACCCGCGGTGCCCAGTGCGGCCATCATGATGATTGAACTGCCGTTGGACAGGCTGAGCGCAACTGACAGGATGCCGGACAACATCAGACCCATGAAGAATGTGAAGCCCAGCATGAGCACCACACCAAACGAGTTGTTGCGGTTGCGCTGAATGCCCCAGATAAAACCGAACATGGCGCCTAGCATGACGACGAATGACAGAATGGGGCTACCGGCGAACAAGGTGAAAAAGCCAAACTGAATGCCTGCGAATGCACCCAAAGCTGTTGGGATCATTGACAGGGCCAGCAAAAAGTATGTGTTTCGCAGAACACGGTTGGTTTCTACGGATGAAACACCACCGGCTGTGCGGCCGAATTGTGCTGTTCTCAGGTCAGACATATGTTCTCGCTCCTTTTTAAAACGCGAATTGCTACAGATTTAGAGTAATGGTAAAGGCGAAAAGTTTCAATTCAAGATGTGGGTCAGGCCAATGATTGGGTTTTTTATATAAACAGGCTATAATCGCGGGTTAATTTTCACGCTTTTCTAATTTTTCGGAGTGGTTATTACCATGGCAATCGAGCGCACCCTGTCCATCATCAAGCCTGATGCTGTTGCAAAAAACGTAATTGGTCAAATTTACAGCCGTTTTGAAGCTGCGGGCCTGAAAGTAGTTGCCGCACGCATGGCCCACCTGTCACGCGCCGAAGCAGAAGGCTTCTACGCTGTGCACAAGGCACGCCCCTTTTTCAACGACCTGGTTGAATTCATGATTTCCGGTCCGGTGATGATTCAAGCCCTGGAAGGCGAGAACGCCATTGCCAAAAACCGTGAACTGATGGGCGCTACAAACCCCAAGGAAGCTGCTGCCGGCACCATTCGTGCTGATTTTGCTGAAAGCATTGATGCAAACGCTGTTCATGGTTCAGATGCAGCGGAAACGGCTGCCAATGAAATCGCTTATTTCTTCCCAGCGTCACAAGTATTTTCACGTTAATCTGATCAGTAAGCTGAATATTAAGCTGAACAGATTGCGTTGAATTCCGGGGGCGCACTTGCGTCCCCGTTGGTTTTGAAAGGACACACCATGAGTGAACAACTCGACAACTTGCTGGACTACTCGGTGCCCGAGCTGATTCAGTGGTGTGGTAATTTGGGCGAAAAACCATTTCGGGCCAAGCAACTGGCCAAGTGGATTCACCAGTCAGGCGTGGACAATTTCGAGTCCATGACCGACCTTGCGAAGTCATTTCGTCAGAATTTGAACAATCGCGCCTGTATCCGGGCGCCCGGTATTATTTCCGATCATGTGTCCAAAGACGGCACCCGCAAGTGGCTGTTTGATGTTGGGCATGGCGACGCCGTGGAAACCGTGTTTATTCCCGAAGAGCGTCGAGGCACCTTGTGCGTCAGCTCTCAGGCGGGTTGCGCCGTGAACTGTCGCTTTTGCTCAACTGGCAAGCAGGGCTTTTCCCGCAACTTGAGCACCGCTGAAATTGTGGCCCAATTGTGGAAAGCCAATGTCTTGTTGCGGGACGCGGGCAATCGCGTGTATGCCCAGGAACGCCCTGTAACCAACGTGGTCATGATGGGCATGGGCGAACCTTTGCTGAATTACGATGCACTGGTGCCTGCGTTGCAGCTGATGCTGGACGACACGGCGTATGGTTTGTCGCGCCGCCGCGTTACCGTGTCCACTTCCGGTGTGGTGCCTTTCATGGACAGGCTTTCCCAAGACTGTCCGGTGGCCCTGGCTGTGTCGCTGCATGCACCGAACGATGCATTGCGCGACCAGCTTGTGCCCTTGAATAAAAAATACCCACTGCGTGAATTGCTTGACGCCTGTTTGCGTTATTTGAAATTTGCGCCTCGTGATTTCATCACCTTTGAATACGTGATGCTTGATGGTGTAAATGACAAGCCCGAGCACGCGCAACAGTTGCTTGAAATCGCAAGCATTGTGCCGTGCAAGTTCAATTTGATTCCGTTCAATCCATTTCCGGAATCGGGTTTGATCAAGTCAACCGTGCCCGCCATCAAAACGTTTGTAGACATACTCTCTGGGGGCGGTGTGGTAACCACAGTTCGAAAAACACGCGGTGACGATATCGATGCGGCTTGCGGTCAGTTGGCAGGCGAGGTCAAAGACCGGACCAAGGTGCGGGAGCGCCAGTATGCCACTGTGTCAATTGACGAACTGAAGGGTTCCTCCAAACGAAGGAACTAGGCTTTTATTGGGTGTGCTTTGTCATACAATGATTTGATCGTTCAAAGGTGTTGTTGCAATCAGGTGTCCTGTTTTGTTCTCCAGAATGTGGAAATCAGCCCAGAACTTGCGACTTTCTTTCAAAAGATTGCTCAACACATTGAATTTTCATAGAAAATACTTGAAACTACCCGCCCGCTTCGATTATGCTGCAAACGTAGTGGCGGTGAAGATATTACAATTACCAATCGGTGCCCTTGTGGGTCAGCCGACGCTTGGAAAGACCAAATGAATGAAAATCGTGCCATGAGCAAAACTGAATCGTCAGATGCCAGCGCAGGTCAAGATGTGAAAACTGAGCAAAACAATGGCTCAACCACCGAAAAGCATCCGAATTTGACCCTGCTTGAGTCAGGTCAAAATCCTGGCGAAATTTTGCGTGCAGCCCGAGAGAGAGCCGGATACTCCCTTAGCGACATCAGCGCCCAGACAAAAATCAATGAAAGGCAGTTAGAGGCCATTGAAAGTGGCGATGTGGGCCGCTTGCCGCCTGAAACATTCGCGAAAGCTTTTATCAAAAGTTACTGCAAGGCGCTGAAGCTGGACGCCGCACCGATCATCTTGTCTTTCGGGTTTTCCGAAAGCAGTGCGCAAGCCAAGGTTGTGCGTACAGGTCAAGGCGAGGCCATGCGCGCTGAACCCCTTGAGCCAAAAATGCCAAGCAGTTCCAAGCGCTTGTCCACACTGAACTTTGACCGGAAAACAGGTAAAAAATCGCTGAGCTATGGCATTGTGCTTGCTGCGGTCGCTGTCATGGCGGTGTTTTACATTCCGGTGTTTTTGTCCAACCAGGCCACAGAAACCAGCGAAACCGAGGCCGCAGGCGATGCCATTGAGCCCAATGATGCACCAGTGGCTGCTGACACGGTTGAACAGTCTTTGCCGTTGCCGCTGGATGCACCCGCAGCAGACGGGGATGCTTCCTCGGTATTTCCGGCGTTGCAGCAACCCCAAGCCTCAGCGCCGCCAGTGGCTGGTTCAACATCAGGCACAACACCGCCGGTTTCAACGAGCGAGGTTGCGCCCACCCCCCCAGCTGCCGAGACCCCGGCAGCCAGCGGTGCACAGTCAGCTTTGCGTTTCAAGTTTCAAGAGCAATCATGGGTGACAGTGCGTGATTCAGATGACAAAGTGCTGATTTCCCAGCTCAACGACGCCGGCAGCAGTCTTGAAGTGCTCGGTCAGGCACCATTCAAATTGATCGTTGGCAATGCAAAATCCGTGGAGATTTCCAGCAACGGCAAACCCGTTGACCTTTCTTCGTCCATTCGTGGCGAAGTGGCACGTATTACCATTCAGTAAGAAAGGGGGGCGTTTCAAAGCCTCCTTGCATGTCTTCCGAAACCCGTCCAACCACCAGAAGTGCAATCGTGATTCCAAATACTCCTCAGAGCCGCCGCCCAACACATCAAGTGGATGTTCGCTGGAAAGAGCACGTGGTTTCAATCGGTGGTGGGGCGCCTGTGCTAGTGCAGTCGATGACCAACACCGACACGGCAGATGCTTTGAACACGGCCTTGCAAATCAAGGCGCTGTACCTGGCGGGTAGCGAAATGGTGCGCATTACGGTGAACAACGATGCGTCTGCCGAGGCTGTGCCCTATATTCGTGAGCAACTGGACAAAATGCGCATTCCGGTGCCGCTGGTGGGCGACTTCCATTACAACGGTCACTTGCTGCTGCAAAAGTATCCTGATTGCGCCAGGGCGCTTTCCAAATATCGAATCAACCCCGGCAATGTGGGCTCGTCCCGCTCCCGCGACGACAATTTTGCATCCATGATTGCAATTGCCGCCGAGCACGACAAGCCTGTTCGGATTGGCGTGAACTGGGGCAGCCTGGATCAAAACCTGCTGGCCCGCATGATGGATGAGAACGGCAAAAAAGCCGACCCTTTGCCCGCCCAGCAGTTAATGTACCAAGCGCTGATCGAGTCAGCTGTCAGCAGCGCGCACAAAGCGGTTGATCTGGGCTTGCCCGCCAATAAAATTGTGCTGTCATGCAAGGTTAGCCAAGTGCAGGATTTGATTGCGGTGTACCGCGAGTTGGCCGGCCGCAGTGAATTTCCGCTGCATTTGGGGCTGACCGAAGCCGGTATGGGCACCAAAGGCATTGTGGCTTCCACCGCGGCTTTGTCTGTCTTGCTGCAGGAAGGCATTGGCGACACCATTCGGGTGTCGCTGACCCCAGAACCCAACGGCGACCGCTGCAAGGAAGTGCTGGTTGGTCAGGAAATTTTGCAGTCGCTGGGCTTGCGCGCTTTTACCCCACAGGTGATTGCCTGCCCGGGTTGTGGCCGCACCACCAGCACCGTGTTTCAGGAATTGGCCGATCAAATTCAAACCTACCTGCGCGACCAAATGCCCATCTGGAAAAACCAGTATGTGGGTGTTGAGGAAATGAAGGTTGCTGTGATGGGTTGTGTTGTCAATGGCCCGGGCGAAAGCAAGCATGCTGACATCGGCATTTCCTTGCCCGGAACCGGAGAAGCACCTTCTGCCCCGGTGTTTTTGGACGGCAAACGCACGGTGACCCTGAAAGGCGAGAACATTGCTCAGGAATTTCAGGCAATTGTGCAGCGTTATGTAGAGCAAAGGTACGCAGGCGGCAACAAGTAGCCCAAGAATAGGCGACAATACCGGGTTGAGAAATTAAGTTGAATGCGTCAATGAGTCATCCTGAGTCGCCGGAACCATCCAAAGCCAAAAAGCAACCCCGACTTCAATCCGTCAAGGGAATGAACGATGTCTTGCCCGTAGAAGGCATTCATTGGGAAAACCTGGAGGTCATGCTGCGTGAGTGGTTGACTTCCTATGGTTACCGCTTGATCAAAACCCCTGTGCTGGAACCCACATCGTTGTTTCGCCGGGGCATTGGTGAAGTCACCGACATTGTCGAAAAAGAGATGTTCAGTTTTGTTGATCGCCTGAACGGTGATGAACTGACCTTGCGCCCTGAATTCACTGCGGGAATTGCGCGTGCCACCATTCAACACAACCTGACCTACGCGGCGCCTCAGCGCGTGTACTCCATGGGCCCGGTGTTTCGCCATGAGCGCCCCCAGCGTGGCCGCTACAGGCAGTTCCACCAACTGGATGTGGAAGCGCTTGGTTTTGCCGGCCCCGACATTGACGCTGAGTTGATTGTGATGCTTTCACGTTTGTGGCGTGAAATGGGCCTTGAAGACGTGCGGCTTGAAATCAATTGCCTGGGTGAAGCACAGGAACGTTTGACCCACAGGCAGGCTTTGATTACCTATTTTGAAGCGCACGCCGAGTTGTTGGATGAAGATGCAAAGCGCCGCCTGCACAGCAACCCCCTGCGCATTCTGGATACGAAAAATCCCACCATGCAAGACATGGTCAACGGTGCGCCCCGTTTGTCGGAATTTTTGGGAACGGAATCGCTGGTACATTATCAGGGCGTCAAGCGCCTGCTTGATGACGCAGGTGTGCGTTACGTCGAAAATCCGCGCCTGGTGCGCGGGCTCGATTACTACAACCTGACCGTGTTTGAATGGATTACCGATGCCTTGGGTACCCAGGGCACCATTTGCGGTGGTGGCCGTTACGATGGCCTGATCGAAGTGCTGGGTGGCAAGCACACCCCCGCCATTGGCTTTGCCATTGGCCTGGAACGTTTGCTTGAGCTGTACCTGGAAATGAACCAGCCCGATGACACCGCTGATCTGGATGTGTATGTGGTTCACCAGGGTGAAGGCACGGCGCGCCGCGCGTTTACCCTGGCCGAAGAATTGCGTGATGCCGGGTTTGCTGTGGTTTTGCACGCCGGTGGCGGTGGTTTCAAAAGTCAGATGAAGCGCGCAGATGTTAGCGGTGCTGCCGTGGCGGTTATTCTGGGCGAGAACGAATTGAATACGGGCACGGCCGCAGTGAAAGTATTGCGTGGCGAAAGCACGCAGCAGGAATTCAAACAAGAGGGATTGGCCGAAGCCATTTTCGGCCTGCTTTACGGAGAAGGAGAGGAGTCTTGAGTCGATACAGCCTTGAAGAGCAGGAACAACTGGCCAGTTTGAAAGCATTTTGGTCCAAATACGGCAATTTCATTTTGACCGTGTTGATTCTTGTGTTCGGTGCCTTTGCATTGAACAATGGTTGGAAGTGGTGGCAAGCGCGCCAGTCCTCTGATTCTGTTGTTGTGTATGAAAAGTTGCAGGCAGCGGTTGATCAAGGTGATCTGGAGCTGGCAGGCCAAATTCAGAAAACCCTTGCAGATGAGCACGCACGCTCGCCGTACGCACAACGTGGTGCCTTGCTGGCAGCCAAAGCTTATTTTGATCAAGGCAAGCTTGATGAAGCCAAAGCCCAGCTTCAGTGGGCCACGCAAGAGGCTCGGCTGGACGAATATGAAGCAACAGCGCGTTTGTTGTTGAGTGCAATTTTGATTGAGCAGTCCGACTTCGAAGGGGCCAAGGCAGCTTTGGGAGAAAGTCTTCCGGGCTTTGATGGCCTGTTTCATGACCGTTTGGGCGACTTGGCTTTGGCGCAAAAAGATGTGGCAACCGCGCGCAAGGAATATGAACTGGCGCAAAGCACCATTCAAGCCGACAGCCCGTGGAAGCAAGTAATTGAGCGCAAAATCAGTGCCTTGCCCAAAACTGGAGATCAAGTGAATGAGTGAGCCAATGAAGCAAGCCATCAAAATGACATTCGCTGTTGCAGTTCTGGCTTTGCTGGGCGGCTGCGCAACAATCAGCTCGACCATGAGCAGCCTGAACCCTTTTGGCGGTGGCTCTGTTAAACCTGCCGCGCTGCAGGAATTTACGCCTCAGCTCAAAGTGGCCAACGCCTGGTCCGTGGATGTAGGGGATTCAAAGCAGGGCACATTTGCCCCCGTGTTGCTGGATTCCACGGTGTACGCTGCGTCTGAAGAGGGGCAGTTGATTGCGGTCGACAAAGCCACCGGCAAAACCAGATGGAAAGTGAAAGTGGGTTCCAAATTGAAGGCCGGCGTGGCCGCAACCCTGGACACCGTGGCTGTAATTGACGTGAACAACAACCTGATCGCTTTTGATCTGGATGGCAAACAGAAATGGCAAACCGGCATTGG
This sequence comes from Limnobacter sp., assembly GCF_036846585.1. Taxonomy (GTDB): domain Bacteria; phylum Pseudomonadota; class Gammaproteobacteria; order Burkholderiales; family Burkholderiaceae_B; genus Limnobacter. Next base: position 20,302 of record NZ_DAIUBR010000030.1, on the reverse strand, counting down.
TAGCGATGTCAGCAGCGTGCCTGTGGGTGCCTCGGGGACCATTCTGGTTCGGGGCATTGATTTCTCGGTGATTGCCTATTCTGCATCGAACGGCGGCCAGCGCTGGAAATACACACGCCAGTTGCCACCTTTGACCTTGCGCGTGAATAGCCCTGTGGACGTGAACAACGCACGGGTGTATGCAGGTTTCCCCGGCGGTCGTCTGGTTGCGCTGGACTTGAATGCAGGCACTGTAGCTTGGGAAGGGGCTTTGGCCTCGCCCACAGGCACCACTGAGATTGAGCGCATCGCCGATGTAACAGGCACGCCTGTTTACAACTTCCGGGAAGTGTGTGCTGCGGCATTCCAGGGTAAATTGGGTTGTCTGGATGCGGTAAGTGCACGCCCCATCTGGACAGTTGATTTTTCCGCACCCAGCGGCGCATCGGTTGATGACCGTTACATGATTGCCCCGAATGAATTGGGTGATATGTTTGCGTTTTCCCGAAGTGGTGGCAAGCAGGTTTGGAAAATCGAAAACTTCCAGCGCCGCCTGCCGACCACTCCAGCCGTAATTGGCCGCGCGGTGGCCGTGGGTGATTTTGAAGGATATGTTCATTTCATTGAACGAGACACAGGCAAAACCATTGCGCGAACGAAAGTGGGTTCTACCACATTCACCAGCCAGCCTGTGCCTGTCGAAACCGAGGCACTGATTGTGCAATCGCGTGGCGGCAGTGTGGCCCTGATATCTGTCCAGTAAAGTAAAACATGAAACCTGTCATTGCCCTGGTTGGGCGCCCAAACGTGGGCAAGTCCACATTGTTCAATCGCTTGACCCGAACAAGAGACGCCCTGGTGGCCAACCAGCCTGGCTTAACCCGTGACCGCCACTACGGTTTGGGCAGAATCGGCCCGCGCGAATACCTGGTGGTTGATACTGGTGGCCTTGAGCCTGTGGCCAAGGAAGGCATTTACGCCGAGATGGCCAAGCAAAGCCGCCAGGCTATTCTTGAATCGGATCTGGTTCTGTTCATTGTGGATGGCAGGCAGGGTGTAACCCCGCATGACCACGTGATCGCGGCCGAACTGCGCAAGGCCAAGCGCGAAGTCATTTTGGTGGTCAACAAAACCGAGGGCTACACGCACTCGATGGCGGCTGCCGATTTCTTTGAGTTGGGTTTAGGCGAACCGGAAACCATTTCTGCAAGCCACGGCGATGGCGTGCGCCAGTTGATGGACATGGCCTGCGAAAAGCTGCCTGTGCTGCCTGAAGATGACGAAGGTGGACGCCGTATCAAGGTGGCCATTGCCGGGCGGCCGAATGTGGGCAAGTCCACCATGGTGAACACGCTGCTGGGTGAAGAACGCGTGATTGCGTTCGATTTGCCCGGCACCACCCGCGACAGTATTTACATCGATTTCGAACGCAATGACAAGCCCTACACCCTGATTGATACCGCTGGCTTGCGCAAGCGTGGCAAGGTGTTTGAGTCAGTTGAAAAGTTTTCAGTGATCAAAACCCTGCAAGCTATTGAAGACGCCAATGTGGTGATCTTGATGCTGGATGCACAGCAGGACATTTCCGATCAGGATGCCTCAATCGCTGGTTTTATTGTAGAAGCAGGGCGCTCGCTGGTGTTGGCTGTGAACAAGTGGGACAGCCTGGACGATTACCGCAAGGAACGCATCAAGGCAGAAGTTGGGCGCAAGCTGACCTTCCTGAGTTACGCGAAGTTTCACTACGTGTCGGCCACCAAGCCTTTCGGCATTGCGGCCATGATGAAATCAGTGGACGAAGCGCACGCTGCTGCGTTTGCGAAGTTGTCCACGCCCAAACTGACACGCCTGATTCAAGAGTGCGTTGAGCACCAGCAACCGCCGCGCAAAGGCATTTTCCGGCCCAAGTTACGTTATGCCCACCAGGGCGGACAGAACCCGCCCATCGTGATTGTTCACGGTACTGCACTGGATGCAATTCCCGACAATTACAAGCGCTACCTGGAAACCCGAATTCGCGAGCGATTCAAGCTGGATGGCACGCCGCTTCGGGTTGAATTCCGAAGCAACGTGAACCCGTTTGACAAAAAAGATTAAAACGGAATTTTGCGGGTCAGGATGTCCTTGTACATCACCCAGTCACCCATGAAGCTGTAAAGCGGATACTTGAATGTGGCTGGGCGGTTCTTCTCGAAAAAGAAATGACCTACCCATGCAAATGCATATCCCACTAGCAGACCAGACAGCAGCCAGACCGGCTGGCCGGTTGTAATCAGCTTGAACAGGCAAATCAATGCAAGTGTAGAGCCCACAAAGTGCAGGCGTCTGCAGATCAAATTGTTGTGTTCAGCCAGATAAAAAGGATAGAAGTCCGCGAACGTTTGAAATCGGTTTCCGGTTTTTGGCATGTTGGTGTCTCCATTTGTTTGTTTTTGTACGTTCTAGTTTACAGCCTTGGCCGCTTCTGGCCTGCCTCTGGACAAAAATTTAGACTTGAAAGCTTTGCCAGTTCGGGTAGGATGAATAAAAACATCACAAGAATATTCTAGGAGGTTTGCGATGCAAGTCAAAGAAGTGCTGCGAGTGAAGGGAAACACGCTGTTCACAGTGACACCGGACACGCATTTATCCGATTGCGTGGTAACCATGGCCGATCATGATGTGGGTTCACTGGTGGTGATGGACAAAGGTGAATTGGCTGGCATCGTCACCTTCCGGGAAGTTATTCGAGTGCTGGCCAAGCGCCAGAAAGAACAGCGCACTGGCCCGACGCCACCCGTGGCGGAAATCGTGGTGCGGGAGGTGATGAACCCGGCGCCAACGGTGGCCACGCTTGACATGGAAGTGGACAGCTTGCGCAAATTGATGTTGGAAAACCACCAGCGTTATTTGCCCGTGATGGATGGCAGCACGTTGTGTGGCGTGATTTCTTTTCACGATGTGGCCAAGGCGGTGCTGGAAGAGCAAGGGTTTGAGAACAAGATGCTCAAGGGCTATATCCGCGATTGGCCGATGGAAGAAAACAGCAATTGAGTAGCCAATGAGTGGTAACGACGTGAAAAAGCGTATTGCGATTGTTGGTGCGGGCATAGCCGGTTTGGCCTGTGCCCGTGAATTGGTTCAACATGGTCACGATGTGCATGTTTTTGAGAAAAGCCGTGGCCCGGGCGGGCGCATGCCCACGCGTTGGCTGAATCGAGATGTTGAGCCGCCTGTTGGTTTTGATCACGGCACGCAGTATTTTCAGGCCACAGCCCCGGCATTTGCAGACTTGCTTGCGCAGGCTGAGGCGGCGGGTGCCGTGGCGCAGTGGCGCGGCAAAGTTGTTGATCTGGGTTATGGCCTGACCAAGTTGCACACCAGTGACACGGTGCGTTGGGTCGGTGCGCCTGGTATGGCGAGTCTGGCCCGTTTTATGTCGCAGGGATTGAATATTAGTCTTCAGTCCCGCGTGGCGGGGATGTGCCGGGTGGGCGACAAATATCAACTGACCCTGCATTTGGCTGATGGTACCGTACAGGTCGAATCGGGTTTTGATGCGGTGGTTTGTGCTGTTCCTGCCGAGCAGGTGGTGCCCCTGTTTGAAGGTGTACATGAACCTTTGGCGTCCATGGCTGCTGGTGTTCATTCCAATGTCACGTGGGCGCTGATGCTGACCCCGCGTGAGGCTTTAAAAGTTGATTTTGACGGAGCATTTGTGGTTGACAGCCCGCTGGGCTGGATTTGTCGCGATTCCTCCAAGCCCGGCAGGGCGGTGGGTGATCGTTGGCTGTTGCAAGCCACTGCAGATTGGTCGGGGCAGCACAAAGACTATTCCAGCGACGAAGTGAGCAAAATGTTGCTGGACGTGTTTTGCAATGTCACCGGGCAACTGGTTGAAGAACCTTTGGCAGTGGTGGCACACCGCTGGTTGTATTCCTTGCCGATCAACCCCTTGGATATCCGGTGCTACTTTGATGAAGACCACATGCTGGGTGCCTGTGGTGACTGGTTAAGTGGTGCCCGTGTTGAAGATGCGTTTTTAAGTGGTCATGCACTTGGAAATCAGATGTTGCACAGCTTCAATTCCACATTGATTCAGTAGCAATCGCGTGTGCTCAGCGCCCGCGCTGCTCAGGCGCGGGATATTCCGATAAAATAATGTTTTGCCTAACGAGTGAATACGCATGTCCGGAAGCAGCCTGGGTCGCCTTTTTGTGGTCAGTAATTTTGGGGAAAGCCATGGGCCAGCCATTGGTTGTGTTGTGGATGGCTGCCCACCCGGATTGCCCCTGACCTCAGCCGATTTGCAGGCCGACCTGGATCGGCGCAAGCCCGGTACATCGCGCCACGTCACCCAGCGCCAAGAGGCAGACCAGGTTGAAATTCTATCCGGTGTGTTTGAAGGCGTCACCACCGGTGCCCCCATTGGTTTGCTGATTCGCAACCAGGACCAACGCAGCAAAGATTACGGCAATATCATGGACACGTTTCGTCCGGGCCATGCCGATTACACCTACTGGCACAAATACGGCATTCGCGATTATCGCGGTGGTGGCCGATCTTCAGCCAGAATGACTGCACCCATGGTGGCGGCAGGGGCCATTGCCAAGAAATGGCTTGCCGGTACATTGGGTATTCAGATTCGTGGTTGCATGACTCAGATCGGCGAAGTCGATATTCCATTTTCTACCTGGAATGACGTGCATACAAACCCGTTTTTTGCACCGAATAACAGCAAGGTTGCCGAGCTGGAAGCCTACATGGATGCCCTGAGAAAGTCGGGCGATTCTTGTGGTGCCGGCTTGCGTGTGCAAGCGACAGGGGTGCCTGTTGGTTTGGGGGCGCCTTTGTACGACAAGCTGGACGCTGACATTGCCCATGCCATGATGAGCATCAATGCTGTGAAAGGCGTTGAAATTGGCGCCGGCTTTGCTTGCATTGCACAAAAGGGTTCCGAGCATGGCGACGAAATGACGCCTGAAGGTTTTGGATCCAACCATGCGGGCGGTATTTTGGGCGGTATTTCCACTGGGCAAGACATCGAAGTGCGCATGGCCATCAAACCCACGTCCAGCATTCGATTGCCCAGAAAGTCGATCGACAAGGCGGGCAATCCCATTGAAGTAGAAACATTTGGTCGCCACGATCCTTGCGTGGGCATTCGCGCCACACCGATTGCCGAAGCCATGCTGGCGTTGGTGATCATGGATCACATGCTGGTTCACCGCGCACAGTGCGGCGATGTAAAGGTGGATACCCCGCAAATTCCATCCGGTATTTCAAATTATTAATTTTCATCATTGAAGCAGGTGGGGCAGTTGCAACTGGGCTGGTTGGCACTTTTCTATGCTGCGTATTTCGCGTTTGTCGGCCTGTATTCACCTTTTCTTGGCCCTTACCTGAAGTCGATCGGGCACAGCCTGGATGTGATTGCGCTGGCCTTGGGCATGATGCAACTGATGCGCATTGTGGGCCCCTTTGCCTGGGGGTGGCTGGCCGATCACACGGGTAACCGTGTGCGCTGGATTCGTGCGGGCACATTCGCGGGGTTTTTCTTTGCAGTGCTGGCATTTTTGAATCAGCAAACCCCTTCAAACCTGATCGTGCTGGTGCTGCTGCTGAATTTAAGCATTTCAGGGCTGGTGCCGATGTCCGATTCCTACGCCATGGAACGCTGTGCTGGTTGCACCGGTCAGTACGGCAAGGTTCGTTTGTACGGTTCGCTCGGTTTTGTGGTGGCTGTGCTGGTGTTTGGGGCTGTTGCTGACCAATTCGGATTTACTTCCTATCCGTTTTGGGCCTGCGCCATGTTGCTGCTGGGGTTTGTCGCAGCCTTGAAATTCACACCCGATTCGCAACGTGTTTCCCATGTTGATGACACGCCTGGTTTGACAGGAAGCGGTTTCAGGCGCCTGCTGTTTCCGGGGCCCATGCCCATGTTCTGGCTGGCCGCGTTTTTCATGATTTTCGCGCATGGTGTGTTCTACGCCTACTTTTCGCTTTACTTGCTGGAATTCAATTATTCGGAACTCAGCATTGGTGGTTTGTGGGCCTTCGGCGTGATGTGCGAGGTGGTGTTTTTTGCACTGCAAACCCGGTTTTTCAAGCGTTTGTCATTGAATGCCTGGTTGTGCATCAGTTTCGGAACCTGTGCATTTCGTTTCGCATTAACGGCCGCATTTCCCGAATTCGGTTGGGTCATGGTGTTCGCTCAAGGTTTGCATGCGCTTACCTTTGCTGCCCATCACACAGCCACCATTTCATGGCTTCGGGAAAACCTGCCTGTCAACCTGGTGGTTCGCGGGCAGGCCATGTATGCCACCATTGCGTATGGTTTGGGGGGTTCTGCGGGAACATTGCTGGGCCGTTTTGCCTGGGAATGGGGCGGGCCAGCCAGTGCTTTTGTCATGGCCGCTGTTGGTGGCTTGCTGGCGCTGGCCCTGGGTTTGCGTTTTACAATTGCCCGGACCGGTGCAGGTGGGGCACTTTTGTCGAGATAAACTGTCGAAACTGTCAACTGGGCATGGTCGGCTTTCGTTCCTATCAAGCAGGTTTCTACTGACAATCAAAGGTGAAAAAATATGGTGTTTTCCGGCATTAAGCGTCGTGCCTCAATGGCTTTGGTTCTGGCTTGTTCAAGCACGGTGCTTGCTGCCTGCTTGACCACGCAAACAACGTCGGGTGGTGCTGTGGGCGTTGAGCGTTCGCAGTTCGTGTTGGTGTCTTCTGCTGAGGTAGATGCCGCAGCATCAAAAGCTTATGCAGATGTAATTGCCAAGGCACAGAAAGAAGGCAAGCTGAACAAGGATGCCAAACAGGTGGCCCGCGTGCGGGCAATTGCCAATCGCCTTATTCCACAAACTGTGGCGTTTCGTCAGGATGCGCCTCAGTGGAAATGGGAGGTCAATGTGATTGAGTCTGATCAGTTGAACGCCTGGTGCATGGCCGGTGGAAAAATCGCTTTCTATTCAGCGCTGATCGAGAAGCTGCAACTGACCGACGATGAAATTGCAGCCATCATGGGCCACGAAATTGCCCACGCCCTGCGCGAGCACAGCAGGGAACGAATTTCCCAACAATTGGCCACATCGGTGGGCCTTGATCTGCTGTCTGTGGGTTTTGGTTTGTCGCGCGGCGCATCTGATCTGGCTGGCATGGCTGCCAACGTGGCCATTTCCTTGCCGTATGGCCGTTCGCATGAAGTGGAGTCCGATCGCATTGGTGTTGAACTTGCTGCGCGTGCCGGCTACAACCCGCGTGCTGCCATCAGCGTTTGGCAGAAAATGGGCAAGGCCGGTGGTGGTTCGCCCCCCGAGTTGTTGTCAACCCACCCATCGCCTGAAAACCGCATGCGTGATCTGGAAGATTATTCTGTTCGGGTGCAACCCCTGTACGAGCAGGCCAGGAAGCGGTAAATCGATTATTTGCAGTACAGCCTTGCTGGCTATGCTGCAAGGCTGGTGGCGGCTATGGCATAATAAGGGGTTATTCCTTAGGCAATTTAGCTGCAAGCAGGGCTTTGACAATGGCAAAAACTCTTTACGACAAACTCTGGGAAAATCATGTGGTGCGTACCGAAGAGGACGGCACCTCACTGATTTACATTGACCGCCATTTGCTGCACGAGGTCACCAGCCCCCAAGCCTTTGAGGGCCTGGAGTTGGCAGGGCGCGACCTGTGGCGCAACAGCGCCAACCTGGCGGTGGTAGACCACAACGTACCCACCACGGATCGATCCAAGGGCATTGCCGATCCCACGTCACGCCTGCAGGTTGAAACCCTGGACAAAAACGCCAAAGCCTACGGTTTGACTTACTTTGATATCCAAGACCTGCGCCAGGGCATTGTTCACGTGATCGGCCCGGAACAAGGCGCAACCTTGCCCGGCATGACCGTGGTGTGCGGCGATTCCCACACCAGCACGCATGGCGCCATTGGCGCACTGGCGTTTGGCATTGGTACATCGGAAGTTGAGCACGTCATGGCCACCCAGTGCTTGCTGATGAAAAAAGCAAAAAACATGTTGGTGCGTGTCGAGGGCACCTTGGGCAAGGGCGTGTCTGCCAAAGACGTGATTCTGGCCATCATTGGCAAAATCGGTACAGCAGGTGGCACAGGTTACGCCATTGAATTTGCAGGTTCGGCTATTCGCAGTTTGTCCGTTGAGGGCCGCATGACCATCTGTAACATGGCCATTGAGGGTGGAGCACGTTCCGGCGTGGTCGCCGTGGACGACAAAACGATTGAATACGTTAAAGGTCGCCCATTCAGCCCGAAGGGCGATATGTGGGACACGGCAGTGGCTTACTGGAAAACCCTGCATTCCGACGATGGCGCGCAGTTTGACCATGTGGTTGAACTGAAGGCCGAAGACATTGAACCGCAGGTCAGCTGGGGAACATCGCCAGAGATGGTGACCGATGTTCATGGTGTGGTGCCTGACCCTGCCGGTGTTGCTGATCCCGTCAAGCGTCAAGGCTACGAGCGCGCGCTGCAGTACATGGGATTGAAGCCCCTGCAAAAGATCGAAGACATTTCCGTGGATACCGTGTTCATCGGTTCTTGCACCAATTCACGCATTGAAGACCTGCGCGATGCCGCAGCCGTGGTGAAGGGCAAGAAAAAGGCCAGTTCGGTGAAATTGGCCATGGTGGTTCCAGGTTCTGGCTTGGTGAAAGCCCAGGCCGAGCAGGAAGGTTTGGACAAAATATTTCTGGCAGCTGGTTTTGAGTGGCGCGAGCCAGGCTGTTCCATGTGCTTGGCGATGAACGCCGACCGCTTGGGCAGTGGCGAACGGTGTGCATCCACCAGCAACCGGAATTTTGAAGGACGTCAGGGTGCTGGAGGCCGTACACACCTTGTCAGCCCAGCCATGGCGGCTGCGGCAGCGATTGCAGGCCATTTCACTGATTCCAGAAATTTCTAAAACAAAGGAGTGTTTGTCATGAAGATGATTTCCGTATTCTTGCTTGCCCTGTCCACCCTGTCATTGTCAGCCTGTAACACGGTTGAAGGCATGGGCAAAGACATCAAGGCTGGTGGTGAAGCCATTGAGCGCTCTGCTGACGAAAACAAGAAGTAATCATTGACGGATCAATTATGGACAAATTTGTAACCCACACTGGCATTGCTGTTGCGCTGAATCGCGCGAACGTGGACACCGACGCCATTATCCCGAAACAGTTCTTGAAAAGCATCAAGCGCACGGGTTTTGGCGAACATCTGTTTGACGGATGGCGTTATCTGGATGAAGGTGAGCCGGGTGTGGATTGCACCAAGCGTCCGTTGAATCCTGATTTCGAGCTGAACAGGGCAGAGTTTCAGGGCGGCACCGTGCTGGTGGCGGGCCCCAACTTCGGTTGTGGTTCCTCGCGCGAGCATGCGCCCTGGGCTCTTCAGCAGTATGGTTTCAAGGCTGTTATTTCCAGCAGTTTTGCCGATATTTTCTTCAACAATTGCTTTAAAAATGGCTTTTTGCCCCTTGTTTTAAAAGAAGATGAAGTGAAGGAAATTTTCGCGTTGATTGATGCCAAACCTGGCATTGAAATCACCGTAAGCCTTGAGAACCAGACTGTGGGTATCGCCGGGAAAAATTACAGCTTCAATGTGGATGCATTTCGCAAGCACTGCTTGATGAATGGTTTCGATGACATTGGTTTGACCCTTCAGCACCGCGATGAAATTATCGCTTTTGAAAAGAATCGTTTGGCCCAGCAGCCATGGCTGGCCAACACCATCTGATAGCGACAATCCGAGAAAGAGAATGACTTTAAAAATTGCCGTGATGCCCGGTGACGGCATTGGTCCCGAAATTACAGCGCAAGCTGTGAAAGTGCTTGAAGCCCTTAAAACCGACGGCCTGAACATCGAGTTTGAACACGCGTTGATTGGTGGTGTGGCGTATCGTGAAAAAGGTGTGCCGCTGCCCGATGAAACCGTGGCGCTGGCCAAGGCATCGGACGCCGTGTTGTTTGGTGCTGTGGGCGATTTTTCGCTCGATACGCTGCCACGCCACCTGCGCCCCGAGCAAGCCATTCTGGGCATTCGCAAGGCATTGAACCTGTTTGCCAATTTCCGCCCTGCCATGGTGTACGAAGAGCTGGCCGATGCGTCCACCCTGCGTCCGGAAGTTGTGGCGGGCCTGGATATTTTGATTGTTCGTGAACTGACTGGCGATATTTATTTCGGTACGCCACGCGGCAACCGAATTGTTGAAGATGGCCCTTTTAAGGGCGAGCGCGAAGCATTCGACACCATGCGTTACGCCGAAACCGAGATTCGCCGCATTGCACATGTGGCGTTCCAGGCTGCGAAAAAACGCGGTGGAAAATTGTGTTCTGTGGACAAGGCCAATGTGCTGGAAACCACTCAGTTTTGGCGCGACATTGTGACCGAAGTTGGTAAGGAATACACTGACGTTGAACTAAGCCACATGTACGTGGATAACTGCGCCATGCAGTTGCTGAAAAACCCAAAGCAGTTCGACGTCATCGTGACTGGCAACCTGTTCGGTGATATTTTGTCAGACGAAGCGTCCATGTTGACGGGCTCCATTGGCATGTTGCCATCGGCTTCGTTGAATGAGTCGAATTTTGGCCTGTATGAGCCTATTCACGGTTCAGCGCCCGACATCGCCGGAAAAGACCTGGCCAATCCCATGGCCACCGTGTTGTCTGCAGCCATGATGTTGCGCTACACCTTTGGCTTTGAAGAGTACGCTACGCGCATTGAAAATGCTGTGAAAGCTGTGTTGGCCACCGGGCCACGCACTGGTGACATTTGGCGTGATGGCAAGGTGCGCACAGGCACTGCCGGCATGGGTGACGCGATTGTTGCGGCATTGGCCAAGCAATAGTCAATCGTAATTCAAGAATTTAAAAGTACTGGAGTTTTTTATGTTGAAAGTTGGCTTGATTGGATGGCGTGGCATGGTGGGTTCCGTGCTCATGCAACGCATGCAGGAAGAGAATGATTTCGCGCACTTTGAGCCGATTTTCTTCTCGACATCCAATGCGGGTGGCAAGGCCCCGGCTTTCGCGGGCAGCGCAGGCCCACTGCAAGATGCAAACAACATTGACGCCTTGAAGCAGATGGACGTGGTGTTGACTTGCCAGGGGGGCGATTACACCAACGAAGTGTTTCCCAAGCTGCGCGAAGCAGGGTGGAACGGTTACTGGATTGACGCGGCTTCCAGCCTGCGCATGAAGGACGACGCCATCATTGTTCTTGACCCCGTGAACATGAATGTGATCAAGGACGGCCTGACCAAAGGCATCAAAAACTACGTGGGTGGCAATTGCACCGTGTCGCTGATGCTGATGGCGCTGGGTGGTTTGTTCCAGAATGACAAAATTGAGTGGATTACTTCCATGACCTATCAGGCTGCGTCGGGTGCTGGTGCGCAAAACATGCGTGAACTGATTTCCCAGATGGGCAGTATTCATGGTTCAGTGAAAGACCTGTTGGCCGACCCGGCGTCTGCCATTCTGGAAATTGACCGCAAGGTAGCCCAGCACATCAATTCCGATGCATACCCCACTGACAACTTTGGTGTGCCCCTGGGTGGCAGCCTGATTCCATGGATTGACAAAGACCTGGGCAATGGCCAGTCCAAGGAGGAATGGAAGGGGGGCGCAGAAACCAACAAAATTCTGGGCAAACCCGTAATGGGTACCCCGGGCTGCGTGCCTGTGGATGGCCTTTGCGTGCGTGTGGGTGCCATGCGTTGTCATTCACAAGCCTTGACCATCAAGCTAAAGCAAGACATTCCTTTAAGCGAGATTAATGACATGCTTGCCGCGGCCAATGATTGGGTTAAAGTGGTGCCCAATGAACGCGATGCATCCATGCGCGATTTGACCCCGGCTGCCGTAACCGGCCGCATGCATGTGCCAGTGGGTCGTCTGCGTAAAATGGCGATGGGCGGCAATTATCTAAGCGCGTTTACCGTGGGTGATCAATTGTTGTGGGGTGCTGCAGAACCATTGCGCCGCATGTTGAGAATTTTGATCGAACGCTAAACTGCATCGATATTGACCAAACAGCTACCGAGCGTGGCTTGAACATTCATGGAGTAAGCGGGTGAGGCATACCAAAAGAAAGATTCTGCCCTTTGTTTTTGCATCAGGATTGTTGGCAAGCTCCCTCGCGCAGGCTGCGCAGCTCGGCAAGCTGGAAGTACTTTCCGGCGCTGGTGAGCCTTTTCTGGCGCAAATTCAGGTTGATCTGGTGTTGCCGGAAGAACGTGCATCGCTGCAGGCCAAACTGGCTTCTGCTGAAGCTTTCAAAGCTGCCCGCCTGACGCTGGATCCCAATTTGAAGAATCTTCAGTTTGCGGTTCAGGATGGCAGCCAGCCAGGTACGGCGCTGGTCAAAATTACCTCTGCGCAGCCTTTGCCTGCAGGATTTATCGACACGCTTGTTGAATTGACCTGGGTTGGTGGCCGGGTTGCCCGTGAATACACCTTGACCATTCCGGTTGGGCAGGCCAAATCAGAACAGCCGGTGACCCGTTTGCCTGAAATTCGTCCCCCCATGGCACCGCCATCCGAGGCCAAGCCCGTTGCACCGGCAGCACCGGCAGCACCGGTCGCGCCTCCTGCAGCACCCGCACCCACGCTGGCACCTGAGGGCACGCGACAAATTGTGCGCGGTGATACCTTGTCGGAATTGGCACAAGAGCTTGCGGGTGATGGTGTCACGCTGAATCAGGCCATGGCCGCGCTTTACGAAGCCAACAAGGATTCTTTCATCAATGGCAGTGTGCATCTGATCCGCGAAGGGGCTCAAATTCAGGTGCCCAACCGGGCGGCCCTGCGTGCGCGGTCGGCCAATGAAGCATTGCTGATTCTTGCCCAAAACGACGATCGAAATGTGTATTCCGCCTATGCGCGCCAAATTGGCTTGTTGACTGTGGAAAATCAAAGTACTGCTGCTGCGTCCACCAGTTCACAGGGCAGCATTGCGCCGCAGGAAAAGCCTGTTGAGGGCAATGCCGCGCAGGCTGACCGACTGCAAATTGCACCCGGTGCAGCACAAGGTGGCGGCAGTGTTGATAGCAATGCAGAAGAATTGCTGGCCAAAAGCAAGGCACTTTCAGAAGCCAATGAACGCATTGCACTGCTGGAAAAGAATGTCAGCGATTTGCAGCGTTTGCTTGACATGCAAAATGACGTGGTTGCGGATGAATCTGCGGCTTCAGTTAATGCCGCAGAAGGCGATCCAGATAGTCTTGCCCTGGAAGACAGTGCAGCCCCGGTGGATGTGCCTTCGGAGACCCTGTCTGAAGATGCTGCGCAAACCCCGGCCCTCAATGGTGAAGCAGGCGAGGGCGTAGAGCCCCCGGTTGTTGAAACCCCTGTACAGGAAGATACGCCTTTTGACTGGATGCCCTGGCTGCTTGCTGGCGCGGGCGGTTTGGCGGTGTTGCTTGTGTTGTTGCTGATTGCGCGTGCACGCCGCAACAAAAAACAGGATGACGAAGACACCGAACAGGATGACGAGCTGGATTTCAGCGAGGTAAAAGAGTTTGATGAAGCCGTTGCCGCAGCCGGCGTGGGCGTTGCAGAGGAAAAAGCAATTGGCTTGAACAAGTCTGAAAGTTCAGACTTTGACTTGGATGAAGTGCTTAACGAACGTTTGAAGCCCGTCGAGCCGGAGGACGAGGTCACTCAGGTTGTTCAGGCAGATCCCGAGCTAACCGATGATATTCCTGAGCTGAAAGAAGAGTCTGAAGAGGCCATGCAGCAAACTGATTCGCTCAATAGCGATGTCAAGCTGAGTTTTCCCGAGGATGAACCAGTGGTTGAGAAGGACAATCCGATTTTCGACGATCTGGAGATGCTGGAGAAGGGCGCTTTGTCTGCACAGGAAGAACTGGATCAAATTCGCAAGCAGCCTTTGCCTGGGCACCAAGCTGATGAGAAAGAAGTTTCTGATGCTTTCGATGATTTGGTTGATGCGGAGTTACCCGAGACGGCAGTAAGCGAGGATCAAGTGAGTTCAAAGGCTGGGTTGGCTGCAGATGCTGTTCCCGAATCGGATTTTGATCAGGCCATGGTCGAACTGGACGTGGATGTACCCAATCCAAAGGTTGACGATGCAACCTGGCAGGAAGTGGCCACCAAACTGGATTTGGCGGGTGCTTACGTTGAAATTGGTGACGCGGACGGTGCCAAAGAATTGCTGAACGAGATTGTCAACAAGGGTGATGTGGACCAGGTTCGCAAAGCCAAGGCGCTTTTGGCCAGCCTGAACTAGATGAACCGGGTGGCCTTGGGCCTTTGTTATGATGGCCATGACTTTGAAGGTTGGCAAACCCAGCCCCATGGCCGCACCGTACAAGACCACCTGACCAAAGCCATCGAGGCGATTGCCCATGAACCGCTGGTGTTGGTGTGTGCAGGCAGAACCGACACTGGCGTGCACGCGCGCCAGCAGGTGGTACATTTTGACACCTTGGCAGACAGGCCTTTGTCAGCTTGGGTCAAGGGGGTGAACAACACCTTGCCCGCCAGTGTGTCGGTGTTGGGCGCCAAGGTGCTTGATGACGGGTTTCATGCGCGTTTCAGCGCAATTTCAAGAACGTATCGTTACTATTTTTACAGCGCACCCGTGCGTGATCCATTCAAGCGTTTCATGACCTGGGTGCATTACCCGCTCGACCTTGACGCCATGCGCCGCGCAAGCGCCTGCCTGATTGGCACCCACGATTTCAGCGCATTTCGCGCCTCGCAGTGCCAGGCCGCAAGCCCTGTTCGCACCCTGCACGCCATGAATCTGGTTGAGCAAAAGGATCATGCCTTCTTTGAAATTCACGGCAACGCCTTTTTGCACCACATGGTCAGAAACCTGATGGGCAGTTTGATGGAAGTGGGCTTGCACCGGCAGCCCGAGTATTGGCTGCGAGAAGTGCTTGAATTGAAGAATAGAAGCCTGGCTGCAAAAACTTATCCGGCACAGGGTTTAAGCTTGTGGAATATTGAATATCCACCGCAGTACGGTATACAGGAATTGTTTGCATGAGAACCCGAATCAAACTGTGCGGCTTTCAGACCGAGGACACCGTTCGTGCTGCAGCACAGGCTGGTGCCGACGCCGTGGGCTTTGTGTTTTATCCACTTTCCCCACGAAATATTGCACCTGCCGAGGCAGGAAGACTGGCCCGGTACATGGGTGCCTGGCAAACCCCGGTGGCCCTGTTTGTGAACCCGCAGCCTGAACTGGTTCAAAGCGTGATTGCTGAAATACCCCATGTGCTGTTGCAGTTTCACGGCGACGAAAACGCTGAATTCTGTGAAAGTTTTGGTAGACCGTTCATCAAAGCCATACGCATGAAAGCCGATGTGGATTTGCTGGCGGAAAGTGTACGGTTTCATGCAGCACAGGCCTTGCTTGTGGATTCATGGAGCGAAGCGTATGGTGGAACAGGGCATACTTTTGACTGGTCTTTGCTGCCCAAACCGGGTGAATTGAAGCAGGCTTTGGTATTATCCGGAGGGTTGGACGAAAGCAATGTGGCGCAGGCCATTTTGAGCCTGAAGCCCTATGGCGTGGACGTGTCCAGTGGCATTGAATCCGCGCGCGGTGTTAAAAGTGTCGAAAAAATTGAAAAGTTCTGCAAGGCGGTTCAGAAAGCCGATGCAGGGCTGTTGTAAGTGAACCCAGTTAGAGCAGCATCATGAACAAACCCTATGAATTTCCAGATGCCACCGGCCACTTCGGCCCCTATGGTGGCACTTTTGTGTCTGAAACCCTGGTTCACGCCCTGGAAGAACTGAAAAGCGTTTATGCCCACTACCAGAATGACCCCGAGTTTCTGGCTGAGTTTGAAAATGAATTGAAGTATTTTGTGGGGCGTCCCAGCCCGATTTACCATGCCAAACGGTGGTCTGAACTGGTGGGCGGTGCACAAATCTACTTCAAGCGCGAAGACCTGAACCACACGGGTGCCCACAAGGTGAACAACTGCATCGGGCAGGCCATGCTTGCCAAGCGGATGGGCAAACCCCGCGTGATCGCCGAAACAGGAGCAGGTCAGCATGGTGTGGCCACGGCCACGGTGGCGGCACGCTATGGTATGAAATGTGTTGTCTACATGGGTCAGGAAGACGTGGCCCGTCAGGCACAAAACGTGTTTCGCATGAAGTTGTTGGGTGCAGAAGTGATACCGGTTACCTCCGGTTCCCGCACCCTGAAAGATGCGCTGAACGAAGCCATGCGTGACTGGGTCACCAACGTGGAAGACACTTTCTACATCATTGGCACAGTGGCAGGCCCACACCCTTACCCCATGCTGGTTCGCGACTTTCAAAGCATTATCGGCCGCGAGAGCATTGAACAAATGCCACTGATGGCTGGCAAGCAACCAGACTATGTGTTGGCATGCGTGGGTGGCGGATCCAACGCCATGGGTATTTTTCATCCATACCTGAGTGTTGATGGCGTGCAGTTGATCGGCATTGAAGCGGCGGGTGAGGGTATTGAAACCGGCAAGCATGCGGCTTCCCTGAGTGCAGGCACGCCCGGCGTGTTACACGGCAACCGCACCTACCTGTTGCAAAGCGACGACGGACAAATTATTGAAACCCATTCAGTGTCGGCTGGCCTGGACTATCCCGGTGTTGGCCCAGAACACGCCTGGCTGAAAGATTCAGGCCGTGCGCAATATGTGGGAATTACCGATGCGGAAGCGCTGGAAGCCTTTCACCAGTGCTGCCGTATTGAAGGTATCATTCCCGCGCTGGAAAGCAGCCATGCGCTTGCGCATGCTGCCAAGTTGGCCAAAACCCTGTCGAAAGACAAAGTGATTCTGGTGAATTTGTCTGGTCGTGGCGACAAAGACATGCACACTGTGGCACGGCTGAGCGGCGCAGAGTTTTATTGCCACCCCGATTGCAAAACAGGCGCAGAAATGGCCTGCAATAAAAAATAAATTCCAAGAACCATGTCAAGAATAAAAGCAGTATTCAAGAAGCTGAAAGAAGAGGGCCGCAAAGGCCTGATTCCGTTTGTTACCGGTGGTGATCCGGAACCGGGCCAAACCGTGGCCATGTTGCATGCGCTGGCCGGTGCGGGTTCGGATGTCATCGAGCTGGGCGTGCCTTTTTCTGACCCCATGGCCGATGGCCCCGTGATTCAGCGTTCCAGCGAACGTGCCCTTGCCAAAGGCGTTACATCCAGAAAGATTCTGGACTACGTGGCCGAATTTCGTCAAACCAACCAGCACACGCCAATTGTATTGATGGGCTATGCCAATCCCATTGAGCGCATGGGTGTAGAGAAGTTTGTCAGCGAGGCAAAAAAAGCCGGGGTGGATGGCGTTCTGGTGGTGGACTATCCGCCCGAGGAATCCATCGAGTTTGCCCAATACCTGCGGGCTGCCGAACTGGATCCCATCTTTTTGCTGGCACCTACTTCGTCGGATGAACGCATTGAAAAAGTGGCCAAGGCCGCCAGCGGTTACGTGTATTACGTGTCGCTGAAAGGTGTAACCGGCGCACAAAACCTGAATGCAGCAGAGGTTAGTTCGAAGTTGCCCACCATTCGTAAACACACGGATGTGCCTGTGGGCGTTGGTTTTGGCATTCGCGATGCGGAATCTGCCTGCCGTGTGGCACAGTCTGCCGATGCCGTGGTGATTGGTTCAGCCTTGATTCAAACCCTGGAAGCAGGCAGCCCGCAAGAGGCCGCCGCTTTGGCGGGCAAGTTCATTGCCCCAATTCGCGCTGCGCTTGATGCGCAATACAGCGCAAAATAAAAAACCTCAGCAAGGGAAACGTGTATGAGTTGGTTAGACAAAATAATTCCACCGCGCATTTCATCCAAAATACCGGGTGACGCAGCCAAAAAAAGTGTGCCGGAAGGCATTTGGGCCAAGTGCAAAAGCTGTGATGCCGTGCTGTACCAAAACGATCTGGTCAGCAACGCCATGGTGTGCCCATCGTGCACTTACCACATGCGAATTGGGTCGCGGGAACGTTTGAACCTGTTGTTCGACAACGACGAGCGTGTTGAAATCGGGCAGGAAGTCACACCGATGGACACCCTGAAATTCAAAGACAGCAAAAGCTACACAGCGCGCTTGAACGAAGCCAAGGAAGCCACTGGCGAGACTGACGCATTGGTGGTTCAAAAAGGCATGATGAACGGCGTGGAAGTGGTGATTGCCTGTTTTGAATTTGATTTCATGGGCGGTTCCATGGGTTCCGTGGTTGGCGAGCGTTTTTGCCGGGGTGTACAAGCTGCGCTTGATGCCAAGGTGCCCTTCATCAGCATTGCAGCATCGGGTGGGGCGCGCATGCAGGAAGGTTTGGGTTCACTGATGCAAATGGCGAAAACTTCCGCCATGCTGGCCAAATTAAGCCAGGCCAAACTGCCATATATTTCTGTGTTGACCGACCCGACGATGGGTGGCGTGTCTGCCAGCTTTGCCTTTTTGGGCGATGTGGTGGTGGCTGAACCCAAAGCCCTGATTGGTTTTGCAGGGCCCCGCGTGATAGAGCAAACCGTGCGCCAGACTTTGCCCGAGGGTTTTCAGCGTGCCGAGTTTTTGATGGAAAAGGGCGCAGTGGATTGCATCGTGGACCGCCGGGAAATGAAGAAAACCCTGGCAAGCCTGTTGGCTTTGCTGATGAAAAAGCAGCTTGATCAGGCTGCCTGAAAGTGCTTAAACAAATGCCGATGAAACCCCAGGCCGATGCCACGCTGAACGAGTGGCTGGCCTACCTTGAGTCAATTCACAGCAAGCCTATCGACATGGGGCTGGATCGCGTGAAGGTGGTTCAACAACACATGAATTTCTCGCTGAAAGGCGTGGTGTTCACCGTGGCGGGCACCAATGGCAAGGGTTCAACTTGCGCAATGCTGGAAAGCATTCTGGTTCAGGCAGGCTACAA
The DNA here is from genome assembly GCF_036846585.1 of Limnobacter sp. Lineage (GTDB taxonomy): Bacteria > Pseudomonadota > Gammaproteobacteria > Burkholderiales > Burkholderiaceae_B > Limnobacter. The sequence goes on along the minus strand of NZ_DAIUBR010000030.1, from coordinate 1,445 downwards.
GGTCGGCATGTACACTTCGCCGCACCTGATTCGCTTCACCGAGCGCGCCCGTATCAATGGCGAGGAGGTGGTTGAACATGATTTGATCGCCGCCTTTGAGCAGGTTGAAAATGCCCGAACGGCCACGTCGATATCCCTTACCTATTTTGAATTCACCACACTGGCCGTGGCTTGGGTGTTTGCCCAGCTTGAACTGGATGCGGTTGTGCTGGAGGTTGGCTTGGGTGGGCGCCTCGATGCTGTGAATGTTTTCGACACCGATTGTGCAATTTGCACCAGTGTTGACATAGATCACCAGGCCTTTTTGGGGCCTGACCGGGAAAGTATTGGCCGTGAAAAGGCAGGCATTTTCCGCGCAGGAAAACCTGCAATTGTGGGCGACCCCAAACCGCCACAAAGCGTGATTGACCATGCCAGTTCCATTGGTGCCGATCTGTGGTTGTTCGCACGCGATTTCAACTACAGTGGCGACAAACAACAGTGGGCTTATGGTGGTCGCAACATGCGCCGCGCCGCGCTTGCTTACCCTGCCTTGCGGGGCACCAACCAGTTGTTGAATGCGTCTGCCGCGCTGGCTGCGCTGGAAGCGGTGCGTGAGCGTTTGCCCGTGCCTGCGCAGTCCATTCGTCAGGGCTTTTTACTGGTTGAGTGGCCTGGGCGTTTTCAGGTGTTGCCGGGTCAACCCACGGTTGTACTGGACGTTGGGCACAATCCCCATGCAGCTGCACATTTGCGGGAAAGCCTCGACAACATGGGGTTTTTCCCCTACACCCATTGCATTTTCGGCATGCTGGCTGATAAAGATGCTGTAGAGGTGGTCAAGGCCTTGAAAGACCGTGTGGACCACTGGCACCTGGTGCCACTGGAAGGCGACCGTGGTCGAACCACCGGGCAATTGATGCAGCAGTTGGCGCTGGCTGGTGTGGATGCAGCGGCCTTTGACTGGGCGGCCAATTCGCAGGCACTGGCCAAAGGTGGTATTGCCAGGCAGCCGCCAGAAAAAAGTGTGCAGAGTTACGAGAGTGTGAGCCAAGCGTATGCGGTGGTCACTTCTGCAGTGCCGCCCAATGATAGAATTCTCGTTTTTGGATCCTTCCTGGTTGTGGCGCAAGCCATGCAAGCCAAAGAAGCGCTTCGAAAACGTCCCGGTTAATTTATTTCAGGAGTGCAGGTGAGTTCAAATTCGCGTTCTACTGCCAGGAACAAAGTCAACAACGATCCGGTTGACGAGTTAAAACGCAGATCCAGAAGGCGATTGGTTGGTTCAATTGCATTGTTTCTTGCAGCCATTATCATTGTTCCTGCCCTGGTCGAGAATGAACCCTCACAAACTCCCAGCGATGTTGAGCTGGTGGTTCCTGAACGGCCTTCCGCAGAAATTCCTGCCGCCGCTGAAAACGAAGTCGCGCAAAAACCCGCACCAACTGTTCTTGAGGCACCCAAAG
>NZ_DAIUBR010000029.1:0-32393 GCF_036846585.1 Limnobacter sp. | reverse complement strand
GGTGAATGGCGTTGCGAAAGGGGATGTGCTCCACATTCAAACCGAGCTTGTGTGCTTCTTGCGAAATTCGGCTGCCGAGCCTGCACAATATATAAGGTGTGTACCCTTTGGCCTTCAGGCCCACCGCTTGTTCAAGCAACTGCAGTTCTTGACCGCCGATGTTTTTGGAACTTTCAGAAAAGAAAATGGGGGTCATTTGAATTTGAGGGACAAAATTGGTTCGAGTCGCGGTCTATATTCGCTCTATCTTACGCCGCCAGTTTAATGCGCCTTGGTAAGCGCATGGGCGTGAATTCACTCTAAACAATCCTGGGCTGAAACACTTTGCAAAAAATTCTGGTGATTAAATTAAGGCACCACGGCGATGTGCTGTTGACCACGGCGCTATACCACGCCCTGCACGATCAGTTTCCAGGCGCGCAAGTTGACACGCTGATTTACAAAGAAACAACGCCCCTGCTGCAGAACAACCCGCATTTGAACCAGGTGTTGTGTATTGACCGCAAGCTGAAAGGCTTTGCGCGCCTGAAAACAGAACTTGGCCTGGTGTTCAAAGTTCGACAAACCCGTTACGACGCCGTGGTGCATTTGACCGATCAATGGATTGGCGCACTGGTGACCCGGTTTTCCAAAGCACCTGTTCGGGTGCAAATGGCCTACGCCAAGCGCGACAAGGCCTTGTGGCACGCCTGCTTCACCGACCGTGTTGTACCCCCACCCCGTGGGCAATCGCACGCTGTGGAGCTGAACCTGCTGTGCTTGCAGGCCTTTGGTGTCAACCCACGCAGCATTCGCGGTGAAATGGTACTGCGCCCCAGCCCGGAGAACCTTGAGAAAGCGGATCACTTGTTGACTGAAAAAGGCATTGGCGGACCATTTGTATTGATCCACCCTGCCGCCCGTTGGCCCTTCAAGTGCTGGGAAGACGACAAGTTTGCCGACGTGGTGGCGCACCTTCTGAAAAAGGGTTTGCATGTGGTGCTGACCTGCAGCCCAGACCCGGTCGAGGTGGCCACGACAGCTGAAATTGAACGGCTGACCCACAACCGGATTGACGCGCTTTCCGGGAAAGTGGGGAAGTTGGTGAACGTGGGTGGGAAAATGAGCCTGCCTTTGCTGGCGGCCTTGCTGAAACTGTGCAAATTTTATGTGGGCGTGGATTCAGCCCCCATGCACATGGCCGCAGCCTTGAATGTGCCGCAAGTGGCGTTGTTCGGCCCCTCCTGGGTGCAGGAATGGCGGCCTTGGTCTGACAAGGCCACGGTGATTTACGCTGGCGACTTTGGGCCGCTACCCCACCCCGACAGTATTAATACTGACGACCCTACACGCTTGTTGGCCGCAATCCCCACCGAGGTGGTTATTCAGTCTGTGGACAAACTGGTGGACTGATTTTGAATGGAATGCAGATAGTGGTACTTGCCCTGCATGGCCAACAATTCATGGTGCGTGCCCTGTTCAATCAGCTTGCCTTGGTCCAGCACAATGATGAAGTCGGCAGTGGTGAGGGTGGACAAACGGTGCGCAATCACCAAAGTGGTTCGGCCATGGCGCAGCCGCTCCATGTCTTCTTGAACTTCACGCTCAGCCTCGGAATCAAGTGCCGAAGTGGCTTCATCCAGAATAAGAATGGGGGCGTTTTTCAAAAAAGCACGGGCAATTGAAATGCGCTGGCGCTGACCACCGGAAAGGCGCAAACCGTTATCGCCCAACACGGTATCCAGCCCGTGTTCCAGCTTTTCGATGAAGGGCAAGGCGTTGGCCATGCGGGCGGCTTCCAGTATGGCGTCATCAGGAGCACCCCGCATTTCGCCATAGGCAATGTTGTTGCGCACAGTGTCATTCAACAAATGGCTTTCCTGCGTTACCACCGCGATTTGGCGGCGCAGGCATTGCAAATCCCATTGCTTCAAATCCACGCTGTCCAGTTTCACCACACCGCTTGTGGGGTCCAGAAAACGGGGCAGCAGGTTGATCAGCGTGGACTTGCCCCCTCCTGAAACACCGACAATTCCCACAGTTTGGCCAGGCTTCACCCACAAATTGATGCTGTTTAGCGTGGGGGCTTCAGCGCCCGGGAATGTCAGACCGACCTGGTCGAATTCAACATAACCCAAAGCCCGATCGGTGGTGTGCGTGCCGCTGGAGTTTTCAATCGGGCGATCCACCACACGAAATACGTTGTCCGCAGCCGCCAAACCTTTTTGCAATTGCTGGTTGATGTTGGTCAGTCGCTTGACCGGGGCCAGCAGCATCATCATCGCGGTCATGAAAGAAGCAAAGTCACCCGCTGTCATGCTGTTACTTTCAGCCAAAATGCCTGCGAAGTAAACCACCGCAGCCACGGCCGCAGCCAGTATCCACTGCACAATGGCCGAATTGGCTGCGCTGGTGGCCACCAGCTTCACGCGCGATTTCATGATTTCATCCGCGCTTTTCATGAAGCGGTCGGTTTCCACTTGCTGGGCGCCATAAATCTTGATGATTTTCTGTGCCCCGATCACCTCGGAAATACTTTGCACCAAATCCGCATGCGACGTTTGCGCGCTGTGTGCAAAACGGTTCAAGCGTTTGGCGGCGACAGATACACCAATGGCAATCAGCGGCAAAATACCAAAACAAATCAGGGTGAGTTGCCAGTTGGTGTAAAGCAATATGGCCATCAGACCGATCACAATGGCACCATCGCGAATCAGCACCGTGATGATGTTGAAACCCGCTTCGGTAACTGCGTCCACATTGGTCGACACTGTGGAAATAATTTTTCCGGCAGGTTGTTCTACGAAGTACGCGTTTGGGAAACGCAAGATGCCCGACAGCATGTCGAAGCGCAGGTCGTGAACCACCAAGCCGGCAAGCTTGGCACTGCAGTATTCATTGATGTAGGTGGCCAGCCCCCGAACAAGGAACAACACGATGATGATGACCGGCAACCACTTGGCCATTTCAGTGCGTTCGCCCGAAAAGTTTTCGTCGATCAGCGGCTTCATGAGGCTGGCAAAAAGCGGCTCCGTAACCGCAGCAAACACCAAGGCAATGAGCGATGTGGTAAAAAGTGGCCAGTAACGAAGGCTGTAGGAAAGCAGGCGCTTGTACAAGCCTTTGGCGGTGTAATCGGTGATTTCGGGCATGCAGCGTGAACGTGGGTTGGATGGTCGAAGTTTACACGTTTGTGCGCCACCAGCGCGTATCTGCATCAATCAGCGCGAATCCCGGTCGCTTGCCTTGTTCATTGCACACTCGGCGCGAATCCCAATCGTTCACCCGAAAACCTGTATTTCCCTTTTTGAAGTTCACACTGACTCACCGAGCTCGGCAACACTGATGGCCAAGCCTCGGTGTTGGCATGCTGCCAACCGTGGCGTGTGAATTCAAACGGGCAGGTTTTCTTGAAGGCGAAGCGATTGGAACATCGCTGCCGATTGCGCTACGCACTCGCGCTTTGCTGGAAAGCCCGAGCAATTCGCGGGTGCCAGTATTTCGCCAACTCGGCAGGAAGAATTATCCAAACACCCACTTGGCGTTGCCCTGCCCCAACCAGCCTTGCATTTCAATCAGCAGGTCTTCCTCCGGGCGAACTTTCCACTCACTGCTCAACTGCGCCACACACGCGGCATGGCCATTGTGGTAATCAATTTCCACCAAACAACCCTGCTCAGGATCGCGAAAAGGCTCCAGCATGGCGCGCAGCTTTTCAGCATCCGATTGACCATTCATGCTGAGGCGCAAACGGCTTACAAAGTGCGCACGCGCACTGGCCAGCGAATGCAGGTTTTCGGCAGAAATTCGCAAACCGCCAGTGTACGAATCTTCAGACACTTTGCCTTGCAACACCAGCAAAGAGTCTTCTTTCAACAGGCTTCGATTGGCCTCAAACTGCTCGTTGAAAATAGACAACTCAACCTGCGCGGTTGAATCATCAAGCAACACAATCGCCATTTTTCCGCGCTTGGTCATCATGGTGCGCAAGGATGCAATCACCCCGGCCATCCAAACCAATTCGCGACCGGGCGACAGGTCTTTCAACTTCAGCTTAACAAACTGCCGAACTTTGTCTTCATCGGCCTTGAACAAGTGCCCACTGAAGTAATAGCCCAGTGCCGCTTTTTCCTGCTGCAGTTTTTCGCGTTCGCTCCAGGTGGGCACATCCACCAGTTCTGGCGGTGCATCGCCACCCAGGTCTTCACCAAACAAACTCACCTGTGCGGCGGTTGCAGCCTGCTGGGCAGCCCACTCCATGGCTTGGCCTGAACTGGCCAGCAGCTTGGCACGGTCGGGATTAATCGCATCAAACGCTCCGGCACGAATCAGCGCTTCAATCACCCTGCGGTTGATCTGTTTGCTGTCGACCCGCTTTACGAAATCGAACAGGCTGCTGAAAGGGCCATTGGCAGCACGCTCGGCCACAATGGCTTCGCACGCCGCCTGGCCTGTGCCTTTGACTGCACCCAAACCGTAGCGAATCGCACTGGCGCGTTTTTCGCCATCAATGCGCACCGCAGTGAAGCGGAAGTTGGACTCATTTACATCGGGGCCCAGCATGGTGACTGTGGTGCCCGCCTTTTTACCCGGCACCTGGCACATGGCCATCGCGTCTTCCACAAAGATTTTTACTTTGTCGGTGTCGTCCATGTCTGAACTCATCGACGCCGCCATGAATTCAGCCGGGTAATGCGCCTTCAACCACGCGGTGTGGTACGCAATCAATGCATATGCGGCGGAGTGCGATTTGTTGAAACCGTATTCCGCAAATTTTTCCATCAAGTCGAAAAGCTGCTTGGCCACCGCCGGGTCTACGCCGCGCTCAGTGGCACCGGTGGTGAAAATTTCACGCTGCTTGGCCATTTCTTCGGGCTTCTTTTTACCCATGGCACGCCGCAAAAGGTCTGCGCCGCCCAGGCTATAACCCGCCAGAATTTGCGCAACCAACATCACCTGCTCTTGATACACAATCACACCGTAGGTGCTTTTCAGAATGCCTTCGAGCTTTGGGTGGAAGTACCACTCGGCTCGCCCCTTGCCGGTTTTCGAGGTTTCCTTTTTTCGGGCAATGAAGTCGTCCACCATGCCGGAACCCAAGGGGCCGGGGCGGTTCAACGCCATCAAGGCGATGATGTCTTCGAAGTTGTCTGGCTTGAGCTTTTTTTCAAGGTCTTTCGCGGAACGCGATTCAGACTGAAACACAGCGGTGGTGTTGCCGTCCGAGAACAACTGGTACACCGCAGGGTCGTCCAGCGGCAAGTCTTCCAGACGGAAATCGCGCTGATCTTCGTAGTTCTCGCGCACCCAGCGCACAGCCCAATCCAGAATGGTCAGGTTGCGCAGGCCCAAGAAGTCGAACTTCACCAGGCCCACGGCTTCCACGTCGTCTTTGTCGTACTGCGACACCACGGAATCGGTGGAACCATCAGCACAATACAAGGGGCAGAAGTCAGTCAACTTGCCCGGCGCAATCAATACCCCACCGGCGTGCATGCCCACGTTTCGGGTCAGGCCTTCCAGCGGCCTGGCCACTGCAATAATTTCCCTGGCTTCGTCTTCGTTTTCCACACGTTCACGGAACGTGGGCTCGTCGGCCATGGCGCGGTCAAGGTCCCAAGGGTCGGCGGGCGTTTGTGGAATCAGTTTCGACAAGCCGTCGCAATACATGTAAGGCATGTCGAGCACGCGGCCTGCGTCGCGAATTACCGCCTTCGCGCCAAGGGTACCGAAGGTGGCAATTTGGCTAACCGCATCGCGCCCATAGTTCTGCTTCACGTAATCGATTACGCGGTCGCGGTTGTCCTGGCAGAAATCGATGTCGAAGTCGGGCATTGAAACCCGTTCGGGGTTCAAGAAACGTTCGAACAGCAAGTCATAACGCAGCGGGTCCAGGTCGGTAATACCCAATGAATAGGCCACCAGCGAACCGGCACCAGAACCCCGGCCGGGCCCCACGGGCACGCCATTTTGTTTGCCCCAGTTAATGAAATCCTGAACGATCAGGAAATAACCGGGAAAGCCCATGCCAATGATGGTATCGCATTCAATTTTCAAGCGCGCTTCATAGTCAGGGCGCATTTTTTCGCGCTCTTCGACATTGGGGAACAGGTGCGCAAGACGTTTCTCTAGGCCTTCTTTGGACAAATGCACCAGAAAATCATCCAGTGTCATGCCATCGGGCGTGGGGAAAGCGGGCAGCTTGGGTTTGCCCAATTCAAGTGTTAAATTGCAACGCTGGGCAATTCGAATGCTGTTGCGAATGGCACTGGGAATGTCGGCAAACAGCTCGGCCATTTCCTGCGCTGTTTTGAAATACTGTTCTTCGGTGAAGCGGCGCGGCCTGCGCGGGTTGGATAAAATTTCGCCCTGCGCAATACACACCCGTGCTTCATGCGCGCGGAAATCTTCAGGCTTTAAAAACTGAATGGGGTGTGTAGCCACCACAGGCAACTGCAACTTGGCCGCCAACTGGCAGCTTAAATTCACCAGGTTCTCAGCTTGGGTAGAACCGTCGCGCTGCAGTTCGATGTAATAACGGCCTTCAAAGTAGCGCAGGAATTTGCGGGCAGAATCTTCCGCGCGGGCCATATTGCCGCCCAGCAAGAACTGGCCAACGTCGGAATTCGCAAAGCCCGACACGGCGATCATGCCATCGCAGCCCACGTCATCGAACCACTCCAACTTCAGCGTGGCTTTGCCGCGTTTCTGATTGCGCAAAAACGCACGGCTTAAAAGTTCGCACAGCTGCAAATAGCCTTTGTGGTTTTGCACCAGCAACAGCACGCGCGCCGGTTGCTCTTCATCCCGCTCGCTTTCAATCCACACATCGCAAGCGGCAATGGGCTTTACACCCGCGCCACGCGCCTTGCCATAAAACTTGATCAAACCAAACAGGTTGGACAGGTCGGAAATGGCCAAGGCCGGCATGCCGCAGCCAGCGGCGGCCTTAACAGCCTCGCCCACTCGCACCATGCCATCAATCACCGAAAACTCGGTGTGCATGCGCAGGTGAACAAAAGTGGAAGGCAATGTGGGGGATGAATTCGTCATCTCCCCATTTTATCCGCAAACGGATATTTGATTACAGCCCATTCACATCTTGGGCAAACTATTAGACTGACAGCTTCTTGGCAAACTCCGCCACCCGTGTACCATAAATTTTCGCGGTTTCCAGGTCAGAAGCAGGCGGGGTCACGTCTGCGGGTGCATTGTCCGATTGAGTCATCACGCCCACCCACGAACCCACGCGGTTCAATTCATTCACATCACCAGGTTTTTGGGCGCTAGGTGTGGCGCTGCCCACCCAGATCATGCCGTGCTGCATGGCGTAGGTTACAAAGTACTGAAGGGTGCTCAGCTTGTCGCCGCTCATCGACATGGAGTTGGTGAAGCCACCGGCCACCTTGTTTTTCCAGCCTCGGTTAAACCACACCTTGCTGGATGCATCTGCGAACTTTTTGAAGTCTGCAGACGCTCCGCCCATGTAAGTAGGCGAGCCAAAAATGATTGCATCGGCCTTGGCCAATACGTCCCAAGTGGCGTCATTCACGTCGTTCACGGAAATCAGGTGGCTTTGAACGCCATCAACCACATCCACGCCCTGCTGAACAAACCCAGCCACCTTGGCGGTGTGGCCGTAGCCACTGTGGTAAACAATTGCAACTTGTGTCATGTCAAAACTCCTTAATTAAAGTTATGCGGGCAAGTCGAAAAACAACACTTCGGCCTGTTCGCTCACATCGAAATTCAATTCACGTTCACCACTGATCAACAGGGCATCGCCGGTTTGCAACAGCACATCGCCCACGGTCACTTCGCCCTTGGCCACGTGCAGATAGCCTTTGCGCGCCGGGTCCAGTTCACGGTGCACGCTTTGCCCACTCAGCCGGCCCGCGTACATTTTTGCGTCTTGGTGAATAAAGGCGATGTCCTTGGCCTGCGCCTCTTCTTTGTCACCCGTCACAATCAAGCCCAGTTGGCCAGTGATGCTGGCAACCTCCAGGTCGTGGTCTTTGTAACCGGGCTGAACGCCATTCACCGCGGGTTCAATCCAGATTTGCAACAGGTGCGCCACATCGGTTTTGTGCGCATTCATTTCTGAATGGCGAATGCCTGTGCCCGCACTCATGCGCTGAATTTGATTGGGCTTGATGGCTGAACCACCGCCCAAGCTGTCCTGGTGACTCAATTCGCCGCCCAACATGTACGTAATAATTTCCATGTCGCGGTGGCCGTGCGTGCCAAACCCGGTTTGTGGCTGCACCCAATCTTCATTGATCACGCGCAGCGGGCCGAAACCCATGTGCTTGGGGTCGTAATAGCTGGAAAAAGAAAAGCTGTGATAGCTCTCCAGCCAGCCGTGCTGGGCATAACCGCGTTCGTTGGATTTTCTGATCTGGAACATGTTCAACCTCCTGTTCAATGATGAATCCAGTGTAGGTGGTGCGGCCAGCCCAAACAAGGCGTAGAATTTGATGAACTCATTCAAAAAAACTGAATCCATGACCATCAACCTGGACAGCCTTGCCCTGCTTGAATTGATTGAAGCGCGGGGCAGTTTTGCGGCCGCCGCCGTGGCCTTGAACAAGGCACCCTCGGCCATCACCTACCAATTGCGGCAACTTGAAGAAAGCCTGGATGTGCTGATCTACGACCGTTCAGGCCACAAAGCCAAACTAACACCCGCAGGCAAAGCCTTGCTGGAGGAAGGCCGCAAATTGCTGGAAAACACCGAAGCACTGACCAAGCGTGTGAAAGCCGTGGCCAGCGGCTGGGAAGCCGAACTGCGCATCGTGCTCGATTCCGTGGTGCCGTTTGAGCAAACCATTCCCTGGATTGAAGCCTTCGACGCATTGGAAAGCCCCACCCGCTTGCGTTTTTCCAGCGAGGTGTTGTCGGGCACCTGGGAAGCTTTGTATTCCGGCCGTGCCGACCTGTTGATTGGCAGCCGCCTGGACCAAAACCAGTTTGCCAGCGCCACAGGCCTTCATATTCAAAGTTTTGGTCAATCACTGTTTGTATTCGCAGTGGCACCAAACCACCCGCTGGCAGATGCAGAGGAACCTGTATGCATCGACACCATTCGCCATTACCGGGCTGTGGCGGTTGGCGACACGTCCCGCAACTTCAAACCGCAGACCCTTGGCCTGCAAAGTGGGCAAGCGGTGTTAACTGTGCCCAACCTGCAAGCCAAAGTGAAGGCACAACTGGCTGGTTTGGGTTGTGGGTGGTTGCCCTGGAACCTGATTGAACAGGAAGTGGCCAACGGCGAGTTAATTGTGAAGAACACTGAAGACGCCACCCGCCACGGCAGCCTGTGTTTTGCCTGGCAGCGCGGCAGCCAAGGCAAGGCACTGGACTGGTGGACCCGACACCTGGCCACGGTGCAGTTGAACTTTCAACCGCCACAATAGACATTACTCAGCATGCAAGTACAAGCCCCTTACATTGGCCGCTTTGCCCCTTCGCCCACCGGCCCGCTACATCTGGGTTCGCTGGCCACTGCGCTGGGCAGTTTTCTGGATGCCAAAGTGCACCGAGGGCAATGGCTTTTGCGCATTGAAGACATCGACGAGGGGCGCAGTGACTCAGCCTCGGCTGAACACATTCTGCACACTTTGAAACGCCATGGCTTGCAGTGGCAAGGCGAGGTGTGGGTGCAATCGCAACGACATACTGTGTATCAAGCCACGCTTACACAATTGCAAGACAAAAACCTGATCTACCCCTGCGCCTGCACCCGCAAAGAGATTGACCAGATCAATGCACACCGGGCCCCCGGTGAAAACCGCATTTACCCCGGCACCTGCAGAAATGGCATGCCTGAAGGCCGCGAGGCACGGGCCATTCGTTTTCGCTGCCCGGTTGAACCCATTGAATGGCGCGACCACAGGCTGGGCGCTCTCAAAGATGATTTGAATGTCAGCAGCGGCGACTTCGTGCTGAAGCGCGGCGATGGCTTTTGGGCCTACCATTTGGTGGTGGTGGTCGACGACTTGGCCAGCAAAGTAACCCACATCGTGCGCGGTGAAGATTTAACCGACACCACCGCGCGGCAAATTGCCGTGTGGAAGGCATTGCAAGGCGGGCTTGATCCGCAAGCTGTGGTGCCGCCCCCAGCCTATTGGCACCTGCCGGTGATACTGGCCGCAGATGGGCAAAAGCTTTCCAAGCAAACCGGGGCATTGGCCGTGCCTGAACACGACCCTGTACTGAATTTGGACACCGTGTGGCGGCATTTTGGTTTGGACAAAATAAAAGCCACTGCTGCTTCGCAGTGGCTTGAATTGGCGGCCCCCGTTTGGGCCAACTACCGGGCAGCGCAAGCCGCGCGGTAGTTTATCGTGCTCAGTTACGTGGACTGCCGCCCAACAAAAACGCCACTGGTGCAGCATTCTTGCTCTTGGGTTTGTTATTGCCCCCAGTTGCCTGACCCGAAGCCGCGGCCTCGGCAGCAGCCTTGTCTTCTTTCGATTCCTGATAGGGCTGGTTAAACAGCGAATCTTTCACGCGTGTTTGAGCCAGCTTGGCACGCAGACGTTCGTATTCGGCATCACGATGAATGGGGGCATTGTCGTTGAAACGCGCACCTTGGTAAGACATGTCACGCGATGGGCGGCGTTCACGTGCAGGTGGTGCAGCGTCATCGCCTGTGCGGGCGGGGCGACGGTCTGAGCGCCCCTCATAAGTACGGGAATCACTGCGCCCCTCAGTGCGTCCTTCACCACGGCTGTCCGAACGTGAACCGCCGCTTCTACCCTCTCGGCCAACACGTTCTTCACGCGGCGCGCGGGCACCCGGCACAAACCCTTCCAGTTCTTCGCGAACAAAGGCCTTGTCCACCAGCTTTTCAATGTCTTTCAAATAGCGCTCATCACGCTTCACCACAAATGAATAAGCTGTTCCCTTGGCCCCAGCCCGGCCCGTGCGGCCAATGCGGTGCACGTAGTCTTCAGGCGTGGTAGGCAAATCGTAGTTGATCACGCACGGCAAATCGGCAATGTCCAGACCACGGGCTGCCACGTCGGTGGCCACCAGCACAGTCACTTCACCGGCCTTGAAAGCCTCAAGCGACTTCGTGCGTTCCGCTTGCGTTTTGTCGCCGTGAATGGCGGTGCTGGATACACCCTGCTTCTCAAGATAAATCGCCAAACGGGCCGTACCCAGCTTGGTATTGGAAAAAACGATGACCTGGCTTAATGCCTTGCTTTGGATCAAGTGACAAACGGCCATGCGTTTGTCTTCTTCGCTGTCGAGCGCAAAAATAACCTGTTTGATGTTCTCGGAAGTCGCATTGCGACGCGCCACTTCAATCAAAGTGGGGGCCACCATAAAGCTTCGGGCCAGCTTCTGGATTTCAGGCGAGAAAGTAGCCGAAAACAACAGGTTCTGGCGCGTTTTGGGCAGCAAATTAATAATTCGTTGAAGGTCGGGCAGAAAGCCCATGTCCAGCATGCGGTCGGCTTCATCCAGCACCAACACCTGCACTTGACCCAAATTAATGCTTTTCTGCTGAACGTGGTCCAGCAGGCGGCCCGGCGTGGCAATCACCAGTTCTACGCCACGGCGCAAGGCCTGAATTTGGGGATTGATATCAACACCGCCATACACCACGGTGGAACGCAACGGCGTGAACTTGGCGTAGGTGTGTACATTGGCAGCAACCTGGTCGGCCAACTCACGGGTGGGTGTCAAAATAAGTGCACGAACCGGGTGGCGGGCTGGCGAAGTGTTTTCCGTGGCCAGCGGCATCAGGCGGTTCAAAATGGGCAGCGAAAAGCCGGCGGTTTTGCCAGTGCCGGTTTGGGCTGCACCCATCACGTCCACGCCAGTCAACACGACAGGAATGGCTTTGGCTTGAATGGGTGTAGGCTGGGTGTACCCCTGGGCATCGATGGCTTTCTGGATGTCGGGGTGCAGCGCGAAGTCTGCAAAGGTTACATTCGCGAGTGCGGCTTCTTCAGCAGCGCTGATGGTATTCGGTTCAGTTTGTGTCATGCACGCATTCTAAGCCTTTTTGATGCTTATTATTTGTGCAATTGCTTTAAATTTACCTGCTGCACCGGCTGGGTGCAGCAAATGTACTTTTCATACAACAGGGCTTGACCTGTCTTCAGATATTTTCAGCGATGAATTCGTCCACATGCTTGATGGCGATACGGCCTGCGTTGGCCTGCGAGCTTTCAGTGCCCCAAGCCACGTGGGGCGTGATGATACAGCGTGGGTGTTGCCACTGAACCATCAGGTGATCGCGGGGGGGGGGCTCTACCTCCAGAACATCCAGCGCGGCGCCACCCAAGTGCCCGCTTTCAATCGCCTGCTTCAGCGCCTCAAACTGTACTAACCCGCCGCGTGCGGTGTTGATCAAAATAGCGCCCTTTTTCATTTTCGGCAGCGTTTGAGGACCAATCAGCCCGCGGGTTTGGTCGTTCAACGGGCAGTGCAGGCTAAGCACATCGCTGTGGGCCAAGCCGTGTTCAAACGTCACATAACCCTCACGGGGTTTGTCCACACCCTGGCGCTCAATGTGCAGAATAGTCATACCAAAGGCTTTGGCGAATTCAATCAATTTTCCACCGATGGCGCCACTGCCCAGCACGCCCAATGTTTGGGTGTGCAGGCCACGCATGGGCAATGTGTGCAGGCAGAAAAAGCGCGAGGCGCTCCAGCTTCCATCGTGCACCAACGCTTCCCACTCGGGCACACGGCGGGTCAACTGCAAAATGCAAGCCATGGCGTGCTCTGCCACCGATTCTGGGCCGTAGTTCACCACATTGCTCACCTTGACCCCACGTTCTGCGCAAGTTGCCTTGTCCACGTTGTCGGTGCCCGTGGCCACCAGTTGAATCATTTTCAGCTTGGGCGCAGCATCCAGTTCTGCCGGGCCAATTTTCACCTTGTTGATAATCAAAATCTCGGCGTCTTTGATTCGCTCTTTCAAGGTGTCTGCCGTTGTGAACGGGTATTCCGTCCAGGTGTGTGTACATTCCGGGCGCGGCAGGGGTGTACGTACGGTTTCGCTTTCCAGCCAAACAATATTCATGAGCAGTGCCTCCAGTTTAGTTGCTAGAAGGCTACCGCCTAATGGCAGGCTTCGACACTGGGGCTAACCATGAAACAGGACAAGAAAAATGCGCACGATGAATCAGACAGACACGGACTTCCCTTGCGGCTCTGTCACCCCGGCGATTCGGTAGCAGTTTTTACCAGACTTTTTCGCCTGATACATTTGCTCGTCGCTGATTTCAAGCAACTCTTGAATGGACGTTCCATGCAAAGGGTGCATGGCCGCACCGATACTGCACGACACGGTCAAGCCATGGTTCTGGCGAATACGCACCAGCAACTTATCGCAGGCAAAAGACTCGATAATTCGCTCTGAAATATTCTTGAGCAGTTGTATATTGCAGCGGGCCACAATGATGGCAAACTCATCGCCGCCCAAACGCGCCACGTGATCCACATTCCGGGTGGCACCTTTCAACAAGGTTGCGCTGGTTTTCAGGATCTGGTCGCCCGCTTTGTGTCCCAAGGTGTCATTCACCGCCTTAAAGCCGTCAAGGTCAAGGAACATCATGCCCAAAGTTTCGCCAGGCAGCAGGCGCGAAAGCCGTGCCTGCAAGGTAAGGTCAAACCCGCGGCGATTTAATACGCCGGTCAGGGGATCACGCTCGACTTCATTGCGCAAATCCTCTACGTTTTTGCGAATGCTGACGTCCTCCACTATCAACACAGCATGCGCCCCCTGCGACTTATCGTTGTACACCGCAAAACGGAATTGCAACACACGGCCATCATTGAAATTCAGTTCAATGGGCATTTCATGGTTGCCAAAGTAATCGGTCACCATGTCTTTTAACAGCATGCGCTGCTCTTTCACCACCCCTGCCATCAACAGCACTTGCTCCAGACGCACGGGCTTGGCCGGTTGAACACTCAACTTCAACATTTTGGCCAAAGCGCGGTTCAGGTACAGCACCTTGAAATTTTCATCAAGATAGGCCACGCCACTTCCCAGGGAAGACAGCAGCACATCAAGCCTGTTCTTCTCGGACACCGAATTTGCGTGGTTCTCCTCCATCACTTTCATTTGCTGCTCAATGGCCTGCGCCATGCTGTTGAAAGCGGCCCCCAAACAGGAAATTTCATCGCGCCCCTTCACTTCAATGCGCGAGTGGATTTTGCCAGACTGCAGCTCCATGGCCTTGCTGCGCAAATCCTCCAGCCGTGCTGACAAGGTATTGCTCAGGCCAAACAAAATCATTGAACAGGCAATTGCACTTAGCAAAAATACACCAGTCAGATAAAACACCATGTCGTTACGGCTACGGTATACATCATGAGGATCAAACAAGATAATCAGTTGATGGCTGGGCGTGGGCAGTGAAATAGTTGACAACAAAGGGGGGGGCACTTGATCGGTCGATTTCGGCACCTCTCCCAATGTATACAAAACGCCGTCCTCAGAATCAATCCAAACCGCTGTGGGTTTGTAGCGGGTGTAAAAATCCCGCACCATGGAAGACACCACATCCATGGAGTAGGTGCTGCCAGGTCGATGTGCTTGCGTCAATTCGGCCTGAAAACTATCTCGCGTGCGCTGCAACTCAGTTTCAGCAACATTGCCCATGTGCGTGTATTGAATGCCCGTGAAAATGCCGCCCAACATCAGTTGGGCCACAAAGGTGGTCAGCAGCCATTTCCATTTGAAAGACATCGTGTTGGGCCAAAAATTCAATTGATTAGCACCAGTATTCACCCGTTCTGCATGGCTTTGAATCCCACGAGAGGGGCATCTTTTTACGAAAAATCAAAAAAAAGACTTATTTCCGCAATGGGGTGTTGTGTTCAATATTGTTTTTTGCCATAATTGCGGGCTTGCCGAGGTGGCGGAATTGGTAGACGCGCTGGACTCAAAATCCAGTGGTAGAGATATCGTGCGGGTTCGATTCCCGCCCTCGGCACCAGCCCCCAGGACACCATGTCAAAACCCATGAAACTGTCCGAATTCGATTTCAATCTTCCAGAACAGCTAATTGCACAGCATCCCCCGGAACACCGAGGCGAGTCGCGCTTGCTTGTTTGCGCCCAAAACACACCAATTGAAGACCATCAGTTTGCGCATGTACTGAATTTGTTGCAACCCAATGACGTGCTGGTGATCAACGACACCAAGGTGCTGAAAGCCCGCCTTCAAGGCCACAAGGCCAGTGGTGGAAAAATCGAAGTCATGCTTGAACGCATACTTGATGACAAACGCTTCAGCGCCATGATTCGTGCCAGCAAGTCCCCCAAACCGGGCAGTGAAGTGGTGCTGGCTGGCGTAGCCACCGCGCGGGTGCTTGCCAAACACGACATGATGTATGAACTTGAGCTTCTGCAAAGCAGCCTGAGCCTTCCCGAGTTGCTTGACTTGCACGGTGCCCTGCCCCTGCCCCCCTACATTGAACACAGCGCCAGCGCGCAAGACGACGAACGCTACCAGACCGTATTCGCCCGCGAACCAGGTGCTGTGGCAGCGCCCACGGCGGGCTTGCATTTCACAGAGCAATTGCTGCAACGGGTACAAGCAAGTGGCGTGAATATTCTGAACCTGACGCTGCACGTGGGCGCCGGCACTTTCCTGCCCGTCAAAACCGACAATGTAGATGAACACGTGATGCACAGCGAACGCTACACCATTTCCGCAGAAGTGGTTGCCGCGCTGCTGAAAGCCAAACAAAATGGTGGGCACATTGTTGCAGTGGGCACCACATCGCTTCGCGCGCTGGAAGCTTGGGCCACGGAAACTGGTTGCGATCTGAATTCACCAAGCGGTTTGGCCAAGGCCGCCGAATTTGCAAAACAGGGCCACGCTGGCGACACTCAAATATTTATCAAACCCGGTTATTCATTCAAAGTAGTCGATCGCCTGATCACAAATTTTCATTTGCCCAAAAGCACCTTGCTGATGCTGGTGTCCGCATTTGCGGGCAAATCGACAATTTTTGCCGCGTATGAGCATGCAATTGCGCAACAATACAGGTTCTTCAGTTACGGTGATGCGATGTGGCTTGAACGCTTGGGTCAGCATTAATGTTTGACCAAAGTTCCCAAATACTGCACCAGATCTGAAATTTGCTCGTCAGTGAGTTCCTGCTCCCACGGGGGCATGAACTTTGATCGACCCAATGCTTCGCCGCCCTGTCGAATAATCATTTCCTTGTACACAGCAGGAAAAGGACTTTGCGTTAAGTCCGCAGGCTTTGGGTTGTATTGCTTTGCAGCGCGTCCCTGGCCATTCGCATCCACACCGTGACATAGAACACAATAGCGTTTGTACACGCTCTCACCGCGAATCAATGCAGCCTCAATAGTACTCTTTGGCGGAAACACCTTCGGTGATCCCAAGCCCCCACCGGCCATTGCAAAGCAAGGCAAAACCGCCAACACAATCACATGAGACCATACGAAAATTGATTTCATTTCACCTTTACCTCCATCCGCATGTCGGGATGGATTGCACATTCGATTTCAACAACCCCCGCCTTGTCAAAGGTGACCGCGCGAGCCTGTCCTTTGGGATAAGAACCCAGATCAAAACTTTTGATCTCAGATAGCGAAAACACATTGTGATTCACCACATCGGAATTTTTGAAAGACACCGAATCACCCACCGCCACACTCAACTGCTTGAGCGTGAATTTTTTATCTTTTTGCT
This sequence comes from Limnobacter sp., assembly GCF_036846585.1. GTDB lineage: Bacteria > Pseudomonadota > Gammaproteobacteria > Burkholderiales > Burkholderiaceae_B > Limnobacter. Next base: position 15,712 of record NZ_DAIUBR010000029.1, on the reverse strand, counting down.
CCACAACATGCTCGGCTGCAAATGCGGGCATTACAGTAAAATGCATCAACACACAGGCGACGCAAGCCAAAACACCTCGACTCATTTTCACTCTCCTTTAACGATTCAAAATATAGTTCAAGCCAAACCGAGCCTGTAACCCGACACAGACTCTTTCAATACGCCGAGCGTGTCAGTGGTATTCAGGCTGACGGCCTGCAACGAGGTTTTCAAATCAGCGGTTTGGCTCAATAGCGACTGCATACATTGCATGCTTTTTTTGGTCGACTCAACTTGCTGAAGCCACATCACTGTTTGACTAACCGTTTCTTCAACCTGGCTGGCCACTTCGGAATTACTGACAAGAATCTGCTTGCTGTTCTGACTGACTTGGGTGGCAGAGTCGTTAAACCCCGCCATGGATTGCCGGGCAATACCCAGCGATTCCATTGTGCCCGACATGCCTTGTGCAATCTCGGCGATCAATTCATTGATCTTTTGGGTGGCCTCGTGACTGGTCTCAGCCAGACGGCGTACCTCGTCGGCAACCACAGCAAAACCCCGGCCTTGCTCACCTGCGCGCGCTGCTTCAATCGCCGCGTTCAGTGCCAACAAATTTGTTTGTGAGGAAACCTTGCCGATTTGATCACTGAACTCAGCAACTTTCTTGATTGATTCTTGCAAAACGGATGCCCGGTCACTACACCGAAGCATTTCGCGAGACAGCCCTAACGCCTGTTCCGATACCGCGCAAATCAATGCTTCAGAAGCGCGAACCTGTACCAGGCTTTCATGCACTTGCCCCGCTGTGTCTTTCAACGATTCAGCGGTACCCGCTGAAGCTTGCCCCAGTTGGCAAAAAATCTGATCAAGCGTATTTGCATTGCGCAACAACTCGTCAGTATTGCCCTCGATCGTGCCGGAAACTTCAGAGACATTCAGAATTGATTGCTCAAGGCGCTTGCATTCTCGCGTTACCGCATCAATTGTGTTGGCCAATGTTGTCACGGCGATTTCGAGACCCTGCCCCATTTCCGCAAGCTCGTCGCGCCCCAGCCCACTGATTTTTTGTTGCCTCAGGTCGCCTTTGGCCAAGCGGGAAACCCAATGTTGAACCAGCTTCAATCGCCCGACAATTGAACGAGCCAGCCACACTGAAGCGGCAAACTGCACAAACAGAACAAGCAACAGACTTGCCAGAGCAATGACCATCGTCACAATCAATTGATCCTGCACCTCACGTGACCGAATTACGCTTGTCTGTTGAACCGTTTTTTCATATTGTTTCGCCAGATCTGACATGGCTTGAATTTCGGGTTTGATACGTTGATAGCCTTCAAAAGCCTCATCTGCCTTCCCCTGCCGGGACTTGACTACAACTTGCATTCGCAAGGGTTTCAAGCGCTCGTGCTGCGCAATTAACTTCGTTAGAATGTCACCACCATCGGAAAAAACGACCGAGTTCTGAAAAATTTCCTCAAGCTGCGAAGTAATGCGCACCGTGTCAATTGCTGCAGCGCGAATTTCATCTGCCTTGCCGGAATACACCACCTTGATGAGCGCCTTTTCAACCTCAACCAAGGTCAAATTGGTAGTAGCTGCCAAAGATTGCTGGGCATTGCTTTCTTGATAACCCGCATCCAGACTTCTCATCAGGGTATTGGCATGCCACCCCGCCACGGCACAAATGGTCAGTAAAATCGCTGCATTGCAACCCGCCTGCACTACAAGTCGCTTAAAAATTCCCATGATTATGTAAGTTCCTGTTTGTCAAACTGCCTTCAAGGCAGACGAGGCACATCAAAGGACCGGGGGGCGGCAGACAAACCATACAGAAACTCAACAAGATCCTGTTTCTCAAGTTCATTCAACTCAATGGGAAACATGTTGGGTGACAAATTGGTTTTGTCATCACCACCCCGCGCATAGTGATCAACCACTTCGATCAGAGTGCCAGATGAACCATCCCGGAAATAAGGCGCTGTATTGGCTATATCCCGAAGTGGTGGTGTCTTGAACGCACCTTTGTTAACTTTCACTTTACGAATCAAGTACCGACCCACATCGTCGGCTGACCCGCCGAACTGTGAAACACCAATGTTGTGAAACCCGCTGTCGGTAAAATTGGGGGCGGAATGGCAAGTCACACACATGGCTTTTCCCTTAAACAACTGAAAGCCTCGCCATTGCGACCGGGACAAAGCCCCTTTGTCCCCAGCGAGCCATCGGTCAAACGGGGTGTCATTCACCACCACCGTACGCTGGAAATTTGCAATGGCTTTGGCCATGGTGAACTTGTTAATATCCTCGTCGGGATAAGCTTTTTTAAACATGTCGAGATAGCCCGAATTGCTTCGCAAAAACCCCAAAACCGAATCGAAATCCGTGTTCATCTCGTCTTTCGACTCCATCGGACCCAAGGCTTGCGACTCCAGGCTGGGATGCCTGCCATCCCACATCAAGATTTTGTTGTAAGCCACATTGGTAATAGTCGGGGTAGCACGGGGCAATAATTTGCCGTGATCGCCGCGAGCGGTTTTCAGGCCATCGGACCAACCCAGCGATGGATTGTGGCAAGACGCGCAAGACATATTCCCATTGCGGGAAAGTCGCGGATCAAAAAACAAGGTTTTGCCCAAGGACACACTGGCGTCGCTCAACGGATTCCCTGCGGTTTCCGGAAGCTTGGGCAGAATCCATTGTTGATCTTCCTTGGTGGGTTGAGGCGCATCGGTTTGGTGGGCAAACGCCAAAGATGTTGCAGCCGAAAAGACATACAATGACCAAGTGACGAGAAGTTTAGCGACGTGCTTGATAGTCATTCTGAATTTACTCAATAAATTATTTCAATAAATTGATTTTCGGTTGATTCTTCGGATTACCCATCCCCCAAATTACGAGGACAACGGGTTAACCCTTCCACAACAAGAAGTCACCTTTTAATTGATGCGCTTGATAACCTCATGAACAAACTAAGCTACCCGGTTGTAACCTCCGACGGCATTGCCATTCAAATGATTCGCTGGTCGCAAAGCTGTGAAAAACCCCACCTGCACTGGGCACACGCCACTGGCTTCAACGCCAGAACGTATACCCCTTTGTTGCGTGAACTACTGCCCCACTTCGATGTGCACACTTGGGATATGCGCGGACATGGAGAAAGCCGCTCAGCGGCCAACCCAAAAACATTCCGGGGCTGGACCACTTATTACAACGATTTGATTGCCGTGCTGGATCAGGCCAGTGAACCCATGTGGCTGGCCGGGCATTCCATTGGGGCCACCACCAGTTTGGCCGCAGCAGCGCAGCGCCCAGACAAGGTAAAAGGCCTGATTTTGGTTGAACCTGTGCTACTTGACCCCAAACAGGGCTGGGCCTTGCGCCTGGCCAACTGGTTTGGTTTTGCTGACCGCATTGCCATGGCCACCGCAGCAGCACGCAGGCGTGCAAGTTTCGCGTCGCATGAAGAAGCATTTGAAAACTACCGAAGCAAGAAGGCTTTCGGTACATGGAATGATGAATGGTTGAATGCCTATGTGCAGCACGGTTTCATCACAAATTCAAACACAGAAGTAGAGCTGGCTTGTCCGCCAAGCTGGGAATCGCTGACCTTCCAACACACCGAACCCAATGCAGCAAGCTGGATTCGCGACCCCGGTTGCCCTATTCACATTCTTGCGGCGGGCAAGGGCTCTACGTTTCCCTCGACCGCACACGCACGAATTCAAAAGCGACTGCCCAAAGCGCGCATTGAAGTAATTGCAGATGCCACACACTTTTTGCCGATGGAACACACCGCATTGGTGGTGCAACGGATTCGGGAAATGGCAGGGGTTTAATCGTGCGGGCGAAACGCATAAGCAACCATTGAACAGATGGAGCCCGTGGTGCCCTTTCCGCGACATTCAAGAAAGAAAGCCTGCCTGTTTTGATGCTCTCCTTGCGTTCAGGGCTGGGTCTGCAGAAAAAAGGATGGATGAAAAAAGCCTCGCGATTGCTCACGAGGCTTTTCCAGACAAGCCACAAAACCGGCGTTTGTCAGTCGACCGCTTTCACCATGTCTTCAATCACTTTCTTCGCATCGCCAAACACCATCATGGTTTTGTCCATGTAGAACAACTCGTTGTCCAAGCCGGCATAACCCGCGTTCATCGAGCGTTTGTTCACGATAATGGTTTTGGCCTTGTAGGCTTCCAGAATTGGCATGCCAGCGATTGGGCTCTTGGGGTCTTTCGCCGCGGGGTTCACCACGTCGTTTGCACCCAGCACCAACACCACATCAGTTTGCGCAAATTCGCTGTTGATGTCTTCCATTTCGAACACTTGGTCATAAGGCACCTCGGCCTCCGCCAGCAACACGTTCATGTGACCAGGCATGCGGCCCGCCACTGGATGAATCGCGTACTTCACGGTCACGCCCATGTGGGTCAGCTTCTCGCTCAGTTCTTTCAGGGCGTGCTGCGCACGGGCCACTGCCAAACCGTAACCGGGCACAATCACCACAGTTTCTGCATTGGTCAGCAAGAAAGCCACGTCATCAGACGAACCACTTTTCACAGTGCGCTGCTGGCCATCTCCTGCTGCGACTGTGTCTGCCTCGCCACCAAAACCGCCCAGAATCACGTTGAAGAACGAGCGGTTCATGGCCTTGCACATGATGTAGCTGAGAATGGCGCCTGATGAACCCACCAGCGAACCTGCCACAATCAACATGCTGTTGTTCAACGAAAAACCAATGCCTGCTGCTGCCCAGCCTGAATAGCTGTTCAACATCGACACCACCACGGGCATGTCTGCACCGCCGATTGGAATAATCAGCGTAACGCCCAGAATGAACGCGGCAATTGTCATGATGGCAAACGGTGTCCAGCTTTGCGTGATGGCAAACCAGATGCCACAGCCAATCATCACAATACCCAGAATGGCATTGAGTTGATGCTGCCCCGTGAAGCGCACCGGTGCGCCCTGGAACAGGCGGAACTTGTACTTGCCACTTAACTTGCCGAACGCAATCACTGAGCCCGAAAAGGTAATTGCACCCACGAAGGTACCAATGAACAACTCAATTTTGTTGCCCAGTGGAATGTCGAACGTGCCTTTTGCCGTGATGCCAAAAGCATCAGGCTCAGCAACTGCAGCAACTGCAATGGCCACAGCGGCCAAACCAATCATGCTGTGCATGAAGGCCACCAGTTCCGGCATTTTCGTCATTTCAACGCGCTTGGCCATCACTGTGCCCAAGCCACCTCCGACCACCAAACCAGCCAGCACCCAGCCCAAGCCGGTTACCGCTGACTGCCCGGCAATTTCAGCCAGTTTGAACACCAAAGCAATTGTGGTGGCAATAGCAATCGCCATACCCACCATGCCAAAGGTATTGCCCAAACGGGATGTTGTCGGGTGCGAAAGGCCCTTCAAGGCCTGAATAAAACAGATTGACGCCACGAGATATAACAGCGTCACCATATTGAAACTAATTTGCATAAGGTTCTCCAAATCGCTGTTGGGTTACTTGTTCTTTTTCTTGAACATTTCAAGCATGCGGCGGGTGACCAAAAAGCCACCAAACACATTCACTGCGGCCAGCGCAACGGCCAGCACACCCATGAATTTGCCCAGCGGCGTGACGGTCAGCGCGGCTGCCAGCATGGCACCCACAATCACGATTGCGGAAATTGCGTTGGTCACCGCCATCAAGGGAGTGTGCAGCGCGGGCGTTACGTTCCAGACCACGTGGTAACCCACGTAGATGGCCAGTACAAAAATAATCAGGTTGACCACGGTGGGGCTGATTGCGTCCATGTTGGCTCCTTCCTTAAGCGTTTTTGCGTTTGAGTTCGCCACCGGTGCACATCAGGCACGCAGCAACAATGTCGTCTTCCATGTCGATCTTGAAAGCGCCTTCACCATCGAAAACAAGTTTCAGGAAATCGATCACGTTGCGCGCATAAAGTGCGGAAGCATCTGCGGCCACCATGGCAGCCAGGTTTGCATAGCCCACAATTTTTACGCCATTTACGTCGACAATCTCGTTTAGCTGGGAGAAAGGGCAGTTGCCGCCCTGTTCCACAGCCAGGTCAATCACCACCGAACCGGGCTTCATCGCGCGCACGGTTTCTTCGTGCAACAGCGTTGGCGCCTTGCGGCCAGGAATCAATGCCGTGGTAATCACAATGTCGCTTTTGATCGCTTTTTCGTGTACGGCAGCAGCCTGACGCTTCATCCAGCTTTCCGGCATGGGGCGGGCATAGCCACCCACACCTTGGGCAATTTCGCGTTCTTCGTCGGATTCAAACGGCACATCGACAAACTTCGCGCCCAGCGACTCAACCTGTTCCTTCGTGGCAGGGCGAACATCGGATGCTTCAATCACAGCGCCCAAACGCTTGGCGGTTGCAATGGCTTGCAAACCAGCCACACCCACACCAAGAATAAGCACGCGGGCCGCTTTTACGGTACCCGCAGCGGTCATCAACATGGGCATGAAGCGCTGGTACACATTGGCAGCAATCATCACGGCTTTGTAGCCCGCAATATTGGCCTGTGAAGACAGCACATCCATACTTTGCGCACGCGTGGTGCGTGGCGCGGCTTCCAGTGCGAAGGCGGTCAGGCCCGCCTTGTTCATGGATTCAAGCGCAGCATTGTCAAAGGGGTTCAGCATGCCAACAACAACCTGGCCTGCGCGGTAGGCAGACAGCTCGTTTTCAGCAGGTGCGCGCACCTTCAGGATCATGTCGCAGTTGCCGATCACATCCATTGCACGATCAACAATTTTTGCGCCCACTTCTTCATAGGCTTTGTCGGTGATCGAACTGGAAATGCCGGCGCCGGCTTGAACAAATACGTCGTGTTTTTGAGAAATGAGCTTCTTCACCGTTTCAGGCGTAGCGGCTACACGCGTTTCTCCGGACCGCGTTTCGGCCGGGATTCCGATTTTCATGGAACTTCTCCTTGTGGGAAAGCGCTTTTATTTGATGTTTAGGAACTGCAAATACACTGCTGGTGCGGACTATAGCACGGTAGTATCGCCCAATCTAAAGGATAACCACAACCAAACATCTGACAATTATTCATGTCACAATTTGAATTGTGCCTGCATTCCCCGCATTGAGTGCGATCTAAAAAACATCAATTTTGAATGGTGAAGAAAAAATGTGGATCAAGACCATCGAAGCTTAGAACTCTGCATTCAGATTAACGAAGAACGCCCGACCAAATTCTGGATAGATGCCATTGGGGCCAAACTGCGTTCTGTAGTATTGCTTGTCGAGAACGTTTTGAACCTGGAACACAACACTGTAGCTGTCGGCCCTGTAGCGCCAATTCAGGTCAAGCACGCCAAAGCCGGGAATCTGCAAATCAGTATTTGCCGTAGACGACTGATCCGATTGCATGTTCACAATCGCTTCAGTGGACACACTTGCGGTCCAGTCATATTCAGTGGCAACCTTCAAGTTGTGTGCCGCCACCAAAGGGACTCTGCCGCCGCTAAGTGAACCAGATCGGAACTTTGCATCCAGGTACTGATACGCGGCAATCATTCTCAGGTCTTTGCGCAAACTTCCATTCCACTTCAACTCAACGCCTTTTCTGCGCAACTCATCAAGGTTGCTGTTCAAGCCGTTAATAAACAAAGCAGGATCAACAATCGTTGGGTCGAAAAACAACTCATTTTCAACATCCATCACAAACAGCGTGCTGCTGAATTCTCCTGTCCACAATGCGGTTTTCAAACCCACTTCCACTTCGTCTGCAATTTGTGGGTTCAAAAACGGCACGCGTGTGGTGCCCACACCTGCAAAACCATTTTCATTGGCATTGGGAATCCGGAAACTACGCGCCACTTTTGAAAACACAGTCAGGTTCTCTGCAGCTTTCCAGGACGCACCCAATTGGTGGGCCACCAATGAGTAATCCCGCGCTTGGCCACTGGCTTTTTGCTGCTCAGAACGCTCATAACGACTGCCCGCATTCACGCGCAACACCTCATTCACTGTCCAGTCGTCTTCAATGAAAACTGCATTCGATTCAAGTGTTCCGGCGTCGAAGCCTCGCAAAGCGGCTTTTTCAAGGTCGTAGCCCACACGAACAACGTGTGCGCCAGTGCCCTGTGGCAAGGTGAATGTAAGATAAGGACTGATCTGATCTTGCTCGTATTCAGAAAGCGCATTGAACACAAAGCCCCCACCAAAATCGAACGAGCCAAGCGCTTCGTGAGTTCGGCGGCTTACACGCACGCCTGTGCCCCAATCTCCGTGATCCGCGGCACCGTAGAACCGGAAGGTGTTTCTCTCAAATGAGCCAAAATCATTCGGACTGTTCGTTTGCTTCGGGTTTTGCTCAAATTGGGCGCGATTCAGCGAACCGGGAAACCTGGACTTGGATCCCTCCGCAGAAAAAGAGGCGCCCGCACTGTACACATCGCCCTGCCAGTCCAGCGTCAAACTACCCAAGTCGCGGCTCGCCTCGCTGTTATCGCGATAACCATTCGTGAATTCTTTAGAACCATTGAACACCAACGAGAAACCACTTGCCCCACCGTACACAGTAGCGCCCAATTCTTTGGTGTCATAGGAACCATAAGATGCGAATACATCGCCTCCGAAACCCTCACGGCCTCGTCCTTTTTTGGTGGAGATGCGAATCACGCCACCACTCGCACCACTGCCGTAGGCGACAGAACTTCCACCACGAATCACCTCAATGGTTTCAATGCTGCTGACCGGAATACTGCCATAGCGGGGAGTGACACCCTCGTTGTCATTCAGTTTTACCCCATCAACCACAAACACCACGTTGGCCGATGCAGTTTCACCGAAACCACGCAAATCAACAGATGCGCTACGGCTTCCGTCCAATGGTGTGCGCACATTCACCAACGCCAGTTTGGACAGTACATCACGAACCGTGGTGTAACCAGATTGACGAATCTGTTCTGCAGTAATGACCGTGGTTGAAAAGGGCTGGTCCTTCTCCAGTACGGCCGTTTTTGTCGATGACACGAATACCGGCGGCAAAGCGTAGAACGCGAGTTCTTCCTGAGCCTGTGCAGGCAAAGCTGCCAACAAACAAACGATTGGTAATTTTTTAAAATGAATAAACACCTTGAACTCCAGTAAAGCGCACCCACCGCGCAGCAATTAATTCACCGGAGAAGACAGACAACAGGCGAAAGAACAATGCGCGCAACAGAACCTAGGCCACAAGCCAGGAGAAGTCACGGAAAAAAGTTCGATTAGAAGCAATTAGCCGCCTGCGCACTGCATCCCCGCAGCACCAGTCGCTCGCCGGAATGGGACAGGCTGAACGGTCAAGGCCGGTATCCGGGCTTGCAAGTTTTGATGAATCGCCTTCCCAGTCGCTTTGTTCAAGCGTGACTACCAGTGGCAAAATGACTCACCCGCACTTGCTGACCGTTGCGGGGGCAGCGCAGGCTTGAACCTGCTTCCCGTTTAACTGCGCTCAAAAAATGAGCACAAGCACCTTAACCCTGCTATTCTAACGTGTTTTTTTAACTCCCAAACCTCGGCGCACCCTGTTTAGGTAGTGCGATTGAAAGCCATGTCAGAAGTCTGGAAACCCAGCGTTACCGTAGCGGCCATTGTTGAACATCAGGGCAAGTTCCTGATTGTGGAAGAACACACCACCGATGGCATCAAGCTGAACCAACCCGCAGGCCACCTGGATCCAGGTGAAACGCCTCAGTTTGGCGCTGCCCGCGAAACCCTGGAAGAGTCAGCCTGGGAAGTGAACCCCGTGGGTTTGCTAGGCATCTACATGAGCCGCTATACCAGCTCCCGCACACTTGAAGACGTCACCTACCTGCGCTTTGCCTTCGCCGCTGAAGTCGTGAAGCACCACACCGATCGCGCTTTGGACGACGGCATTATCCGCACCCTGTGGATGACGGCTGAAGAACTGCGCGCCACCCAAGACCAGCACCGCAGCCCCCTGGTAATGCGTTGCGTGGAAGACTTCCTGAACTGGAAAGCAGGCAAACAGCCCATCATGCCGCTTGAACATGTGTACACGCACCCCAGCGTGCTTGCAGGCCCGCTGCCGCCAGGCGTATCGTAAGCATTATGGCTAAAACAGTAGTGATTGGCATGTCGGGCGGGGTGGATTCCTCGGTGTCGGCATGGCTGCTCAAGCAGCAGGGTTACAACGTGATTGGTCTTTTCATGAAAAACTGGGAAGACGATGACGATTCAGAATATTGCTCCAGCCGCCAGGATTGGCTGGATGCTGCCAGCGTGGCCGACGTGGTGGGCGTTGACATTGAAGCCGTGAACTTCGCAAGCGAATACAAAGACCGTGTGTTCTCAGTGTTTCTCGAAGAATATTCCGCTGGCCGCACCCCCAACCCCGACATTCTGTGCAACAGCGAGATCAAGTTCAAAGCCTTTCTTGACCATGCTTACAGCCTGGGTGCCGACTACATTGCCACAGGCCACTACGCCCGCGTGCGGGAAATAAACGGCGAATTCCAACTATTGAAAGCGCTCGACCACAGCAAAGACCAATCGTATTTTTTGCACCGCCTGAACCAGGCACAGCTTGGCAAAACGCTGTTTCCACTGGGCGAAATCCAGAAAACCGAGGTGCGTAAAATTGCGCTTGAACTGGGCTTGGCCAACGCCACAAAAAAAGACAGCACTGGCATTTGCTTCATTGGTGAGCGCCCTTTCCGCGAATTTTTGAATCGCTACCTGCCCACAGCCCCCGGCCCCATTCTGAACGACGAAGGCCAGCAAATTGGCGAACATGTGGGCTTGAGTTTTTACACCTTGGGCCAGCGCAAAGGCATAGGCATTGGCGGCCAGAAAGAAGGCAACGGCGAACCCTGGTTTGTCGCCCGCAAAGACCTGAAAAACAACACACTGTATGTGGTGCAGGGGCATGACCACCCCTGGCTGCACCAAAAAACATTGTTGGCCGAGCAGGCACACTACATCTCAGGTCATGCCCCCACAGAAATACACATGGGCTGCAAGGCCCGCTACCGCCAAGAAGACTCGGCATGCGATTTCAGGCAAACCGAACAAGGCTTTGAATTGAATTTCGAAGAAAGCCAGTTTGCGGTAACCCCAGGGCAAAGCGCGGTGCTTTATCAGGGCGAAGTGTGTTTGGGTGGCGGCGTGATTGCATGAAACGCGGCATAAAAAAACCCCGAACCAGTCGGGGCTTTTTTTGCTTTCAATCCTGAATCACTCCGGCTTGGTGTCCTCGAAACTTGGCCGGCAAGCCAGGCGCTCGGAATACTCATTCAATTCCGGGTACAGTTCGCGCCATTTCAATTCAGGCATACGGAAGTCGAGATAAAACAGCGCGCAGCCCACGGTCACATCGGCCAGACTGAATTGCTCGGTCAAGTAAAAACCGGGGGTGGTTTTCACGCGATGCGACACCCAGGCCAAACCATTGTGGATTTTCTGGGTTTGGCGATCAATCCAGGGCTGGCTTACCTTGTCGCCATCGTGGAATTTCTTTTCCAGCAGAATATCCACCGTGGCCTGGCACATGCCCTGCCCCAGCGATTCCATGGTGCGCACCAGGGCGCGGTTATTGGGGTTGGTGGGAAGCAGTGGCACCGTTGGCATCATGTATTCCAGCATGCCGGAAATAACCAATGAATCAAACACGGTTTGGCCACCGTCCAGAATCAGGCAAGGCACCTTGCCCAAAGGGTTGTGGTCGGCAATGCGAGTGTTTTGGTCCCACACATTTTCCAGAACAAACTCGTACGGAATTTCTTTTTCTTGAAGCTGAACGCGTATTTTGCGCACGAAGGGGCTAGTCAGGGATCCCACTAGTTTCATCACAGTTCTCCTAAATACAATCCTGGATGAGATTGCGTCTTGTTTTTTACGATCGGAAAGTGTCTAACAGTTTTACAAATTGAACAAGCAGTATTCCAAAATACCACCGCAGACATCACTCTGTCCAAGCAGTTTTGGGCGGGACGGGTTACAATACAAGGCTTTGAAAAACCTCAATTTTTACCGCCCGCATGATTTCTTCAGACTCTTTAAGTACATTAACCGCAATCAGCCCGCTTGACGGCCGTTACCAGTCCAAAGTGGCCAATTTGCGCCCCCTGTTGTCTGAAGCCGGCTTCATGCACCACCGCGTCATTGTCGAAATTGAATGGCTCAAGGCGCTGGCCAATGCCGGGTTTTCTGAACTACCTGCATTCTCGGCGCAAGCCCTGGTGAAACTGGAATCAATCAAAGTCGACTTCTCGGAAGCGGATGCACAACGCATCAAGGAGTTCGAGGCCACCACCAACCACGATGTGAAGGCTGTTGAATACTTTATTAAAGAAAAATTTCAGGCCGATGAAGAACTGAAAAAATCGGCTGAATTTGTTCACTTTGCATGTACCTCTGAGGACATCAACAACATGAGCCACGCGCTCATGCTGAAAGCAACGCGTGAACAGGTTATTTTGCCGACACTGGACCGCATGGTCACCACCCTGCGCAATTACGCCCACCAGTTTGCTGACCTTCCGATGATGTGCCGCACACATGGCCAACCTGCCAGCCCCAGCACCATGGGCAAAGAATTCGCCAACGTGGTGCACCGCCTGGAACGTGCCATTGCCGCCATCAAGGCAGTCGAGTTGCCAGCCAAAATGAATGGCGCCGTGGGCAACTTCAATGCCCACTTGTCGGCCTACCCGGAATTTGACTGGGAAAATCTAAGCCGCGATTTGATTGAAAGCCTGGGGCTGACCTTCAACCCCTACACAATTCAGATTGAACCACATGACGGCATTGCCGCCCTGATGGACGCGATTGCACGCACCAACACGATTTTGATCGACTTAAGCCGCGACATTTGGGGCTACATTTCACTGGGTTACTTCAAACAAAAGCTGAAGGCCGGCGAAGTGGGTTCATCCACCATGCCACACAAGGTCAACCCCATCGACTTCGAGAACGCAGAAGGCAATTTGGGCATGGCCAACGCCGTGCTGAAGCATTTGGCCGAAAAGCTACCCGTTTCCCGCTGGCAACGGGACTTGACCGATTCCACCGTGCTGCGCAACCTGGGCGTTGGCATCGGTTATGCAATTCTTGCTTACGAAAGCTGCCTGCGTGGCTTGGGCAAACTGGAAGTAAATGAAGCTGCCATTGCAGCCGACATTGACAATGCATGGGAATTGCTGGCCGAACCGGTGCAAACCGTGATGCGCCGCTACGGCCTGCCCAACCCCTATGAACAGCTCAAAGAGCTAACCCGTGGCAAGGGCATCACCCAAGCCGGTTTGAAACAGTTTATCCAGCAACTTGATTTGCCCGAGAACGAAAAAACCCGTTTGTTGGCCATGACCCCGGCCAGCTACATCGGCAAAGCCGCCGAACTGGCCAAGCGCATCTAATCCATCACCCCGAGGCAAACTTCCACCGTTTGTAAGTACCCTGCCTCGGGGATGATCAAACCCAAATATTTCCGCATACTCAAACACATACAAATCCTTTTGGTGTTTGACCATGCGTGCGGGTCTCGGATTTACATTGATTGAAATTGCAATTGCAATTGCAATTGTTGGTATCCTCGCAACCCTTAGCTTCGCAGGGTACGAATCTTCCTGGGAAAAGTCGAACTTTCGCAGCATGCGAGAATTTGGCGTTGAACTTGCGCTAAGCCAGCAATTGCACAGGCAACGCTATGGCCGCTACGCACAAAGCATTTCAAGCAGTGGCAATCCAGACGCCAACCGCCTGGTGATGCCCTCGGCCAGCAAGTACCAAGTCAACATCTCCAGTGCAGACTTCAGGGGTTACCGTGCACAAGTGAAAACGCACAGTAACGACCCAATGCGCTTGCCCACAGATTGCAGAATATTGGTGGTCGAAAGCGACATGGGCATTCAACGCTTCGGCTCCAAATCCGCCACCAACCAAAACACCTCGGACAGGTGCGTTCCTCATGGTTAAGGTGAACCAGGGTTTCACGCTAATGGAATTAATGATTGGCTTGGCAGTTGTTGGCGTGTTGGCAGTGTCTGTAATCCCCAGCATGAATTCCGTTTTGAACAAGCAAACCCTTAAAGTCGTCGTCTCCCGGCTTAACACCTATGTCGATCAGGCTCGCAATTTGGCTGCAATCACAGAATGCCCGGTCAAGATGAGCCTTCGACCCGGCAATGGCGCAGTAAATGTCCAAGTGGCAGTTGAACATGATCCATTCATGAAAGGCTGCACCGCGTGGTACTCGCAAACCAACAACCAAAACAACCGAGAGTTCTCGGCAACCCTCGACAATATCACCCTGGCTAGTGCAGTAAGTCTTCATTTCAACGCCGTGTCGGGCGTACTGGATACACAGAACCAAACACGCCTGACACTGAATTACCGAGACAAGCGTGCGGAGATCACCTACTTGGGAATTGGTAATGGAGTGGTGAGCTATGAGTAGGAAAATGAGGCGATGTTGCGGCACATCCTCGGTCAGCCTGCTGGTTGGCATGGCATTGCTAACGGTAAGCATTACAGGGGCACTCAAACTGATGGGTATCAGCATGCGCGCACAACACAATTTAAACACGGAAAATCTGGTGGACCAAGTCAACCGAATTGGCGAAATTGTCACGGTTCACTTGAATCGTGGTGGCAGTTATCAAAACCCGGATGTCGAAGCCAAGGGCATCCAACTGTGCAGCTTGAAAAACCAGACTACCCAATGCAACGGCTACCAGCCCAACAGCCAAAACTTCTGCTTGAGTATTCCCAGCAGGGTCAGCCGTGGCGGGCGCGATGTGATCAACTTGACCGGTTTTCGCCTGTTCAATGGTGTACTGGCGCAGCGTGAGTTAACCGATGCCAACATGGCGCAATTTGACCATGGGACATTCTGCAACAACAACAACCCGGCTTGGCTCGATTTAAACAACGTACACGACTTCGAGTTCACCAACATTCAATTCTGCAGGTTTCAAGCCAACACGCCTGCTCAAGTGACCAAGAACTACGAGGTGAATTGCAACTCGGTGATCGAGAACAGCCCGGAATCCAACATGTTCTGGATCGCCATGTTCAAGGCCAAAATTGGCAACAACATGGCCGAAGGGCAGTACGAAGAGGCGAGGATTATTCACTTGCTTAACACCACGCGGGTAAGGATTGGATCATGAGAAAGTGGCCCAACTTACAAGCGAAATTTCAAACCGGCGCACTCGGCGTATTTATTTGCGTGGTCTTGGTGATTGTGTTCGGACTTATCAGCCTGCAAAACGTCACCACTACAAGTTTGGACCTGTATTTGTCTAACTCCAAGCAACACATTGAAGAGGCACGCCAACTGGCTTTTGCCGGCCTTCGCCACTACACCCACAACTTTGGCAAAGACGAAGCCATTCAACAGTTGATTGATTCTCACCGAGGCAATACAACGATCATTGGCGAATGCTCACTGACAGAAGCGCTGCCTGAAACGCTGAGTCCACAAGTGCAACTGGCCAGCCCAGACACCCCAGACGACAACCGCCAGGACATTGTCATTCGCGGCATCATTGTGCCGTACAACTGCGATCATGCAATTTCAGACGACAACTACCGCGCCACTTTTGAGATCGTGGCCAGCGTGAATTGTTCAGGAAGCAATGGTGTGGAATCGGGCTGCGTGAAACGGTCATTTGTGTTCAATCGCGAGGACAGCAACGGACTTTCCTACACCCCGATTCAAACACCACCACCGCCACCGCCACCTCCCGATCCCAACC
>NZ_DAIUBR010000028.1:14600-42534 GCF_036846585.1 Limnobacter sp. | reverse complement strand
CCCTAGACACCTGAACCCTCCATCGAGCGACCGCTTAGCCTCGCAATGGACCTAGTCATTAAAGGGATATTGTTTCGAGACGGAAATGAGATCACGGAGCTACAGAAAAACAAGAATCAGATCGCCGCTTGATCATCAAACCTGAACACCAGAATTGACAATAACTCCCTAGCAAAAAGCTACATGGTGCGACGATACTCTGTTTTTCATCCCTCCTGCTGCAACTACTGAGCTGAAAGTTTGTACCCCATGAACAGAGTATGTTTTTATATCAAGCTTGTTTGAAACCAGAAGTTTGACTTTTTCAAGGAGCTTGCGGTGATTGAATGTAGGTTTGAGTTAAACGCGAAGCCGTTGAGTATGTTCTGGTGTGGAGCCACAAGGTTTTCAGCATTTTCTGGTCATAGTTCACATGTAAATCGCTTAGTGTCCGCGTGTATGCCGAAGCTTGGCCCAATTCCACCCGGAATCTACTATATTTTTGACAGGCAATCAGGCGGCTTGCTGGGCCCATTACGTGATTTATTTTCCAGCAGGGATGAGTGGTTCGCGCTATACGCAGCTGACGAGAGAATTGATGACGAAACCTTGTGCGATAAAGTAAAACGAGGTGAATTCAGGCTTCACCCCAAAGGCGCAACTGGTAGAAGTGAAGGTTGTATCGTCATCGACAAAGAGGCTGACTTTTTTCGTTTGCGTGCAATGCTGAAAAGTGCCAAACAAATCAGCGTGCCGGGAATTCAGTTGCAAGCCTACGGCCGACTGGTGGTCCGATGAAATACACATCGCGTTTAGTCAAAGTAACTGTAGTGCTGTTCTCGACCTTTTTTCTAACCCAATGGTGGATGGGAACAATTTGGTCAGAACGTTATTGGACTTGGCTTAATCATTTATTTGGTGGGCAGCGCTTGGGTTTGGCCTCAGATGTCGAGCTGGTGACGATTTTGATTTTCGCTGCGTCAGTTTCCAGTGGCTTTTTATACTTTGCCACACGGGCGTCTCAATTCCTCAAGAAATAAAGCGAGATCGCTAACAAATCAATTTATTTCCAATTCTCCAACGCCGGGCTACCGAACCGATGCTGCCGAAACCAGCACGCGGTCGGAGTGACTAAACAGGCTTGAACCCGGCCATCTTGATCGCATGGGTATCAAAGCTGACCGAGTACAAGCAGCCCGCGTTGTTTGCAGAACGTTCTATCAAACAATCAGAAAAATCCGCTTTTGATGCTTCGAAAATTTTAAGCGCCTTAATTGCAGTTTCAGTATTTTCAACCAGCAATTCCCGAGTGCTCAACAAGGTCTCAAGAATTGCCACCACTTCCGGTTTGCTTGCTTTGTAGCAGCTTTGCATAACCCACACCATTTCAATCAGCGATACCTGAGAAATAAATCCGGGACTTTCTGCCGTAAGCGATGAAATCAGTTTCGTGGCTTTGGCTGACTGCCTGGGGTCATCTTGAGCGATATAACGGACCAGCACATTTGTATCAAGGCCGATCATCGGGCTTTTGCACCGTGGCTTGCAATGGCTGCATTCATGTCGTCAATACTTATGGGTGAAGAAGGTTTGCGCAGCATTCCTTTAAGGGCATTCACTGAATTTGTAGCAGCCACGATTGCAAACTTCCCGGCTTCGGTCTGAACAAATTCAACCCGACTACCTGCTTCAAGACCGAGTGCAACCCGTACTGCCACCGGAATCGTAATTTGTCCTTTGGATGTTACTGAAGCTGTTGCCATAATTTTCCCCCAATCTCTAACATTCCTTACTTTATAGTAAGGAATTTTATATGTCAATTTGAGCGACCTTCAGGGGGATTCGACTTGATCAAGGCAACCGAGCAATGCCATGTGAAGCCACAGAAAAACCCATCAATTTTTTTATTTTCTCGAAGCCGCTAGCTATATCTCATCCCTCTTGCGTGGAATTACTGGGAGAAAATTTGTACCCTTTTCACTAAACATGCTTATATATGCGGTCAGTTTAAAACCGAAAATTATTCATGGGATTTGACATCAATCAAGCAATACAGAAACTCGTCAGCATGGCAAATGCCTCATCCCAAGGCAAATGCGCACTGCATGTACGCCTTGCTCTAGACGCAGGCGGCATTGAAGTCAGACCCACCATTGGACAGGCCAGACTTTATGACCCGGTATTGTCAAGCTACGGATTCAAACGAAGCCGATACAGCAAAGGGGTGTTGATTGATTCATCAAGCTGTGGGAATTATTCGCCTGAAGCTGGCGATATTGCTGTGATCCCGAATGTCGCCGGTGGCAGACCAGAGGGACACATCGCAATGTTCACAGGAAAGGAATGGATTTCAGATTTCAAACAGCGCGATATGTGGGGCGGCCCGACATACAGAAAGGCTGACCCTGATGTAGCAATCTATCGTTTCACCAAAGGCAGCCAATGAACCCACTACGGAGTTTTTCAGCTTTAATCGGGCTGCTGTCCGCTGTGGTCGTTGCAGTTGGCCTGTGGTTTTTTAATCAACACTCCAACTCAAGCGCTGTTGAGTTTGTTCAGAATATTTATGGTGATCTGTATCACCAAAGTTCAACCTTGTCCTCGCTGGACAAAGCGGATGAAATTTACTCATCAACGCTTCTAGGTTTGATTAGAAAAGAACAGCAACAACAAATTGCATCAGGGGAAATCGGCAAACTTTCTGCAGACCCCTTATGCAATTGTCAGGACCCCACATCTGTAACGGTAGTTGAAATTACCAACAAAAATTCGGGAGATAACCATACCACCGTTCTGGTTTTCCTATCGGTTTCAGGAATAACTCAAAAGCTAGAACTTGATCTGGTTCAAGAAACCAAAGCCTGGAAAATTGATGATGTTGCGAGCAAACACATTCCAAGTTTGCGTAAAAGCTTGATCGAGAATTAAAGCAGGCCAGCGTGGCTTTTCTTGGATGCAAACAGGCGTTGCTCAGTGTGCCGATTCAGATCAAGTCGCCCAGGAGGATCGATGCGAAGACGCGCTCGCGTTTCGCATGCCCTGAGCCAGTTTCAAACAGGGAAATTCGACTTGATCAAGGCAGCACGAGCAAAGACGTTTGTAGCCCTACCTAAGCACACGCCGCAGTTTAATCCCCTTCCGGCTGCATCCCCGCGTAGTTCTCGAACTTGGTGTACATGCCCAGGAACGTAACCCGCACCGTACCAATCGGGCCGTTACGCTGCTTGCCGATAATGATCTCGGCGGTGCCTTTGTCGGGTGAATCGGGGTTGTAAACCTCATCACGATAGATGAACAAAATCACGTCAGCATCCTGCTCAATCGCACCTGATTCACGCAGGTCACTCATCACTGGGCGTTTGTTGGGTCGCTGTTCAAGTGAACGGTTCAACTGCGAAAGCGCAATCACCGGGCAATTCAATTCTTTGGCCAAACCTTTCAGCGAACGTGAAATTTCAGAAATTTCAGTGGCGCGGTTTTCGCCCGGCGAGGAGGCCCCCATCAACTGAATGTAGTCGATAATCACCAAGCCAAGCTGGCCGCACTGGCGCGCCAGGCGGCGGCAACGTGCGCGAACTTCCATCGAGGACAAAGCAGGTGTTTCATCAATGAACAACTGCGCGTTTTGCATTTTCTCAACCGCATAGGTAAGCCGCGGCCAGTCTTCATCGGTCAATCGCCCGGTTCTTAAACGGTGTTGATCCAAACGCCCAACCGAACCCAGCAAACGCATGGCCAGCTGGGTTGCACCCATTTCCATGGAGAACACAGCAACCGCATGTCCTTCTTCCACTGCCACGTGTTCGCCAATATTCAGGCTGAATGCCGTGTTGTGTGTCACCACAAAATCGTTGGTGATGTAGGTGCGCGTGGGGTGGCTTACAGAAATACATTGGGCTTGCGCCATGCGCACAGGTTCAATGGTTTGAAAGGTAATTCGGCGTGTGCGCTTCCAGTCGGTGCGCAAACGCGCCTTCTTGTCTTCAAGCGTAAATACCTGCTGCCCATTGGCAAAGCTCATGTTCAACACATAAGCCAAGCGCCCTTCTTTGCGCTCGCCCTTGCTGGTGTAGTGCGTATTCCTGGTGAGGATCGAACAGAAACCACCCAAAGAACGCGCAAGACAAGCCACATCATTGGCCAGCTGCTCGCTGGCAGTGGCAAAGCGGATGGAACCCCAAGACTCGATCCAGCCATCGGTATCCAGCAAACCTTGCAGCAATGCCAATCGCGCAGCCTTGTTCGCTTTCAAATAATGCTCAGGGATAAATTTGTTGTGGCTAACGGCTAAGGTAACGTCGCCCAGCACACCCAAATCGTTCAAGGCCTGGCGGAAATAGTTGGGCTGGCTGGTGCACGCACCATTGGCCAACATGCGGCCTTTCCACATCACGCGGTAATCGTAAGCCTGTGCGTGAACCAACTCCATATCGTGGCCAAGCAGCGCGTTCATTTTGCCTACCAGCTCTTCAGACTTGGTGGAAAACATCACGCTGCTGTGGCTCAAGGCCAAGGTGCCATCACCCAGCATTGCCCCCAGTACCCACGGGTCAACGGGCAAGGCTTCATCATGACCAAAATCGCCTGTCACCGTGTCAATCCACAAACGGTTTTTATAGCGCACACAGCCCAGCATTTCAATCAGGCGATTGGTGTTGATCACGCGGGGCTCAGCCCAATCGCGATACATGACGCGCCACAAATGTTCATCGCAACATTCGGCGCTGCGCCCATCCGAAAAAACAACGTTGTAAATCTGTTTTTCACCTTGGGGGAATACACCGGTAACCACGGACGGCTTGCCATCCATAGAGGCCAAGGCATCGCCTACCTGCAACTCGCCCATTGCGGTCCAGCCCTGCGGCGTTTTAACCAAGGCGTCCAGCGGTTGTGCTTTACCCATCGACGGCCGACCGGCCACAATAATCAAATCGCCAGGCTGCAAACCAGAAGTTTTACCATCAAGATCCACGAAGCCCGTGGAAATACCGGTGATGTCGCTGGTGCTGTCGCGGTGGTAAAGCTCGTCGATTCGCTCCACCACTTTGCTAAGCACGGGTTGCAGGTCTTGAAAACCACCCGCGCCACGTGCGCCGTCTTCAGCGATTTTGAAAATCTTGCTTTCGGCTTCATCCAGAATGGTTTTGGTGTCTTTGCCCTGGGGGTTCAATGCCGTGGTGGCAATGTCATCGCTGATCGTGATCAAGCGGCGCAACACAGCGCGGTCGCGCACAATTTCCGCATAGCGGCGAATGTTGGCCGCGGAAGGTGTGTTGGTGGCCAGGGTGTTCAGGTAGGCCAATCCGCCCACGTCTTCGGCTTTGCCGGAAGACTGCAGCGATTCATACACGGTAATTACATCGGCTGGCTTGGAACCATCAATCAGCTTGGCGATGTGCTCGAAAATAACCCGGTGGTCGTAGCGGTAGAAGTCGTCGGCGCGAATCACGTCGCCGATTTTGTCCCAGGCCTGGTTGTCCAGCAGCAAACCGCCCACCACAGATTGCTCGGATTCGAGCGAATGCGGCGGCACCCGAAGGCCTGTCATCTCTTGTTCTGAAAATTGATTGTTGGACATAAGTTCGCAATAGAAAAAGGCCACCCTGAGGTGACCTTTTTGTTGGTTCAGGCAGACCAAAAGTATAACCGAATGTCGCTTATGCCTTTGGCCTAAATACCCGGTGAACCGGTTTGGCTTGCGTTGCCCGGAAAGCGGCCTGTATTAAGCTGAATTAGTTAAGCAGCTTCGCCAGCAACAACAACTTTCACGTCTACAACCACGTCGGGGTGCAGGGCTACGGTTACAGTGTGCTCGCCAGCAATTTTCAGCGCGCCGTTGGGCATGCGTACTTGTGCTTTTTCAACTTTCAAGCCAGATGCATTCAAGGCGGCAGCAATGTCGCTGTTGGTTACGGAACCAAACAAACGACCATCCACAGCGGCTTTTTCGCTCAACTGAACCGTTGTTGCAGTCAGTTTTGCACCCAGGGCTTGCGCAGCAACCAGCTTTTCAGCAGCCGCTTTTTCCAGCTCGGCACGGCGTGCCTGGAATTCAGCGATTGCAGCTTCGGTGGCACGCTTGGCTTTGCCGTAAGGAATCAAAAAGTTACGCGCGTAGCCGTCTTTTACACGAACCACGTCACCCAGTTGACCCAGATTGGGCATTTTCTCAAGAAGAATTACTTGCATGGTGTTCTCCCGTACTGCTTAGTGGTTGTCGGTGTAAGGCAGCAAAGCCAGGAAACGTGCACGCTTGATCGCTGTGTCCAATTGGCGCTGATAGTTCGCCTTGGTACCAGTGATACGAGCGGGCATGATCTTGCCGTTTTCGCTGATGAAATCCTTGAGCGTGTCGATGTCTTTGTAATCGATTTGCTCTACCTTGCCCACTGTGAAGCGGCAAAACTTCTTGCGCTTGAACAAGGGGTTCTGTTGTGGACGACGTCCCTTGCGATCATTTTTACGACCAAAAGCCATAATATTCTCCAACTATTTCAAGTCTTCAACATTCGCGCACTGCGCAAACATGGAATCGAAGACTTTTTGATTTGTGCGAACGAAGCGCAATAAATCCAGACCAGCTTTTCAGACTTCCCACTTCAAGGCCGTTGACCTGATTTGCTGCAACACCCAGCGCTAGCGCCGAAACTGTGCATTTCACCATTCTTGGCTTGCTGGCTTCAAGCTGTTCACTTTCGTGTTCAAGCTCGAATTCGCAAATGGGTAAACCTGCCGGGGTGTATCGCAATATTGATTTCGCAACCAATGTGGCGGTCAAGGTGAACTGGTTAATACCAGCTTTTCCTTCTTCCCCAGACTTGTTTGAATTTGGTGCTTCTTCCTCCTGATTCATTGATTCAGTATTGTGCAAGGACGAAATTACTCGTCATCGCTCTCGTCTGAATCGGAACTGTCGTCGCTTGAAGACGCAGTGGCAGAAGCGGCTTTGCGCTCTTGCTCACGCTGAACTTCCTTCATCATTGGAGAAGGAGCGGTTTCAGCTTTTTTCATCTTCACGGTCAAATGACGCAGTACGGCATCGTTGAATTTGAACGCAGTTTCCAGTTCTTCAAGAACTTCCTGGCTGCATTCAATGTTCAACAACACATAGTGTGCTTTGGCCAATTTCTGGATGGGGTAAGCCAATTGGCGACGGCCCCAGTCTTCGTGGCGGTGTACTTTGCCGCCGTTGGCTTCGAT
This sequence comes from Limnobacter sp., assembly GCF_036846585.1. Lineage (GTDB taxonomy): Bacteria > Pseudomonadota > Gammaproteobacteria > Burkholderiales > Burkholderiaceae_B > Limnobacter. The sequence goes on along the minus strand of NZ_DAIUBR010000028.1, from coordinate 35,355 downwards.
GGTTCCACGATACTTCTCGACCATGGCAGGCACTTGCTCGCTTTGGTCGGGATGCACGATGAAAGCAATTTCATAGTGACGCATTGATTAACTCCTATGGATTTTCCACAATTGGAAAAGCTGCCACACCCCCGTGGTGCAGCAGCAGGTAACCCGAAATTATAGTGGGTTTTCAGATAGCTGGCAACGGCCTGAACCATTGCCTGGCAAAAAAACCGGTTAAATCAGGCAGCCTGGTCTTGCAGGCGCTTCTTTTCCATGTCGCGAAGCTCCCGGCGCAATACCTTACCCACCGGGCTTTTGGGCAGTTCCTTCATGAATTCAACATGGCGGGGAATTTTGTACGCGGTCATGTGCTTGCGGCAATGTTCAATCACCGCCTCGGCGGTCAGATCATCTTCTTTTTTGACCACGAACAGCTTCACGGCCTCGCCCGTTTTGCTGTCGGGCACACCCACGGCGGCGGCCTCAAAAATACCGTTCAGCAACGTGGCCACGGCTTCAATTTCCTTGGGGTACACGTTGAAACCCGACACCAGAATCATGTCTTTTTTGCGGTCAGTGATGTAGAAGTAGCCTTTTTCGTCCATGTAGGCAATGTCGCCGGTTTTCAACCAGCCGTCTTGCGTCAACACTTCAGCGGTTTCCCGCGGCTTGTTCCAGTACCCCCGCATCACCTGTGGGCCTTTCACGCACAGCTCACCTTCTTGCCCAACCGGCAATTCATTGAAATCGTCGTCGCGAATGCTCACTTCAGTCGATGGCACTGGCAAACCAATCGAACCGTTGTATTCCTCGTGCAGGGGGTTAATGCACACGGCTGGCGAGGCTTCGGTCAAGCCATACGCCTCTGACAAACGCGTGCCGGTCACCTTTTTCCAGCGGTCAGCCACGGCTGGTTCAATGGCAGCGCCACCGCCCAGCACCAGCTTCACGTGGGAAAAATCCACCTGCTCAAACCCCGGGGTATTCAACAAGCCATTGAACAAGGTGTTCACGCCAGTTAGCGCCGTGAAAGGCACCGCCGACAGGGTTTTCACAAAGGTTTGCATATTGCGCGGGTCGGTAATCAACAAGCTATGCCCGCCCACCTTGATAAATACCAGAATGTTCGCCGTAAGGCAGAAGATGTGATACATCGGCAGCGCAGTGATGGCAATTTCCTTGCCCTCTTCGATGTCTTGATTCAGCCAGCTTGAAGCCTGCTGCAGGTTGGCCACAATATTGCCGTGGGTCAGCATGGCGCCTTTGGCCACGCCGGTGGTGCCGCCGGTGTATTGCAGGAAGGCCAGGTCGTCGTGCGTAATGTTGACCTTGCGCAGTTCATTGTTGCGCCCCTGTGCCAGTGCCTTTTTGAAGGTAATGGCGCCCGCAATATTGAAAGCAGGCACCAATTTCTTGAGGTAACGCACTACAAAATTCAGCAACAAGCGCTTGAAGAAACCATGCATTTCCCCCATGGACGCCAGCACAATGTGTTCGACCGGCGTGTTCGTGATCACCTTTTCCAGCGTGTGGGCCACATTTTCAAAGATCACAACGACTTTGGCACCCGAATCACGCAACTGATGCTCAAGTTCTGTGGGGGTGTACAACGGGTTCACATTCACTACCACGAAACCGGCACGAATGGTGCCCAGCATGGCCACAGGGTATTGCAGCAGGTTGGGCATCATAAATGCAACACGATCGCCCTTCTTCATGCCGGGAAGGCTTTGGAGGTAAGCTCCAAAATCGCGGGTCAACGCATCCAGGCGCTGATAGGTCATGGCGGTGCCCATGTTGCTAAAAGCTGTTTTGTCCGCAAACTTTCGGCTTGCGTCCTCGAAAATATCTCGAATCGAGGAATATTGATCCAGGTCAACCGCTGTGGGCACGCCGGGCGGATAGCTCTGAATCCAGGCTTTGTCGGTCACAAATGTCTCCTTCTGTGGGCACTGTTGTGCTTCGCAACTGTTGTGTATTGATCAAAAACGATACCGGAATATCAAAGAACATGGATTCTAAAGCACTACGATTACGGTGTGTAAACGCAATGGACCGGCGTTCACGGAAATTTTGTGAGTGTGCCGTGTCGAATGCCCTCGAGAATTGAGAATTCACGTTCCTGAATCAGCTGAAAGAACAGGGTGGGCCGCTCAAGCGCGGCAAACGCATCAAGCCCCTGACTCAAAAAGTCGTGGAAATCCTCTAAATCTGCCTTTTGCGCTGCACCACGGGTCATCCTCAGCAAGGGCCGCAAAAATGGCAGGCGCATCAGCTTGCGCAAGGATTCACCTACCTCGCGAACCAAATGAATTTGCTCCTCTCGCGCGGCAAGCTGCCCGTGCTGGCGAAATGCATTGATGTAGGTTTTTTCTTGAAGTGATTTATCAGAAAACCATTCTTTATCGTTGATTAAAAAACTTATTTCATCATCCATTTTCTCAGCAAGGTAGTCCATATACACCACTTTCCTGACCACATCGACTGCGCCACCGGGCAATAGTTTGTCAAGTTTGGGCAACACCCGCTCCACTTGGTGATCGCGGGTGCTGACATCGTGGGTGCAGTACAACTGGTCAAGAAAGAAACGACAGGCCAAGCGCATGCCCTTGTCATCAAGCAAATCCTGATAAGTCTTTTCCAACCTTTTGTTTTGAAATATTTTTATTTCTTTTTTTAAAGTCAAAAATTCGGCAGACCGACCTTGCCCTTGCCGCAAGTCGGTGATGGCTTTCTGTAATTCCAAGGGTGAACTGTGAACGTCAAGCATGGCATCTGGATCAGGGTGGTGTGGATGCGTGCAACTGTGTTTGTTGCATAGCAGCACAAATCAGACATGGAAAATAGTCAAAATTTATGTTTACATCCGTTAATGTTAAACCGGAGAGTGAGACAACAATGAATGCCCCTTCCAAAGCCCACGGACAAGAATTGTCAGCAGCAGAACTGAAAGCAACTTTGGATTCCTTGAAGCAAGCTTACCGTATCAACCCGTTTCCCGAATGGGACCAGCGCAAAGCCTGGTTGATGGCATTAAGTGACACGGTCTATGCCAACAAGCAGCGCATTGCAGAGGCCATTTCCGAAGATTTTGGCTATCGCTCGCAAAACGACACCCTGCTGGCCGAGGTGTTTCCTTCGCTGGAAGGCATTCGCCACGCGATCAAGCACGGCAAGGGTTGGATGAAACCCCGAAAGGAAGGCGCAAGCATCTGGTTCAAGCCAGCCAGCACTTGCCTTTTGCCGCAACCACTGGGCGTGGTGGGCGTGATTGTTCCGTGGAACTACCCCTTGTTTTTGTCCATCGGCCCCATGATTGCCGCCCTGGCTGCCGGAAACCGTGTATTCATCAAAATGAGCGAATACACACCGCGCTTCAGCGCCCTGCTGGACGAACTGCTAGCCCAAGCGTTGGGCCGCGAGGTAGTGCAAGTCATCAACGGGGGCCCGGAAGTGGCCGCGGAATTTTCCCGCCTGCCCTTTGACCACCTGCTGTTCACCGGTTCTACGCCCGTGGGCAAAATGGTGATGAAAGCGGCCAGCGAAAACCTGGTGCCCGTTACCCTGGAACTGGGTGGAAAAAGCCCGGTAATTATTACCCCCTCCACCGTGGCCAACCCTGGCCGCTTCCAGAACGCGATTGCGCGCACATTGTCGGGCAAATCAATCAATGCAGGCCAAACCTGCATTGCCCCCGATTACCTGATGGTGCCGGAAGGTTGTGAAGAGGCATTGATTTCCCACGCCAAGGCAATTATCAACAAGCGCTTTCCAGAGGGCATTTTGTCCAAAGACTTCACGGGTATTATTTCTGACCGCCACGCCACCCGCCTTCAACGCCTGATTGACGAAGCGGCGGAACAAGGTGCCCACGTGGTGACACTCATGAAAACTGCAGACAGCCCGGGGCGCAAGGTGCCGATGACTTTGGTGTTCAATGCAAAACCCGATTCCATGCTGATGCAGGAAGAGATTTTTGGCCCAATACTGCCCGTGGTCACTTACAAACGACTGGACGAAGCACTTGACTACATCAACGACCGCCCGCGCCCCTTGTCGCTGTACCTGTTCGACGATGAGTCGAAAACCCAGGACATGGTGATGAAGCAAACCATTGCTGGTGGCGTTTGCCTGAACGACACGCTGTTCCACATTGCGCAGGAAAACCTGCCTTTTGGTGGCGTGGGCGATTCCGGCATGGGCCACTACCACGGCAAGTTTGGTTTCGATACCATGACCAAACTGAAACCCATTTTCAAACAAAGCCGTTTCCATGTCATGGAAATGTTGTCACCCCCTTATGACAACAAAATGTTCGCGTTCATGACGAAACTGCTAACCCGCAAGGTATAAGCTCTGCCCCCATGAACAGAAGACGATTCATTAAATTTGGCGCTGCCGGCCTGTTTGTGGCGGGCGGCCTTGGCTGGCTTGGAAAACACTTTGCAAAGGTCGATGTAATCGCCGCGCAATCGGTGGTTCAACCCCGACACTTGCCCATGCTTCGCGCGTTGGCCACGGGCTTGCTCGACGGTGCACTGCCCACAGCCAAGCACGCAGAAGCCATTGAAACGGCAGTGAATTCATTTGTGACCGCCACCAAAACATTGTCGGCCAGCGCTCAGGCCGAACTTGGGCAGTTGTTGAACATTCTCGAGAACCCGGTGGGCCGCCGATTGATTGCCAACCTGGGCAACACTTGGGAAGAAGCCAACACCGGACAGGTTCAAGCCTTTCTGATTTCTTTTCGAGACCACCCCATTCCTGCACTGCAGCCCGGCTACCATGCCTTACACGACCTGATGATGGCCGGCTGGTACGGCCTGCCAGCGCAATGGGCTGACATGGGCTACCCTGGCCCACCTTTCCGCGTTTACTGACATGACTGAACAAACCATCCGACCTGCCACCAGCTTGGCGAACAACTTGTTGGTGCCTGACCCATTTGTGGCTGGCATTGCCAGTGGCTGGAAAGCCTATGAAGCACACAGTCGCGAATTGCCCAAACAAATTGTGGCCGATGTGGTGATTGTTGGCACCGGTGCGGGCGGCGGCATTACGGCTGAAATTTGTGCCAGGGCTGGCCTGAAAGTGTTGCTGATTGAAGAGGGGCCACTGAAAACATCCAAAGACTTCAAAATGGTGGAGTCGGAAGCGTACCCAACGCTGTATCAGGAAAGCGCCGGTCGCAAAACAGCTGACAAGGCCATCAACATTTTGCAGGGCCGCGCAGTGGGTGGATCGACCACGGTGAACTGGACTTCCAGCTTCCGAACCCCGGCCGACACCCTGGCCTTCTGGCAAAACAGATTTGGCCTGCAAGACATGACCGTGGAGGCCATGGCACCCTGGTTTGAACAAGCTGAACGCCGCCTGAACATTGCCGATTGGCAAGTGCCCCCAAACGAGAACAACGACATTCTGCGCCGCGGTGCGCAAGCGAAAGGCATTTCATGGGGGGCAATTCGCCGCAATGTGAAAGACTGCTGGAACCTGGGCTACTGCGGCATGGGCTGCCCCACCAACGCAAAACAGTCCATGTTGGTTTCAACCATCCCCACCGCGCTTGAACACGGCGCCGAGCTGATCGCTTCGCTGCGTGCACACTCATTCAAGATTTCGCAGGGCCGCATCCGCACACTGCGTTGCCAGGTGATGAACCCGGACGGCGTACTGCCTTCGGGCAAGGAAGTGGAGGTCATCGCAAAACACTTCGTGCTGGCGGGTGGCGCAATCAACAGCCCTGCAGTGTTGCTGCGATCCAATGCCACCAACCCCCACGACCATTTGGGTGAACGGACATTCCTGCACCCTGTGGTTATTTCCGCCGCCATGATGGCGCAGGAAGTGCGCGCCGATGCAGGCGCACCACAAACCATTTACAGCGACCATTATCTACATACCGACCCGATCGACGGGCCGGTGGGCTTCAAACTGGAAGCACCACCCCTGCACCCGGTGATTTTTGCATCCACTCTGCCCGGCTTTGCAAAAAAGCATGCTGACATCATGCGCAATTTTTCCAAAACGCACATGCAACTGGCCTTGCTTCGCGATGGCTTCAATTCAGGCAGCGTGGGTGGGCGGGTTCGTTTGAATGCCGATGACACGCCCGTTCTCGACTACAAACTGACCCCCGCCATTTGGGATGCGGCGCGCCGTGCCTTGGTGGCCATGGCTGAGTTGCAACACGCCGCGGGCGCGAAATCAACTTTGCCAGTGCATGAACACGCTGCACCAGCAAACAATATTGACGACGCATTGAAGCAGATCAATTCACTGGAAATGAAAGCCCTGGCGATGAAAGTGGTTTCAGCCCATGTGATGGGCGGTTGCGGCATGGCGGGCGAAGAAAAGCTGGGAGTGACCCGACCGGATGGTCGCCACTGGCAAATCGAGAACCTGTCGATTCATGATGGTTCCCTTTTTCCAACCAGCATTGGTGCAAACCCCCAACTGTCCATTTATGGCTTGAGCAACAAGTTAAGCCAGCAACTGGTGGCTGAATTGACTGGCCAGGCCGCACCTGCACTGGCCTGAATCGCACCATGATTCGCCAGCTCAACAGGCTTTACTGGATCGGATACATCGCTGCGATGATCGGCCTTTACTTGCTGCTGGACCAATGGCTTGGTTTTCGGGCAGACAATGCAGCTGTTACAGCAGTGGCCTTGGTGGTTGGCTTGTTGTTTGCAGTCCATGTGGGGTTCCATACATTTGGATTTGCGCTGTCGTTCAGCGTTCGACAAATTCCACAGGTTCGCGACAAATGCCTGCCCTTTCACAGCACGGAAGGTGAAGGCTTTCATCGTTTAAGCATTGCGCGCTGGGTCAAAGCCGTGTTGTTGGAAAGCATTGCGTCGATGAAATTGATCACATTGCTTCAGCCCTGGGCACCCAGCCCCGATGGCATTGAACTGGCGGGCAAAGCCTGGCGTAAAAAAAAGCCGCTGCCCGTGTTGCTGGTGCATGGTTACCTGTGCAATTCAGCCGTATGGGCTGGCACACGGGCCTTGCTTGAACGCGCGGATGTTAGCACCCACGCCATTACACTGGAACCCGCCATTGGTTCCATTCGCAGCTATTCCGAGGCCATTCACGAAGCGATTGATGAATTGCTGGTGGCCACTGGTGCACCCCAGGTGAAAATCATTGCCCACAGCATGGGTGGTGTGGCGGTGCGCTACCACGCCACCGAATATGGTCACCACCGCATTGCGGGCATGATCACCGTTGGCAGCCCACACTACGGCACGGCCTTGTCCACACTGGGCATTGGCAAGAACGTGAAGCAACTGGCCTGGGGAAGTTTTTTCTTGAACACCCTGCGGGAACATCCCACCGACAGAGAGTTTCAGCAAAAGATATGGTCGCTGTGGAGCCCGCAAGACAACATTGTGTGCCCGCCGGTTTCCTGCAAACTGGAATTTGGAAAAAACACCGCCGTGCCCGGTTGCGGGCACGTGGCTTTGTTGAACGATTCCACCACGGAAGACCTGATCCTCAACTGGCTTGCAGAAGATGCCCAGACCTACCCGTTGGCAGAAAACCGCGCTTAGAAGTGAATACCTTGCATCAGGGTTGAGAATGCAACCTGTTCGGCAGACGGGCCGCCGCCTTTCTTGCCCTTGGCCGCCGATTCCGAATCGGGGAACATGCGGAAAGAAGTGTTCATCAAAATTTGCGCGGGCTTGGGCACCAGTGCATGCATCACCTGCCCCAAAATACCCAAACGCGTTGCAATGCGAACCGGCTTGTGAATAACCGCTTGCGCGATCAAGTCTGCCGCCTGCTCGGGGCTTAGCGTGGGTACGTTGTTGTACAACTTGGTCGGTGCAATCATGGGTGTGCGCACCAGCGGCATGTTGATGGTGGTGAACGTAATGTTCAAGTCAGCGAACTCGGAAGCGGCACAACGGGTCCAGGAATCCAGCGCACCTTTGGAAGCAACATACGCTGAAAAACGCGGCGCGTTGGTTAACACACCAATCGATGAAATATTCACCACATGGCCTTTGCGGCGTTCCATCATTTTTGGCAACAAGCCATAGGTAACACGCAAGGCGCCGAAGTAGTTCAGCTGCATGGTGCGCTCCAGATCGTGGAAGCGGTCAAAGCTGTTTTCAATGCCACGGCGAATTGAACGGCCCGCGTTGTTGATCAACACATCGACGTGGCCGAAATCGGTCAGCAATTGGGTCACGAAACGGTCGCAATCCTGCATGTCAGCAATGTCCACGGAATACGTGTGCAGGGTATTGCCTTCGGATTTTACCAAGGCCTTGGCCTCGGCCAGCTTTTCTTCGTCGCGACCACAAATAATGGTGATCGCTCCAGCCGCGGCAAACTTCTGCGCTGCGGCCAAACCAATGCCAGAAGAGCCACCGGTGATCAGTACCACCTTGTCTTTGACCTGTCCACTAAGGCTGCGGTCAATGAACAGATCGGGGTCCAGGTGGCGTTCCCAGTAATCCCAAATGACCCATGCGTAATCTTCAAGGCGCGGGCATTCAATGCCGCTGCCATCCAGCGCCGCCAATGTTTGGCGGCAATCGTAACGTGTGGGCCAGTTGATGTAACCAAACACTTCTTCGGGCAAGGCCAGGTCTTTCAGCAAGGCATTGCGAATGCGGCGCACAGGGGTCAGGCTCATCAAGCCTTTCTTCACCGCACCGGGCACAAAACCGAACATCGCTGCATTAATGCGCATTTCCATTTTCGGTGCGTGGGCTGCACGCGCAAAAGTATTCAGCACATCGCCAATGCGGTTGGGGCTGGGGTCAACCAGGTGGAAGGCCTTGCCATCCAGGTCAGGCTGGTGTGCAATGTGGTCCATCGCATTCACCACAAAATCCACGGGCACAATGTTGATTCGACCGCCTTCAATACCAATGGTGGGCACCCAGGAAGGCAGCAGTTTGCGCATTTTCTGGATCAACTTGAACAGGTAATAAGGTCCGTCAATTTTGTCCATCTCGCCGGTTTTTGAATCGCCCACCACAAAACCGGGACGATAAACGCGCCATGCGCCTTTTACTTTTTTGCGCACAATTTCTTCCGAATCGTGTTTGGTGCGGAAATACGGATGGTCCAGATTTTCCGCTTCCTCAAACATGTCTTCGCGAAATACGCCTTCATACAGGCCAGCCGCCGCAATCGAAGATGTTAACTGAAAGCAGCCCGCGCCAATTACATTGGCCAGGTCCACCGCATTTTCGGTGCCCTTGATATTGGTTTCTTGCTGGCTTTCTGCATCGGCAGCCAAATCGTAAATGGCAGCCAAGTGAAAAAAGTGCGCAATGTTTTTGTTCAGCTCCTTGATTTCAGTGGCTTTCAAACCCAGCTTGGGCTTGGTCAAATCACCAACCACTGGCACACACTGTCCTTTCTTGGCGCCCCAGTACTTTTGCAATTCAGCCACTTTGTCCAGGCTGGATTCACGAATCAAAAAGTAAATGGTGCCTTTGCGTTTTTGGTCGACCAGGCGTTTCACCAATCGCTTGCCGATGAAGCCGGTGGCTCCTGTCACAAAATAATTCATCGTATGTCTTCTCCGCGCGGGGTTTTTTATTTGGAAGATAAGGCTCAGGAAGGCCTACTATAACTGTCCGCCCGCGTTTCGCAAACTGGAACGCACCTCTACAAGTGTTCTGTCAGCACCCTGCTTACGTGAAAACACGAAGGGGGTTTAGTGTGCCTTCTCTAGTGCGGGCTGGATAAACTACTGAATAATCAAAAAAGGCAGCTGCCCGACCGGGCCCCTTTGCCATCACCAAGGAGAGACAAACATGGCCGGAAAGAAAAAGCCCATCAAAGGTGCAGTCGATAGTGCACAGCAATTGTGGACAGCTGGCGTGGGTGCCATTACCAAAGCACAAGAAGAGAGCAACCGTGTTTTGGAAAGTCTGGTCAAGGAAGGACAAGAAATTCAGGAGCGAACCGTGAAATTTGCAGATCAAAAAGTGGGGGAAGTCACAGGCAAGGTCACCAAGCTGGCAGGCTCTGTGTCAAGCAAAGCGACTCAACACTGGGACAAACTGGAACAGGTATTTGAAGAGCGTGTTGCCCGCGCGCTGGGTCGTCTGGGTGTGCCAACCAACAAAGACGTGCAGCAACTGGCCGAACGCATTGATCAGCTGTCTGCGGCCATTGCTGAATTGACGGGCAAGAAAGCCGATGCAAAGGCCGCCCCGCCCAAGCGCACCACACGTGCGAAAAAATCCGCCGAGTGAATCTGCCAAGCGGGTAATTCATTCAAGGCAAGGCCCATGGTGGTCTTGCCGTGTCAAGTCAGGGTCTGGAGTTCACAACCTGCATGAACAATAATAATTCTGGCCCAAAAATAGGGCTGGCCCTGGCTGGTGGTGGCCCTTTGGGCGCCATCTACGAGATTGGTGCTTTGGTTGCCCTGTCCGAAGCCATCGACGGCCTGGACTTGAACAACATGAAAGTTTACGTGGGCGTGTCCGCCGGCGGCATTGTTGCCACGGGTTTGGCCCACGACCTCACCCCGCTTCAAATTTACAAATTGTTCATCGAGGGCGAACCCGAAGAATTCGCTTTCGATCCCTCGGTGTTGCTACACCCGGCCTGGAAAGAATACTGGACGCGGCTGCGCAAGGTGCCCGGCCTGTTGGGCACAGCCATATCAGATTACTTCCTGCGTGACGACGCAACCTGGGTCAGCTGCATCGAACGATTGGGCGCGGCCATTCCTACCGGTTTGTTCAATGGAGACCAGCTTCATGAATGGATGGCCGACCTGATCGCCAAAGGTGGCGGAACGAATGATTTTCGCAGCCTGGGCAAACGCCTTATTCTGGTGGCAACCGACCTGGATTCCGGTGAGTCCATCCCCTTCGGCATGCCCGGTCATGATGACGTTCCCATTTCCAAAGCCGTGCAAGCCTCGGCATCCCTGCCCGGCTTGTTCCCACCCACCCGCATTGCCAACCGGCATTATGTGGACGGTGCACTGAAAAAGACCCTGCATGCATCCACCGCCCTGAAAGAAGGTGTTGAGTTGCTGATTTGCCTTAATCCGCTGGTGCCGTACGACGATCGCCTGAATCCGAACAACCACCGCCGCCGCGCCAAAGGCAAAGCATTTCAGCCGGGGTCACGCCTTTACGAGGGCGGATTGCCAGTGGTTCTGTCGCAAACCTTCAGGTCTATTATTCATTCGCGCATGGACATTGGTATGGAACGCTATGGCCACCTGTATCCGAACGCCGACATTGTGCTGTTCGAACCACAGCACGGCGATGGCGAATTTTTCTTCACCAATCCATTCAGTTACGCCAGCAGGCGCCGCCTGTGCGAGCACGCTTATCAGCGCACACGCGAAGAATTGTGGGCACGGCGTTACGATTTGGCCGAGAAATTTTCAAGACACGGCCTGGAACTGAACCTTGAAGTGCTTAAAGACCCAACCATGCAGCTGGCCAACAAAACAAGCAAAAAACCGGCACGCACGGGCTCAATGGTGTCGAAATTCGACCAATTGGAAGATTCATTGAATGAGCTGGATCGTTACATTCGAATTGCAAAAACCAGAAATGCAGCATGATGAAAGCCATTACTGCCTGGTAACGGCAGTATCAAGGACCCAAATGCGCAATAAAACAACGTAGACTGATAAGATTCAAAAAACCAAGAACAGACTTGCTGCATGAAGTCTTAAGTTCAACCAGGACTTTGGCCAGACAGGAGACGACCAGAACATGGAACGCAAGCCTCCAAGAAGAACAAGAGAACGAATTCTTGATTTGTCATTACGGCTTTTCAACGAGTTCGGGGAGCCGAACATTACAACCACCGTGATTGCTGATGAAATGAACATCAGCCCCGGTAATTTGTATTATCACTTCCGCAACAAAGACGACATCGTCAACAGCATATTTGCCAGTTTCGAAAAAGAAATTGATGGCCTGCTCGATGTGCCCGGCAACCGCCAGGCCAATATCGAAGACGCATGGCTATACCTTCAGGTGTCCTTCGAGCTTATTTGGCGCTACCGCTTTCTGTATCGCGACTTGAACGATCTGCTGTCGCGCAACCGCACACTCGAAATTCATTTCAAACGCATCCTGAAACACAAGGTAGATGTGGCACGCCGCCTGTGCCAGGGCTTGGTGGAATCGGGCGACATGATGGCCTCGCAAGCGCAAATCAATGCACTTGCCACCAACATGGTGGTGGTGGCAACCTACTGGCTTTCATTCGAATATGTTCGCGATCCCCGCCACTTCAATGACGAAGCCACGATGAGTGCTGCTTTGGCCAATGGCGTGTATCAGGTGATGTGCCTGCTCGCCCCGTATTTGCAGGGCAATGCCAAGGAATTGTTTGAAAGCCTGGCGCAATCTTTTATTACTGACGAAAACACATAACAAGACTTAGGAGAACTTATGAGCGACTTGAAAGCCCGTTTTGAGAAGGCTGTGGCGGAATCGAAATCACTGCCCGCCCGTCCGGACAACCAGACTTTGCTGAAAATTTATGCATTGTTCAAACAATCAACCGAAGGTGACAACAACGGCAAGCGCCCCGGTTTCACCGACATTGTTGGCCGTGCAAAATATGATGCATGGAAAGGCCTTGAAGGCACCAGCAACGAACAGGCAATGCAAAACTACATCGACCTGATTGAATCACTGAAGTAATTCAAATCGGGATTTGAATAAAAAAAACCGGTCTTCAACAGACCGGTTTTTTTATTGTTACCGAAAAAAATCAGGCAGTTTTTTGGAATCAGTTGGCACTGCATCCAGCCTGGCCGCCACGTGTACACAAACCGTGCGGCACAATTCCACCACGGTAGGCTCCTTGACCTGATACAGCACCAGCGTGCCCTCTTTGCGACGCTGCAATACACCAGCCCGGTACATCAAATTCAAATGCCGGGAAATATTGGACTGGGTTGAATTGACCTCATCCACAATGTCATTCACCGACTTTTCACCGTTGCACAAAGCATGAATGATTTTCAGGCGTGTGGGTTCTGACAACACTGCAAAATAGCCAGACACTTGTTCCAGCAGGGAATCCAGTTCACTCATGGCATGACCGATTTGTTTTTTACGTTGGATTAATTGTAACCCCGTTTTCACGCGGGGGAATGCGTCAATGATTGGCCAGCAACAGCCCGGCATGTTCTCGCATGGGATGAAACTCGATGGTTTCCCAACGCTTTTGCATCACATCGAGGTCAAACCTGGATGTGGCCAAAAATGCATGGGTGTTCGCAGCGTCGGTCACCATGCGACCCACGTTCGCGTCCATGAAACGGCGCAGATCGTTGGCATTTTTGCTGGTTATCCAACGCGCGCAGCTGTAGCGGCTTGAACCCAGGCGCACTTCCACACCATACTCACCTTTCAAACGGGCCTGCACCACTTCAAATTGCAACTGGCCAATAGCGCCCAACAGCATTTCCGAACCCAACAAGGGTTTGAACACCTGAATGGCACCTTCCTGCCCCAACTCCATCAGCCCTTTCTGCAGCTGCTTGCTTCGCATGGGGTCTTTCAATTCAACGGAAGCAAACAGTTCAGGTGCAAAAAACGGCAGGCCTGTGAACTGCAGACCTTCACCCTCGCTCAATGAATCACCCAACTGCAAGCCACCGTGGGTGGTCAAACCAATGATGTCGCCAGCGTAAGCTTCATCAACCCGGTCACGGCGCTGGGAAAGAAAGGTAACCACGCTGGTGGGACGGAAATCTTTCCCGGTGCGCAACACCTTGAACTTCATGCCATGCTCAAAGCGACCGGACAGCACGCGAACAAACGCAATCCGGTCGCGGTGCGCAGGGTCCATGTTCGCCTGAATTTTAAACACCACACCGCTGAACTTGCTTTCCGTGGGCGCCACTTCACGCTCAAGCGCTTTGCGGGGACCCGGGTGTGGGGCCACATCCACCAGTGCATCCAACACTTCCTGAACACCGAAGTTGTTCACTGCAGAACCGAAAAACATGGGTGTTTGCTTGCCGGCCAGGAACACAGCAGGATCGAAGCTGGGCGCAGCACCAGTGACCAATTCAATTTCCTGTTCGGCCTGTTGAAACTCGGCACCAAAGCGGCTTCTCAGCAGTTCCCGGTTATTGCCATCAACAACCTCGTCTTCATCACGACGGCGGTCAGCACCGGGCGTAAACACTCGCATGTGGTTTTTTCGAATGTCAAAAATACCGTGGAACAACTTGCCCTGCCCCACAGGCCAGGCGAACGGCACGCAGGGAATGCCCAGGGTGCTTTCAATTTCGTCCATCAATTCAATTGGATCGCGCACCTCGCGGTCCATCTTGTTGACGAAGGTAATAATGGGCGTATTGCGGGCGCGGCAAACCTCGATCAAACGCAGGGTTTGCGGTTCTACACCGTTGGCGGCGTCAATCACCATCAAGGCAGCGTCTACAGCGGTCAGCACGCGGTAGGTGTCTTCAGAAAAATCCTGGTGACCGGGGGTATCCAGCAGGTTGATCACCTGGTCGCGGTATTCCATCTGCATGACCGAACTGGCCACGGAAATGCCACGCTGCTTCTCAATTTCCATCCAGTCGGACGTGGCATGGCGGCTGGCCTTGCGCGCCTTCACGCTGCCAGCAATCTGGATGGCACCCGCAAACAGCAACAGCTTTTCGGTCAATGTGGTTTTACCGGCATCCGGGTGGGAAATAATCGCAAACGTTCTGCGACGCTTGACTTCGGATTCAATAGACACAGCAGGCCTTTTGGCGCAAAAGCGGTGATTTTACACGGCCGTGGATATTAATTCATCCTGTTTCATTTTCATATCATTGTATTAACTATTAATTTGCGGCAAACCCTGATGCGGACATCCCGTATTGCCCATTTTTTCAATAGGCACGACATTATCACAGTGTTTTCACACAATCATTTCATTCAATTAAAGAATGATAACAATGACAAAGCCCGACACCCAATGGGCAAAGTTTCATCAATACTTAGGGGATATCAATGAAAGCAATTCTGGCAAAATCCGCCGTTGCAATCAGCCTGGCCGCACTGGCCATGGGTGCAGCACACGCAGACAAATCCAAGTGGCCCAAAAGCTTTACAGTTGGCACAGCCTCTCAGGGTGGTACTTATTACGCTTACGGCGCTGGCTGGGCGAACCTGGTTGCCGACAAAGTGGGCATTACTGGTGGCGCTGAAGTAACCGGCGGCCCCACCCAAAACCTGGCCTTGGTTCACACGGGCAAACTTGCCTTTGGCATGACCACCATGGGCCCGGCCCGCGATGCACTGGATGGCAAAAGCCCATTGGCACCAGGCTTGAAAATGAACAAGGTGTGCGCCATGTTCCCCATGTATCAAACCCCTTTCTCGGTCACCGTGTTGTCATCAAGTGGCATCAAGTCGATCAAGGACATCCCTGCGGGCTCCAAAATTGGTTTCGGCCCAGCGGGTTCAACCTCTGACACCTACTTTCCAAAAATGCTGGAAACACTGGGTGTGAAGTTCGAGCGCCGCAATGGTGGCTGGTCCGACCTGGGCGGCCAGTTGCAAGACGGTTTGATCGATGTTGTCGCTTTTGCGGCTGGCGTGCCCATCCCGGCAGTAACACAACTGGAAGTGCAGACCAAAATCAATATTCTTGAGTTCACGGAAGCTGAGCAAAAGAAGGTAATGGAAACTTACCCTGTTGCAGCATTTCCGATCACGGCCAGCACCTACAAAACACTGACCAAAGATGCACGCGCAGTGTCGATGTGGAACTACGCCATTGCCAACTGCGACCTGCCAGAGAGCTTTGTGTATGAAGCCACCAAGGCCGTACTGGACAACAACAAAAAAATGCAAACCATCCACAAAGGTGCGCGCACCACACTGGCGGAAAACTGGGATAAAAACACCTTCATCCCGTTTCACCCAGGTGCTGTGAAGTACTACGAAGAAAAGGGTTTCAAAATTCCAGCGAACTTGAAACTGAACTAAACCCGGATCAATCCACTTGATCAGGTCAGCGCCGGGTTTGAATGCAGACTCGGCGCTTTTGCGCAACAAGCACACAATTTTTTGAATTGGTCTCACTCAATATGTCCACACCATCCAGTGCAACAAATCCCGCAGACGAAGATCGTCTAATCGCCCATGGCGTTGACGAAGAACTGCCCGCGAACAACCAGCGCCAATTTAGCCAAAACGCGGCGCTGTTTGTTTCCATTATTTCAGCCGCCTATGCCTTCTGGCATGTCTTCACATTGAACGTGTCACCAGTAGAAACCTGGGCGTTCCGGATTCTGCACGTTGCGGGTGCACTGATCATTGGCTTTGTCGCATATTCATCGGCCAATGTGGATCAACCACAGCGTGGCAGCCAGAATATTATCAAAGGGCTTGCGGTGCTGTTGGCTTTGCCGGTTTTGTATTCACTGTACATTGTTTTCGAGATGAGCCAGATCATCGCCAGCGGCGAGATGATTACGCCTGAAATGGAAACAAATCATTTTGGAATTCCACTTGCAGTGGCTTCTCTTGGTGCAATTGCTGCCAGTTGGTTCCTGCGACCCGAAGGCAACAAATTCAACTGGCTCGATGCCACCCTGGTATTGGCAGTAATCGCCAGCACAGCGTACCTGATGCTGCACCTGGATGGCACCGCCTTGCGTATGCGCGCAGGCACACCCTTCGCATCGCCCGGCAATGCCTGGGCAGCCATGGTTGGCTTGGCGCTCATACTTGAACTGACACGTCGCGTGGCAGGCAGCGCCTTGGTTGTCATTTCCGTCATTTTCGTGGTGTATTCATTCGTTGGCCCCTATTTGCCAGGCTTCCTGACCCACGACGGTTTTGATTTCAGCCGATTTTTCTCATATATCTACACCGATGCAGGCGTTCTAGGCGCAACCACAGCGGTGTCGTCCACCTACATTATTTTGTTTATCGTGTTCGCGGCATTTCTGCAAGCATCCAAGGTTGGCGATTATTTCGTCAATTTTGCCTTCGCTGCAGCAGGACGTGCACGTGGCGGCCCAGCCAAAGTGGCGGTGTTTGCCTCTGGCCTGATGGGCATGATCAACGGGACAAGTGCTGGCAATGTGGTAGCCACGGGCTCGTTGACCATTCCATTGATGAAAAAAGTAGGCTACAACAGCAAAACAGCGGGCGCCATTGAGGCAGCTGCTTCCACTGGCGGGCAAATCATGCCCCCCATCATGGGTGCGGGTGCGTTCATCATGGCGGAAATCACCGGCATACCCTATTCCGAGATTGCAATTGCTGCGGTCATTCCAGCCGTGCTTTACTTCCTGTCGACCTACCTGATGGTTGACTTTGAAGCCGCCAAACTGGGCATGCGTGGCATGCGTTCTGACGAACTGCCCCAGTTCTCGAAAATGGTGAAGCAAGTGTACCTGTTCATCCCGATCATCATTTTGATCGTTGCCTTGTTCATGGGCTATTCCGTTATTCGTGCGGGCACATTGGCCACAGCGGCTGCAGCGGTGGTTAGTTGGCTAACACCTTTCAAAATGGGACCAAAAAGCATTTTCAAAGCCTTTGACCTGGCTGGCGTGATGTCAATCCAGATCATCGCGGTGTGTGCCTGCGCAGGTATTATTGTGGGGGTGATCGCCCTCACTGGGGTGGGTGCCCGCTTCTCGTCCATTTTGCTGAACATTGCCGAAAATTCCCAACTGATCGCCCTGTTCTTTGCCATGTGTATCGCCATTTTGCTGGGCATGGGCATGCCAACCACCGCAGCCTATGCCGTGGCCGCTTCCGTGGTGGCCCCCGGCCTGATCGAGCTTGGCATTGAACCGCTGGTGGCGCATTTCTTCGTCTTCTACTTCGCAGTGATCTCGGCAATCACACCGCCGGTGGCACTCGCATCCTATGCAGCAGCGGGTATTTCGGGAGCCAACCCGATGGCAACGTCTTTCACATCGTTCAAAATTGGATTGACCGCGTTCATTGTGCCGTTCATGTTCTTCTACAACGCAGCGCTGTTAATGGAAGGTGAATGGCCTGTCATTTTGCGCGCATTCACCACTGCCTGTATCGGCGTGTACTTCCTGGCCGCAGCAATTCAAGGCTGGTTCTGGGGATCACATTCCAACTGGGTGGTACGTGGGGTGCTGTTAATTGCGGCCCTGTGCATGATCGAGGGTGGTGGATACACAGACATCGCAGGCGCTGTGTTGGCAGTCGTGGCCATCGTTCTTAATAAATTCTTTAAAGGAAAACCGGCGCCGGAACCCATAGTTTCTACCCGTGGCATGGATTAAAAACCTGCATCGCCTGAGGCTTGCGCACACATTTTTAGTGTAGAGCCTCAGGTTCAAACCCTTTCATTGCGTAATCGATTTCCCTATAGTTCGAAATGTCACGAAACTTGACTACTCGCCACCCCAAGGAGATCTCACGATGTACGCTTTCGAAAAAACAGCAGAACTGCTGACCAAAACCAACACCGAATTGAAAAGCCAGCACCAGGCAGCGGCCAAGGCCCTGAACAATCTGGTACAAACACAATTTGGCCTGTTGTCACAAGGTTTGGGCAATGCCTTCACCGCCGCCGAGAAGCTGCCACTGGCTGACAAGCCCGTTGTTGTGAATGCACGTACCGAGATCAAGCAAGGCCTTGAGAAAGTAGTCGGCGTAAGCCAGGTTTACACCCAGAAAGGTGTTGAACTGTTTGAACAACAGTTGCCTGTTGTGATCGACAAGGGTTTTTCTTATGCTGCACTGGCCCTGTCACAAGCTGAATCATTGACAGAAAACGCGATCACCATGGGTGTAAGCGCCCTGGCACAAGCCAAGAAAAACGAAACCCTGAAGCCTGCCATTGAGCAAGCTGAGCAAATCGCTGCCCAGTTGTTCGAAAAAATTGGCGTGAAAGGTGAAGCTGGCGCGAAAAAGGCTGCCAAGAAGCCTGCTGCCAAAAAGGCTGCTGCGCCACGTGCCAAGCGTGCTGCCGCTGCGCCAAAAGCATCCGTCTGAAAAGACATGGCACAGCTTGAGCTGAACTTTGCTTAAATAAAAAACCCTCGAACATTCGAGGGTTTTTTATTCAGATCGCCCAGGCATTGTTAACAAAGCCACAAAATCAATCCGTAGCAAATACCACCTCCCAAAACGCCTACAAACCACTCACGCCTGGATTCCACCTCGCTTAGCGAATGAACACCCAAACTGCCGTTGTTAGCAAAATCATCCATAGCCCAACTCCTGGTGCATAATACACATGCGTGTGTCGATGGCCTTATTGAAAACCAGATTGTGTGCCCCGTCTTTCCCGCAAAGGGGGCCACCTTAAACGATTACCCTATCGTGCGCACTTTATACAGATCACCACAGAACGCCACAACATGACACGCTTTAAACAATTGCTGACCAGCTGCCTTGTTGCCCTTGTGGGCCTGAACGCCTGCAGCACCACCACGGCGCAAGGAAAATATGAACCCAAAGCCAACTGGACAAGCTCTTTTTTAAGCATGGTGGTGGGCGGCAAAACCATGCCCGATGGTGTCAACAACTGGCAGTGCAAACCAGCACATGGCCAAAACCCGGTGGTACTGGTGCATGGCACCTTCTCCAGCTCCATGTATTCCTTTGGCGCATTGGGCCCTGCATTGGCCAATGAATCACTGTGTGTATTTTCCGTCGATTATGGCGCTGAAAATTCGAACGACTGGTTCAAAGGAGTAGGCCCGGTTGATGAGTCAGCGAGTCGCATTGCGGAATTCGTGGATTTGGTGAAAACAACCACCGGCAGCAGCAAAATCACATTGGTGGGCCATTCGCAAGGTGGTCTGATCGGGTTTTATTACTTGAAAATGCTGCAGGGTGCCGATCATGTTGATCGATTCATCGCTTTGGCACCCAGTGTCAACGGCACGTCAATTGCAAAAACGCCCAACCGCAAAGCAGTGGAATATTGTATTGCCTGTGCCGACCAACACCCAGAATCGGAACTGCTTCGCACACTGCAAGCGGGACAAATCACCGTGCCCGGTGTGGCTTACAGTGTATTGGTCACCAAAAATGATTTGGTCGTACTGCCCATTGAGAAACAGTTTGTAGAGGAGCCAGGTGTACATAACGTGTACATTCAGGATGTGCTGCCGGGCAAGCGTGTTTCGCACAGCGGCATGCTTTACGACAGCGACACCTTGAAACTGATCACCCAACTGGTCAAGGGTGAAACAATAAAAACAGCGGCGAATTAAGCGCACAGTGCGACACGAGGCGGGCTTTCATTTCATGGCCTCATAGCATTGTGTGCGAGCATTGAACTGATACAAGGAATCGTGAAACTGGTTTTGATCGATGCCTTCTTTTTTCAATTGCACTTTTTGGTACTTGAAGGTTCCCGTGGTTTGAACCAGCTTCAAGACACGTACATATTGCGGCACAGCATAGGCTGGCAAATTTGAAACAAGGTGCTTGGCCATGGCTTTCAAATCAAGCCGGTAACCCCGCTTCACTGCCACTGCCGCCATTCCCGCCCTGCCATCAACGCCTTTCAACTTCACGCCGTAAACCACCGCGTGCTCCAGAAAGGGCAATTTGGCCAACACGCCCTCCACCTCGGAAGTCGCCACGTTCTCGCCCTTCCAGCGAAAGGTGTCACCCAAACGGTCGACGAACTGAATATGCTGCCAACCTTGCCTTCGAACAAGGTCGCCTGAATTGAACCAGCAATCACCTTGCCTGAACACATTGCGCAGCAATTTGCCTTCATTGGCCGAAGGGTCGGTGTAACCGTCAAAGGGACGCAAGCCTGTGACCTCGCTAAT
>NZ_DAIUBR010000028.1:6624-14584 GCF_036846585.1 Limnobacter sp. | reverse complement strand
ACCCAACCCCGCCCCGAGCCACCGGCATGCAAAAACCGCGGGCATTGCGCTCAAGCTGTTCGGTGTCAGCATCACAGGCCACCACTTCATAAGGCATGGGGCAAAAGCCCACGGTCTCTTTCAACCCAAAGGCATTCATGAACCCAAGGTTGGATTCACTGGCACCGTAAAATTCAAAAATATGATGAATGCCGAAACGATTTTCAAAGTCATCCCAGATCTCCGGGCGCAAACCATTGCCCAAAATCAGCCGCACCTCATGGTTTTGGTCATCCATGCGCTCGGGCTGGTTCAACAAATAACGCAGCAGTTCACCGATGTAACAAAACACGGTGGCTTTGTAATGCGCAATGCGCTGCCAAAATTTGCTGACACTGAACTTCTCATCCAGGGCGAAACAGGCACCCGCAGCCACCACCACGCCCAGGGAAACCGTCAAAGCATTGTTGTGGTAAAGCGGCAAGCAACAATACAGGACATCATCAGAATTCAGACGAACGGCGGTATTCATTCCCAACGCAGCCTGTAACCAGCGGTAATGGCTCATCACCGAGGCCTTGGGCAAGCCGGTGGTACCCGAAGTGAAAATATAAAAGCAAGACGAGCTGGCAATGATTTGTGCCGTGCACGCCAAATTGTGCGCGGGCTGGGTGCACCAGGCGCTGCGAAAATCACTGACCAGCAGGTCGCTACTGGCCGCCTGAAGTGACAACACCTCGACTGACTTCAAAAAACCCGGCTGCTCTTTCTCCAACGCTTTCAATACTTGCAAGCCCTTGTCACAGGCAAGTACCAAACGTGGCTTCACCAGCCCAAGGCTGTGGGCCTGCACTGCCCCCTGCTGGTTGATGTTCAGCAAGGCAGCCACCGCACCCAGTTTTGCGCAAGCGATCACAGCCAACAGGGTTTCAGCATGATTGGCAGACAACAGACCTACCGTGTCCCCAGCCTGCACACCCAGCGCGAGCAAGCCACGCGCCATCTGGTTACAGCAGGCGTTGGCTTTTTCATATGTCCATGTATCACCTCCACTTTTCAGAAAAGGTTGCCGCGCATGCTTTGCAGCAGCCTCCTGAAACAGCAAACCCAGTGAACGCCGGGAATCAGGCCTAAGAAATGCCAGATTGAACAAGGATGGCAAAATTCTGGGCATGTCCGGCAAAAAGCCCAAAGCACCTTTTGCAATGTCAATTGCCGATACAGTTTTGCCTTGAACTGTCATTTTGTGTTGTCTCCCGGGGCTGTACCGTGTTTTTTCATACAGAAAAAGATACACTCATTGGGTCAACGAAACTTGCGTACCCACCGTTTTTATCAATGTCATCAGGCTGCCCAGTTAATAAGTACTACTCCATGCCCATAGCCCAAGTACGAATTAAAACCGTGTTTTGCCTGCTTGCAATTGCAGCGGCTTTCTTTGGGTCTACAGCAAATGCGAAAAATTTCATCGGCTACACCGGCAAAGGCTGGAACAATGATTTCGGCGTATTGCGTGGTCAGTGCGACGCAAAACTGGTTCAAGCAGAATCCCTCAAGGGTAGTTTGACCGAGCAAATGGCCTATGTAGAATCTGGCGACGTGTTTAAATCCATCTTCCCTGAAACCACACTGGTTGACGCCTTCGCTGTTGATTCACACTGCTTTGGCCACACCATGGAATTGGTGCCTTCCGGCCAGGCTGTTCGCTGGATAAACCCAGCCAACGGAATTGGTGTGTACCTGTCGCCCGGCGCGAAATCAGACTCCTGCCGAACTTACCTGGGTGTCACCATTGAGAATGGCGAAAAAACAAAATTCCGGGGTGAGGTGTGTTCGCCCAGCAAAGGGTTGTGGCGCGTTCAACAGTGAATTGCGTTTCGCAACCTCCCCAGTGTATTGGTATGCCCCACCAACACCAGAAGTAACTTTGCGCGTGTCATCGCCACAAACAACTTCCTGAAATCGGTCTCATTGAATTCTTCGAAGGCCAGTTCGGTCACCACCACAGCTTGGGCAGACTGTCCTTTAAAACGGTAAACCGATTCAGCGTGTACATTGCCCTCGGTGAAAATCTGGCTACCATGTTCGTCGTACCGCCCGGTGAAATGCCGCAGGCTGTGGGGCCCCAAGCTGGCTTGGGCCAACACTTTAGATTTTTCATGCCCACGCATGCTCAGCACCGCAATTTTGTCACGTGTAAAACCATGCCGCAAACACGCAGTAATCGCTTTGGCAGTTTGGTTCAACAAACCGTCGTCGTCTTCATACTCAAAAAACTCAAGTGGTAAACCTTCCAGGGGGCAGGCTGCTTCAATGTCCAGTGGCAATGGTGACTCAAACCTGAATTCCTGTTGCACCAGTTGCACGGCCTGCACCACACGCTTGGGGTTTCTGTAATTCATGGGGGTGTGCAGGTTGACCCAACCCGGCAGGCTGATTGGCGGTTTGGCGTACAGGTTTTGAATGGGATCTTCCAGCCACAACCAGCGCGTGCCGGAATGCGCGCAACGCTGAAGCACAGGCAGCCAGCTTTGGTCAAAATCCTGCCCTTCATCTACCACGATTGAATCGAACACCCAACGTTTGTCCACTGGCGTGGCCAGCACTTGCTCAGCCAAACGGCCGAACACACCAGGTGAGGAATAATCCACTTCCTGGCCTGCATCACGCAACATGCGGTCGCAAAGCGCGTGAAAGTTGAACACTACAGCACCCATCAAAACGGCTTCACGAACCTGCTGCGCCATATGCGACGAAAGCGGCCTGTTGTAACACACGTAAATTGTGCGAGCCTTCAATCCATGGTTGCGCTGCAATTCACTGAAGGCCAATTGCGATTTGCCACTGCCTGCCGTGCCAGTAACACGAAGCCGAAAAGGCTCGAAACTGAGCCTTGAAACCCACTGTTCCAAACCATGCGACAAACGGGTTACCAAGGTTTCAGCCGCTTGGGACAAGGCCCCCACTTCCGGCACCAAATTCAATTCATTGCACAAAAATGAATGAATAATTTTGGTATTGGGGTGGCTGCTGAACAGGTCTGCCGTGATGTCGATGGTTTGTATCAACGCCCCCAATTCCTCTTTGTGCCTTGCGTCCACAATCCGTTCGGCGTTCACGGTCAGGCCGGTGGCGTCGGGCACGGTAAAATCGGGGCAATAGAAGACGGGTTCTACCCGCAATGTGCCTAGATGCTGCTTTTTGAATTTTTGTGCCAGCAAAGCGCCCTGCTCCGCCAAGGCGTTGAATACGTCCTGGCGTTGTTCACCCAGTTGCTTGACGACCCGGCCCTGGTCCACTTTCATCAAACCGGTTTTCATCAGGATGCAGTACACAATGCCACTGGGGCCCAACACCAGAAACTGGATGCGGCCGGTGACGGTCAAGCCGTGTTCAATGCGCGACCAATGTATTCCGTGGTAAATGGTGTAGTTCTCGGGCAACTGCGCTTGCAGCTGCAGCAGTACATCCCGCTCGCGGGCTTGTGCGCCGTCAAGCGCAAGCTCGCTGGTGTCCGATGGATAAACCGTGGCGGGCACGCCTTACACCTCTTTGAACTGTTGCTTCAGCGTGGTGCCAGAGTAACGATCAACCCCAGCCTGGATGCGAAAGCCCAACATGATTTTGCCGGTGGTACAGTACACCTGCTCGCGCAGCCATTCGATCACTTCCTTGCCTTCGGAAAAACCCACGGCTTCGAATTCCCACACGCGGTCATCTGCATTCCAGCGAAAACCCTTGGCCTTTAGAAAATCTTTTTTCTCGAACGGTGCTTTCAACGCAGCAATTTGATAAATCGATTCATTGGCGCTGTCGAACAACACCTGAAACGGCATGCGCTGCGATGTTTTCATGGGCTGAGCCAACACATGAACCAGCGCATTGCAATCCTCAACTGCACGGTGTGCGCCGTGAAAATAACCACAATCCGACAACAGATATTCCAGTTTGCGGCCTGAATAATTTTCCTGCGTCCAGGGCAATTCCCGAAACGTGCAAGCCCAGATTGATTTTTCAAGCCAGGGAAAACGGCGCAACATGAAGGGCTTGTCGAACGCGGCGTTGTGGGCCACAAACAGGGCGGCTTCGCCGCACAGTGCTTTGAGCGCCGCTTCGTCAAACTGCTGGCCTTTCACCATATCGTTGGTAATGCCGTGAATCGCAGAATTCTCGGGGGTAATGGCCACTTTGGGTTCTTCAAGCCCACCATAACTGCCCAGCACCGCGCCTATTTCTCCAGTGTCCTGATCCACCTCGATCAGTAAAGCGCCAACCTCGATCACTTCACACGTCGAAAAATCAAGCCCCGTGGTTTCAGTGTCAACCACCAACACTTTCACGGGGCTGTTGATTTGCCCGCCAAAACTTTCCCGCATTTGAATGCGGCGCAGCACCTTGTAGTTGCCGCTGCTTTCAAGCCACTGGGCCACGGTTTCCGGGTCAATGTTGCCAATGCTGCTGTTCAATTCGTCACTGTTCAAAACGTGTGTCCTATGGTTGGGTGTGTTGCAGGTGGGCCTGCTGTCGGCTTACTTTGACCTGCCATCCTTTTTTCACCTCGCGAATACCGCCTTTGTTAATGCGCAGTTGGCGGGCCAACTCGATTAATTTCAGTTTGCCACAACGCACGCCCTGCCCAAGCAACCAGTGCCGAAGGGTATTCAACTGAGCCGTTTCATCCAGCTCTCGCCACTGAATCAGCTGCAAGGCGCCTGCGGCAGAAACCACCTGCGGTGCATTGGCCTCAGTATTTGAATCTTCTTCAGAATAGTGTGCCTGAAAAAATTCGGCCAGTTGCTGCAAAGCCTTCGGGCTTTGCGGAAAGTATTCTTCAAGGCTGGGAAGTAACTCATGACGCACCCAGTTGCGGCGCAGCGTGGTGTCGTTGTTGCTGGGGTCTTCAATGTGCTGCAGGCGATTCAAACGCGCATACTCCAGCAGGCTGGTTTTGCTGCAGCCCAACAGCGGGCGGCACAACTGGAAATCGGCATGCAGGTGGCGGTCTACGCCCACAGGGCCAATCTGCCGCATACCACCCACACCGCGCAAACCCGAACCGCGCAACAACTGAAGCAGTACCGTTTCCAATTGATCATCCAGGTGGTGGGCACACAGCAAAACGTTGTGTTGATTGGTTTTCATCCAGTTGAAAATGGCACGGTAACGCACCACACGGGCTTGGCCTTCAAGGCCCAAATCGCCTGGTTCTACGTCCACCCGCAAGGCAGTAAACGGCACCCCCCACTGTTCGCACTGGCTTTTGCAGTGCGCTTCCCAAGCATTGGCTTGCGCCTGAATTTGATGATTTACATGCACCGCATGCAGGGGCAAGCCCATTGAATGCAATGCATGCAGCAACACGGTGGAATCAACCCCGCCTGAATAAGCCACCACAAAACAGGCTGGCAACGGGGCTTGGCGCTTGAAGTCGCTTAGAAAGGCTTCAAGCGACTGCTTCAATTACTTGCTCACCTTGAAGTGACCGTAGCTCATCAGCCTGTCGTGACGGGCATCGAGCAAGGTTTTAGGCTTATAGGAAACCAGCAGGTTCAAAGCGGCTTTGATGGATGTTTTCAAGTTGTTCGCCGTTAGGGCATGGTCACGGTGCGCGCCACCAAAGCTTTCCTTCACGATTTCCTGAATCAGGCCCAAGTCGCGCAGGCGTTTGGCAGTAATGCCCAGGGCCTCGGCGGCATCGGATGCTCTTTCCGCACTGCGCCACAAGATGGATGCACAACCTTCAGGGGAAATAACCGAGTAAGTGGCGTATTCCATCATGATCACGTGGTCGGCCACAGCCAGTGCCAAAGCACCACCCGAACCACCTTCGCCAATAATGGCGCTGACGATAGGCACCTGAATTTGGGCCATCTCGATCAAGTTGCGGCCGATAGCCTCAGACTGCCCACGTTCTTCGGCATCGATGCCGGGGTAGGCCCCGGGCGTGTCCACCAGGGTCACAATGGGAATACCGAATTTTTCGGCAGTTTTCATCAGGCGCAGCGCCTTTCGATACCCCTCGGGACGCGGCATGCCGAAATTGCGCAGAGTGCGCTCTTTCACGTCGCGGCCTTTCTGGTGGCCAATCACCATTACGCTTTCACCATCCAGGCGGGCCAAACCACCCACGATCGATGGATCGTCAGCAAAATGGCGATCGCCATGCAGTTCATGAAAATCAGTGAACGCGTTGGCAATGTAATCCAGGGTGTAGGGACGCTGCGGGTGGCGTGCCACTTGCGACACCTGCCAAGGCGTCAGCTTGCCGTACAGCTCTTTGGTCAGGATGTCGCTTTTGCCTTCCAGCCGGCGAATTTCTTCCGACAAATCAACGGCCGAGCCGTCTTGCACCAGGCGCAATTCTTCAATCTTGCCTTTTAACTCGGCAATTGGCGCTTCAAAATCCAGAAATGTTTGCTTCATGAGGTTCTCTTAATAGTCCACCACAGCTGGGTCAAGGCTGCGCCACAAATACCACGCTGCCACGGTCCGCCAAGGTTTTAATTTTTCCCCGAATTGTAGTGCTTCTTTCGGTCCGATGGGTTCACCTTCGAAAAATTGGCGCGAGATACCGCGCTGCACACCAATGTCATCCACAGGCCACACATTGGGCCTGCGCAAACAAAACATCAAAAACATCTGGGCTGTCCAGCGACCCACGCCCTTGATCTCGCACAAATGGCGGGTGCAGGCCTCGTCGTCCATGCAGTCCAGCAATTTGATGGTCAACAAGCCATTTTGCTCGAATTCGCTCAAGGCGCGCGAATAAGCAATTTTCTGGCGGGAAAGACCAGTTGCTTTCAACGAATCATCGCTCAGGGCCAGCAAGGCCTGGCTCGTAATACTGCCATTCAAGGCATCAACCACACGGGCCCACACGGCATCGGCGGCTTTCACCGAAATTTGCTGTCCAACCAGCGAACGAAACATGGTCTCGAAAGGGGCACCACGCGATCGAAGCGCACGGTCTGAATGCCGCTGAATCAAATCGACCCACACCGGGCTTTGCAAGGCAAGCGCCTCGCAAGCCTCATGCCAATAGGCAGGTGCCTCGGGGTCCAGTTCAATACCCTGCGTCAAGCCCGCCGCCATTCGGTGGCACCGCCCCGCTTGTCTTCCAGCACCACACCTTGGTCCAGCAACTGCTGCCGAATGGCATCGGCCCCGGCAAAATCACGGTCTGCCTTCGCCTGTGTGCGTGCATTGATCAGGGCCTGAATGGCCGCCTCATCAAGCCCACCGGCCTGTTCACCTACCCCGGCATGGTGAAAAGCCTGTGCGGTACGGCCCAGCAAACCCAACACCCGCGCCAGGGCTTTTAGCCGCGCAGCCAAGCCTGAATCGCCCGTGCGGTTTACCTCGTTGGCCATCTCAAACAACACTGACACCGCAATGGGCGTGTTCATGTCGTCGTTCATGGCCTCGGCAAAACGGGCTTCAAAATCGTGATTCCAATCCAGTTCTTCTGCCGCCTGTACTTCACCCACAGCGGTGTAAAGGCGGTCCAGGGCCGATTTGGCGTCTTGCACATGGGCTTCTGAATAGGTCAACTGGCTGCGGTACTGTGCGCGCAAAATGAAAAACCGCACCACCTCCGCATCGTAAACTTTCAAAATGTCACGGATCGTGAAGAAGTTGTTCAGCGACTTCGACATTTTTTCCGACTGGCCATTGGTTTCAACCCGCACGAAACCGTTGTGCATCCAGTATTGGGCAAAACTTTCATCCGCTGCGCCTTCACTTTGGGCAATTTCATTCTCGTGGTGCGGGAATTGCAGGTCGGCACCGCCGCCGTGAATGTCAAAGGTGTTGCCCAACAGCTTGCAGCTCATGGCTGAACATTCAATGTGCCAGCCGGGGCGGCCCACACCGAAATCGGAATCCCATTTGGCGTCGTCGGGTTCTTCCGCCTTGGCACTTTTCCACAGCACAAAGTCCAGGGGATCATTTTTACTACCGGAAACCCCTACGCGTTCGCCAG